>CBIHOC010000010.1:0-140562 GCA_966211705.1 uncultured Chryseobacterium sp.
TCACCGGATCAGTTCCACCGGATGTTTGTGTTCCGCCTGTCACCGGATCAGTTCCACCGGAAGTTTGTGTTCCACCTGTCACCGGATCAGTTCCACCGGATGTTTGTGTTCCGCCTGTCACCGGATCAGTTCCGCCGGATGTTTGCGTTCCGCCAGTCACAGGATCAGTTCCACCAGAAGTTTGTGTTCCGCCTGTTACAGGATCAGTTCCGCCGGAAGTTTGCGTTCCACCTGTTACAGGATCAGTTCCGCCGGAAGTTTGTGTTCCGCCCGTGACAGGATTCGTGCCGGCTACGGGCTGCAGGCCGCTCTGCTCGTAACGTGCGAGCGCCTGCTGTTGCTTCTGCAATGCTTTTTCTTCTTTCTCTTCCGCGTCGTGCAGCAGGTTGTCGCGTGTGAATTTGTCCGGCGCGTTTGCGGCTTCCTCACGGGCTTTGCGCGCCTGGTCAAAAAGAGCCTGTGCTTCGTCGGCAAGCAATGATGCAGTAGCTGCGCCGGGATCGCTGCTGGTGAGCGCGGCGGCGTTGTAAGGCGCGAGGCGCTGTGCGTTGGCGTCGAACTGGGCTTTGCTGGCATCGCCCTGTTTGGCGGAAGCTTCTTCATCTTTCTGCCATGCGAGGCGTTGCTGTTCGGTGGCCTGGCCGAGCAGCTTTGTTTTTTCAGGTCCGGAAGCTGAAGCGGCGAGCGTGGTGAGCGAATCCTGCTTCTCGCGGTACGCCTGTGCCTGGTCGTCGAGGCGTTGTTTATCGTCGAGCGCGGTTCCGGCGGCGGGCGCGTCGTATTTCACTTCATTCACGTCGGCAGTTCCTGCGGTGGAGGGCTGTGTGCCACCGGCGGCAAGGGTTGTGGCTGCTTCGGCTTTTGTTTTTGCTTCGTCGGCGAGATTGCGTTTCTCATCGGCTTCGCTGCGGAGGGCCATCACCTCGTCTTTGAGTTTTTCCTGCTCTTTTTTGTTTTTGGTTTTCAGCAGTTGCTCTTCTTTTGCGGCGGCCTGCGCGTCGAGCGAATCGGCCCAGTCGGTATACACCTGCTCTTTCGCGGTCTCCTGCTCTGCCACGGTGGGCAACTGGCCTGCGGCGGAAATCTTGTCCGTGAATTGTTCGCCCATGGACGCAACGGGCTGCGCGTCCTTGTCTTTCTGCGCCTGGCGGGCAGCTGCGGTGCTTGCTTTGGCATCCTGCTTCTTCTCCGTTGAAGCCGCCTGCAACTGTTTGATCTCTTCGCTGATCTTCGCCTTCTCGTCTTTGTCCTTTGTCGCCGCCAGTTGTTTTTTCTTCTCCTGCACCTGCTTGTCGATGTTCGCACTCCACTCCGTGTATGCCTGCGCCTTTGCATTTTCACGCGCTACCGGGTCCTGGATCGTATCGGCCTGCTGCAGTGCGTCGAGGAAAGGCGCGTCAAGATTTTCAGCAACCGGATCGGAATCTGCGGAATCATTGACCAGCGGATCCGTTCCGCCGGTTACAGGATCGGTGCCGCCGGAAGTTTGTGTTCCACCCGTGACAGGATCAGTTCCGCCGGAAGTTTGCGTGCCGCCGGTTACAGGATCAGTTCCGCCGGAAGTTTGTGTTCCACCGGTTACAGGATCGGTTCCGCCGGAAGTTTGTGTTCCGCCGGAAGTTTGCGTGCCGCCGGCAACCGGCGCAAATACGCGCGTGCTGCCGGTTTCAGCGATGCTTTGCTGGTAAGCGGTTGCGTTTGCATCGATCGCTTTTTTCTCTTCGGGCGAAAGCGGGATGGGAATGGAAGAAGATTTCGACTGTGCAAGAATTGCGTTTGCCGCGGCGACCTGGTTGTCGAGATCGTTGGCTATGCTCTGCAGGCGGGCAATCTCGGCGTCGGCTTTTTTAATTTCCTTGTTGTTGTCGGCAATGTCTTCGTTGATGCCTTCGATCTGCTGGTCGATGCCCTGGCGCAGGTCGGGGTCTTTTTCTTTCGCCTGCTCAGCGCGCAGCTGGCGGATGCGTTCTTCGTTCTGGGCGTTTTCCTCACGCAGGTCCTGCGCGCCGGTCTTTGCAGTTTCGAGCGCATCGTGCGCTTTGCCGGCTTCCGCGCGGAGGTTCTTCGCCGTTTCCTGTCCCTGCGGACGCGAGTCGGACATTGCGGCAAGATCTTTTTCGAGCGCGGCGGCCTGGTCGAGCGCTTTGGGGTCTTTGCCGTTCAGCGCTTTGTCGAGCTGCTGCGCATATTGTTTCGCCTTGTCGGCTTCCTCCTGTTTTAATTTCGCATCCGTTTCGAGCGCTTTGGTCACTTCGTTGGCGGCAACGACCTGCGCCTGCAGCGAATTTGCTTTTGCTTCCTCTTCGTTCGCTTTTGCCTGTGCGGCGGTTTTCTCCGGCCCTTCAGGCATTGCAGCAGCGGCAGCTTTCGCGTCGGCGGCTTTGGCGGTTTGCGCGATAGCGTCTTTGTTGAGGCTTGCGAGATGCTGGAACGCGCGGTCGGCCGCCTCTTTCATGTCGGTGGCTTCAGACTGCGTCTGGTCGGCGTCGGCCATTGCTGTTTTCACCAGCTCCTGGTTCGTCACGCCGCTGCCGGAAGAAGGAACGCCTTCGGGGGGGTCGACGCTTTCGGTGGTGTCGTCTTCAACAGGCGTACCCGAGCCGGTGTCGTTTCCTCCTGCTTCGGGAATGGTGCTGCCTTTCTGCCCGGGATTGTCGAGGTCAACGACCTGCGTTGTCTCCATCGGGTTGATGTCGAGCTTGGCTTTGTCTTTCAAGAATGTCGGGTCGAGCATGGACGTATCCGTGTCGAAATCCGTCATGACGAAGAGCTGCGCTTCACCGGCCACGTCGTTGTAGCCGATGCGCTGGTTGAGCGTTTTGATCTCGTACTGTGGGGGAATGAACACCGTTTCGGTTTGCGTGTGAATGCCGCTGTGCTCGACGGTAAACGTGTAACGCCCGCCGTTGTTGGGCAGGCTCATGAAATACGCGCCGGTAGCTTCGTTGCTCTTGTACACACCGACCGGGGAGTTCGTCTCCGCATTTTTCACCGTGATGGTCGCCTTGCGGTTCTTATCCCCGTTCGTCGGCGTGTATGCGCCGGCGATGAGGCACATGCTCACGGGTTTGCGTTCGATCACGACGTGGTAAACGGTCATGCGTCCTTCCGGGCTGCTGCGCGAAGAAGCGAACCACGCGGTCTCTTCGTTGAAATCGCTCACGAAAAGAATGTCGTCATCGGGCGAGTTGATCGCGAAGTCGAGGTTGACGGGTTTTTGCCAGGTGTTGGTTTCTTCGTTCAGCTCGGCGCGGAAGATGTCGTATCCGCCCATGCTGTTGTGGCCTTTCGAGGAGAAATACAGCGCTTTCCCGTTCGGGTGCAGGAAGGGATAATCTTCGTCGTACTCCGTGTTGATCGGGTAGCCGACATTCTGCGGCTTGCCCCAGGTGCCGTTGGGCAGCTTGCGCACCACGTAAATATCTTTTCCCTGTGTTTCATCCGCGCCGTACGACGAGAAATACAATTCGTTCTTTTCGCCCGAAAGGAAAATGATGGACTGCTCGTCCTTCTTTTTATCGATGGATGTTTTGAACTCATCCGGCTTCACAAGCAGCTGGCCGCTGTAGCCTGCGCCATTCAGGTCGTAACGCCTGAAAAAATCAGCTTCGTTCAGTTCGGCTTTGTCGAGCACGGTGATGTCGGTGATCGCTTTCAGGAGCTTTCGCCCGGTTTTGCACATCGCGATCTGGTTGTCGACCTGGAGTTTTTCCGTTTTTTTCGCGCCGCCCAGCGATTTGAATTTGTTGTACGCGCCGATGGCCTGCTCGAACTGGTAATTCAAATGATATGCGCGGCCGAGGAAGAACCATACGTCGGCTTCCACGCCCGGGCTTTTCGCGGCTTTTTCGAGGAACGGAAGCGCTTTGTCCTTGTCGGCGCTGCCGTAAAGCACGCACACGCCATACCGGTAGCTGAAATTCGGATCGGAAGGATGATTGGCCAGGAGCTGCGAATAGAGCGGCATGGCGGCGGGATAATCTTCCGCTTCAAACAGCTTGTCGGCCCTGGTTTTTACTTCGGCTTCGGTGGAGGGACCTTGCGCCGACAGGGGGAATGCGAGCAACAGGGCGGCCGCAACCACCCAGAAGCACAACGTAAAATACCTCGTACGCATTTCTGTCAACGCCTTCGCGATTAGCTATAAACGCCTGTTTTTCAATATTAATCCCTAATCTACAAAGTTAACGCTTTGTACTGAAGATGCCGAATTCAGAGGATTTCCACAGGGAAAGGTTCATAGCACGTCGTTTTTTCACAAAAGACGCCGGGATTTCGCGTAAAGACGGTAGCATAACGCGCACAACAGGGAATTGATACGGGTGCAATTCATCCTATTGAGAACCTCGATAATCAGGTGGTTAATAGCGAATTAATGCTCCAATGTGTGAGAATGGTATCGGGTATCGGGTATCGAGACTAAACGCGTGGAAATTTGGGACAGAATTCAGTCCTGATACCTGGTACCAGATACCCGATACGGCGCAGGGATGGACGGCTAAAGATTAATCTTTTTCGGCTTTTTATCCGGCCGGGTCTCGAAAACCGCCCACATCGGGAGGTGGTCCGACATTGCGTCGCGGAGCTTATTGAGCGGGAGTTCGGGAAAAACAGCTCCCACGAAATCGATCACGCCGCCGCGCCGGTAGATCAGCGTGGAGTCTTTGTAGCGATGAAAGGCGATCTGGTCGTAATGCCTGTCGCGCGTGAGGTTGCTCGGGCACTTCTGCAGGTCTTCAGGCACAATGAGCCCTTCGGAAAGCAGCGCGGAAAAAAGCTGGCGGAGCGGGTTGGCCTGTACGCCTTCTTCCACCATTACCTGGCGCACATCTTCGATGTTGAAATCGCCGCACGCAACGTAATCGGAGTCGAAGCAATCGGTGTCGCCGGACGCTTTCCGCAGGAAACGCGCGAGCGTGCGGATCTCTTCGAGGCGGTATTTCACCGCGGCCCCGGAGCCGTAATAAATATGCACGGTTACTACGATGAAGTTGCAGCCGTTGGAGCGGAACGAGCACATGTATGGCGTGCGATCGAATTCCAGCGCGGGTTTCACGCCGTCCCTCCCCGCTCCCGGCGCCGCCACCACTTCCGCGGCGAGACCGGTGAACTGCACTTTGCGCTTGTCATAGATAAAACCGAGGCGCTCGTTGTTGCCGCAGGCATCGGAAAAAATAACGCGGTAATTTTTCCCGAGCTGCTCCTGCAGGAGTTCGAGCCCGTCCAGCGCTTCCTTGCATTCCTGGAAGGCGATGAGGTCGAAATTCTTCATCACGTGTGCCATGTAGCGGATGCCGCGTTCGCCCTTGGTTTTGCCGAACTGGCGGAGGTTCCAGGTGAGGAGGCGGAGATTGTCCGGCGTGGAAGCGGGAATGGCGGCGTCTTTCACCCGTGCGCGCAGGGCGGTAAGCTCTTTTTGTTCGGCGGTCGGCATATGTTTTCTGTAAGGGTTTTTACGCGGAGAATGTATGACAGAAATTTCACTTATCCATTTGTAAATGCATAACCAAGGTTCCTCATTCCCGGGAACCGTTTTTACAGCGGAAAAATGAAACAGGGAAAAAAGCCAGTAGAAGCAGTTAACAACCCCGGTTAATATTTTTTAACATTACTCAACCCGGAAGTCAAAAACAATTATCGTTTGTTTAAACAAGTTGCGGATCGTGCGTAAATATTAGTGTTTATGCGGTGCCCGGGATCAGGAATCCTATCGTAAAAATTCACGCCGGGGGAATATTTTTTCAACCGCTATTGACTTTCGCGATTTAATGATCTATTTTTCTCACTGAATATAGGACCCGGTTGCACTTTCTGTTTGTAATGATCGAAATCCCCCGGTAAAGGAATTCCTCCTCCTTCACTGAATGGATTGAGAATTTTGACCCTGGCGTATCGCCCGCGGCTTGCTGAACAGCCTGTCGTTACGCGATATTGCATACGCAGCTTACCCGCTGCGCCCCCAGGTTAGACCTTTTAGCAATGTTGACGGGACAAAATGTTTCGCCGGCTTTGCGTCCTTTTCTTCCATGGAAAGGGAATCGTTTAACTTTTAATAACCCCCGTTTCCATTATGGAACGCGTGCTCAGTTTAGTAAACAGTTTACGGGACAGTGAAGTGAGGCTCGTGAGGGCCTATTACCAGGGACGCCCGGAACAAGGCGACGCCGACAAACGTGAAAAATTATTCGTACTGGCGCTGAGCAAGCCCGACTGCACGGACAAGGAAGCGCGCAAGTACCTGTTCGGCCGCAAGGATCCCGCTTCGTTCGCGGTGATCAAGCAGCGGCTCAAGACGGATATCCTGAACCTGCTGCTGCTGCAGGAAGCGGAGACCAAGTTCAAGTCGAAATACGCGCAGTCGGTGTTCAGCTGCCGGCGGTACATTATCCAGGGCGAGCTGCTGCTGAGCCGCGGGGTGTACGACGAAGCGATGGACGTACTTATACGTGCGTCGGAGCTGGCGTACCACAACGAGCTGTACGCGGAGCAGGTGATGATCAACGATATTTACCGCACGCACCTCGTGATGAAAGAGGAGGGAAAAAATTTCGCGCACATCAGCCGCAGCATCGACGCGTCTGTGCTGCTGCTCGGGAAATCGGTGACGGCCAAACACGACCATTACGAGCTGACCGTTCCCGGCCTGTTCCGCACCGGCAAAGGGCGCCACCTCAACGGCGAGGGAAAGGTTAAACTGGCGAAGATGAAGACCGACTTCGAATCTACGGGCTCATTGCGCATCGGCTTTTATTATTACCTCTCGGCCATGCATTATTACAGCATGACGCGCGACTTCCCGCTTTCCCTGCACAACGGCCTGGAGCTGCTGCGCCTTGTCAAGTCCTCCCCCGCTTTCCAGTCCGACTCCTTCGTCGCCGGCGCCAACATGGAGATCGCCAATGCGCTGATCAACCTTGGCCGTTACGGCGAGGCGCTGGAGCACGCCAGCGTGGCGCTCGAGCGGTTCAAGCCCGGCATGCTCAACGAGTTGCTGGCGCTGGAGAAAGTATATTTCTGCTACATCCGCCAGGACGACCTGCGCGCCGCGCAGCTCGTGGTGGACCGTGCGTTCCAGAACCAGAAGATCTCGTACAACGAATTCCTGAACGCGAAGTGGTGGTATTTCAAAGCCGGTCTCGAATTTCTCGCCGGCCAGCATAAGAAGGCCTTGCTTTCGCTGAAGAACTGCGACGAGCTGATGAAGGACAAGGGCGGCTGGCTGCTCGGCTTCTGCATGCTCGAGGTGATGTGCAGGATCGAGAACGGGAACCACGACTGGTTCGACTACCGCATCGAAAGCCTGAAGAAGATCATCAAGCGGTACGTGACGAATTCCGGCGGGGACTGCGATCACCGGATCGAGGTCGTGTTCCGCCTCGTGCGCGCGCTGCGGCGGGAGAATTACGATTTTGCGAAGCTTTGCGAGGAAGAGCAAAAGGACCTTGCCCTGCTGGCTAAAGGAGAGGGCGGCTATTACTGGAACCCGGCCGGCTACGAGCTCGTGCGTTTCGACACGTGGCTCACCGGCAAGGCTGTGGACGAGCCTGCCCCGAAGCAGAAGTCACGGCGCGCAACAAAAACGGGTCCAGTTTCCTGAACCCGTTTACCATTTCAATTACGAAAGGAGTGCGTTTTACTTCCAGAACGTGGGGAGCGAAGACATCCCGCCCGGCTATGGCTTACATGCGGGGCAAACGCCGGGCAGGCAAACAACAGTGGGCGAAAGAATCAATTCAACTCGGAGTAATCCCAAATTCTGACCAGGGGTGATTTGGCCGAAAGCATAGGGGTAATGCGGGTTATTAATTAATTTTTCAAAAACCGTAGGTAATATACTACGGAATAGACGGACAAGTCAAGGGAGGTTGCGGGATTGTTGATAACTTCCGGGGGAATGATCGGGGAAAATTGACTTAAGTCAATTTTTTGTGGGGGCGGGGCTGCGGTTCCGAACACAAATCTAATCTACTAGAATAAATTTAAATTTGTCGGGCCAGGGGGCCTTGCGATCATACTCTTCCAACCGACGGAAAAGTTGCAAGAACATTTCGAAATCATCACCCAATCTTTCTCTCGACAAAGACGCGTTTGTCCATGTGATTGAGAATGGGCGTTCAACATTTGTGCTCAACATATCCCAAAGTGCGTCAAAGTTGTTGCCGTAGAAATTTCCAAATTCCAGCGCTTTTGCCAGGATTGCATGAACATCTTTGGTGTCTTTGATGTCCATTCCATTCAGAACTACTTGTTTCATATAAGTCAGTGAAAACGCAGGATCATCATCATCATTCTGCAGCAGGTACACGCGACATCCTGCTTATGAATGTGTAGCTTCATACCAAAACAAATGGTTGAAACCGGCGTGTTGTTGTAAATATTATAAACTCCACTTTATAGCAGTAAGTTGTTCGTCACTAAGATAGCTTAGTGGCTTATCTAAATCGGATCCTATTATTAATTTCCCGTTTTTGGCACAAGCTGCATAAATATTTGAGTCGGCGAGTATAGGATCGAGTGATGTAACCGACGGCGACGAAGAGTGATCACCAAACCATACCGCTAAAGCTCCATCTTTAAATAATTCCAGACAAATCGACTCAAGAACCAAGCGCCATTTATCCGCCGAAGGCCAATGAATGAAATGGATTGCAAATGATGAGACCTTGTGCGTATCGTATTCAAATATACTCCATGCTAATTCGTAATCACCTTTATTCAATAAGCCAGAATCTAATGTTTTTCTGCACGAGTCTTCCGGACGATATACGGCATAACAATATAACCCCTGTACTTCTTCCTGCCCGCCACCAGGAGCACGAAACATAATTCCCAAACTATTTTGTGCTACCATAAGTCGAAGTTAGTCATCTGCTAAGCAGCACTTGTTTCATGGGTCTTGCTCTTGGCTTTTTGCTTTAGTGCTACGTAACTTCATACGAAACACGTAATTGAAACCGGCATGCTGTTCAGAATACTTCCTATATATAAGGTTTAAACATCTCTATATCCTGATTCCTGAGCAATTGTTTGACTTCTACCTTTATCCCATGAATATCGAATTGTTGCTTTTGAATAGAATGATTGTCCATAACTAAAAATGAAAATGTCTCTGCTTCTACCCACCAATCCCAATATTGTGAACCGTTCTGGTAATCCAAAAGCTCTAATAAATACTTCTGCGCATTAGTTGCATCAAAACCTGTGTTCAGGTAATCTGTTCGTACAAATGATTCTATATGTTCTCCATTTTTAGTTAAAAAAACTTTTCTCTGCGAAGAGAGCACATTTTTAAAAACCGCAATGCCAAAATCCAGGTAAACCACCTCTTGAGGCGTCTGGTTCAAGGGGTGCTCGGCTAATTGAATGTTATACATCGGCAGGATCAGGTGCTGATTATATATAAGCAATTCGCCGCAGTATGTTTCGAACATACCCAACTCTTCAAAGTGTTCCTTTGTTTCTATCATTGTTTAATAAGAATTGTAGTTCTCATACTCTCACTTGGAATTTTAGTGACTGCATCGGTGTAAAAGAATTTCATTTCACCGAATGAGTTCCAATCATTTCATGTGTATGAAAATGGCTGGAATTGCATCCGAAAGCCATATATTTTCATTTACCTTATAGAAACGAATACCGTGCGTTGAAGCTTGAACCGCTTCAATTATAAGAATGACCGGGCTCCGGGACTTTCTTTTTCCTACCAGTTCGGCATCTCCAGGCAGTCGGGATAAATGTACATATTGACGTCCCATAGGGAGTAATCCTTTTTCTTTAATAGAATCCAGCAGCGTAGGTAACGTACCGTGGTAAAGGTTCTCCGATGGAACGGCAGCGTCAACGTGGAATTTTCCGGCTACGGAATGTCCATATATTGCCCGGATTCTATTACCTGAAATTTCATGTCGTTTTTTAGATAATGATCCGATCATTAATTCGATATCGGCCCGTGTGAGCATTGAATATTCTGAATATCCTCTCAAAGCCTGCAGCAATTGGTCAAGTAGAACCCATCCACTTTTATCCAATTCTAACTCATACAGCCACGGTTCATGCCTTAACGCGTGTGAGATGACTTTACTCAACCTTTCAAAATCCATTCGCCTATGAGTATATTCGACTCACAAGTTCAGTAATAACTTCCTGCGCTGATCTTAACTCCATTGTTGCTTCAAAATCCTTTGCAACACATTCAAACATGTTGTCATGAAAAGTGATGATATAGTGATTGAATCCAGTCCATTTTTTATCATCGAAGTAAGGGTGGATTTTATCAATAGTCTTCAGTTGTTCTATCCAATCCGACCCATTCAACCTAAATATTCCAGGGGACCGGAGGCCTATTTTATAGTATGGATGTCCTTGTATCGTTTCATTACCCGGCATTCCAAACTTATGCGCTATCGGAAGAATAAATTTCATCAACCGGATTGGTTCCTGGTCTGCGGTTTCTTCCAATTCTTTACCGAAGAACATTAAATAGAGCAACGTATCGTTTGCTACGACAAACGGTAATGGAGCTCCAGAATTAATGCCAGAGTCATCCAAAATTTCGTGAAGTTCCATATGATTTTTTAGAAACGGTACAACTTTCTTCGCACAAATATAGTACTCAGTTCTTTATATCTATATGCTTATTCTTATTTAGTTATGACAGTTTGCGTACCAGATTGTTTAATTGAGTTAACGCCTTGTGAAAGGCCATTCCTCTTAAACTGATCGGTAAGTTGTTGTTCAAAAAACTCTTGCCCTGTTCTGTCAACAACATTCCATTGACTTCTAGGAATGTTTGCCTTTGTAAGAGCAGCAGAAGATCTGGTATTTAAAATTACAGTTTCACCATTTCTGAAAACCACATCAATAGATACATCAGCGACCTTGATCTCTCCTGAGACTAATTGGGCCGCAACTTCGTCAGTTGTCATGCCTGAGAACTTTCCCGTTTTGCTGAAACTATTACCAAATGATTTTTGTGCCCATGTCGCATTTTCAATGTTAATTAACCCGCTTCGTTGTTCATTCCACACGGTTTTAGCCATGTTTGCATCGTAATCCAAAAACTCATCGTTAAACTGTGATTTCGTACCCTTATAAACATTCGTCTCCACCTTCGCCGTATTCATCCACGCCTTCATACTCTGCAAATACGCTTTTGAATTCTTGAAGACTTGTAACACTTTCTGCCATTCAGCTAAAGCGCCAAGGAGCACATCAAACGATCCCTCCGCGATCATTGTTTTGCGCTGTTCGGGGGTCAGGTTTGACGTGAAAGTGCCTTCCAATATTTTTACAACACCTAAACTGGTAATCGCAAAAGAAATAAACCTGAAAAGCATGGACCGCCCCAGGTTGCCCATTACCGTCCAGAATGCAGCCGTTATCAGTGGCAGTTCGGTCGTTATCCAGAAGAGCGCGCCTTCAACAACCCATGCGGCGGCGGCCATAATCATTTCCACCAGGGCGCCTACCAGGATCGCCACCAGGGCAACCAATGCCTCGATGAGCAGCACCAGCAGCACAATGAGCGCGATGATCGCAAGCACGAGAAGAATGATCGCGATAACAATACCTATGATCCATAAGATCGCCTCGCCTATCGCTAAAAGAATATCCCCGATGACCGAGAGGATCTGGCGGGTATAATAAGTGGCCTCCCATTCGCTGGCCAGTTGTTCCGCCTCGTCGCGGATGGCATCTTTGGTATCATTGAAGAGCTCTTCATTTTCCGCAAGCGCATCGTCAACTTTCTCTGTAATGTCTGTTTTCCCCTCGGCAAGGTCTGCTTCCCATTCAACAATGCTGTCGTTTGCTGTCTGGCGAAGCCCGGCAATGCTCTTGTTCACAATGTCCTTCATGCCGGCATTGGCCTGGTCGCCCGCCTTGGTATAGATATCAATGATCGACGCCTGGATATTTACAGACTGTGTCGAGAATTCGGTCTTTATCGTTTCCGTTCCCTTCTGAGCTTCGTCGCGCAGGCAGTCCAGCTGGTACAAAACTTCCTGCGAGGCTTCACAATACATCACCGATTTTGCGGCGACGCTCTGAACGATTTCCTCCTGCATTTCACCGGTAGACTTGACCAGCTGGTCTTCCGCCAGGTGAATGATCTGTATGCCGACATCATCCGGGCTATTGGCGACTTCGCTCTCCACGCCGGCAACCAGCTGCGCGGTTTCCTGCTTATAGTTTACAAGAGTCTGGCGGAGCTCGGCAGTACGTTTTTCTTCGTCGGTCGTGATTTCTGTAATGGCATTCGTCACCATCGCATCCAAATTCACCAGCGACTGTTGTTTCTGCATCTCCAGCTGCGCAATAACGCCTTCGCCTGATGCCATATAGGCAGCCAGGGGTTCTGCAGATGCATTTACCAGCGCATCGATCGACTGGTCCGCCAGGTCTCTGATGCTTTGTGCAACCTCCTCTTTATTTTCGGGTAAACTTTCTGCGGCTTCTTTCGATTCTTCCCTGAAACGTTCGGCGAGGTCGGCGGCATCCTCGTGAATTTGCTCGATCAGGGCATCATTATTTTCCTTGATACCCTCGATGGCATCATCTCGCATTTCACCCAGGTTGTCTTCCATCCTGCCCCGGCGACCTTCAGCGTCATATTCCCGGATAAACCGGTCGATCTGTTCGGTCGTGTAACTGAACAGCTCCGAAACCTGTGTTTTCTCAATCGCCCGGACGCGTTTCTCTTCATCAACAGCGTGCTGTTCGGCCTCCTTCGCTAACCGCTCGCCTTCTTCTTCCAGCCGTTTCACTTCGCCGGCCGTCTCCAGGTCCAACCGTTCCAGCTCAGTTAACCGGAAGCCCTTGATCCTCATTTTCTCATACGCGTGCGCATCTTCCGTTTGCTTCTGGGCCGTTGCCATCTCGTTCCTGACGGCAGTTATCGCCAGATCGTATACAAGCTCCGTTTGGGCCCGTTTAATAACGGATTCCGATTTTATTTTTTCCCGTTCAGCTGATGCAGTAATGCTAAGCTGCGCGATCTGTTCATTGATTGTCTGATCGACCTCGGTTTCCAGTTGCTGCGCTTCGGCTTTAAATGCGGCAAGCTCCTCGCGGGCGCTGGCTTTTCCTGCACGACGTTTCTTTCTTCCGCTCGTCTTCGACGCCGTTTTCAGATTTAAGGGTGCGGCCGTTTTTATCAACTCTCCTGTGCCCAGGTTTCCTTTCCCGGTCTTTTCCTTTTTCTCTCCTTTCCTTTCTGTCTTTTCTTCGTCTGTCTTTTCTTCTTCCTTTACTTTTTCTTTTTCTATGCCCTTTTTCTCCTCAGTAGTAATACCTGTCCCGGCCGGAATATTTTCAACCGTAACGTTCTCGCTTACATCCGGCGCAACCTGTTCCTCGGATAATTTAACGGATGAGGCCTGGATATACCCAAAAGCAGAAGTGGGCCCCAGCGTGCGCGCAAAGTACCATCCCGTTGCTTCGGATATATAAAGTAACGCCACGAGTTGATCAGGCTCCAGGGCTACTTCGACAACAGCATCGGCATTGTCGTTTGCTTTTAAGCCCGGACTTTCTCCTATTACAATTCCTTTCTTCGGAGGCGTCAACATCACATAGCCCTCTTTCTCTGCCGGATCTTCCGCTTTCCGCATCACCTTCCTCCCCACTCCTCCCCCATTCTGCTGCGTATGCACCACCTCATGCGCCAGCAACTCCTTCCCACCCTTACTCCCCGGATCGTAATTCCCATCCTTGAAATAAATATCCTGCCCGTGCGTGAACGCTTTCGCATTCACACTGTCCGCCATCTCGTGCGCGTTGCTGCCGGTGTGGATTTTCACATCGCTCAAATCCGCCCCCATCTTCCCGCCGATGTCCTGCTGCACGTTCTCCGGCAATGATTGTCCGCTGCCTTTGCTGCTGTTGAGCTGGCGCTGCAAACCTTCCGGCGCGTGCAACGTATCGCCTTCGGATTTCGATTGCACGGAATTATTCGCAGATGAAAGCTGGCTGATGTTCGCGTCGCCGCCATCAACAACTTTGCGCGCGATCATATCCGCTTCCTGCTCCTGCGCGTCGCCGGGTTGTGAAACCTCAAGCTTCGCTTTGATCGACGCATTTTCCATCGCCATTTCCTCTTCTTCCTGGCGCATGACAAGCTCGCGCCGGCGACGGATCGTTTCGGCCTTCTCGTTCTTCGTATGGATCTTATTATAAAAACTCATGATTCAAAAAGTCCAAAAAATTTAAAACCCAAACGCCGCCCCAACTCACAATCCCAGGGAGGTTTGATACCTCGTACATGATTACCCCTTTGGGATTTGGAATTTTTGGATTTATTTTTTCTATGGCGTTCTGTTCTCCTTCGCCAGCTCGCGGCGTATGCCTTTCACAAGATCGATGCCGCCGATCTCCGAAAGTCCTTTCACCGTGGCTTCCACGCAGCAGTATTTCAAAATGTTGCTTACGTTGGCGCCGGTCAATTCGTACTTCGATAATTTGTCGAACGAGATGTTTTCCGCATAGCTGAACCCTTCGGGCAACGCCTGTTTCCACAGCAGCATGCGCTCTTCTTTTGCCGGGCGCGGGAAATAGATCATGGCCTGGAAGCGGCGCGTCATGGCGGGATCGAGGTTGTGCTTCAGGTTGGTGGCGAGGATGGTGAGGCCGGGGTAATTAAATCGGGAGTTGGTTTTATGTTTGACTTTATGCTAAAGCGCTTCGTAACTTCATACCAAAACACGTTGGTTAAAACCGGCGTGCTGTTCTGAAGTTCATTTCTTTTCATTCAGAAAGCTTCTCCAGTCTTCAAGCAATTGAATAAGCTCCACGGTTGAAATTTCTGTTTCGCTCTCTCCAAAATCATAGAATATTTTTGATTTGTCCTTATAACTGTCGATGATGCAATAATCTGAACCTCCAAAAGAATACATCTCCATTTCGCCCTCTGCTACTTTCCGGACATTCTGGAGAACGTCCTCAACTCCTTCTATTGTTTGCAAAAAGCCGGAAGACAAGTCATAGAGCATTTCATAAGGGGGCTCAACATTTATCAATAGGATGCGTTCGTCAAGAACATTTTTTTCACTGAAATGGTATTTTATCATATCGCGTTTAGAATTTAGGGAATGCAGAGATAATATTACCGCTTTTATCTAAATACATTTCAATCTTGGTACCATCAGAAGCCGTCCCGAGCCAGGTATTGCCCTTTACAAAAATCTTATTGTTAAAGGCATGTGTTATTTCCTCCAGCACTTTTTGCTTATTCCAAGTGGGCCGAAAAAAGGACGAGTAGCCACCATTTGCAGTTTTACGGACCCAGTTGCCGGCTGCATCTTTCACTTCTACAATGGCCTTAAAAACCCCTTTGGGGCCAATCTTTATTGTTCCGGGAACGATTCTCGCTGTACCACCTCTGATTGCATCAATATGATGTACTCCGGTCGCTTTTCCAGCTTTAATTTCACCTTCAAAAATATGCTTAATTGTTTTGGGCGTGATCTTACTCGTGATTTTTTTGACTTGGGTCACCACCTTCTTTGTCTTCGTCACCACTTTCTTCGCCGGTACAATCCCCTTCTTGAACGCCTTCTTCAACGGTCCGAGGCCTGGCATCTTTTTAGTCATTTTAGTGAACTTCGATACGATCTTCATCACCATCGTCATCACCTTGCTCAGCCACGTTACCGCTTTACCTCCCCATTTGATCGCAGTGATCGAGCCCCAGGAAACGACCGCCATTATTACCTCGGCAATGATGTAACCGATGAGCCAGCCCCAGTTGTAACCCGACACCCAAGGGTCGGGGGAGCTCAGCTTTTCGCCGAACGCGCTCATTTCTTTCCCGATCTCCTCGACAACCGCAGAAGCAATTTCCTTCATCTGTGCCCAGGTGAGGTTGCTCACAAATTCCCATATCTCTTTTGCCTTCTGGACGCCGTCACCGAAAAAGAGACTGTAGAGTACCTTAAAGGGCATTGCCACCAGGTTGTAGATCGCAACGATCGTATCCCAGATGGACTCGAGGAACCCGACGACCAGTCCGCCGACGAAAGCAAGGCCGAACTGGATGCCCCACCAGATAGATTCCAATATTTTCTTGACGGACTTCCAAATCTCGCCCGTGTAAGAACCCGAAGAAATGGTGCCTTTCTTTTCCAGCTCTATAATGTATTCTTTCGAAGGCATCCAGATCGTCATGCCTTTGATCAGGATCGGGTCGTGGTGGTACTGGTCGTTCTCTTCAAACCATCCGGGTGAGCTGGTATTTTTGATTTGCTTCAGGCGCCCTGAGATTCTATTGGCATAGACCACGCCGTTCACGTACATCCGTTTGTCCTCCTTGTCGCGCAGGCTGTAGTACTGCTTCACGAGCTGGGATAACGTCTGGCCCTTTTCGATGGTGTACAGGGTGGCATTAGGTTCCGGCGGGTTGAAAGCCAGCGCATGCTCTTCCACCCAGCCGCTTTTCGCGCCCGACTGGATAAAATACCAGCCGTTGTACTCCTTCGTCACGCTCACCCGCTCGTTCTGGTACACCATGAAACGATAGCCCAGCTCGCCGATGCCTTCCTGGCGCGGGATGGGTGTGAATTTCACCTTGAATTCGTTCTGGGCGACGATGCCGGTCTTCTTCACGTCATTACCGCGGCGGCCGAGCATGTACTGCACATCTTCGTCGTTGCGGATGATCGGCGTGAAGCCGCCCATGCGCTGCACAACTCCGGTGGCGGTTGCGATATATTCCTGGTTAAGCGCCACGAGGTGCAGCAGCTTCTGCGTGTCCGCTTCGCTGACCCCGGCGATGAGGTTGTTGATCGATGATGATGAGCTGGTGAACTGTCCTTTCGTATAGAACCACTTCTTCTCCGTATTGATCCCTTTGATCTCGTATTCCAGCATGGCGCCGCTGCCCACGACGAGCAGGAGCTGGTGCTCCGACAGGTTGTCAAGCCCCGCAAGAGGCGCAGGAGCGGTGGTCGCATTGACGTTAATGTAGATCTCCCCACCGTCCTGCGGCTCGATCTTGATCTGCCGGCTGTAGCGGATATTCCGCATCGGGACAGGGTTGATCGGGCGGGTAGAGAACTCCGGGTCGAACGCTACGCTGGGGGCTTTTTGCCCGGCCGTATTCTTTTGTATACCGACGAAATTGTTCGACACCGAAATTTTCCCGAGCGGTGTAGCTGCCACGAGACGATAGCTGTCGGCAATCCCCCACACCATGGGCGAATCGAAAACATTCTTGAGCTCACTGAGCGGCTTGGGGTCTGTCTGGCGCTGAATTTTCCGCCCCACGCCATTTTGATTCTGCTGCGCCTGCCCGGCATTCTGCTGCGTATGCACAACCTCATGCGCCAGCAACTCCTTCCCACCCTTGCTCCCCGGATCATAATTCCCATCCTTGAAATAAATATCCTGTCCGTGCGTGAACGCCTTTGCATTCACACTGTCCGCCATCTCGTGCGCGTTGCTGCCGGTGTGGATTTTCACGTCGCTCAAATCCGCCCCCATCTTCCCGCCGATGTCCTGCTGCACATTCTCCGGCAACGATTGCCCGTTTCCTTTGCTGCTGTCGAGCTGGCGCTGCAAACCTTCCGGCGCACGCAACGTGTCGCCTTCAGATTTGGATTGCACGGAGCTGCTTGCAGGCGAAAGCTGGCTGATGTTCGCATCGCCGCCGTCGACCACTTTCCGCGCGATCATGTCTGCTTCCTGCTCCTGCGCGTCGCCGGGTTGCGAAACCTCAAGCTTCGCTTTGATCGACGCATTTTCCATCGCCATTTCCTCTTCTTCCTGGCGCATGACAAGCTCGCGCCGGCGACGGATCGTTTCGGCCTTCTCGTTCTTCGTATGGATCTTATTATAAAAACTCATGCTTAAAAATTCCAAATATTACAAAACCCAAATCCCACCTCGTACATGATTTACCCTTTGGGAATTTGGAATTTCCGCTTTGTTTTTTCTATGGCGTCCTGTTCTCCTTCGCCAGCTCGCGGCGTATGCCTTTCACAAGGTCGATGCCGCCGATCTCCGAAAGTCCTTTCACCGTGGCTTCCACGCAACAGTATTTCAAAATGTTGCTCACATTGGCGCCGGTCAATTCGTACTTCGATAATTTGTCGAACGAGATGTTTTCCGCATAGCTGAACCCTTCGGGCAACGCCTGTTTCCACAGCAGCATGCGCTCTTCTTTTGCCGGGCGCGGGAAATAGATCATGGCCTGGAAGCGGCGCGTCATGGCGGGATCGAGGTTGTGCTTCAGGTTGGTGGCGAGGATGGTGAGGCCGGGATAATCTTCCATCTTTTGCAGCAAATACGCCACCTCGAGGTTGGCCCATTTGTCGTTGGAGGAATTGACCTCGGTGCGCTTGGTGAACAGCGCGTCGGCTTCGTCGAAGAAGAGAATGCAGTCTTTGTTCTCGGAACGGTCGAACAGGAGCGCGAGGTTTTTTTCCGTTTCGCCGATGTATTTGGAGACAACCATGGACAGGTCGATGCGGAAGACGTCTTTCCCGAACGTTTTTCCCATCAGCGTCGCGGTCAACGTTTTTCCCGTTCCCGGAGGGCCGAAGAAGAGGCAGGGAAAACCACGTTTGATCTTTCTCCGCGTGTTGAGCGTTTTCGATGTGGCCACCCAGTTCATCACTTCCTGCACTTCCTGCCGTGTGTGCTTGTTCAGCACGAGGTCGTCCCACTCGAGATCGGTGCGGGCGAGCGTTGCGGGGAACGCGCGGCCGAAATCGGGACGGGGCTTTTCGCTGCACAATAAATACTGCACATATTCCGGGGCGAGCGCCACGACATGGTTTCGCTCGTTGGTTTCATCGTCGGTGTGGCTGACGGCGCGGAACCCGAGCACCTGCTCGCGCACGAGCACGCTCTGTTTCAGCGAAAGCTGGTAGAACACCATGTTCGTGATGTCTTCGCCGGCGAGCATGTACAGCGCGGTCTGCAGCGTGGGCACGAAGCTGGTGAACGTGGCGTCGAAATAGCCGCCCATTTCAGGATATTCCACTTTATACACCCGGCTATCGCTGCGCAGGCGTTTTGTAAAAACTTCGGGACTTACATGCGGCAGCAAACCGCAGAGCAGCAGCAAACGTTCGGCAGGCGAAAGCGCGAAGCGGTTGACAAGGTCGGCGTACGCGGATTTTTTTCCTTCGAGGTCCGGAAGCTGCAGCGTGGAAAAGAACGTCACCTCGCCGGCTTCACCTTTCAGCCGCTTCAGGCGGTTGTCAAGCAATGCCTGGAACCATTCCATCTCCTCGATAATGATCTTCGAATTTTCAGAAACGACGCCGGCATCGAGAAGATGTTTCCGTTCGCGTTCATAACCGTTGAGCTTCACTTTTTCCTGTTCGTATTCCATAGTTCGTCGCGTTACACTTTTCAGCACGATAAAGATGGCGAACGAAAGAGGCAATCGCCCCGGACAGTTTGGTGCCAAAAAATTTGTTAAAACGGGGTATGTGCAACTAGTCAACCTGCTGATTACCAATAGCAAAGTCCGGACAGTAAAATGCAAAATCCGGGGAACGCGGTTATGCTATAGAACAACGAAAATGAGCTCGTTTTTTTTCACAGATTTTCACTTATTTCTCCCGGAATCCTTGTCAATAAAGGATTTCGTGAACGCGAGGTTTCATCGCAGGAAGAGAAAAACACAAAAAAAAGTGATCTGGAATTTTGACAAAAAAGTCGTTTTTCAGCGAAAAAAAGAAAGTGCCGTCCGGGATATTTATTTAATAATCAGCAGTTTGTGATTTTTCCGGGTGTGCATTCTGCACCGGTTTCGGAGGCAAAGTGTCCTTTTTCCCGGCTTTAAAATATCGTCTCTTTATCACCGAAGTTTCAGGATAAAGTTTTCCCGCAGTGCAATGAAAAATTAAGATCAGCTAACCCATGGCCGTCCTACCCAGGAATATTCTCAAAACGTTTTTCCAGAAAAACGATATACCGACCGAATCGCAATTTGGTTCGTTGATCGATTCGGCGCTTAGCCTGACTGAAGATAGAAAACTTCTCGGGCTGAAAAAATACGATCCTTCTGTTACGTATGCTGTCGGCGACTCGGCCGTGAAAGACGGGCTTATTTACGAAGCCATCGCGGTGACCACAGGACCATTCGACAGCACAAAATGGCAGAAGCTCACGTTCGGCCCTGTCAACTACGTCGGTACATGGGACGCGACGGCAAACACCCCCACGCTGGTCAGCTCAACCGGCAACAAAGGCGATTATTATGTCGTGAGTACCGCCGGCACCACCAACCTTGACGGGATCAATGACTGGCAGGTGCGCGACTGGGTCGTGTTCAACGGATCGGTCTGGCAAAAGGTCGATAACTCGGAAGGCCAGGTACCGGCTTCGCTCGTTACGTACGACAATTCGGTAAGCGGCATGCTGGCGGTTGACGTACAGGATGCGATCGATGAGCTCGACGTGCGTCTCGATACCGTGGAAACGGACATCGGCACGCTGCAGTCCGGGAAGGAGCCCGCGAACGTGAATATCCAGGGGCACATTGCTACAGTCGGTAACCCGCACGGAACAACGAAGACCGATCTCGGCCTCGGCAATGTCGACAACACCTCCGATGCCGCAAAGCCTGTGAGCACAGCACAGCAGGCCGCGCTCGATCTCAAGACCGATCTTACTTCATTCAATGCGCACACCGGCGATACCGCCAACCCGCACGCGGTTACAAAAGCGCAGGTCGGACTCGGCAACGCCGACAACACATCGGATGCGAACAAGCCGGTGAGCACTGCGCAGCAGGCTGCGCTCGACCTGAAGACAGACCTCACTGCGTTCAACGTGCATACCGGCGATACGGCCAACCCGCACGCCGTCACCAAAGCGCAGGTCGGGCTTGTAAACGCCGACAACACATCGGATGCCGATAAACCGGTGAGCACCGCGCAGCAGTCGGCGCTCAACCTGAAAACTGATCTTACCACTTTCAACGCGCATACCGGCAATACTTCCAACCCGCACGCCGTCACCAAAGCACAGGTCGGGCTGGGCAACGCCGACAATACTTCGGACGCCGACAAACCGGTGAGCACCGCGCAGCAGTCGGCGCTCGACCTGAAAACAGATCTGACCTCGTTCACAGCGCACACGGGAAACACATCGAACCCGCACGCGGTCACGAAGGCGCAGGTCGGTCTCGGCAATGCGGACAACACATCCGATGCGAACAAGCCCGTGAGCACTGCGCAGCAGGCTGCGCTCGACCTGAAAACGGACCTCACGGCATTCACCGCGCACACAGGGAATACGTCAAACCCTCACGCTGTTACCAAAACGCAGGTCGGCCTCGGCAACGTGACCGACGATCAGCAGCAGTCGCATAAATTTTATTTTTTCGATTCTCCTTCCGAAGCGACGTTGTTCGTCAATACCACCACCGGGTTTATCCCCACGATCACGATGGGCTTTACGCCTGCGGTGGCCGGCGACTATCTCGTGGAGTGGTATTACGAGATCGGCTCCGATTCCGGGAATGGTAATGTTGAGGGCCAGGTAACGCTCGACAGCACAGAGATCGGCCTTCACTCCGAAAAAATCGACATCGCGGACACGTTGATCTCCGTGTCCGGTTTTAAAAAAGAAACCCTGACAGCTGCCGCGCATACGCTTGACGTAAAGTTCAGGAAGATCTCAGGCGCAGCAGGCGTAGAGATCTGGCTCAAGCGGCCGCGTGTCAAAATCACTAAAGTATAAGGTCATGAAACTCGGTCAATATAACAACTGGAACCCAGCCAACAATTCGTTCACGGGCACGCCCAAGGACCCGCATATCGTTGCCGATCCGCTGCCTGCCGATTACACGGATATTTCCTCCATCGCGAACTGGGCATTGTACGGCCCGACCATCATCGGCTCTGTTGCCGGCTTCAAAGACTGGAAATGCCTCCAGCGCGAGATCCGCACGCTCGCCGATGCTGTCGTAAATAACGATTACGATACGAACTGGAACAACCTGTCTGTCGCTGAAAAAGTAATCGTTTGCAGTTACCTGCTCAGCCGCGTGCCGCCTGCAAAGTTTGCAGAAACCATCCCGGACGCCAATCAGCGCATACAGATCTCCATTGATTTCGATCTCAATAATCGCCGTGCGCGCGGCAACTGGCAGACCGGCAGCGGCAGGATCCAGGTGATGCGGGTTTACCTCTTCGGCAAGATCGGCAAAACGAACGGGTTGACGGTATTGAGCGACGTTGTTCGTGATGGCTTGCTGGAATTGTATGAAGGAGGTATTGAAGGAACCGCAGAAGACGGCATACCCGGTCTGAACGATTTTCTCCTCAGCCGGACCGGTACGCCCTATGAAACCACCGGCCTGTCGAGCAGGAACTATGATGTCATTGACGGAAGCCCCGACACGTTGGGTGACGTCGCGAACGCATTGGTGGGCATCGCAAGCAACGGAACGTATTAAGCAGGATTGATTTTTTAAGAGAAGCAAGTTATGATCGATAAGGCGCTTGACTTTTTAACGACGGAGATCGAAGATTATCTCACCCTGCAGTTCGGCCCCGCGAGCGGAAGCTGGACAGTGCTTTCGAACGTGGCGACCGAAACCGGCAACTGGGCCATCCCCAATGACACCGTAGGCGTTTCGCTCATTAATATCGAGGAAGAACGCGTGCTGAAAGAACAGCAGAGCGCATTCCGGGATGAGTCGGGAAACATCCAGCATTACAATCCCGAGCTCAAGCTGAACCTCTACGTGTTGATCACCGCGCGCTTCGTGAGCAGCGACGGCACCGGCGGAGGCCTGCAATACAAGGAAGGACTGAACCGCCTGTCGCACGTGATCTCCTTGTTCCAGGGAAAGAATGTTTTTACGGTGGATAACTCTCCAGGTCTTGACAAAAACATCAAGAGGCTGGTGATCGAGCTCTACTCCTACAGCTTCGAGCAGCAATATAATTTCTGGACCGTGATCGGCGCAAAATACCTGCCGTCGGTGCTGTACAGGGTGAGGCTGGTCACTTTCCAGGAGAAAAAAGCGCTCGACCAGCAGGTGCCGATCGTAACCGTTGAATCTGAAATCGTCGGAGGATAAGCAATGGGAGTTGTAGCCTATAAAAAGTTTTTCAACGTCGACGTGAAGCATGACTTTAACAAAAGCGGCTTTACGAAAGACATTACGATCACGCCGACGATGGAGACGGAGCTGAAGATGCGGAATTCAAAGATGATGCTCCGGCCCACACCCTCCGGAGTGCGGATGTTCTATCGTGCAGTGGGAAGCGGGATCGCCGACACCGATTCATTTGTGCCGATCGACAATACCGTTTTCACGTTCGCACTTCAGTTGAGCAACAAAGCAGAATTCCTCAATGTAACGGACCTCAATGAAACTCTGGGAAAAGAATATCAGCAGGGAAACATTGTTCGCTTCTGGAATGACCCGGCTACCACGCTCGGCCTGGAGTACGAGATCATCGACTTGCTCCGCCCGGCGGCCTTTGTTTTCAATTTCACATTGGCAAATACTGCAGTGGGAAACGTGCAGGTTGAAGTACTGGATGCCGGCGGCGGCCCTGTGATCCCTATCAGCGATCCCCTCACAGCTGTGAATGGCGTATACAGCTACAAGATCGACCTTTCCGAAGAGCCCAAAGGCAAATACCAGCTCGTGGTAACCGATGACGGCGACAGCAATAATGATAAAACCGTATTGGCATATATCGACGGCGACCTTTCCGATAAGGACATATTCGGCATCCTGGAGATCGATTATCCGTCCACCGTCACGCTTGCTGATTTTGTCGCGCTCGGGAATTTCAGGATGGAGCTCAAGCGGCGCCTGTCGAAATGGAAGTATTTCATCATCAATAAGACGGAAAGAATTACTCCTTTCGACGACACTACTGCATTTACGATAGAACAACTGACCCCGTATGAAAACCTGCCGGTGTATACCGGTTCTCCATACCTGTTTGGGCCTGCAGTGGTAGAGGAACAGCCCATAAACGGCATGGACGCTGTTTCAATCGTATCCGTGGCTGCTATTCCTTTTTTTGAAGAATCTATCGCAAGATTAAAACTGAGCGTCAATGCCTCTACCCTTATCACGAACCTCCCGAACCCAACGCGCTATACGGTAAGCTCCGATCCAACGGATTATTCGATTACGCACATCTACGTTTACGTCTGAACTCAAAATAAAAATCAACAAACCATAAAAACAACTAACAAATGGCAGTCAATCCACTTTCACCCGGTGTGTATATCGACGAGATCCCGGTACTCCCGGCTTCCGTCGCACCGGTAGCAACAGCGATACCGGCGTTTATCGGGTATACGGAAACTGGCCCTCCGCTGGTCGCAACACGAATTACGTCGATGCTTGAATATGAGCAGATTTTTGGCTTTGCATTCGTTACAGATTATGAAGTAGACATCAGCGATGCAGATGTAACCATCGATAATACGGCGACTGTACTTTCAGAATACACGCTCTATTATAACTTGCGGATGTATTTTGCCAATGGTGGAGGTCCTTGCTACATTGTTTCAGTAGGAAATTACGCAACGAGCTCTCCTTTTGTTGATGCAAATGATTTGATCACCGGCATAGCAGCTACAGAAAAGGTCGATGAAATCACACTGCTGGTTACGCCTGAAGCGGTTTCGGTCGATGTAACCCAACCGCAGCGAAATCTGATCAACTCAACAATGCTTGACCTGTGCAACAAGCTCAAGGACCGGTTTTCGATCATCGACGTAATTACCGACACCAGCCAGACTATTTTCGCCGACGCTGCAGATTTCAGAAATTCTGAAACAGGGCTTAACAACCTGAAATATGGAGCAGCGTACTATCCTTCGCTCAGCACACTCCTGTCACGTCATTATCTGGACTCAGCTGTTGTGATTGACGATGGCAGAAGTTCTCCTGTTTTTGTTTCTCCGAACGATAGTCTTTCTGACATCTTAAATGGTGTAGCGGCCGCAGGCACTATTACTATTACCGGTTCAGTTGCTGTAAATGATGAAGTTACGATCAATGGCGTAACACTTATCGGAAAAGATCCAGCAAACCCCTTGGATCCTGAAGAGTTTACGCTTCTTCCAACAAGTGGTCCTCCCTTTAACAGCGTTCAAACTGCAGAAAGTTTAAGGGACATTATCAATAATCATCCCGTTCTTAAGCTCATTGTTCAGGCTAGTGTTCTGACGCCTTCGGTCGTAACGGTAACAGCAAAAGTAGCTGGCATAAGCGGCAATTCATTCACATTTACGGCACCATTAGGCAACGCCGGCCTGACAATATCTACAACCAATACGGGATTCCTCGATGGAGGTATTGATCCTGACATGACATTATACAATAGTATTACAACTCTTCTCCAGGCAAATACGCTCACTCTTTACCCGTCATCAACAATGGCCGGTATTTACGCCAGCGTCGACCGCGACCGCGGTGTATGGAAAGCACCCGCAAACGTCAGCATCAACGGTGTTGTTGCTCCCACACTTGCCATCAGCTCTGCCGACCAGGAAAACCTGAACATCGATGCGGGCTCGGGCAAATCCATCAACGCGATCCGCGCTTTCGCCGGAAAAGGGATTCTCGTATGGGGCGCCCGTACGCTTGCCGGCAATGACAATGAATGGCGCTACGTACCTGTACGCCGACTTTTCATCTTCGTCGAAGAGTCTATCCAGGAAGCCAGCGAATTCGTCGTATTCGAACCGAACGACAAGAACACCTGGACGCGGGTCAAATCACTCATCACCAATTTCCTCACCAACCTTTGGAGAGACGGCGCTCTTGCCGGCGCAACGCCTGACGAAGCATTCTTTGTGAGAGTCGGTCTCGGGGAAACCATGACGGCGCAGGATATCCTCGAAGGCAAAATGATCATCCAGGTCGGTCTCGCTGCAGTCCGCCCCGCAGAATTCATCATCCTCCAATTCTCGCATAAGCTCCAGGAATCATAATCCCTATCAACTCAAACTAAACTTTTAAAAACCAAACTATGGCTATCAACACATTTTCACCTGGCGTGTATGTCGAGGAAATCCCGACACTGCCGGCATCCGTTGCCCCGGTTGCTACCGCTATTCCGGCTTTCATCGGGTATACCGAGTTGGACCCGTTTGCTACAATTACCCCGACCCGAATCACTTCGCTTCCTGAATTCGTTTCGATTTTTGGAGGTGCAATGGGTGAGGTTTTTACTGTAAACGTGACAGATAATACTATAAACAGTCAACTGGTCAGAACTATTGACGCATCACTTACCAACTCGACTCCTGCGTACAATCTTTATTATAGTCTTCAACTCTACTTTGCAAACGGCGGAGGTCCTTGCTGGATCGTATCGGTAGGAAACTTGACAACGCCAACACCTATCAGCAACACCACATTGAAAGATGGTCTTGATGCAATTGAAAAAATCGACGAACCCACATTGCTGTTGTTCCCTGATGCGGCTACGCTTGCGACAAACCTGTATGGCGACGTGGTCAAACATGCTCTTATCCAGTGCAACAAGCTCCAGGATCGATTCGTTATTTCTGATGTCCCCGGAAATACGCTCGGGTCTGTAGGATCATTCCGTACCGAGGTCGGGCTGAACTACCTGAAATATGCCGCTGCTTATATGCCCTTCTTGAACTCGATTCTCAATTTTACGATCGACGAAGTGGCAACGACACTCACAAGCAACAATGTCGGCCTGAATGGTCTTACACTGGCAACCCTTAACGACAGCACCCCGAGCCCTAATTATAATCCCAGTCTTT
Organism: uncultured Chryseobacterium sp.; assembly: GCA_966211705.1. Taxonomy (GTDB): domain Bacteria; phylum Bacteroidota; class Bacteroidia; order Palsa-965; family Palsa-965. Next base: position 26,737 of record CBIHOC010000010.1, read on the forward strand.
ACCGCCAGATCATTGCCAAAATCAACGAGATTACCGTCACACTTCCTCCTTCCGGAGCTATCGCCGGTATTTACGCCAGCGTAGACCGTGACCGCGGGGTGTGGAAGGCTCCTGCCAATGTGAGCGTCAACGCCATTTCCGGTCCGACCATCACGATCACTTCAGCCGAACAGGAAAATCTGAACGTCGATGCAAATACCGGCAAATCCATCAATGCTATCCGCCCGTTCACCGGAAAAGGAACGCTTGTATGGGGAGCCCGCACGCTTGCCGGTAACGACAACGAATGGCGTTATGTACCGGTACGCCGCCTCTTCATCATGGCAGAAGAATCCATCCGCAAAGCGACGGAGTTCGTGGTGTTTGAGCCGAACGACGCGAATACCTGGAAACTGGTGAAAGGACTGATCAACGGCTTCCTGAACAACCTGTACAGGGATGGCGCTCTTGCCGGTGCTACGCCTGACGAAGCATTCTTCGTGAAGGTCGGTCTCGGTGAAACCATGACCGCACAGGATATCCTCGAAGGAAAAATGTACGTGCAGGTCGGCATGGCCGCTGTTCGTCCCGCTGAATTCATCATCCTCCAGTTCATGCATAAGCTCCAGGAATCCTGATCCGGGTCCAGCTCAAATTAATTAACCAACAACAAAACTCAATCATCTAAAACAACCCAAATTATGGCAGCAAATTATCCTCAGACCACTTTCCATTTTACTGTAGAATGGAACGGGGCACGTGTCGGTTTTACGGAAGTTACCGGCCTCAACATCGAAAACCAGGTCATCGAATACCGTGAGGGCGATGCAAAGAGCTACCAGGTCACAAAGATGCCGGGCATTCCCAAGTTCCCGAACATTACGCTGAAGCGCGGCGTGCTCAGCGGCGACAACGACTTCAACACCTGGATCACGACGGTGAAGATGAACAAGATCGAGCGCCGTACGCTCAAGATCAGCCTGCTCGACGAAGAGCACAACCCGGTGATGACCTGGCAGATCTTCGATTGCTGGCCGACCAAGATCACCTGGCCCGACATGAAATCGACCGGCAATGAAGTTGCCATCGAGACGCTGGAGCTTGTCAATGAAGGAATCCAGCTGCTGGTCTAATTGTAAACAAAGAGAGAAATGGCAACGTATTATCCGCCGGTTGGGTTTCATTTCAGGGTAGAGTTCCAGGGATTCGCTTCCGGGAGCGATCCCGATGTGCGCTTCCAGGAAGTTTCGGGGATCAATGTCAGCATTGAGACCGAAACTTTCCAGGAGGGTGGAGAAAACCGTTTCTCTCACCGTTTCCCCAAGCCGGTAACATTTCAGAACCTCACGTTAAAACGTGGAATGCTGGTGGGCTCGAAGCTCATCAAATGGTTCCAGGATGCGATCACGGGTTTTACATTCAAGCCGACGACAGTCAGGGTTTACCTGCTCAACGGCGATCATGAAACGCTTGAATCCTGGGATTTCATTAATGCTTACCCGGTAAAGTGGAGCATCGACCCGTTCAATGCACAGGATGGAAAAGTGCTTGTGGAAACGATCGAGCTCTGCTACCAGTACTATGAGCGGAAGGCGGAAGGCTCATTACCCTCGCCCGTTCCGGAACCGACTTTTAAGGACCCGAGTTTTGGCTAAAAAATCTGAAACATGCCTATTGAAATCAGGGAATTGGTTATTAAAGCTGTCGTCAATAACGAAGCGAAGGGAGAAGGCGGAGCGCCGTCTGCTCCCGGGCCTGCAGAGGATGTCGTGCAGGTGAGCATGGAGCAAATAAGTGAAATGAAACGTAAGGAAAAAGAGAGGTAGCTTATGAGCAGCGCAACAGGAATGTTGGAAAAAATGACAATCGTCGCGTTTTCGGATGCAGAGCTGCAAACCGAAACCGAATCGTTTGTCGTGATGTTCAATCCGACTACGTTTTCAGTAAATCACTCCAACTCGTACGACCAATTTGCAAAGCCGGTCAAAGGAGTGGCCGACCAGAAACAGCTGAAGCGAAACCCGCGTACGCTGAGCCTGGAACTGTTCTTTGATGGAACCGGGGTGACTGATTTCTCCGGAACAGGCAGGACCGGCGCCAGCCAGGTATCGGTATCATCGACTGCTCCTGCGAATTCAAGGGTTGTGGAGGAGTCGCTGGTTGACGCCAACGTAAACACATTTCTCAAAGTCACTTACGACATTGACAGCACCGAACACCGTACACCTTTCCTTGTATTTGTATGGGGCAGTTTTTTGTTTGCAGGCGTCCTCGAATCAGCCAACGTTACCTATTCGCTTTTCGACAGTAACGGTAGAAGCCTGAGAGCGAAGGTCAGTCTCAGCGTTAAAGAGCACATTACGGACAAAAAGCTCACCAAAGTCCTCAAGCTCGAATCGCCGGACCTTACGCAGTCGCGTGTCGTAATTGCGGGGGATACGTTACCCAACCTCGCCAAAAAACTATACGGTGACGAAAGGCTGTACGTGGAACTGGCCAAGGCAAATAAACTTCGTAATTACCGGAAACTGGTCCCCGGGCAAAAATTGATCTTTCCACCCATTGAGAAAATTGCGAAGAAAGCATGACAGCGAGCAGAGAAATACCGACACAGGATACTACGGATCTTTCGACATTTCGCATTCTTGTCGAAGGAGAAGAGCTTGATTCGAAATTCCAGGTATCCTCGATTGTTGTCCACAAACAAGTCAACAAAATTCCGACCGCGCAATTAACGCTTGTTGACGGAGATGCTTCAAAGCAGGACTTCGAAGCCAGCAGCTCCGACGTGCTCGTCCCGGGAAAAGAAGTGACCATTAAATTAGGTTACCATTCCAAAGAGGATATTGTTTTTAAGGGCCTGATCATCCGGCATGGCATCAAGACCAGCGGCGCAAAACCTTCGATGCTCACATTAGAACTCAAGGACGCGGCTGTAAAAATGACAACGGCCCGGAAAAACAAGTATTTCTCGGAAATTAAAGACAGTGACGCCATCGAAGAGATCATTGAAGCGGCCGGGCTGGAAAGCGATGTAACTGCGACCAGCACGGAACACGCGGAAATGATCCAGTACTACACAAGCGATTGGGATTTTATCGTTTCCCGCGCCGATGTCAACGGCTTGCTTGTTTTCGCTGATGACGGAACAGTCACGGTCAAAGCGCCCGGGATCGGGGAACCGCTGGTTACGCTCGCTTACGGGGATAACATCTATGAATTCGAAGCGCAGATCGATGCACGTGATCAGTACACTTCCGTCAAATCATCCGCCTGGAGTTATACAGACCAGGCTATTGTGTCGGAAGACGGCAGCGCCACTCTTGACGAAGCAGGCGAGCTTACAACGAACAACCTGGCCGAAGTGTTAAGCACGAATTTCGAGCTGCAGCATACGGCCAAGCTCTCAAACGGCGAGCTGTCTCAATGGGCGAACGCAAAACTGCTCCGCAGCAAGCTCGCAAAGATCCAGGGAAGAGTGAAGATCGTGGGCTTCAGCGACATCAAACCGGGCGATACCATCCGCCTTGAACAATTCGGGAAGAATTTCAACGGGGATGTTTTTGTTTCAGAAGTCATGCACCAGATGAGCCCGGACAGCGCATGGTACACCGACATTCAATTTGGCCTGTCGCAGGAATCCTATGCGCATAAGTACCCCGATATCGTCGAGCGCCCTGCCGCCGGTCTTCTTCCGGGCATAGGAGGATTGCACATCGCAATCGTCACCCAAATCGAGGATGATCCCGATTCCGAATTTCGCGTCAAGATCCGCATTCCTATGATCAGCGCTGAAGATGAAGGCTCATGGGCGCGCATCGCTACACTCGACGCCGGTAATGCGCGCGGGTCATTTTTCCGCCCGGAAGTGAACGACGAGGTTGTTGTAGGATTTCTTAACGACGACCCGCGCAGCCCCATTATTCTCGGAATGTTACACAGCAGCGCGCTGGCCGCTCCACTTACACCAACAGCCGACAATTACCAGAAAGGTTTTTTTACCCGCGAAAACATCCAGCTCCTGTTCGACGACGAAAAGAAATCTGTTACCATCAAAACTCCCGGTGAAAACTCCATAGTGATCAGTGACGATGAAAAGTCAATCGTCATCATGGACCAAAACAACAACAAATTTGAACTGAACAAAGACGGCATCAACATGGAAAGCGGAAAAGACATTACGATCAAGGCTGCTTCCGGGGATGTTACAATAGAAGCATTGAATATTACGCTTAGCGCAGATTCGCAGTTTAAAGCAGAAGGCAATAGCGGGGTGGAGATGAGCAGCAGCGCAAACGCGGTGCTCAAAGGAGGAATTGTACAGATCAATTAACAACGACCTCAGATGGCCGGCAAACCCGCAGCAAGACTTACAGATACAATGGCCGACGGAGGGATCATCACCGGTCCTGGTGACGCGACCGTTATGATCGGGGGAATGCCTGCGGCTGTGCTTGGCGATTCGCTAACATGGCCTGCAGGACAATCAACCGCAACATTCACGCTCGGGAGCACGACCGTCCTGATCGGCGGTAAACCCGCGATCCGCGTTGGCGACATGTCTTCCGGGGGAACATCAGCAGTAGTCGGCAAACCGACAGTTTTAATCGGATAATTATTATGGCAGAAAATAAGTTTATAAAAAGCAGCGCTGCGTTTCTCGGGAGAGGCTGGGGATTTCCTGTCACTTTTTCCCGCGGCATCAACGGTGTCAGCATGGTGGAAAGCGAAGAAGATATTCGGAGCAGCCTTGAGCTTCTTCTTGCAACAGCACTCGGTGAGCGCGTTATGCAACCGGGATATGGCTGCAATCTCGACAAGCTGATTTTTGAACCGCTCGACACGACATTCAGCACATTTATCACGGACCAGATACGAACAGCCGTTTTATATAATGAGCCCCGCGTGACACTGGAAACTGTGAATTATTTCCTGGATAACCTTGCAGGCCGCATTGATATCTCGATCGATTATACAATTGTGGCAACGAATAACAGGGCCAACCTGGTCTACCCATTCTATCTCAACGAAGGAACTGACATTTCACAATGAGCGAAGACTGCAACAATACCAGACACCCACTGCTTCGCGACGGTACAAGCCAGCAGCAACGGCTCCTCAAAGCCCTGCTCCCTTCTTATGTATCGGTGGACGAGCGAAGCATGGACGATCTCATCGCGTTTGCAAAGAAATACGCGGAGGAGATCCACTTTTACGACCAGGACAATCTCACGAACGGCAACTGGGTTGAATTTTTTCAGCATGCCGTTGATGCGCAGAACCAGGAGACCGAACCGCACTACGCGCTTTTTATCGCGTTCCTCGACCTCTTCCGCGTCGCGCAGGACGACCTGAACACGATCACGCAGCGCCACCTCGATTTCTATTACCGCGAGGTGCTGCAGTTGAAAGAAAAGCCCGCTGTACCGGACCAGGTGTACGTGATCTTCAAGCTGGCCAAACAGGTCGCTTCCGGGCTGGCGGAAGAAGGCACGCTGCTCAACGCGGGAAAAGACGCGACCGGCGTGAACCTGAGCTACGACACCGATGAAAATATTGTCGTCAACAAAGGCGCGATCCAGGAACTGAAAGCGGTGTTCGCTGAAAAAACGCCGCAGCACAGGATCTATGGCTCGCCGGTTGCGAATTCTTCCGACGGCATCGGCGGCGAACTGACCGGCGACGAGCTGAAGTGGCGCACGTTCGGACGTAATCAACCCGTGGGCCCGGCAGACCGGCCGCAGGGGGAAGTTGGTTTTGCGTTCGCGTCGCCGATCCTTTTCATGGAAGAAGGAAAGCGCACGGTGACGATCAAGTTGACATTTGCCCCGGCGCCATCCGGGCTTACGGCAGCGATGCTGGCAAATGCCTTCCGCATGCAGCTCAGCGGCGAAGAGGAATGGCTCACGCCGGAAGACCCGGCGAATGTTGTGCTTGTTTCGGGCAACCAGGTCACGATCGAGCGTACGCTGACGGAAGCGCAACCTCCTGTTGTAGCTTACGATGCGGAAAACCTGGGACAGTTGTTCCAGACTTCCTGGCCGGTAGTGAAAATTGTGCTGAACAATGATCCTGCTGTTTCATTCGCCTATAATAGCCTGAAAGGACTTGTGCTGTCCGGCGCGGAGATTAAGGTGAACGTCCGTGGCGTGAAGAACCTGACGTTATTCAACGACGACGCGAAACTGAAAGCGGATAAACCGTTCCTGCCGTTTACAAGCAGACCGTTAATTGGTTCTACCCTTTACATTGGCAGTACAGAGGTTTTTTCAAAAAAAATAGATTCTCTCGGTATCGATCTTACCTGGCACGGGCTACCCTTTGCTCCGAATGGATTCTGGAACCATTATCACAATTACATTCCTGCCGTTGATAATCTTAACAGAACGAACGCCGGATTTAAAGCCAATATCAGTTTGCTCGACGGAAAGAAATGGAACTATATTTCTACAGAGCGACTTTTTGCGGAACAAAACTCAGTTACGCTCGCCGTTGAAGATATTGAGATTCAAACCAGGGGACTTGAGCCTTATGTTGGCATTGTTGGGCCTAATTCACAAGCTCTGCCTCCCGCTCCTATCATTCTGATGGCTATTCCCACTTTCCGATTGAGTGAGTTGAAGCATATAAGCATTTCAGGGAATAGCACACTCTCATCGATCCCCCGCGATGCATCAATGGCTCCTGCAAAAGCGATCGATTCAACCACATTCAAAGGATTTGTCAAACTCGAGCTTACGGGTGCGGATTTCGGACATAAAGATTATCCGTTGTCCGTCACCCAGCAAGTCGTGCAGGCTGTTATCGATGAAACTGTACCCGCTATTGTAAACGAACCCTACACACCTACCATAAAAGAAATTTCGCTTAACTACACCTCCTCCGTCTCCATCTCTTTTCCGAACGACGAAACCGCATTCAACGATCGCATCGAACAATTCTACCACGTTCAGCCGTTCGGCGTATGCGAAATGCACCCGTTCACGTTCGTCCCTTCCACGCCATCGCTCACGCTCCTGCCCCAGTTCAACGACGAAGGCAACCTCTACATCGGCGTCAGCGGGCTTAAGCCGGCACAGGTGCTCAACGTCCTCTTCAAAGTGGCGGACGGAAGCGCGAATCCCGACCTCAATACCCAAGAGGTGAAGTGGAGCTACATGGTGCGCAACCAGTGGGTGGAATTCCCGGCGCTGAAAGTATTGGCCGACGGTACGAAAGGTTTGCTGAATTCGGGCATCGTCATCTTCGATGTTCCGTCGGAAGCGACGAGCGACAATACCGTGCTTACTCCCGGCCTGCACTGGCTCCGCGCGAGCGTTGAAAACGAGTCGGGCGCGGTATGCGACCTGATCAACCTTCATGCGCAGGCGGTAACGGCGACGTTCGCGGATAAAGGGAACGATCCTGAACATTTGCGCCAGGCCCTTCCCGCGGAAACGATCGCCAAGCTCCGCGAAAGCGACGCGCGGTTCTCCTCCGTAGCACAACCTTATGCTTCTTTCGGCGGTAAAGTAAAGGAGCAAAGCAACGACTTCTACCTGCGCGTGAGCGAACGCCTGCGTCACAAACATCGCGCGGTGACGATCTGGGATTACGAACACCTCGTGCTCGAAAAATTCCCTTCGGTTTACAAAGTGAAATGCATCAGCCACACGGAAGACAACCAACTGAATTATTCCGAGCTGGCCCCGGGGCACGTCACGCTGATCGCAGTCTCCAACCTGCGCAACAAAAACCTGGTCAACCCGCTCCAGCCGAAAACAAGCCTCGGCACGCTGCAGGACATCAAAGATTACATTTCAACGCTCACTTCCTGGTGGGTCGAGCTCGACGTGCGCAATCCATTGTTCGATGAGGTCCGCGTGACGTTCAATGTTCGCTTCCTCCCGGGATTCGACAACGGGTTCTACGGCAGCCAGCTCCAGGACGATATCAAAAAGTTCCTGTCGCCGTGGGCATACGAAGGCAGCAAAGACCTTTCGTTCGGCGGACGCGTTCACCGTTCCGTGATCCTGAATTTCGTGGAAGAGCTCGAATACGTCGACTTCGTCACCTGCTTCCGCATGGACATGATCACTTCCGGCAACGTAGTGCTGCCGAACATCGAAGAAGCAATACCTGTGAATGCCGCGTCGGTCCTTGTTTCAGCGACAACGCATTTCATCACGGTGCTCGAAACCGAAGATTGCGAATGCAACGAGAACACGGTGGTGGTCGACCAGCTCCGCCCTGCAGACGATGTCTCCTGCGACGTGCGCGGCGTACAGCCGCCGGAAGACGGCATCGGCTCGGAAACGATCGGCGACGACTTCATCGTAGGCGATCCGCCGCAGTCGGGCATCAACTTCTTCCAGATCGAAAACGATTTTACCATTGATTAAAAAATAAAAAACATCGCTCCATGCCTATCGAACCAAGAGAAAAACTCAAGCTATACTTCGGAAACGGTGCTCAGCCCGTCCAGGAAAATTTCTGGAACTGGATCGATTCCTTTATTCACCAGACGGAGGACGGGATCACGAGCTGGACCGCACCCGACGGCAGCAAGTTGATCGGGATTGGAATCCCTCAGCCGGAGGGACCGCTCAGTATCAAAGCGATCGGCGCCGGCGAACGGCTCATGAGCTTTCACCGCGCCGATGGGCGTGCAATGTGGTTCCTGAACCTTCTTCCGGCAGGCGATGCGCCGGGTTTCAATATCCTGCGTTCAACGGCAGCGGGAAACCTGTCAAGCCTCTTCATCGAGGAAAAGACAGGCTGGATCGGTCTCGGGAGCCTTGCGCCGTCGCGCCAGCTGCACCTGCGCGCGAACATGCCGTCGGACCTTACCGCGCTGAGGCTGGAAAATATCTCGGCGCTGCATCCCGGCTGGATCGTTGGCCATAAGCACGACGGAAGCGTTGCCGCAAAAAACGGCGCATTCTCCATCTCTTCGGAACGTACCGCCGAACCCGGCGCTGTTCCCCTGGAACGTTTGACCATTTTGCCGCAGGGCTACGTCGGCATCAATGCGTTCACGCCTGAAACCTACTTCCACGTAGGCGGCGATGCGGCGCTTGCTTCTTCTTACGTAGCGCTCCTGCCGAACACCGGCCTCGCCCAGTTCGGGCCCGTCACCAAGAGCGTGGTCATCGACCCGGAAACCGTGCAGGCGCGTGTCGCCACGGATACAGGCGGAGGCGTGTACGATTTCGATCCTTCCACGCTGCATCTCCAGAAACTCGGCGGCGATCTCGAGATCCACGCCGGCACCGGTATTCCCGAAGACGAGCAGGTCGTGATCCGCAGCAACGGCCGCGTCGGCCTCGGTGAAACGACACCGCTCGCAAAGCTTCACATCAACGGAAGAGCGATTTTCGGCGACAGCGCTACGGATGAGCCCGTGGAAGGCGCCGTCCGCTGGACCGGGGGAGACCTCGAAGTATTCGACGGCACAAATTGGGTGTCGCTCACCGGTGGCGCAGGCTACTGGATCGAGGCAGGCGTAGACAAGATCACTTACAACCCGGCGGATGCACAGGTCGGCATCGGCGTCGCTGTTCCCACCGCAGCGCTCGATGTGCAGAACAATACCGATTCGCTGACCGGCAGCGTCGGCGCCAACATCGTTAACCTGGGCCGCACGACGGGCACCGGTCCCGATGACATGCGCCTGGGACTGCGCGTCTTCAACGACGGCTCCTGGAGCTCCATCCCGTCTGCGAAGAACATCGGCCTGTATGCCGGCGCGCTCGGGCAGGAAAACAGGAACGCGAACATCGCTGCAGTGCTCGACGGGAACGTCGTTATTGGCGGACTGGTCAGCGGCGCAGACATGGTAGGAACGAACGGGGAAAAAGTCCTCGTCCTGCAGAATGCGACCGTTCCCTCGACCCAGGTCGGCGGGGCCGGCGCGCGCGACAGGGGCGTGCAGATCTACTCCGACAGGAATGCCGCCGGTATTTCCGTATTCCACGTCATGAACGGCGACGGCACGTCGAACATCGTCAAGCTTTTCCGCTCACCCGCGTTGCCTGTCGCCGACAACACAGTGATCGACGACGTGTACGATGCGACGGAAATGAATGTCATCAATAACCTCCGCGAGCGTGTGAACGCGATCGAAACGATACTGCGCAACCTCGGACTGCTTTAGTATGAATTGTAACCGATATCGAATATGAAAGACCTTAAACTCCAACTCTCCGTCAGCGAAGTCAATCTTGTGCTGAAAGCGCTCGGCAACCTGCCTTATTACCAGGTATGCACCCTGATCGATAAGATCCAGGGACAGGGCAATCTCCAGATCACGCCACCGAACGGCAACGGTCACGACGTCGAGCACAAAGCAGAAAATACGATTCATCATTCTTAATTCCCGACCGTATTATGGCCGAATCACTAACCATATCGCGACAGCCCCAGGCCATTCCGAGCATGAACTATCCGTTCCTGCGCGAAAAGGGGATCAACCGCCTGCAGGAACTGTCCGGGAATGTCTGGAACGATTTCAACATTCACGACCCCGGAGTCACGCTTCTCGAAGCGCTGGCCTATGCCATTACCGATCTCGGTTACCGCTCCAGCTACAAGATCCAGGACATTCTCGCCAACGATCCGAGCAGCAGCGCCGACATCCGGAATTTTTTCAGCGCCTACCAGATCCTCACCAACCGCGCGCTGACGCCTGACGATTACCGGAAGCTGCTCATCGACGTACAGGTCACCGATCCCGTGACAGGGGCGAAAGCCGGCGTAAAAAACGCGTGGCTGATGAAAGCGCTTGAATCGGAGATCCCGTTCTACGTGCATGGAACAAAAAACACGCTCGACTACGTTCCCGATCCGCTCGTTCCACCCGTGCAGGATCCCGTGAGGCTGAAAGGCCTGTACAACGTGCTGCTGGAATTCGACGAGAACGACCAGTACGGCGACATGAACGAGAATTATCTCGTCGGTGAGATGAAGATCGGCGCGCCGTCGGCATTCCCGGACTGCGCAGTTCCGCCCGATGCAGGGATGCTGTATAAAGACGTGGTGATCACCGTGGGCTTCCCGCACTGGGACGACGCGCGCGTGGTGAACTGGGACGATCCGAACGACATCCGTCAATACATCGGCGAGCAGGTGAAGCTGGAATTTATCGGGCTTCCCGACAGCTACATCATCGACTACGTTGTAAATCCCAATGACGGCAGCGTGATGCTGGCCGGCGGTATCGACACGGACTACGACGGCACTGTAGATGCGCCTTTCAACCCGGTCACGAGCCTTGCCTGCCTGCAGGACCAGGTCAACGATTTTATTTTCAACGCCACGACCGGCCTGATCGCGGAATACCAGGAAAAGGTCAAGCTCATTTTCCGCCTGCTTTGCGAAGTTCGCCGCACGCTGATGGCGAACCGCAACCTCTGTGAAGATTTCCTGAAGCTGAACGCGGTGAAAGTGGAAGAGATCGCGATGTGCGGCGATATCGAGCTGGAAAACGACGCCGACGTCGAAACCGTCATGGCGGATATCTATCACCGCATCGGCGAGTTCCTCTCCCCTACCGTATTCTTCCACACGATCGAAGAGATGATGGCGAAAGGAAGATCGGTGGAGGAAATTTTCGAAGGCCCGCGCCTGAAACACGGGTTCATCGACAACGACGAGCTGAAGAAAGCCGGCTTCCGGGAATCCATCCACGTTTCCGATTTCTACCAGATCATTATGGACGTGCCGGGTGTGATCGCGGTGAAAAATCTGCAGATCGCCAATTTCCCGGAGCAGACCACCGAGAATATCCCGACCGTCAGCGTAAAATGGTGCCTCGGACTGGCATTCGACAAAAATTTTGTTCCCCGTCTCAGCGTCGGGCGGTCCAGCATTACGTTCTTCAAAGGACTGCTGCCTTTCCAGGCGAAAGCAGACGAAGTGCTCGAACGCCTGAAAGCGTTGCGCGCGCTGGATCCGTTGCAGCGCCTGGAAAATCCCGTGCTCGATCTTCCTGTTCCGCAGGGAGAGTTCAGGGACATCGACGATTACGTCAGCGTGCAGGAAGAATTCCCGCTCGTGTACGGCATCGGTTCCGAAGGCTTGCCCAACAGCGCGACCGATCTGCGGAAGGCACAGGCGCACCAGCTCAAAGGATTTCTCATGTTCTTCGACCAGCTGCTGGGCGATTATCTCTCGCAGCTCTCGCATATCAAAGACCTTTTCTCGCTGAACGACGCGCTGGACAACGACGGGAATTTCGTGATCGACCGCACCTACTTCACGCGGAGCCTGCTCAACATCGTTCCGAACGCGGCGGACCTTTACATCAATTCGCCCGCGGTCCATGACGCCAACCTGCTGGCGATTACCGAAAGCCCCGAACTGTTCGAAAACCGGAGAAACCGTTTCCTCGATCACATGCTCGCGCGTTTTGCGGAATCCTTCACCGATTACGCGCTGCTGGCATACAAGCTCGACGGCCCCAAAGCCCCGGAAGAGCTGATCGAAGACAAGCTCGATTTCCTCAACGCTTACCCGGAGCTGAGCTACCACCGCGCGGGCGCTTTCGACTACAAAGACACCTGCGAGATCTGGAGCATCGACAACGTATCGGGCGTGGAGAAAAGAGTTTCGCTGCTCACGGGCATCGACCCGGTGAAACCGTCGGACCTCGCGCTTCCTGTTTACGTCGACATTATCGACACTGCCGGCGGCGCCCCGTTTTCCTATAAGCTGAAAGACTTGTCGCTCACGGTGATCATGGATTCGGTCAACACGTACGCGACGATCGACGAAGTGTTCCTGGCGGTTGAGCAGTTGCTGCTTACCGGCTTGTTCACCGAAAATTATTTCATCTACGACGTCAGTAATTTAAACACGCCGATCGATCCGGCCAATCCGCCCGCGGGCCCGTTCATCGTCAAACTGCGCTGCCTCGAAACGGCTATCGCGATCACCACGCCCCCGGCGAATTTCCTGACGGTGGGCGCAGCGCAGACCGCCATCGCCGATGCGGCAGCCGCGTGCATGAACGAATACCAGCGTGTTCCGCCGACCAACCGGAAAGACCTCGATTGCGCGCTCGAAGACAACGTCGACATCGACGTGGTCATTATCGAGCCGACAGACGAGTGCCCGAGAAAAGCGGAGATCACGTACACGATCCTCAACGATCTCGACCAGCCGCTTTTCACTTACGTGGCGACGGTCGGTTCGAAAACCGGCGAATCTGCCGCGGATTTTGCGATCCGTGTTGACGAAGAGAAACACGATATTTTCCTCGAGTTCCTCCTGAGGGCTGCGAACCGCAACGTCTACCGTTTCGAGGATGACGGCGGCAATTATATTTTCGCCGCCACGGACACCTGCCAGCAAACGATCGCGAAAAGCGAGGAAGTCGATTTCAACTTCCATCTCGCAGCAAGGATCGGCACAGGCCCTGTCGACGTGTATGATGCGAACGGCAGCTTCGCGGGGAATTTCCCGGTGGCGTCGTCCGCAAGCAACGAAGACAAGATCGAGATCACGTTAACAGGCGCGACACTGACTCCTGCCATTGCCGGAGGAAAGATCACGAAAGACTTCACCGCGTCGATCCTTGCCGGCGACTTCGATCCTGTCCGCAAGCGTTTCATCGTCAACGAAGATCTTCGCGGATGTGTAAAAACCGGCGACGTGCTCCCGGTGATCATCGACCTGGCGCTGCCTCCTGTCCTGCTCACCGTAACGGGCACACGGATCATCGACTTTACGCCTTCAGCGTACAGGACAGAAATTACGGTCAAAGAAAACTTCACCGTAACGCTTACGTCGACGGCAACGTTCACGTACACGGTGAGCCTGCCGATCATTGCCCTCGACAATCCGCCGCTCTCGCCCCCTCCTCCATCTGACCTTGTGCTGAAAGGCGGCGTGGAAGAGATCGCGCTGGACGAATTCCTCGCGTACATCACGCTGAAGTTCCTGGGCCGCGAAGGTTTCCACCTCGTGGAGCACATCCTGCTCCGGCCGACGACAAAGCTGAAGCGATGGGAGCCGGCCACGAACACGACGCTGACCGAAGGCCTCACGCAGCAGGGCGACATCTACTTCCTGAAAACCGTCAACATCGTCGCGGTGGATATTCCGAACCGCATTTTCACGGTCACAGGGGATGTTACGACGGAGCTCCTGCCTTTCCAGAATATCGTGCTGAACGGCTCGAACCTCGGGCTCAACGACAGGTCGTATGTCGTGCAATCGGTAACGCCGAACGGGACGGACACGGACATAAAAGTCACCACAGCCATCACCGACAACACGATGCCCTTCGGTGATATTACGTTCACGAAAAAATCGGCGGTCGGCGCCGTTGTCGCGGCGACCATCACGATCAGCATTCCCGGCGACGACCTGTCCGGCGAGCTGGATCCCGGCGACGTGATCATCCTCAAAGGTTCGCAGAACGGGGCCAACGATACGCGCTATACCGTGCTTTCCGTAACGTACGACCCGATCACCGACATCACCGACATCACGATCGACGAGGTGGAGGTCGAATACAAAGACGACTTCCTGCCGGTCAACGTGGATGACAACTGTGAAGATTGCCGTTACCATGATCCGTATTCGTTCATCGTCACGGTTATTCTCCCGCACTGGCGCGGGCGCTTTTCCAACTTCGCGTTCCGCAAATTCTTCGAGCGTACGCTGCGTCTCGAAACACCGGCCCACGTGGTGGTGAACATTTGCTGGATCAATTGCGAGCAGATGAAAGCGTTCGAATCGCGTTACAAGCTCTGGCTGTACCTGCGTGCCAAAAAGGAAAAAGATCCCATCGCTATTTCAAACGCGCTCAACGACGTTATCGATATCCTCGGCAAGCTTCGCACGGTTTACAACAAAGGCACGCTGCACGACTGCGAATTCGAAGATGTGCGCAACTCGATCATTCTCAACCAGACTCAATTAGGAACCAGCTAGAACATTATAAAAAAGAACCATATCATGAGTACTTCTCACCCGATATTCCAGGACAACCAGGTTCTGACCAGCCAGCAACTTAACTTTTTGCGGGATTATCTTGACGAGCAGGTTCGTCTTACCCGCGCCAAGCTGATCGGCATCGGCGTAACCAACGGGCTCCACGTGAGCTCCAACTACGACGCCGTAGCCGATACGCTCAGCGAAATATATATTTCCTGCGGCGCCGCCGTATCGTCGGAAGGTTACCTGATGACGCTCGGGCAATGCACGATCAACCGGTACAGGGATTATACGCTTCCGCTGGGCCAGGTGTACGAACCGTTCACCGGGAACGACGCGACCCTCGACATTACGCTGTACGAACTGCTGACCCCGACCGCCGCCACGTTGCCGTCGGATACGGTTACATTGCTCAGCGACAACCCGGGGAGCTTCTACAACGACATGGTCGTACTGCTCTTTGTTGAGTTCTTCGACATGGAAAAGGATTCCTGCCTCGGCGGAAAATGCGAAGAGTTCGGCATCTCGCGCACGTACACGCTGCGCAAGCTGATGCTCAGCAAGGCCCACGCCAACATCGTCCTCAGCAGGGCGCCCGGGGTCCTGTTCGACCCGCTCTATCCCACGAAATACGGCCTTGACGACATCATCATGCGCCGCACGCTGTTCGACCCGGCCCTGCCGCACAGCAATAACTATACGGACTTTTCGCTGAACTACGCGACGACGTTCAGGAGCGACATTTTCGTCGACATGATCCAGCTGCTCAAGGATACATACACGGTTTACAAACCACTGCTTGAGGAACATTACAACAGCAATAACCCGTTCAACGATCCCGACATTACTACGCTCGTAGGCACGTGGACCAACTTCCTGAACGGCTCCTCGACCGGCCCGGCTTATCTCGGCATCCAGTATTTCTACGACTTCGTCAAGGACCTGATCCTCGCGTACAATGAATTCTGCGGCGTGGCTTTCGAGCTGGCCTCGGAATGCTGCGTGAACATGACGCGTTTCCCGCGCCACGTGTTCATCGGTGAAGTGATCCCGACCGGCATCTGCGGACCGACGCCGTATCGCCAGGAATTCATTTACTCCGAGCTGCACGACAGCCAGAAGCTGCTCCTGGACGAAGCGGTCATGCTTCACAAGCGTATGGTGCTCCAGCTTCGCAGCTTCGACTTCGACCTCATCAACAACCCGGTGGTGGCGAACCCGCTCATCCACATCACGCCCAGCTTCGAGAAGAAAGGCCGTCTCAGCGAACGCTCCGTTCCTTATTATTACGACCTCAACAACAACTTCCCGTTCGTTTCCACCGCGCCGGTAACTACCGGGCAACTTTCGGCACACTGGCGCTATGAGCTGGCCCGCAAATGCAAAACGATCGGCGGGGTTACGCAGATCCTTGCTTACGGCAACCAGGAGGTCAACCAGTTGGTCGACCAGGGACCGATCAAAACGCCGCTGCGCTACGACCTCGACCAGACCAATTTTTTCCGGATCGAAGGTCATCTCGGGAAGAGCTACGTGACTGTCAAACAAACCATCGAGGATAAAAAGCACCAGTTCGATCTCCCGTTCAATATCGTGGCGCTCCGCCTCCAGGGAGAAGCGTTCGACCAGATCGAAGAGCGCTGCAGCTTTGAAGACCTGCGGCTGGAGTATTCGACGACGCGGGCGAGCTTCATCTGCAGGATTGACAATTATTGCCAGCGGATCGCGCAGCAGGCTTCGCCGGGACAATTCTGGTCGACACTCATCACGGACGCCAATGCCGTCACCGGCAGTTCGTCGGTTGCGTTCAATCCTCCCGCTTCCTTCAGCGGCGACCTGGGCGACGTGGGTATCGGCGGGGCCGGCAGCACGCAACGGCAGGCGGGCACCGGCAATCCTGCAGTGGTCATCGTCAACCGCGGTAAGCCGCTGGAGCTCCTTGCGCAGGATTTCTACGATACCGCCGACGACCTTTGCACGAAGCTCAACCTCGTGAAGGGCCTCCTGCCTTTCGATTTCAAAGCATTCAACTACGGCGCAGATATCGCGGCCATCGACGACAGCTTCATCAAATCGTGGATCGAAGCCGTCAACCTGGCGATCGACGCGAAAGTCGCTTTTGCACGCGTGCTCGACTTTATCGCGCGCTCCCCGAAATCGCGTCCTTCGGCAGAAGTTTATTTTGCGCTTTCCCAGTACGCGGCGGAAGTGATCGATATGTATAACGAGATCATCCAGGACTGCACCTACAAGGAGTTCGAGATGCTTTATTATACCTATCGTTACCGGCTGAACTACCTGCAGCAGAACGATCCGCTGCTGTTCTCCAACTTCATCCGCAAGCACCCCGGCGTCGATCACAAAGCCGGCGTGGCGCCCGGCGGAACGTTCATCATCGTGTACAACGGCGACAACGTTTCGATCAACATCCAGAACATCGAGCAGGCCATACTTTTCGCCGAGAACATCAACGATCTCGAATGCCAGCGCAACGTGCTGATGGCAAAACCGATGCGTTCGAAGGAAGATAATCTCGTGCTGGCCAACATCAATTTCCAGCTCAACCAGTGTTTCGAGCTCGAGGCCAGCCTGACCTCCGAAGCCGTATTCCTCAATCCTTCGCCCACCATCCAGCAGATCCTCATCCAGGAAGATTGGGTTATCGCCGATTTCGCGCTGCCTTATCTCTGCTGCTGCGACTGCGATTGCGGCGATATCCCCGCTCCTGCCCTGGCCGACCTCGCGCTGCCCGAGCTCAACCCGGTGCTGGCGCCCGGCGTTACGGTGCCGCTGTTCGTACAGTACAACATGGGCGATTACGCATTCGCCAACCCGATCGATACTTCGATGGAAGGCTGCACGCTCAACGTGGTCCCGCTCAACATCGACGTCGAGAACCACATGCGTTACGATTCGACCGCCGGCGACAACTTCGTGCTGAAGTTCATCGTCAACGGCGAGCTCCGTACGCCGAAACCCTCCACCACTTCGCTCATCGATACCATCTTCACCACGCAGGGCGGCAAGGCGGAGATCGTTTCGATCTCTTCGAACATCATGCGTTTCCGCTACACGCCGTACGTCGGCTTCGTCGGCGTCGACCGCTGGCAGTTCATGTTCGAAGTCTACAGCGGTGAGACCAGGATGCTCGTCTCCACACCGGGCGAAGTTGCAGTACACGTAATGAACCAGTGTACCGTCGTTCCGCCGCTCGAATCAGGAGAGACCCTGCCGCCTGCGGAGCCGACGTTGTAAAGAGTAACGACCGGGCGCAGTTTTGAGTTGACGATCGTGAACAGATGAGTTTTGTTTAAACGGGATAGCCATGTTCGCTGAACCGCAGCAGAAGAACGTATCGCAATTGCAATCCCCGCAGTCGCAATCGCCCCACATCCAGGCAAAGCTGGAAGTAGGCGCCAAAGACGACCCGCAGGAGAAAGAAGCAGATGCCGTCGCCGACTCGGTGATGCGCATGAGCGAAAGTTCCGGCGCTGCAGGCGATGCAACCGGCGTAAAGGCGCAGCAGGAAAGCCCCATGGCCCGCCTGCTGCGCCGTCATCCCGACGCGCCACGCCCGCAAATCATCCACCGTTTGGCCGACGCGCCGAAAGCCCAGCCTGTTCAACGCGCGCCCGCAGCAATACAAGGCCCCGCATCACCCGCCCTCCGCAAAAAAGAAGGCGAAGAAAACGCCATTGCGAAAGCGCCGGAGCATGGGGCAGTGCTGCGAATGCACGATGCAGACGAAGAAACGGTGCAGAAGAAAGAGGATGAGGAAAGTGTGATGAAGATGGACGATGAGGAAGGTCTGCAGAAGAAAGACGAAGAAGAGAGCGTGATGAAAATGGACGACGGCGGAAAAGGCGGCACCGCTCCGGCTGCTGTCGAGCAAGGCATTCAGTCCGGCAAAGGCCAGGGAAACCCGCTCCCTGAAAATGTACAGCAGGACATCGGCGGAAAGATGGGCGCGGATTTGAGTGATGTGCGTGTGCATACGGGAAGCAACGCGCATGAGATGTCCACCGCGATCAACGCGAAAGCGTTCACGCACGGGCAGGATGTGTATTTCAAGAACGGAAATTATGATACCTCGAGCAGTTCGGGGAAGAAGTTATTGACGCACGAGCTGACGCATACGCAGCAGCAGAAGGCGCCCGGCGTGCAAAGGAAGGTGCAGCGGGGGTTCTGGGGGGATGTCTGGGAAGGTGTTAAATCGGTCGGAAACTTTGTATACGAAAATACCGGCCTCAAGACGATCGTCGAAACCGGCAAAGACATTTATCACTGGGCCGTTGATTCCCCCGAAGAGTTCCAGGCCTACATGCAGGGGAAGCTCAAAGATAAGATCGACGAGATCAGGGCCCAGAAAGAGCCGACCGTGATGTTTACCGCCAAATACTGGGCAATGAAAACCATTGCCATCGCGATGAATCCGCTGTCGATCTTCGCGATGCCTTCCACGCAGGCCATCTGGGATATTTTCCGGCAGGCCAAGCTGGGTTATTATGAGCACCTCTACAACCTGGGCAACGAATACGTCCTTAAGAAGAATGAAGACACCGGTAAAATGGAGCGCGTGAAAAACGAAAGCTTCAAAAAGGGTGGATATGCCGAGGTGTTCTCGAACCAGATGCGCAACATGCTCGATCCCCGCTTTATGCTGGGCGAAGTGGTCGGCATCTTTAAAGGCATCGGCGGCTGGTTCGTCGACCTGTGGGAGATGATCAAATGGTTCGGTGAAATGATCTGGGGCGGCATCAAAGGCACCTGGAACCTGCTTGTCAATTTTGAGCCGCCTGCATTTATGACACAAGCTGCCGATCTCGCAACATCAGCCGGTGCCTGGTTCAAAGAGAACGGGAAAGCAATCATGGAAGAGCTCGGCATGCTGCTCCAGAATCCCACCAAGCTCAAGGAGGTCCTCGCTGACCTGAGAGCTGCGATCAAAACCGGCGCAGAGGGCCTCGCGTACGGAGCCGGCCAGGGCATGGCCGCGCTGCAGGTGAAGATCATGAGCATGAGCGCTTACGACCAGGGCGAGATGGTGGGCAAAGCCATCGGCTACCTCATCCCCGAGATCATCATCGCCGTGTTTAGCGGCACCATCGTGAACTGGATCAAAGGCGGCGTGAAAGCGCTGCAGGTTTTCGGCTCGGCGCTCAAAGGCCTCAAAGCCATCAAGGCGCTCATGAACGGCGCGCGCGGCGTGATGAATGCTTTTGAGAAAATGGGCCGCCTGTTCAAGGCCCTTGGCAGCAAGATCGGCGGCGCACTCGGCAAGGCGTTCGACAATGTGATGGATTTCTTCAAAGGGATTTTGAAATGGGGAGATGAGGCGCCGGCAGGTGCGGTGGATGATGTGCATGCGCCGCATGACCGGACGCCGGACGGGCCGGATGGGCCGAGGAATGATGGGCCGGATGGGCCGAAGAATAAGCCCGACGCCGACAACGCTATGCGGAATTTAGCGTACGGAGAGATGGTAGCGGAAGTGATACAGAGTAATGCAGCGGATGAACCGATCGCGAAGTTCAAGAGCGATATTTATAAAATAAAACGTCATTTCCCGATCGTTAAGGCATTCAAGTTTGTTCCGGATGGAGCTGGAGGATTATACGTTTATATGAAAGCTAGCCCATGGCGACTTGGAGGGCATAAGAAGGCACCCAAATATTCTCCCACTTCAAAACACCAAAAAGGAGGATGGGGAACTGAAATGGATCTAGACGACATAACAGCTCAACATGTGTTAGACAACTCAACGGTACTCGGAAAACAGAGCTATGGCTATCATAATGGAAAAATATATGAATTCCAATATGATAATGTCGGCGGATGGCATGGGTATCCTATACCGTCAATTCAACTTATTTCAAAATCAGGAGGCACGAAAATTTTGAGGCAGTGGTTAAAAGATGGTATCTTGTCAAAACCTGATTATAATAAGTTAATTGGTGGGTGACATGGAAAAGTTATACTTCGAACTCACACCTTGTGAGCATCCATATGCAAATGAACCCAGCTCAAAAGCTGATGCCTGGAGTATAATTGCAATGAAGCACCTTTCTCTAGGTAAAGCTCATGCTATTTTTGAATGGCAATGGGATGCCTTTCCGGTACTTGAGTGGTTTTTTACAACTAAGGAAGCTATGCTAACAGAAAACTTTCCATTTAATACGATTGAAGGAAGGTGTATTGCGGAGTGCAGGACGAAGCTGTATGCCTATGATTCATTTTTAAACGAGAAGGAAGAAGACGATTACCTCCTCAGCTTAGAAAACTATTTTTCAAAACACAGCTTTACGCTTCCGGGCACTCCTTTGCCGTTATTTTATATCGGCTTATTCAAGGGCAAAGGCGACATCTCTTTTTACAATTCAACAAATGAGCTTGAATACTATTCCTTTAATATGCCATCGTTTATTAACGACACGGAAGAAACTATTAATATTTTTCTTATGGAATGGAAAAAGGAGTACGCACGGGATCTGGGATTAGAGAGATTAGCAACCATACTTAAATAACAGGGCTGAATACAGCGAAGTAAGCGGGAAGGGATGCAGACTCGATTTTCACTCAGGCAGGCGCCGCGGGAAAACAGCATGCGATTAGAATCGCATGTTTTGGTATGAAGTTACGAACGGCTTTCCCGAAAATCAATTTTAATTTTCAGCACACGAGCAGAGTGAAAAGGTCGGTTACGTGATCGGCTACCTCATCCCCGAGATCATCATCGCCGTGTTTAGCGGCACCATCGTGAACTGGATCAAAGGCGGCGTGAAAGCGCTGCAGGTTTTCGGCTCGGCGCTCAAAGGCCTCAAAGCCATCAAGGCGCTCATGAACGGCGCGCGCGGCGTGATGAATGCTTTTGAGAAAATGGGCCGCCTGTTCAAGGCCCTTGGCAGCAAGATCGGCGGCGCACTCGGCAAGGCGTTCGACAATGTGATGGATTTCTTCAAAGGGATTTTGAAATGGGGCGATGAGGCGCCGGCGGTTGCGGTGGATGATGTGCATGCGCCGCATGACCGGACGCCGGATGGGCCGGATGGGAAGAAGAATAAGAATGATCGTGATGATAATGAGTCAAAAGCAGCGGAACTGCTAAAGGCAAAAGCAATCTTAGAGTTTAATAATAAAAGTGGAAATTTAGGATTATTAAAGACGCAGCTTTCAGTCTTAGATTTTCGTTCTGATTTAATTAAACGATTTGAATATCGGCCTGATGGAGACGATGTGAATGTTTACATGATTGCCAGTGAAAATTATGTAGGAAAATATTCTGTCAGAGCACGTAGGAGCAATCCGAATTCTCCAAAAAGGACAATTAAACACAAAGGAATAGATCATACGGGAGGAAGGATAGTAAAAAAGACTAAAACAAAAGTAGATTATATAATGAAGGACAGCTCAGAAGCAATGAATTGGGCAAGAAAACAACTTGGACATAATACAAAAAAAATATATGAAAATGGGAAACTAGTAGGCTGGGAAAATGTAACAAATGGCAATAAGGTAAAATGGGGGCATTATGATTGGTACCAAGGAGGTGGTTCGTCAAACTTTCCACATCTAAACTATGAGTTCAATGGGAGTAAACTGAAAGGGCATTTATTTCTTGAAGATAAAATTCATAATACAGGCCTAATGGATGATTTTATTGCGTATTTTGATCTTTAAATATTGTCCATGGATATCTCATCAATAATTCCGAAGAGCGGAGACTCCATTCTTATGGCAACTTCGTGGAATATGGGTATTCTCCATATTGAATTAACACTGGGAGAAACAGATGAGCGTATACATTTATCTATAGCAACAGATCGGGTCTTTTTTTCGCCAAAAGTGTATGATAGCGGATCTGATAAGACATGCTTTATTGAATTTAAGCTCCTTGAAGAAATAATCCCGCCACAAAACACACTATATCTTCCACCTTCGGATTTTCATTTACTCATGGAGCAAATCAATAATCAGTTTCATATTGCATATGGGCTTAAAAAGAGCGAATATGGTTATTTTTTTTCCCTCAGAGGTTATCAAAGACTGGTGGCTTGTGTTATTAAAAACCACAATGATATAAAGGTGTCTGGGATTTAAAAATAGTGCTTTTCACTCAGGAATGCGCCGCGGGAAAACAGATTATAATCGCATGTTTTGGTATGAAGTTACGAACGATTTTCCCGAAAATCAATTTTAATTTTTCGCACACGACTAGGGCGAAATGCTCGGCAAAGCCATCGGCTACCTCATCCCGGAGATCATCATCGCCGTGTTCACCGGCACCATCGTGAATCGCCTTTTACCCACAAAAGGCTACCGGAAACCAAATGAAAAATGTGTTTGGACGCGGAGAAATGCTCGAAACTATAAATGTCTTAAAAGCATACGCTAAATCCCAAGGGTTTGCTAAATTGCGAATACAATGGATAAGGGCACAAAAGAGTTCTTCTGCTAACCCGGGGCATTCTTTTGACAAAACATTTGATTTATGACAAGTCCGAATTTCATAACCTTTGTAAAACAACATTATTCGCCTGAGGCGAATAATATTGAAGAAGTTATCCTTGGTTTGAAAACCATTGGAGCCTCACAAATGCTGAGCGTAAAAGCGCTTATGACTGCATTGGGTTTGTCCTTGAAAGAAGCGGATCATTTAGTTATCAACTCAGAAGCATGGAAAGAGCGCAAGGAAGACGTCGAGCGTTTCAGGAATGACCTTGGAGAGTTTCTTGAAAATTTAGAATAATAATGGGCGTTGTCAGGAACAGGGGGCGTTGTTAAGAATTACTTCCTGACGACTCCATTTTTTTGTCGGAAAATACGATTGCAAATCAACCCTATAATCCTCTGTCCCTTTTCACTCAGGAATGTGCCGCGGGAAAACAGATTATAATCGCATGTTTTGGTATGAAGTTACGAACGATTTTCCCTGGAAGTCAATTCTGATTTCCACCTGCGAGCAGGGCGAAATAGTTTTTATATTAATTCAATTAACCCCTAACCCCTGATCCCTATGTTCGCTGAACCGCAGCAGAAGAACGTATCACAATTGCAATCGCCGCAGTCGCAATCGCCCCACATCCAGCCGAAGCTGGAAGTGGGCGCCAAAGACGACCCGCAGGAGAAAGAAGCAGATGCCGTCGCCGACTCGGTGATGCGCATGAGCGAAAGTTCCGGCGCTGCAGGCGATGCAACCGGCGTAAAGGCGCAGCAGGAAAGCCCCATGGCCCGCCTGCTGCGCCGCCATCCCGACGCGCCCCGCCCGCAAATCATCCACCGTTTGGCCGACGCGCCGAAAGCCCTGCCTGTTCAACGCGCGCCCGCAGCGATACAAGGCCCCGCATCGCCTGCCCTCCGCAAAAAAGAAGACGAAGAAAACGCCATTGCGAAAGCGCCGGAGCATGGCGCGATCCTGCGAATGCACGATGCAGACGAAGAAACGGTGCAGAAGAAAGAGGACGAGGAAAGCGTGATGAAGATGGACGACGAGGAAGGTCTGCAGAAGAAAGAGGATGAAGAGAGCGTGATGAAAATGGACGACGGCGGAAAAGGCGGCACCGCTCCGGCTGCTGTCGAGCAAGGCATTCAGTCCGGCAAAGGCCAGGGAAACCCGCTCCCTGAAAATGTACAGCAGGACATCGGCGGAAAGATGGGCGCGGATTTGAGTGATGTGCGTGTGCATACGGGAAGCAACGCGCATGAGATGTCCACCGCGATCAACGCGAAAGCGTTCACGCACGGGCAGGATGTGTATTTCAAGAACGGAAATTATGATACCTCGAGCAGTTCGGGGAAGAAGTTATTGACGCACGAGCTGACGCATACGCAGCAGCAGTCCGCCCGCGGCGGAGGCGGGATGAACAGGAAGATCCAGCGGTTCGAATCTAACGAGCACCGGAAAATGGGCGATGAAGGCTCGGGAGGAAAACAGATCGTTTTATCACCTTATTTCACGATTTCATATGGCGATATGACGGCTCTTGCCGGAGATTGGTTCGGCTCTGTAGAAGAAATCACCGAGTTGGCTAAAAAGCGGGGTAAAGTTACATTCGGCAAAACAGTTGAGGATATACTCTCTTATGGAAATAAGTATCAGTATTTCAACCAACCCGGTACAGTTGATGAGATCAAATATGCTGTTGTTGTCGGCATACACGGGAAAACGAATTATAAAAATATTTTTGGTGCCGAGGTTCCTAAGAAAGTGGATGCCCGGGCTAAACTTTTATTGCAACGGAACTGGGACCATTTTACAAATCCCAGGGCCGGGGATGCTCAGCTGGCCCATAAGGATAAGCTTAACCTGAGAGAAAATGATTTTCCTCTGAATAATGCGACGGCATATAGAGATAATCATGAAAGAGCAATACAGGAAGCGGTCAAGGCCGGGAAAAATAACAGCGGCTTGAATACAGCAATGTTATATGAATCGTTCGCCAGCCATTTTTTAACAGATGCTTATGCCTCGGGGCACATACGGGCAGAACGATTCGATATTGCAAAATATTGGAATGAGAAATACCCCATGTTTTATTTTAATATGCTGCGCTGGATAGCTGAAAAAATGGCGCAACATATTCAAAAAAACAAATACTACGGACTCACTAAGCATTTTGTTTTCGGGCAGGTTGTTGATACGCTCAACGAGATGCTGGGTAGTGATCCTGAAACTTTATTGGGAGATATTATCGGGGGGGCAATTCATGATCTCGACAATAAACGTGGTGTTGCTTCAAAAGTAGATAAAGCACAAAAAGCGGTTCGGTTGTTTGGAGATGGCCAGGTGCTGGACGACCAGGACAGGCTGCTGGCCCAGGGCATGGAAACGTTTAATCTGGTTACTGCGGCAGTAAAAGTCAGTCTTAAAGATATTACTGCAGCTTACGAAAAAGGGAAAAACGGGCAGGATGTCAACAGCGTCTTAAAATCGCTTCAAACAAAAGATCTGTACAAAGCCGAACAACTATGGCCAGCAGCGGTAAGCGACACCGACCCGTTGCAGAAGGAATCTCCAGCCGTCAAATGGAAAGCTGACACTTACGAAAAACTGATTGAGCTGGCGGATGTCAAGGACGCTATCAAATTGCTCCTGGACGAAAAGACAAAGACGATCAAGGACTCCGTCACTTTCGACGAGGATTATAAAAAAACGGCTTTCGAAGAAAGTGTAGTAACCAATCTCCAGGGAGATGCAGGTATTGAATCATTGAAACAAATCATCCATTATTACCCTGGGATTATATTAGACCTCAGCGGATTCTTCGGTTCAGATGACGACGATGAAGCATATGACTATTATAAAGAAACGAAAGACAGAAGTGCATTAGGCTCGCTGACAAGCAAACAACGCGAAGGCCTTATTAAAAAAGCATTGAGCGGTCCAACTGTCGGTGATGACGACGTCATGATTGCCGATATCCTGAGCAATACACCAGAGGCTGATGTATATGATATAATTACCGGGCTCGATGAGGATGGCTATACCGGATGGGCCTGGATATATGACGATTTGTCGGGGCAAGAATTAGAAGATGTAATCCGTAAAGCCGGACCTGCCTATTGGAAACAAGCCACGTTCGATGAAAAATGGAATGAATGCTACAGGATGATCGGGATAACCAATGTTTATTTTCCGGGCATCGCTTCTCTTTCTGACTTCGAAAACAAGGTTGTTATGGTTATTTTACGATCGGATAAGACCAAGATTGAGAACCAGCTTCTGAATGTCGATTTCCAGTTTGAGAAAGTGCTTAAGAGTGCATATAAATACGAAATAAGAGAGCTTGTTACTCCCTGAAAAACGCGAAAGAATATCTCAAAATAGCTACATTGAAAAACAAATCCGGTTAAAATGAAATGGCTGATTTCTTTGTTTGTTGTTTTAATAGGCGTTGGCCTGTTATATGCACCGGTTGCTTCCGTTAAACGGGACACTATTGATATTTCTTTCAAGGGGATAACTCAAAAAACCTATCCCGGTACAGTAACTGTATCCGGTAAAAAAATACTTAACGATTGGCCCTCTGCAGCACTTGTGATTTTCTCCCTGTTTTTGCCCTTGCTCCTCCAGGTCCAGGGATTATTCTTTTCCGAACAATCATGGAATATCCTCCGTTTTCTTTTACTTTTTGAGCTGCTGATTGCCCTGGCCGGTATTTTTTCCACCTGGCTCTCCATCGAAACGATACTGATGGTCTCATCCGGCACATGGCGCTGGGGACGTTACGCGCTGTTGTTCATCGAAACGTTTTATGCTGTCGTTTTACTTTTACTGGTGACCCCTGCAGGTAGAAATCTGCGTACACTGTTGCTTTATCGTTAGTCTTTTCACTCAGGAATGCGCCGCGGGAAAACAGCATGCGATTATAATCGCATGTTTTGATATGAAGTTACGAACGGCTTTCCCCCGAGATCATCATCGCCGTGTTTAGCGGCACCATCGTGAACTGGATCAAAGGCGGCGTGAAAGCGCTGCAGGTTTTCGGCTCGGCGCTCAAAGGCCTCAAAGCCATCAAGGCGCTCATGAACGGCGCGCGCGGCGTGATGAATGCTTTTGAGAAAATGGGCCGCCTGTTCAAGGTCCTGGGCAGCAGGATGAGCAAACTGTATGGAATGTACAGACCGAATGCCCGTTATTTATCAACAAATCCTTGACTTTGCTGAAATTATTCATAACTTATGTATCATTTTTAACCCTTACGCAATATGTTCCAGCACAAAACAATGAACAGGCCCGGCGATAGTCCGGTTTCCCTGAATTATGCCCGGCTGACGCAAGACGATAACCGGCTTACGCCCGGAACCACGACCAACGCCGCTGCCGATAAAATGGACGAGGAGAAAAGCATGAATGCTTCGTACAACATGGCCGACGACGAGAAAACAATGAACGCGGCCGGAAGCATGGATGAAGAGAAAACAATGAACGCGGCCGGAAGCATGGATGAAGAGAAAACAATGAATGCCGCAACCGGAAGCATGGAGGAAGAAAAATCCATGAATGCCGCAACCGGAAGCATGGAGGAAGAAAAATCCATGAACGCCGCCGGGGAGAAAGACGAAGAAAAAAGCATGAACGCTTCGTATTCCGCAAACATGGCCGACGACGAAAAGACCATGAACGCGGCGGGAAGCTCGATGGACGAAGAGAAATCGATGAACGCCGGCGGAGATAAAATGGATGAAGAGAAAAGCATGAATGCGGCGGGAAAAATGGATGAAGAGAAAAGCATGAATGCCGCCAGCGATAAAGTGGAAGACCTGAACCAGTCAAAGGGTAAGCCGGCCGGCAAAGCGTTTGGCAGTTCCGGATCGGCGATCAAAAGTGCGGGCAGGGCAATCGGGCTTATCGGGGCAAATTATCTTGCCGCTTCCAGGATAAAAGCATCCATCGCGCCTGTCGACGGGAAGTTCGGCAAGGCAGGCGTGAAGCGCATTCCCCCGCGCGTGGATACGGACGTGGCCGTTAAAGTTACGGGCATACCGGAAGGATCAAAGGGATTGTTCTTTAAGGTCAACCAGGTGGATGGAAACAATGACGGTACGGTAACGGTCAACGGGCAGACTTCCGTTTATATCAAAAACGATCAAACGCTGAAGCTGCGCGGGAACAAACAGACGGAGCCGGGACACGCCTCGCACCTTTGCCTGGCAGGTGCTTATAACGGGATAAACGTCGCCTACAGCAATCATTTTTCCGTAGCCGCTTTCCCGGAAAGCATCGAATCGACGACCGTTTCCCCGCACTATGCATCCGGGCCGAACTATGTACACATGGGTGGAATTTACAACCTGCCGTCGAAATCGGATTCAGGCGTAGACACCGACCTCGGCAAGACCTGGATTTCTGAAAGTGTGAGCGTTGCTTCGAAATCGGGGGTGTTTGCGACCTCAACGGAATCGAATACGGGCTTTATGAGACCTTCTCCTCACTTCGATCATAACATCTCCAAATTCGGCGACAGCGCGCAGGGTTTGAAAGCGGGCTTAAACACCGGCAACCTGATCGCTTCCGAAAAAACCAATCACCAGTGTTTTTATTTCGCCTGCGACCGTACCGGTATCACAACGAACCTTGCTACTGCGCCGCTCATCCCTAAGTCGGGATTCAAACTGAAACGCACTTTTTCCAAAGTAGGTAACCGCACGTATTTCCATATTTCCCGTTCCTCACTGGCCGTCGGAAATGCAACAGGCGCTTCGGTGGCGACCGCATCACCCGGAAGCATTGAACTTATTTAAACAATATGCCGCTCTTTTCGCCTGGAATGTTTCGCATAAGCTTCAATACCTTTTTCTCTTTGAGGAATTTGTCATTAGGCATGCTGTTCCTTTTTTATTCATGCACGAATGAAAACCAGGCGGCCGAACCAGGAATGAATGAACCGAAGATGGAGTTAAATGTCAAAATGGAGAACCAGGGCCTTTTTGACAGCGATACTGTTAACATGAGCGCCCATGTCATCAATAGGTCGTCTGAGCCGATTACGATCCTGGGAAGCCAAGTGGTGCCTTCATTTGAATCTACAAGCTGGAAAAGGAACGATATGAACGTAACTAATTATAACGGTCCCGCAACCTCCCTCGTCGCTCCCGGGGATTCTGCTTATTTCGGCTATCAGTTGAATGAGTTCTTTGATAACATTCCCCCCGGCCAAAGCACACTTACTGTTAAACTTAACGTCTTTCATGAAGGCAGGACTAATCCGGTAATGCTTTCAGACCAAATAACCGTATTGGTGAAGAATTCAGAATAACCTTTCCTTTCCCCATCGAATCCGTTTAAACATGGCGCTTCTTTTTCGCCTTTCCTGTATC
Source organism: uncultured Chryseobacterium sp. (assembly GCA_966211705.1). Taxonomy (GTDB): domain Bacteria; phylum Bacteroidota; class Bacteroidia; order Palsa-965; family Palsa-965. The sequence goes on from CBIHOC010000010.1 coordinate 56,455, forward strand.
GGAGCACTCACGTTGTTCTCCTGCACGTCTCCCGGCGACAGGAATCCTGTTATCCCTCCCACAGGCGCATTCACCGTTCACGCCTGCCCGGTGCGCGATTCCGTACCCGGCGACAGCATGATCATCCACATCGGCGTGCGAAACAGTTCGGCAGATACGATAGGCATTCGCGAAGACCTCACCACCGTATCTTTTCTGCCGGTGAACGAGTGGACCAAACAAGGTCTGCGCGTCTTTTCCTACGACGGTCCCGGCAAGACCACGCTCATTCCCGGCGATTCTATCGTTTACAATTATCACCTCGTCGATTTTTTCGCCGGTTTTACACCCGGGAAAAACAATCTCGTATTCCAGCTGAGTCTTTGGCCGCGCGCCGCGAAATCACCGCTCGTGCTGAGCGATTCGCTGTCGGTGTTCATCAAAGAATAAAATACTTTCCACTTTAATCCCTACTCCATTGCCTACCCCTGCTTCACCCTCCACGACCTTCAGCAACGCCGCCGCCATGCAGGCCAACGCACGTTTCATCAACGAAGAAATGAATTGGTTCAGCCGCGCCATCAGCTCCAATGATTTGTCCAGCCTCATTCCCCCCATGCTCCCGGAATCCGGCGGTTCGACCTACGCGGCTTTTATCGCGAAGCACAACCTCTCCATCGAAGAACGTTTTATTCTTATCCTCGCGCTGGCGCCGCACCTTCGGCCTGAATTCCTTGACGGTTTTTTTGCACGCAACGATTCCGGCCGGCATCCGTCGGAGATCGGCGGGCGCATAGGGAAACATCACTCCGGCTTTTTGCCCACGGGCGAAACAGCGGTTTTCCTGCTCGGCGGGAGGACCCTCGAAGGACGGCTGCCGCTGATCGGCCTGTTTGACCAGGACAGCACGCTTGTGCGCGAAGGGGTTATTTTCCTTTCCGACGTGGAAAACGGCGAACCGAAACTCAGCGGAGTCCTGTGTGTTCCCGACGAAATGATCGCCCATCTCCTGCTCTGCAAAAAGATGGCGCCGAAATTTTCAAAAGATTTTCCCGCGCAGCTGTTGACGACGACAAAAACCTGGGACGATCTCGTGCTGAACGAACAGACCGTGCGCCAGCTCCGGGAGATCGAAGTGTGGCTCGAATTCAACCATGTGCTGATGAACGGCTGGGGACTTTCCAGGCTCATCCGCCCGGGGTTCAAAGCCCTGTTTCACGGCGCGCCCGGCACCGGCAAATCGCTCACTGCCTCGCTGCTCGGACAGCGCACCGGCCGCGAAGTGTACCGCATCGATCTTTCCATGATCGTTTCGAAATACATCGGTGAAACGGAGAAGAACCTGGCCCGTGTGTTCGACCGGGCGGAAAATAAAGAATGGATACTTTTTTTCGATGAAGCCGATGCCCTCTTCGGGAAACGTACCGCCGTCAGCAGCTCCCACGACCGTTACGCCAACCAGGAAGTTTCCTACCTCCTCCAGCGCATCGAGGAGTTCAATGGCCTCGTGATCCTGGCCAGCAACCTGAAAAGCAACATGGACGACGCTTTCCTGCGACGCTTTAACTCGATCATCTTTTATCCGTCACCGCGCCAGGAAGAACGCTACCTCATCTGGAAAAAAGGATTTTCCTCCTCCACGCAGCTGGAGGAACAGATCCGACTCGAGCATATCGCCCAGAAATACGACCTTTCCGGGGGACACATCGTCAACGTGATCCACTATTGCTCGCTCATGGCAGCAAGCCGCGGCGACAGCACCATACGCCTGGCAGACCTGACCGAAGGATTGCGAAAAGAATATGCAAAGCTCGGCAGAACGATTTGAAACCACCGTGGAAAAAGACGACAACCATATCATCCGGCGCCAGGTTATCGAAGTGGAAGTTCCTTCGGTGGAGAGCGCATGGCGCATCCAGGACCGCCTCAGCCAGCTCTACAGGTACGAACTCACGCGCATACTCGAAGAAGTGTTTACAGGAATTGCGAATCCCGGCGAAGTGCTTCGTATCGACCGGCTGGAGGTAGACCTCGGCAATATTAAACCAGGCACGCTCGAAGAGGATTTTGCCGGCAAGCTGCGTGAGAAGCTGCACGAACAGTTATCACTGGCGGCGGCTACTGCCGCATCCGGCACTACGGCTCCCACACCTCCCGGGGAAACAGAACTGAAAGCAAAAGCGGTGAAGTATTCACAGACCGACCTGCTTTACCATTTCCTGTTGTCCGGAACGGTTCCCTGGTGGTACAGGAAAAGCACGTTCGGTACGATCGCTTCCGTAGCGGCGAAAGTGATCCTCGACAAGCCCGCCTGGTGCAGGCTGCAGCTCGCCCCCCTGCTTTCTTCCCCGGAGATCCGCCGCCGTTTTGTGCAGCACCTGTCCGACGGGGAACTTGCCGCATTCATTCACCACACGGATGATGCGGTCGCAACCACAGCGGCCCGGGCCTTTGCACCGCTGGCGGAAGCCATGCAGGCCGGGAGCCACCGCCCCGCCCCGGCTGTCTTCCGGCTGGAATACTGGGATGCCGTGCTTTCCTCCGCGTTGCTGAAAAAACAGGAAGCGCTCCGCACCCTGCTCGCGCGCGAGGACGTGATCACACCCGCAGCACGCCTCAGCAGCAAAGTTCCGGAGATCAACCACCTTGCGGAGATTGCCGGGATCACGAAAGAATTCGAAGCGAAAAAAATCGCCGTTGGAAACCTGCTTCCGGGCGAAAAAAAGAAAGACGAAAAAACATCGTCGCGAAAGACACGCCCGCCCGGTGAACAACCTGACGAACAACTCCGCGCGGAAGATGGATTTTTACCGGCGGAAGAACAGGACGATCAGACAGGAGAGGAAACGGGAAGCAGGAAAAAAGGAAAGAAAAAGCTCGTCTTCCGCAAAAAACGCGTGAAACAATCGCCTGGCGGCAAGCTACACGGAACGGCCGGCGAAGAAAGCACGGACCTCGACGCGCAGCAAACCGGCGGCGACATTACCGAAACCGCGACCACCGATACATCGCTCGCCAGCGAGACGGGGAACGAAACTTTACGTACATCGAATGATGTCCCCGGTAACAACGACGTTGCGGCAACACCCCGCAAGCAGCAAGCGGAAGAGAGCGTGACGTCGAAACCCGCGCAACACCAGGAAAAAACCGCGACCCGTAACGGCGATAAAAAAGATTTCGTCTACGAAATCAGCCCGGAGGATCTTTGCGATTTTACAGTCGATAACGCCGGGCTTGTGCTGCTCTGGCCGTACCTGAAACCTTATTTCACCGAGCTGGGATTAGTGACCGGCCGCGCGTTCACGGATACGGCGGCACAGCACCGCGCCATTCACCTGTTGCAATACCTGGCGGCGGGCGACAACGCTTATGAAGAGCACGATCTCGTTTTCAATAAGATCCTGTGCGGGGCCGATCTTACCGAACCGATCGACATGCATTTTGAGATCACAGCGCAGGAAATAGAAGAATCCGAAGGCCTTCTGCGGGCCGTAATTGACAACTGGAAAGCGATCGGCAAAACCTCCGTCAACAGCCTGCGAGGATCCTTCCTGAATAAAGAAGGCACGTTGAAAAAAACCGGCCAGGGCTGGCAGCTCAACATCGAACGCACCACGATCGACATGCTGATCGACCGGTTGCCGTGGGGATTGTCGATGATACGGCTCCCGTGGTGCGAGGAAATGATCTACGTAGAATGGTAAAATGCCGACGCGCCGATACACGCATGGCCGCCTGGCACTATATCAGGAACCAGGACTGATGCGTGGAGCGTGCGCCGTGGAATACAGTTAAAGTACCCGGTACCCCATCGGCATTTCAGCACATTTCCCGTGTTACCCGATCGCTTCCTCTTCTTCCTCCTCTTCTTTTCTCCGCACCAGCTTCACCTTCGATTCCTGCCTGCGCAGCAAACGTTCGATGTTCTTCTGGTGCGTGATCAGGATAAGGATCGCGACCATGATCGAGAAGATCACGTGGGAAGGAACGATCTCGCTGCCGAACGCAAGGATGACGATCACCGGGTAAGAAATGCCGGCGCTGATCGAGCCGAGGGAAACATAGCCGCTGGCCAGGAAAACAACGAGGAACACGCCCGCCGCCATGAGGCACGACCAGGGATGCACCGCGAGGATCACGCCGAACAGGGTGGCGATGCCTTTGCCCCCGCGGAAACCTGCAAAGACCGGGAAAATGTGCCCGACCACGGCCGCCACGCCGAGCGCGAGCTGGATGTTGGTAAAATCCTGGGAATGAACAGGCGCTTCGGTGACCAGCCCGGCCATCATCACGGCCACCCAGCCTTTGAACACGTCGATAAGAAGAACAGGAATGCCGGCTTTTTTGCCCAGCACGCGGAAGGTGTTGGTGGCTCCCGAATTGCCGCTGCCGTGCTCCCGCACGTCGACATTATAAAACGCTTTTCCGATCCAGACCGCGGCAGGGAACGATCCCAGGAGATACGCGATCAACAATGCAAGAATGGCGGTTGTTGTCATTTAGTTGCCCGGATTTTCTGGGTTGCCACCTTCGCCTCCTCCGTCATCGCTTTCGCCTTCCCCGGCACGCTTCAGCTTCTTCAGCAGAAGGTTTCGCTCGTTGGGACTGCCTGCGGTGAACTTGAACTTGGCTTTGGTCTCCCCTAAACACGCTTTGTTATAATCATCCGGCGCCTGCTTGTCCTCGTCCTTCATTTCCTTGAGCATCGTCGTGTACTTTTCGTTCGACGAGTAACAGAGCATGATGCCGTTTGAGTAGCTAAAGGTATACCATTTCTGGTTATCCAGCTCCAGGTAAATGCTCAATACGTCCCCGCTCTTCTTCCGCTCGAGCATCATCGTGCCCGGTATATACTTGTTAATCTGCGTTTTGCCGATGCTGCCCAGGCCCAGCTTACCCTCGGAGATGTACGACTTCACCTTCTGGTTCCAGTTCATTTTTACGTCGGAGAAGAAGAACGTGTACTTCAGCTCGTCGGGGAATTTTTTGTACGTACCGTACAGTGTGAGCTGGGAAATGAGCTTGTCGGCCTGCTCCTTGCCCACCATCTCGTTCAGCGCCCGCTGGAAGGTCTGGCGCGAGGGGTCGGTGCCCGCAAAGCTCGTCGAGGCGTTGATGTCGTCGATCAGGATGTCGAGCGCTTTGTCGCTCATGTAGAAATCGATGCCGATGACGAGATCGAACGAGGTGCTGTGGTTGATCGTGTTGTGCGTGGCGTTGCCGATGGACTGGATGCAGACCTTGCCGAGGTTGGCGCCGAGCGACATGCGTCCTTCGCCGTACACCATGCAGGTTTTCGTGTTAAAGCTCACGTAGTTGCCCGGCAGCGAACGTTCCACCAGCTTTTCCTTGTTGGAAATGCGGTATTCGCGGGATCCTTTGTCGAAGAACAGGTACCCGCTCGCCACCACCACGCTCACATCCGTCTTCGCTTTCTTCGTGGAAAGGAACGCCCCGTAAATGCCCGACGAGTCAGGCGACAGCGTGCTCAGCAGTCCCGAAGCGATCGGCTCGCCTTTGTCATTGACCTGTTCTTCGGCCACGGGAATGTAGATCTCCGCCGGGTTGATCTCGCCTTTGAAGAACAGGCGGTTCTTGTTGATGGCGCAATCGTGGTTGAGCGAGGTGGAACCTTCGAACACGAGGAACTGGTTGTTTGCGGCAAGCACCACTTTCCCCCGGTAGTCGAATGCCGGGCTGAGCTGGAATTTCGCGGAATCGGAGATCATGCCTTCCGCGTAGGTCTGCCCGGTCGTATCCGGGGCGATTTTGGCGAAGTGGATGATCTGTTCTTTCTTCAGCTCATCGATGTAGGCGTAATCGCCTGAAGCGGTGTAGCTGCGCCGGGAATAAATGTCGACCACGCAGCCGAACAGGTGGTGGTAATTCGTCACCGTGTTGGCGTTGATCATGGCGCTGGTGAGCGTTTCCATGTACGCGTTCTTCTGGATCACCACTTTTCCGCTGTCGGGAATGATCTCGGCGTCGGCCACGAGGATCCTTTTCACTTCTTCCGCGCGGATGATGTAATTCTTCAGGTCGTATTTGGCGCGCGGCGCGCGGAAACGGAGGGAATCCTGCTTCGGGTGAACGGAAATGAATTCCGGCCCTTCGAGTGTCACGTCGCTGCCGCCGCCCTTCGGCTTGCCCGCGCCGCCCAGCTCGATCTCGCCCTGGTCCATGTACCATTTGAAATTCTCCATGTAGCAGATGTACTGGTTCACCGGGAATTTCACGATCGATCCTGTTCCGTTCGCTTTAAAATCGCCCTGCCGTTTTTCAAAATCCACGTGCGCATTGACGTTGTTCGTGGAGAACGCAAGTCCCGCCATTTCCAGCGCTTTCAGGTTGAAATCTGCCGTGTCCGCATCGGCGATGTGATGCTTCAGGATCATTTTTTTCGACAGCAGCTCGGCGTTGGTGAAGTCGAGCTTCCCGTTGGCGGAAAGGTTCTTCGGTGAAAGCGTGAGCGTTCCTTCGCATTTCGCCTTGCCGCCGTAAACCGTGAACGCCGAATCGCGGTTGGTCGCGTTCATGTAGTCCTTCTTCGGCATCCAGTGGATGTACACTTTATTCCCGGTGACATCAGGATATTCCGTCTTCCCGCTGATCTTCTGCTCGCGGATCACGTACGAATCCGCCATTCCGTTGGTGGAGTCGGGATACAGCAGGAAATCCTTCGAGCGGCTCGTCGACGTGATGTAGTCGATCGTTCCGTCCCCGCGCAGTCCCTGGTTGCTGAGCGTGACCTGGTTGTTGAATTTCGCTTTTCCCCCGTACATCACGTAACCGCCCGGCGGCGCAACCCGCGAAAAGCCCAGCGACTTGTCGGGCATCAGGCGCAGCGTATCGCGTATCTCGGGAAGGATGCCGGCCGACTGGAACACGCCGCCGAAACGCAACGCTTCATTCTGGAAGTTGTCGAGGCTGTCGATCGTGAACGGGTCGAGCTTGAAGTAAAATTTATCGCGGTTGTACACGCCGCGCTGGATGCCGGGCTTGTCGTAATACACGAACGCAGGCTTGGCGCTGGTGAAGATGGGATACTGCGCGAACTTTTTATTCAGCACGCCCGATTTATTCGAAGGATCATCGATCTTCAGTTCCCCGTTCATGTTCTCGATCACGCTTTTCACTTTCGTCTGCACGAAACCGCCTTTCGGATCGCGCGGGTCGCGCACGTCCGTATCGATCCAGATCCGCACCGAGTCCACGTTGTTCAGGTTCAATTTGAAAGTGCTGTAGTCGAAGGAGAACAGCTTTCCGTAATAATCGAAACGCCCGGCCATGATCGAACCTTCGAAGGTGAAATTCCGGTCCTTCTTCAGGATCAGCATGTCGTTCTGCGGGAAGACGGTTACGTTCTGCGAATCGCTCAGCGCGACTTCCTTCACACCGAACAAGGTCATGTCGTAGTTCAGCAGGTTCAGCTTCGCGTTGGGCGTTCCCGGCGAAACTTTCGACTGGAACAGGATGTTGTCGTAATCTTTTTTCCCGGCGCGTGCTGCGATGTACGTATCGCTCTTGTCGAGGTACGTGATCATGTCCGTGCGCGGGTCGTACAGCAGGAATCCCTGGTTGGAAAGGTCCATGATCATCGGCCGCAGCTGCTCGGCGCCCAGCTTCCAGTATTTCGCCAGGTCGGTCATCGTGAACGTTCGCACGCCTCCATTCGCATCCCTGACGAAATTCCGGATCTTGATCAGCGGGTGCACCGTTTCCATGCCCTGCAGGCGGTCGTAAAGGTACTGGCGGTAATAGTTCGAGGACGGGAATGAAGCTTCACCGAACGTTGAACCCGGCTGCGTTTTCATGATGATCTGCGGCTCATTCGTTTTCCAGGAGATCAGCTGCACGTACATGTCCACCTTGTGGAACGAATCGTAGAACGGGGCCTGTGACGCGCCTTCGTCGGAACGGAAAATTTCCACGCGGGAGCTGTCCGCCATGATGAAGTACTTGAAGTCGACCGACGGGTGAACGATGGAATCGGCGTCGAGCGAGAATTTCACGTACGTGTTCTGGCTCGTCACTTTGTCTTTGGTGATCGAGAAGCCGGTGGATGTGACCTGCAGGAAATTTTTCCCGTTGCGCTTGAACACGAAGAACGCCGGGTTCTGTTTCGTTCCCGAACCGATGAAACGCGCGCCCACCTGCGAAAATCCGCCTTCGTAATCTACGTTCGGGAACATGGCTTTGATCTGGTAGCGGCTGCTGTAGGACTCAAAACGCGGGTAACCGGCATTCTTTTCCTGCGCGTCGGCCACCAGCTTTTCCGTGAGCCGTCCCTGCAGGGGTTTTTCCTTGAAGTAAATTTTATTGTAGAACGTCACCGAATCGGCCACGATCGTAAATCCTTTTACGGGGAACGTGTACACTTTCAGGTCGGCGTACACGTCGTCCTTCTTCAGCCCGGCGCGGTCCCAGTCGATGCGGCCGCCGTAGCCCACCCACAGGCCGCGCGAGGGATAATACGTGCCCGTGGTGTTGTAGATGATCGTGGTGTCGTGCTTCGCGATGCCGGTAAGCGTTATGCCGGTGAACCTGATGCCCGGCACACTGTCGCAATCGAATTTCCACGTTCCGCCTTCGGTGGACCATTCGCCGGTAGCGGTTTTGTAAAATTTATTTTCCGCGAACAGGTGCTCGCTCATGAGGATGAAATCGGTGAACGGCTTGTTGAGCTTGCCATTGCCCACCGTGGTGAAGCAGCCCTGCCAGTCGAGGAATGTCGGGAGCGGCACGTTCTTGTCGACGATGGCTTTGATGGTGTTGATGTATGCGTAATATTCCGGCGCGGGACGGAATTTCTTTTTCACCATCAGGTTGGCGTTTTTGTACATCGCCTGCTTGATGTCGTCGTTGACCTTGTTCGTCAGCCAGTATTTTTCGTTGAACTCGTCGATAAAATCGCGCCCTTCCTTCTTCTCGTAACTTTCGAAGAAGTCGCGCATTTCGGAGATGAACTTCACGGGGTCTTCCGTGAAGGATTTCGGCATCACCTGCGCGCCGATGGGGCCGGCAGCAAGCAGGAGAAGAAAAAGAATGTTCCGGCAGCTATTTTTCATAGTTATGATCGGGTAAAATGAAGAAGGGCCCACTCCCCGTCCGTTTCCGTGGCAAGGAGCTGCAATCCGTTTTGCATCGCGGGCTGGCGGAAAGCCTCGACGTCGGTGTGAAAAAAACCGCTGAGCAGGAGTTCCCCGCCCGGTTTCAGCGCATCGACGTATGCGTCCAGCGCATTCAGCAGCACATTCTTATTGATATTGGCAAGCACCACGTCAAATTTACGGCCTGCGATCGCATTTTCCCTCCCAAGGTTAACGCTTACACCCCGCGCTTCATTGCGTAAAACATTCTCACGCGCGTTCTCCACCGAATTTTCTTCAATGTCGATCGCCGCAACGCCCGCCGCGCCCAGCTTCGAGGCAAGAATAGCCAGCAAGCCCGTTCCGCATCCCATGTCGAGGACATAACGCCCATCGAGGCGCATTGTTAATAACTTTTCAGCCATGAGGCGGGTCGTGGGGTGGTGACCGGTGCCGAACGACTGCTGGGGTTGAATGATAAGCTCCAGCTCCACGCCCGGCACAGGCGGATGGAAAGGTGCACGCACAAGGCAACGCCCGGAAACGAGCACCGGCTGAAAACCTTTCTCCCATTCCGCATTCCAGTTTTGCCCGGGGATCAGCTTCCGGGATACGTTTACCCGGCCCAGGTCCCCCGCAAATCCTTGTACCGGAGCGAGTAAAGCTTCCGAAAATTGCTCCGAAGGAATATAAGCCAGGAAACCGTCTTCCGTTTCCGCGAAGCTTTCAAACCCCATTTCCGCCAGCTCTGTGATCAGCAGATCCGTTCCGGGCTGGCGGGGAGTCACTTTAACGTCGAGCTCGAGATAATCCATTTTTCTACGGAATGTAAGTTTAAGGGCAAATGGCGTTCCAGCGTTGGGAAAATGCAGGTTCTTTTTAACAATAAGAATGGGGATTGGGGGAATAGGGGATTGGGGATTAGAGGGTGCAACTGTTCTTAATAGTAAGACAGACTCCCGGTCGCTTTGTTACATTTTGCCCAAATCCCTAATCCCCTATTTCCCCAATCCCTTATTCCCTTTTCACTAACTTTGAAAAGATGTCCTCCGCACAATCATACTGGAATGAACGCTGGGAAAACCAGGAAACCGGCTGGGACATCGGCTACCCGTCGACCCCGCTCAGGGAATTCATCGATACGTTGACGGATAAAAGCCTTCGCATCCTTATCCCCGGCTGCGGCAATGCGTACGAAGCGGAATACCTCTTCGACCAGGGATTTGACAAGGTTTACGTGGTTGATTTTGCTGCGAAAGCCTTGCAGGATTTCCGGCGGCGCGTGCCCGGTTTCCCCGATGAGCAGCTGATCTGCGGGGATTTCTTCACGCTCGACGCGGCGCCTTTCGACCTCATCCTGGAACAAACGTTTTTCTGCGCCATCGAGCCGACCCTGCGGGCGCAATATGCCGCGAAGATGCACCAGCTGCTGGCGCCGGGCGGAAAGCTGGCCGGCGTGCTGTTCAACGATCCGGCGCTTGGGATGGACAAGCCTCCGTTTGGCGGAAATGCAGAAGAGTACAAAGCCATCTTCAGCCCCTATTTCGACTTCCTGGAATTCCGCACCGCCACGAACTCCATCCCGCCGCGGGCCGGGCGCGAATTGTTCATCCACCTCCAGCGAAAATAGCCATGGGAAAGCTGCTGACGGGACTGCTGATCTTCTTCTCCCTTCTGCCCCGGGCGCTCGGGGCACAGGAGCCCGGCACGCAACGCCCCGACACCATCCGCACTGCTTTCGACACCGCACGCGCACTGAATAAAGTGGACGCCTTCTATGCCCGCTACGGACTCGATCCGGATTCCGCGGAAACGCCTTACCTCTACTACGAAGTGTTCGACTGGCTCGGAACACGCTACCAGTATGCCGGCCACAGCAAAACGGGCGTCGACTGCTCCGGCTTTGTCGGCGCGATGTACCAGTCGGTGTATTGCATCACGCTCTGCGGCGGCGCGAAAGACCTGTGCACGCAGGTGGATACGGTTTCGAAAAAGGAGTTGCAGGAAGGCGATCTCGTTTTTTTCAAGATCAAAAAAGGCCAGGTTTCGCACGTGGGAATTTATCTCGGTAACAACAAGTTTGCGCACGCTTCCGTGCACGGCGGCGTAATGGTGAATGACCTTGATGAGCCGTATTACAGGAGATATTATTACACGGGAGGAAGGTTGAAAGCTGCGATTTAGAGAAGATCAAACGATCCTCAGCATTCGTAGTTTGTAAATTCGTAAGATTGGTAATTCGCACCCGCGCCGGCGTTAGATCACCCCCAGCTCGATCAGCTCTACGATCTCTTCGATCTTCTTGTCATCACCCGTGGGGTCGTAATCCGCTTTCAGGTTATTCCCGAAAACCACCGCGACGCCTTGCCACATGAAGGCCGAGAACGAGCCGCGGCGCTCCCTGATGATCTGGTAGGTGGTGGAACCTGTTTCCCGGTCGAGCAGCTTGAACAGGATGCGGCCCTGCGTCATCGTCAGGTTGCGCATGTCCTGGGAGAACTGGGAAGTAAGCTCCTTCTCGCATTTTTCGGTGAAGGCTTTGCGCTCCTTTTCTCCTTTCACGTACACAAGCTGGGAATCCATTTCGGCCAGCTTCATACGGGCGAGCACGGCATACGGGTAAGCCGCTTTCACGTCGCGCTTCAGGCGGTCCCACTTCGCTTTTTCCTTCGCGCTCTTAAACGTTTTTTCCGCCGTGATCACACAGGTGTAATACATGGCGTTGGCCATCGTATCGCCGTTTTCATCGAGGGAAAGCGTGACCATTCCCCTGGGATACGCGGAAACATCGCCCACCTTCAGGTCCTGCGCCTGCAGGCTGAGAGAGAAGACGATTGCGAGTATGACGAGAGCGTTTTTCATGGCACTGTATATTATTAAGTCAAAAGATGTGCCAAATCCTTCTTCCATAACGCTGATATCCCGGTATTTGTTACGAATGCAACGAAGAATAATTGTTAACAATTCAACAACCCGGATTTCAGCGTCAATCGAGGGTGCGATTCCTTTTCCAGGACGACACAGTCGACTGGGAATTAGCCAACTGGCCCGATTTCGATTTCTGCCCGCCCAGCCAGGATGAGCCGATGATGGCGGCAATCCCGGCTTCCACGGTGGAATGCGTGTGCAGCATATCGGGAGTGAAATAGTTCCTGATGAAGTGGGTATCAAAATTACCCGACTTAAATGCCTCATGGTCAAGCACAAAACGACAGAACGGAAGGGTCGTTTCCACCCCGCTCACCTGGTATTCCGAGATGGCCCTCAGCATGCGTTCGATGGCCTCTTCCCGGTCTTTCCCCCACGTCACCAGCTTGGCGATCATCGGGTCATAATAGATGGGAATGTCCATGCCTTCCTCGAAACCGTCATCGACGCGGATGCCGGTACCCTGGGGACGGCGGTACGTGACAAGACGACCGATATCGGGCAGGAAGTTGTTGGCAGGATCTTCGGCATACACGCGCACTTCCACGGAATGGCCGTTGATCCGGAGGTCTTCCTGGCGGAACGACAGCTTTTCCCCGCGCGCCGCCCGGATCTGCTCCTTGACAAGGTCGATGCCCGTGATCATCTCCGTCACCGGGTGCTCCACCTGCAGGCGGGTGTTCATTTCCAGGAAATAGAAGTTCTTGTTCTCGTCGAGCAGGAATTCCACCGTTCCCGCACCGATGTAATTACACGCCCGGGCCACGTCCACCGCGCATTTGCCCATGCGTTCGCGGATCTCCGGCGTGAGCACGCTCGACGGGGCTTCCTCGATGACTTTCTGGTGGCGGCGCTGCACGGAACATTCGCGTTCGAAAAGGTAAACGATGTTGCCATGCTTGTCGGCCAGCACCTGGATCTCGATGTGGCGCGGACCGGCGACATATTTTTCGATAAAAACAGAGCCGTCGCCGAATGCGGATGTCGCTTCGCTCACGGCCATCTTCATCTGCTCGGGGAAATCTTCGATCTTTTCCACGATGCGCATCCCCTTCCCGCCCCCGCCGGCGCTCGCTTTGATGAGCAGCGGGAACCCGGTGGCCATTGCGATCTTCTTGCCCTCTTCCACGTCGGAAATGGCGCCTTCCGAGCCGGGAACCATGGGAATGTTGTACCGCTTCGCCGCCGCTTTGGCCGAGAGCTTGTCGCCCATCATGTCCATCGCTTCGGGTGAAGGCCCGATGAATTCGATCCCCGCCGCATTCACCTTCGCCGCGAAATCGGCGTTCTCGGAAAGAAAGCCATATCCCGGGTGAATGCCCTGGACACCGAGCTTCAGCGCCACTTCGATGATCTTGTCGCCGTTGAGGTACGACTGGGAGGAAGGCGGCGGACCGATACACACCGCTTCATCCGCATAACGAACGAACGGCGCATTGCGGTCGGCTTCGGAATAAACAGCGACGGTGGAAATGCCCATTTCTTTGCAGGAACGCATTACGCGCAGGGCGATCTCACCACGGTTGGCAACGAGGATTTTATTCATAAGTAGTGAGCAAATGTACTGCGAACGAGGGAAAGTTCTGCTTCGATCTGAAAGGCGGCGGTTGGCGGCGGCGGTTGGCGGTGGCGGTGGCGGTTGGCGGTGGCGGTTGGCGGTGGCGGTTGGCGGTGGCGGTTGGCGGTGACGGTTGGCGGTGGCGGTTGGCGGTTGGCGGTGGCGGTGGCGGTGGCGGTATTCGAATAATTCCTGCAATCCATAACCATTACCGCCAACCGCTGCTGCCAACCGCTGCTACTTCTCCACGTCCATCCGTATGAGGTGGCTATTGATGTAGGCGGGCAGGTTTCCTGTTTTGATCCCGAAACGCAGGTAGTATGGACCTTCCACGTCCGGTGTGCGGATCTTTACCACTCTTTTCCACGGAAAAAAATCGATCCAGTCCGGATCGAGCGCGCTGAGGTCAAGCAGTTGGATCTCCTGGTCGAACTTTTCATAATAATAGCGCTCACAGACCAACGATGCCGGGTAAGCCGTATGCTGATCGAACCAGAACGATCCTCCGTTGGGGCCGTGAAATATCAATAAAATAGCGACATCGGTTCCGGGCTTGAAATGATACCAATCCTTTTCCGTTTCGATCCGCACCTTCGTATAAGAATGAAAATTATCGATGAACAGCACCTGCATTTTTCCACGCGGGGTCTCAAACGTTTCCAGGGAATCGCGCCCGTCCGCGTAGGTCATGAACAGCGCGACACGCTTGCCCTGCAGGCTGTCCACGATATTCCAGATGTCGAACTGGTTGCGGCGATAGGCGACGTTGTTGAGCGAAAGTGCGTCCTCCCCGGTGTAAAATGAATATTTCGACGCTTTCTGGTACGAATTCATAATGACCACCGGCTCGCCTTTCGCATGCTTCTTTACTTCCTCTGCCCATTCATTCCACCCGTAAAATTCCGGCATCGCTTTGCTGCCCAGCGCAGGAACAAGATCCGTCATGAGATTCACCCGGAAAAACGCGAACACCACCAGCGACACCATCGCCAGCCGCACCGTCCACCGCCGCAGGTTTTGCCGTTCACGGATATAGCCATGTGCAACAACAACCAGCGGAACGATCGAAGCCGCCATCCAGTTTGCTTCCACCGGCGCGTTGAACGTCGACACGAGAAAGAACAGGAAAAATCCGAAGAAGGTGAACCGCATCGCACGCAGCATCGGTTCTTTCGTACGGTATTTTACCGCGGCGTAAATGAGCAGCCCGCCCGCAAACGGTCCCGCCACCAGCAGCACACCGGCCATGAAGCTCAGCGAGTCGAGCGGGTTGTAATAGGATTGCGACTTGTTCAGCACATGGTATTGATACGAAGGCAGATCGTTCCACAGTTGCCAGAGGATGTGCGGGAGATACAGCGCCACGGCACCGGCGATCACGGCATAAAATGTTTTCCGGCGAAAAAGTGAACGATTGGAGAGCAGCGTAAAAAACAAAATGAGAAAACCGTGATACTTGCTGTACAAGAGGAGCGCGATCACGATGGTCAGGAAAATGGTTTCTTTGAAGCCGTCGTGTGCGAGGAAATCCCGGTACGTAAGAAAAAACAGCGCGGTGAAGAACATCAGCGGCGCGTCGGGAACGGCGATGAAGCCATACACCTGGAACACCGTGGCCGAACAGGTGAGCAAGACGAGCAAGGGAAAATCTTTTTTGTCCGTCAGCCGGTACAGCACGGGGATGATCAGCGTGCCGAGCAGAACGGTGAACAGCCGCAATCCCAGCTCGCTGTGGAAAAGCCAATAGCCGGCACGGATCATCAGCGCGATCATCGGCGGGTGATCGAAATAACCCACGTCGAGGTTTTTGGCGTACATCCAGTAATACGCCTCGTCGTTGGCGAGACCTGTGAATGCGGCCTGCAGCACATTCAGCAAAAGCCATGCGATGCAAAACCACAGGAGCGCGCGGTTAGAAGATGCGGTCATACGGTTGAAGACGGAACAAATGCGGATCAGCTGCTTTTGCGTTAACCGGCGGTTTCGGTGGATTCCGGCGCGGCAGGGCTTGCAGGCTCTTCGCGCTTTTCCGTGACTTTCGCGCCGAGGTAAGTTCCCGAGCTGATTCCCATGAGCAGCAACAGCGTCGTATCGAATTCCGGCATTTTCATGTAGATCATGACGGAACGGATGAACACGACGACGAGCACGATCGTCCACGCCAAATTCTGGAAACGGAAAAGCGAAACGTTGGCATGATCGGAAACGAGATCCCTGAAAAAACCTGCCGAGCGCGCCGGTGGCCCTTGCGCCTTGTTCGTGTCGAGCGCCAGCCCGCCAACGCCCGTGCCCGCCGTGATGCCCATGAGCACCAGCAGCGATTCGGTGACCAGGTTGAAACGGTGAAGGCACACATAAAGCAGCAGCCAGGAAGAAAGGATCACGAGGAACCACGTGGCCATCTGCACGCGGGCGAGGCTGTAAGGCTTGCGGCCGGCGGCCGGTGAAGGTCCCGTGTCGCGGAGCATGTCGGTTTTGCGGGCGATGGTGATAAAAAGCACGAACAGCACCGCGAGCATCAGGAGGCATAAGTAAAGCCAGGAGCGGCGGACAAGGATCAGCGTAAACGCTTTACCGGGATCGCCGTCGATGCGCGTGGGGATCGGATCTTTCCCTTCGATGCCCACCGTGATCGCCACGGCTTTCTCAAAGAATTCGCCCTCCGCGCGCGAAGCCATGAGGTAATCCCACAGGTCGACCACATCGCCATCATGGTGCAAAAGAAAACGGATGTCATCTTTTCCCGGCTCGCTGACCACGTCCTTCAGCGGCAGGCCATTCACGTAAAGCAGCACGCGCGCGCCTGATTCTTTCGCCTCATGCAGTAGCGCGGCCACGTTCGTGATCTTCACGGTAATATCGTCGCTGAGGCCTGCTTCGTTCGGCTTTTCCGGGTCGCTGGAAATCACCGCTGTAACTTCAGGCATAACGCGCGGCTCAACGGGAATATTCAGCTGCACAATTGGTACCTGGGAATTGACCATGGATGTGTCCTGCGCAACAAGCGGAACAAACATCAACAGTGCAACCGTGGCAAGCGCGACATTACGCCATTGCTGTACGCAGCGAAAGGTGAACATGGAAAAAGAGGGATTAAGGGGTGACAATGCTGTGTGAGAATCGTCAGCAATGGTAATGATATGCCGTTACATTCTCAATTTTTCAAAGCATATTTATGCAGGTAATGTAACTAAATGTGTTCTGCGCGTTATCCAGGCATGCGTATTCTTTTTCTCACGGCGTCACTTTTTGCAGGCATTTGCCATGCCCAGAATCTTGTGATCAATCCCGGCTTCGAAGAAAACAGGCAAGAGATCGACCTGGATAAAGTCGACATCGATTGTTTTTCCGGGCGCGGTGTTCCCGCGTGGTTTGTTCCTTCCGGGGGCACTTCCGATTATTACGAAAAGGGAGTTCCGGCCGTGGTGCCGGGAAATCGTGCGCATGCAGGAGAAGCGTTTGCCGGGTTTATCGGTTATGCCGTATCGCCCGACTACCGGGAATACATAGGAGGCGAGCTGATGCACCCGCTCGAAAGCGGGAAAACCTATACGATCAGTTTTTACCTCTCGCTTTCCGCAAACAGCATCTACAGCGTATCGCAGCTCGGCGTGCAGTTCAGCAGCAAAAAACCGAAACACCAGGACAGTTTCGGCCCGCTGAAAAAAAATCCTCAAACGTTTTTCGAAAATACGGGGAGCGACAGCCTGCGGAAAGGATGGATGCTTTTTACGTCAGAATATACAGCCGAAGGAGGAGAGTTGTTTTTCATCATCGGAAATTTCTCCAATGACAAAGAAACATCCAGTACGCATTTCAAAACTCCCCGTAAAGGCGGCGCTCCTTACGCCTATTATTATATCGACGATGTATCCATAAAAATTTCCGGGGAAGAAACGCCCGAAGACATCATCGCCCCGGAACCCGGGCCCACTGCTTCCGATTCATTGCCGCCCGCCCCGCGACCTGTAACGGACACCTCGATTGCCCCGGGAAAAACCCTGGTGGCCAACAACATTTATTTCGAAACCGGTAAATCCACGTTGCTTGCAGCATCCTATCCCCCGCTCTACCATATTCTCTCCGCGCTCGCCGAACAGCCGGAACTGAATGTCGAGATCAGCGGCCACACCGACGACGTGGGAAAACCCGCAGCCAACCAGGAACTTTCCGAAGCGCGCGCGAAAGCCGTCGCCGACTTTTTCATCGCAAACGGCATCGCTCCGTCGCGGATCACGTGCAAAGGTTATGGAAGCTCGCAGCCGATCGGGGAAGACAAGGATAAGAACCGGCGGGTGGAGTTTCGATTTTCTGATTGAAAAAGAAGTAATTGAGTAAGTGGGTAAGTGAGTAATTTGGGAAGTAGGCGATCTGGCATTATTGAGTTATTTGTTTTTACTTTCGAGATAGCTGATATAACCGTTCAAAAGCTTCAGGCAATGGCCATACCGGGTTTTCAGTGCTTCTAATTCTTGCTCCTTAATATATCCTTCATCAAAAGCAACATATAAATGATCTAAGGTTTCTTTTAATGAGCCGCGAGAAGTACGCGAAAACCGGGCGCCTTCCTGGTAATAAAATCGCCCATGTCCTTCAGCAATATTTGCTGTTACTGATCGTGATGAACGTTTAATTTGTTTTGTCAGTTCGTATCGCTCTTCGATCGGAAATTTCTTAGTGGTTTGCGAAATTAATTTCCGGAATTCTCTTGCTTCCTTCCAAACCTCTAAATCTTCAAAGCCATTATAGTTCTTCATCTTTAATAAATAATAAGAGGCCTCTTTTCCAGTCCTTACTTACTCAATTACTTACTTACTCAATTACCTACTTACTTAATTACTTTCCAATAAAAACAAAAGCCTCTGGGTTCGACATCCCCGCTATGATGTATGGGAATGTGTGGCCAGAGGCAGTAAGTGCTACAAAAGTAAATCGCTTTTCTTTATTTCCAAATTTTTTCAAAATTATTTTTTCAATCATTTGCCGCCGCGCGTTCCAGCCTGTCATTGATCGCCGCCCCTAGTCCAGTGTACGGCACGCGCTCGGCAAGGATCACGTCGGCGCCCGACTTGTCGAGCCTGCGCAGGGCTGCGAATAAGTTCCTTGCCGCTTCGCGGAGGTCGCCGGTCGCTGAAAGTTTTTCCTGCGCTGCAATATCCGCAGCGTCCCAGTTTTTCTGCAGCGTGAGCACCGCCTTTTTCCTTCCGCGGTGACGTTCCAGCAGTTCCCCCATCACGCCGAGCTCCAGCGGGATGCGTGGCGCGTAATGCGACTTCAGCTGCCCCGGCGATTTCGGATCGGAAGACTGGTTGATACGCAGCTCGACTTTTCCCGCAATTTCTTCCAGGTCTTCGACCGCTACGCCGCCAAGCCGCAGCACGACAAGCTTTCCGCTTTCCACCGTCACCACCGTCGATTCGATGCCGATCATGCTCGGTCCGCCGTCGAGGATGTAAGCGACTTTTCCTTCGAGCTGCTCTTTCACATGCAGCGCCGTGACCGGGCTGATGTAGCCGAAAGGGTTCGCGCTCGGCGCGGCCAGAGGGAAATCGAGCTGCTTCAGGAGCTGCAGCGTAAGCGGGTGGCCGGGAACGCGCAGCGCCACGGTATCTCCGCCGCCGGTGACGATGTCGGGAATGATGTCTTTTTTCGGCAGCACGAACGTGAGCGGTCCGGGAGAAAATTTTTCCGCCAGCTTCATCACCAGCTCCGGCACTTCTTTCGCATACCGGGAAAATTCCTGCGCGTTGCGCACATGCACGATGAGCGGGTTGAACGCGGGACGGCCTTTCGCCTCGAACACGCTCAGCACCGCGTCGGGGTTCAGCGCGTTGGCGGCAAGACCGTAGACGGTTTCCGTGGGGATGGCAACGAGCTGACCTTCGCGGAGGAATTGCGCAGCCATCGAAACGTCGGTGCCGGTGATCGTGTTCATTGCCCAAAGATACCGGGGTTGGAATTACGATGTACGAATTACGATGTACGATTTATTGGGTGATTGACTGGAGTATGATTTATTTTATGAAGTTCGCATTGTAATAAATGTGAATCGTAAATCGTACATCTCTTTTGGTTTCGGTAATTCTCCCGGCATACAACAGCGCTCCATGGATCGAACGATGCGTGCAGAGCATTCTCGCGCAAACGTACCGCGATTTCGAGCTGATCATTGTCGACGATGGCTCGACGGATGAAACGCCGCTGCTGTTAGAACGGCTTGCGCAATCCGACCCGCGCATCCGGCTCATCCGCAAAGTGCACAGCGGCGTCACCGACACATTCAACCGCGGGCTGCAGGAAGCGTGGGGAACGTTCATCGCCCGCATGGACGCCGACGACGAGATGTTGCCGCAGCGGCTGGAGAAGCAGCTCGACTTCCTGGAAAAAAATCCCGGCATCGGCGTGGCGAGCTGTCTCGTGCAGCACGGCGGCGACCCGCAGGCCCAGGAAGGTTACGGCGTGTACATCAGTTGGATCAACACGCTGGTCACGCCGGAGCAGATCGCGCTCAACCGGTTCGTGGAAGCGCCTGTTGCAAATCCCTCGGTGATGTTTCGCAAAACGCTTTCGGACCAGCTCGGCAGCTACCTCCACGGCGATTTCCCGGAGGATTACGAGCTCTGGCTCCGCTGGATGAAGGCCGGCGTGCAGATCGCGAAAGTGCCGGAAGTGCTGCTCACCTGGAACGACCCGCCCACACGTTTATCGCGCACCGATGATCGTTATTCGGATGATGCGTTCCAGCGCGCAAAAGTGTATTACCTCAGGGAATTTCTAAGTGAGCAGCTCCGTGGGCGAAAGCTCTGGCTGTGCGGTGCGGGCCGCATCACCCGCCGGAAAAGCGCGCTGCTCCTGGCGGAAAAATTGCCGGTGGGCGGCTATGTCGACGTAGACCCGAAAAAGATCGGGAAACAATACGACGGTCTGCCGGTGGTGGGCGTTGAGGGCATTCCGCCAAAAGAAACGGCTTATGTCATCAGCTACGTCGCCAACCGCGGCGCGCGGGAAGACATCCGGAAGATGCTGCGGGAAAAGGGATTTGCGGAAGGCGCTGATTTTATCCTTGCGGGATAACCATTCGGAAAACCGGCTAAAAAAGCTGAGCTTTGATCACCCCGAATAAGCCTTTATGAAAAAGATCCGTCATCCCGACTATTTCAAGCTTGAATTTTCGGGCGCAAAAGGAAGATAAATGTTCGGACGTTTTTTATCGGCTTCCATCAATGCCTGGATGCGCATCACCGGGCGTAAAAGGGATATTTCTCTTCATCCCTGGCTCGACGGGCCTACCGGCGGCGATTACATCGGCGAAACGTTCTACACCGAATTCGCGAAAGCCAACGGCTACACCACTTCCATCCCGGCCGACGGCGGACTGATGAAAGATTTCTCCGTGCTCGGCAGCGCAGCTCATCCTCATTTGCAAAAGAACGTTCAGCATTTTTACGAACGCACCTCGCAATACAAAATGGATGTGTGGAGCGAATCGTATTACCCCGTAAAACCGTTCGCGAAGATCATCATCCGCACCATCAGCCGGGAGATCAACCAGCTCAACATCCCGCTCGAGCCGATGGAAACGAGCCTCGGCATGACCAGCCAGGTGATCCGCCTTTGCGATGAGAGCGGGGAGCAAAAGCTCGTGTGCTGGCTGCGCAAGATCAATTCTTCCGGGCGCGTGGTGTACTCCGGCTTTTACGCGCCGGTGCTGATCGAAGGCAAACCGTTCGTGCGTGTGGTCTTCCCGCTTCCGAAAGGGAACGTGACCGTCGTGCTGAAACCGGAGTTCCGCGCGGACGGATCATTCCGCCTGGTTTCCGACGGAAAAAAATTCGGGCAGGCCGGCTATTACCGCGTACGGGAATACAAACCCGGTTTTGTAAAAGTGCGCCTCATTCCATTGAAAGAAACGATACACGTTTTTGAAGACAGCCAGGGACAGTTGCGCACCGATCACGAGTTCCGCTTCTGGGGAATGAAATTTTTGAAGCTGCACTATAAGCTCGTGCTGCAGAACGTGTAGCGCTATTCCACCAACGGCTATTTCCCCAAAGCCACGATCCTTTCATTCTCCACCACCCCATTGGCCTGTCCCCCATTCGCCGCTGTGATCATCGCACGGGCAACAGTTTCAGCCTGTACAGCTTTGTAGCGCTTCGGCACCAGGAACGAAAACGCCCGCATGAAAAACTTCCCGATCGATTCGCCAGAACGAAATTCGGTTCTCGGCCCGAGCAGCATCGACGGGCGCAGGATCACGCATTTTTTAAAGTTCAGCTCGCTTACCGCCCTTTCCATCTCCCCTTTCGTACGCAGGTAAAAGTTCGATGATTGCGCATTCGCGCCCACCGACGAAATGACCAGGAATTTCGGAACGCCGTTCTCCGCCGCGCTCACCGCGCTCCATCTCACCCACTCGAAATCCACTTTCCGGAACGCTTCCTCCGAACCGGCCGTTTTGATCGTCGTGCCGAGACAGCAGAACAGCTCGTCGCCTTTCACACGGTCGCGGAAAATGTCGAGCTTTTCGAAATCGATGATGTATTCGTCCAGTTTCGGATGCGTCAACCCCGTAGAGCGGCGCCCAAAAACCTTCACCTCGCCGTAACGCGCATCGTCAAGCAGCTGTTCCACCAGGAAAGAACCGATCAGCCCTGTCGCACCGAATACAATTGCCGATTTCTTCATCGCCTCAAACGTTTATTTTTTAAAATCCCGAAGGTCTCCGCCGTCCCGATAGCTATCGGGACGATTGAGACCTTCGGAGGTTTAAAAAAAATTAAACTTTAAAATAGCTTCGCCTGTCCGCCCTTCTTCTTCCCTTCATCTTTCTCCTTGCGGAGCTGCGCAAGTGGGCTGTCGCCGCTCGATTCCATTTCCATCTCTTCTTCGGAAACGTTGGCGAACGGGTCGATCATGTCGATCTCCTTGATCTTGTTTGCGGAAAGCTTGTTGCCTTTGGCTTTCATGTTCCGCACTTCGATGAAGGAATCGGCGTCGATCTTTTCGGGCTTCGGCTCCTGGCCTTTCACCTTTGCAAAGCGCATCTCGACCTTCTGGCCGGGATGGTTGGAAATGTGCTCCAGCCGGGAATCGGGATGCTCGGTAATGAAAAGCGATTTCTTATCCGTCAATTCGAAAACGAAGCGCTTGATGAAATACTGCTTGCTTTCGCCGTCGTAATAAATGGCGGTCGTGACGGCTTTCGGGTCGTACTTTTCGATGCGCACCATGTCCTCGTCGAAGTGCAGCGAGGTTTCGATGCCGGTCATCCGGTAATGGCCGGTCTGTGTCACCGAGAGGATGCGGTCTTCCGGGCCGAACGAGCCGAGGTACGTGCCGCGCTCGTCGTAGTTGAGGCGGTGCGTGGCGTCGTCGAACCAAACTTTCTGTTTTTTGATCTCGGCTTTGCCTTTCGACTTGAGCACGATCTTGCGCACGGGATATCGCGTGAGGATGTTCCCCTGCGAGTCGCGGCCTTTGATCGCCACCTGCGAAAGGTCCATGTCGAATTCCTGTTTGCGCGCGCCCGACGTAGGCGTGAGGAAAACGGCGATGACCTCGTTCTCGCCGTGCGGGCTGACGGAGAAATAGTGCACTTTGGAGTCCTTCGCGCCGCGCGTGAGGTTGTATTCCTTGTCGCGCGTCACGCCGGTCACGTTGAACCGTTTCACCATCGTGTTGCCGCGCAGGCCGTCGCGGTAGGCCATGTTGTAGACCGTCGTATTGTCGCCTTTGCGGAAGATGGCGATGTGGATGATGTCTTTGCCGACATACGTCTTTTCTGCCACCTTCGTCACCATCATCACCCCGTCGCGGCGGAAGACGATGATCTCGTCGAGGTCGGAGCAGTCGCAGATGAATTCGTCCTTCTTCAGCCCGGAGCCGATAAAGCCTTCGTCGCGATTGGCGTACAGCTTCACGTTGTTCATCACCACCTGGCGCGCTTCGATCACTTCGAACGGACGGATCTCGGTTTTGCGTTCGCGGCCGGCGCCGTATTTTTTCTTGAGGTCTTTGAAATAGTCGATCGCGTACTCGACGAGGTGCGCGAGGTGATGCTTCACCGTCTCGATCTTGCTGTCGAGATCGCGCATCTTTTCGTCCGCCTTGATCGTGTCGAAACGCGTGATGCGGATCATCGGGATCTGCGTGAGGCGGTGCAGGTCTTCATCCGTGATGGCGCGCAGCAGCTTCTTGCGGTGCGGCTTGAAACGCTCGTATAAATAAGCATACAGCGTTTCACGATCGCTGTACTTCTTGAAGTCGATGTACATTTCTTCCTTGATGAAGATCTTCTCCAGGGAAGAAAAGTGCCACTGTTCCTGCAATTCCATCAGCTCGATCTCCAGCTCCTTCTTCAGCAGGTCCATCGTGCGGTTGGCGGAGATCTTCAGCATCTCGTTCACGCCCACGAAACGCGGCTTCTCGTTCTCGATAACGCAGGCGTTCGGTGAGATGGAAATTTCGCAATCGGTGAACGCGTACAGCGCGTCGATCGTTTTATCGGTCGACGTTCCGGGCTGGAGATGCACGAGCACTTCCACGAATTCCGCCGTATTGTCCTCGATCTTGCGGATCTTGATCTTGCCTTTGTCGTTGGCCGCGATGACGGAGTCGATGAGGCCGCCGGTGGTCGTGCCGAACGGAATTTCGGTGATGACGAGCGTTTTGCTGTCTTTCACCTTGATGCGCGCGCGCACGCGGATCTTTCCCCCGCGCAGGCCGTCGTTGTAATTCGAAAAATCGGCCATGCCCGCCGTCGGGAAGTCGGGATAGATGTCCGACTTCTTCCCGCGCAACGCAGCGATGGAGGCGTCGATGAGCTCGTTGAAGTTGTGCGGAAGAATTTTGCATGCAAGACCGACCGCGATGCCTTCCACACCCTGTGCGAGCAGGAGCGGGAATTTCATCGGCAGTGTCACAGGCTCGCGGTTGCGTCCGTCGTAGCTCGACTGCCAGATCGTGGTCTTGGGATTAAAAACGACGTCGAGCGCGAATTTTGAAAGACGCGCTTCGATGTAACGGGGCGCTGCGGCGCTGTCGCCGGTGTAGATGTTGCCCCAGTTTCCCTGCATGTCGATGAGCAGGTCTTTCTGACCGAGCTGCACGAGCGCGTCGCCGATGGAAGCGTCGCCGTGGGGGTGAAACTTCATCGTGTTGCCGATGATGTTCGCCACCTTGTTGTAGCGCCCGTCTTCCATTTCCCACATCGAATGCAGGATGCGGCGCTGAACGGGCTTCAGGCCGTCCTCTACGTACGGTACCGCACGCTCGAGGATCACGTAAGAAGCGTAATCGAGGAACCAGTTTTCGTACATCCCGGAAACGTGGCGGATGTCGTCACGCTCCTCGTGGTGCTGCCCTTCGGCCCCGGATTCGTTGTCTTCAAACAGGTCGTTGTTCTCTTTGTCTGCCATAACTTGAAAAATTCAGAACTCAAAAAAACAAATCCCAAAAATTGAACACGTTTGGAATTTGCGTGTTTGTTATTTGTTTTTTTCCTTACGCTGTTTCTTTTACAAGCTCCGTTTCCGGCGGGCCTTCCACCACGTCCTTCTCCACGCGAAGATTTCCGATGATGAAATCCTGGCGCTCGGGCGTGTTCTTGCCCATGTAATAGGAAAGAATTTCGGGAATGCTCTGCCCGCCGCCGAGGATCACCGGCTCCAGGCGAATGTCTTTCCCGATGAAATGCTTGAACTCGTCGGGTGAAATTTCGCCGAGGCCTTTGAAACGCGTGATCTCCGGCTTTGCGCCCAGCTTCGCGATCGCGGCGCGGCGTTCGTCCTCGGAGTAGCAGTAGATCGTCTCCTTTTTATTCCGCACCCGGAACAGCGGCGTCTGCAGGATGTACAGGTGGCCGTTCTTCACGAGGTCGGGGAAGAACTGGAGGAAGAATGTCATCAGCAGCAAACGGATGTGCATGCCGTCGACGTCAGCGTCGGTGGAAATGATGATGTTGTTGTACCGGAGATTTTCCAGCCCGTCCTCGATATCGAGCGCGGACTGGATGAGGTTGAACTCTTCGTTCTCGTACACGATCTTTTTCGTAAGCCCGTACGCGTTGAGCGGCTTGCCTTTGAGGCTGAACACGGCCTGCGTGTTGACGTCGCGCGCTTTGGTGATCGATCCGCTTGCAGAATCGCCTTCGGTGATGAACAGGGAGCTGTGCAGGCGGCGCTCGTCTTTCATGTCGTTGAGGTGAACGCGGCAGTCGCGGAGCTTTCGGTTGTGGAGGTTCGCCTTCTTGGCGCGGTCGCGGGCGAGCTTCTGGATGCCCGACAGCTCTTTGCGCTCGCGCTCGCTCTGGAGGATCTTGCGGTGCAGCAGGTCGGCCGTCTCGGGATTTTTGTGGAGATAATTGTCGAGCTCCACTTTCAGGAAGTCGTACACGAACGAGCGCATGGACGCGCCGCCGGGGGCAACGTCCTGGGAGCCGAGCTTGGTTTTGGTCTGCGATTCGAACACCGGCTCGGTCACTTTCACGCTGACGGCTGCGACGATGGACGTGCGGATGTCGGACGCTTCGTAATCTTTCTTCAGGAAATCGCGGATGACCTTCACCACCGCTTCGCGGAATGCGCCCTGGTGCGTGCCTCCCTGCGTGGTGTGCTGGCCGTTGACGAAGGAAAAATATTCCTCGACATATTGCTGGTCGCTGTGCGTGATCGCCACTTCGATGTCGTGGCCGCGGAGGTGGATGATCGGGTAAACGATGGGGCCGCTGAGGTTCTTCTGGAGCAGGTCGAGCAGGCCGTTCTCGGATTTGATGCGGTTGCCGTTGTACCAGAGCGTGAGGCCGGAATTGAGGTACGCGTAATTCCACAGCATCTTCTCGACGTACTCGTTGATGTAGTGGTAATTCACGAACACTTTTTCGTCCGGGCGGAAAGAAATGATCGTGCCATCGGCTTCTTCCGTCGACTTCACGCGCTCGTCTTTGACCAGCTCGCCGCGTTTGAATTCCGCGATCTTGGTTTTGCCTTCCCGCACGGCCTGCACCTGGAACCACGAGGCCAGCGCATTCACCGCCTTCGTTCCCACGCCGTTCAGTCCCACGGATTTCTTGAACGCCTCGGAATCGTACTTCGCGCCGGTGTTGATCTTCGACACGCAGTCGATCACCTTGCCCAGCGGAATGCCGCGGCCATAGTCGCGGATGCGCACCGTACCGTCTTTGATCTGCACGTCGATGGCCTTTCCGTGCCCCATGACGAACTCGTCGATGGAGTTGTCGATGACCTCCTTGAGGAGAATATAGATCCCGTCGTCGGGCGAAGAGCCGTCGCCGAGCTTCCCGATGTACATGCCGGGACGCATGCGAATGTGGGCTTTCCAGTCGAGCGATTTAATGCTGTCTTCGTTATAATTTGCTGCCATATCTATAAAGTTTGGAGTCCGGAGTGTGGAGGGAGGAGCGTGCTTTTTACTCCGCTCTCCTCCCTCCCTTCTCCGTTCTCATTATCAAAGCATCATTTTCACACCGGTCAGTACCAGCATTTCTAAAAACCATCCTGCGAGCGCGCACAGCAGGAATACGATATAATTTACCACGCGTGCGGCGCCTTTGTCTTTGCCCAGCGCTTTCCAGCGTTTTTTCAGCATCCGGAAGAACCACGTTCCCAGCGCGAACGGGATGATGAACCACATCGTAAGGAACAGCAGCAGGTAACCGATCTCTGCCGCCATCGCTTACACGTTGAACCGGAAATGCATCACGTCCGCGTCCTGCACGATATATTCTTTGCCTTCGATCCGGATCTTGCCGTTGTCGCGGCAGGCGGCTTCCGAACCGTAATGAAGAAAATCAACATAGCTGATCACTTCGGCTTTGATGAACCCTTTTTCAAAATCCGTGTGGATCACGCCGGCCGCTTCAGGAGCGGTCATGCCCCGGGTGATCGTCCATGCGCGGACTTCCTTGACGCCCGCGGTGAAATACGTCTGCAAATTTAAGAGCTTATAGGCAGCGTGGATGAGCTTATTCACACCCGGCTCGTCGAGACCGATCTCTGCCAGGAAAGCTTGCCGGTCTTCGTAGCTCTCGAGCGCCGCGATCTCCGCTTCCATGGCTGCGGTAATGATCATCACTTCCGCCTGCTCGTCCTTCACCGCCTCCATCACCGCCTGCGTGTGCTTGTTGCCGGTCTTCACCGCTGATTCGTCGACGTTGCAGACGTACAGCACGGGCTTGAGC
The DNA here is from genome assembly GCA_966211705.1 of uncultured Chryseobacterium sp. Taxonomy (GTDB): domain Bacteria; phylum Bacteroidota; class Bacteroidia; order Palsa-965; family Palsa-965. Next base: position 84,209 of record CBIHOC010000010.1, read on the forward strand.
GTGAGCAGGTGAAGGTCGTCGATGTATTTCATGTCCTCCTTCGCGATGTTCACCGTGCGCGCGGATTTCCCTTTCAGGAGCGCGTCCTGGAGCTGCAGGAGGATCTCGTGTGTCTTCTTCGCGTCTTTATCGACGCCGGTTTTCGCCTGCTTCTCAATGCGTTTGGCACGCTGCTCGACCGATTCCAGGTCTTTGAGCTGCAGCTCCATGTCGATCACCTCCTTGTCGCGGACCGGGTTCACCGAGCCGTCGACATGCACCACGTTGGGGTCGTCGAAGCAGCGGAGCACGTGCAGGATGGCATTGGTTTCCCGGATGTTGCCCAGGAATTTATTGCCCAGTCCTTCGCCTTTGCTGGCGCCTTTCACGAGGCCGGCGATGTCGACGATCTCCACGGTGGTCGGTAAAATGCGTTCCGGTTTGACCAGTTCGGCCAGCTTGTTCAGCCGGTCGTCGGGCACGGTAATGACGCCGATATTCGGTTCAATGGTGCAGAACGGGAAGTTGGCCGCCTGCGCCTTAGCGTTTGACAAACAATTGAATAAAGTCGATTTACCCACATTCGGAAGACCGACGATACCACACTTAAGAGCCATAAAATTGATTTCGGTGGTTAAGCAAAAACAGGCGGAAAACAGTCCGCGCTCAGGGGGGCAAAAATACCATTCAAATCCGGGAATGCGGCGGCTGAAATGCAGCAGCAGCGCGGAGTTTTCAACAAGAAATGAATGTTATCAACATAATAAAACCGGCTTCCGTCGTCGCGCGCTAAACCCTTACTTTTGGCCGGAGAAAAAACGGTTGTCGGTTTTCGGTTGCCAGTTGCCGGTCAGAATGCCCTTTCCGGGCGCAAAGATACGACTGATCCATTGAAAAACGCCTTCCGGAAGCCCCGACACTCCAATACTGACAACCGACAAACCGACAACCGAAATATGTCTTCACTTCCCGAACTCGAACGCATTTGTTCCCAGGTCCGCCGCGACATCGTACGCATGGTGCATGCCGTGAATTCAGGCCACCCGGGAGGCTCGCTGGGCTGCACCGAGTTTTTTGTGTCGCTCTATTTCGACGTGCTGCGGCATAACCCGAAATCGTTCAGCATGGACGGCATCGGGGAAGACTTGTTTTTCCTGTCGAACGGCCACATTTCCCCTGTTTTTTACAGTGTTCTCGCCCGTTCCGGCTATTTCCCGGTGAGCGAGCTGGCCACGTTCCGCAAGCTCAATTCCCGCCTGCAGGGCCACCCGACCACGCACGAGCACCTGCCGGGCGTGCGCATCGCTTCCGGCTCGCTGGGGCAAGGCATGTCGGTGGGCATCGGCGCGGCGCTGGCGAAAAAGCTGAACAAGGACAATTCGCTGGTTTACACGCTCCACGGCGACGGCGAGCTGAACGAAGGCCAGATCTGGGAAGCGGCGATGAGCGCGGCGGGGCATAAGGTGGACAACCTCATCTGCACCGTGGACGTGAACGGCCAGCAGATCGACGGGGCTACGGATGTGGTGATGCCGCTGGGCGACCTCGGGGCCAAGTTTGCGGCGTTCGGGTGGGATGTGCTGCGGATCGCCGACGGAAATAACCTCGGCCAGGTGCTCGAAGGCCTGAAAATCGCGAAAGAACATACCGGGAAGGGCAAACCGGTCGTTATACTTATGAAAACCGAAATGGGAGCCGGCGTCGATTTCATGATGGGATCGCACAAATGGCATGGTGTTGCGCCCAATGACGAACAACTGGCACAGGCTTTGAACCAGCTCCCGGTAACGCTCGGTGATTATTAAGCCCATGAAGCTATTCTCACGATTCACCCGGATCCGCTTTTCCCTGCTTGCCGGCCTGCTGCTCTTTTCCACGGCAAGCTTCGCGCAGCCCAAGAATTACACCCCGCAGCTCACGCGCATTCTTTTCGTGTTCGACGCTTCCGTGAGCATGTACGGCACCTGGCAGACCGGCATGAAGATGGACATCGCCAAGCGCCTGTTCACGCAATTCCTCGACAGCCTCAAAAACACGCCGAACCTCGAAGTCGGGCTGCGCTGCTTCGGCCACCAGTACGGCCTCACGCCCCAGCGCAACTGCGAGGACACGAAGCTCGAAGTGCCCATCGCCCGCACCACGACCGCCATTCCCGCGATGATCAAAGTGATCGACCAGATCGTGCCGCGGGGGACGACGCCGATCGCTTATACGCTCGAGCAATGCGGAGGCGATTTTCCGGGTGACGGGAAGAATACGCGCAACATCATCATCCTCATCACCGACGGCATCGAGGAATGCGGGGGCGACCCGTGCGCGATCTCGTTTGCGTTACAATCCAAAGGAATTACGCTCAAACCGTTCGTCATCGGCATCGGCATTGCGGATTATTCCACCCTGAATTGTGTCGGGAAAGTATACGACGTTTCCGAAGAAGGCATTTTCACCAACGTGCTGAACATCGTTATTTCGCAGGCGCTCAACAATACCACCGTGCAGGTAAACCTTCTCGACATCGCCGGGAAACCCAGTGAAACCGACGTGTCCATGACGTTCTACGACCAGCAGACGGGCGTGGTTCGCTACAACTACATGCACACGATGAACAACCGCGGCGTCCCCGATACCCTGGTGCTCGATCCGCTCAGCACGTATAAGCTCGTGGTGCATACCATCCCCGAAGTTGTCAAGGAAAACATCACCATCACGCCCGGCAAGCACAACATCATCGCCGTCGATGCGCCCCAGGGATTCCTGAATTTGCAGGTGGCGGGCATCAACAATTACGAGCGCCTGCAATGCATCGTGCGGAAAGCGGGAACGATGCAAACGATCAACGTGCAGGATTTCGGGCGGACGGAAAAATACATCGTCGGGAAATACGACATCGAGATCCTGACATTGCCGCGCATCTATATGTACAACGTCGACGTAGGCCAGAGCAAAACCACGCTCATCCAGGTCCCGCAAGCCGGGCAGGCCAATATTTTCAAGCCTTCCGCCGGCACCGGCCAGATCTTCCTCGAGGAAAAGAACCAGCTGAAATGGGTCTGCAACCTCAATCCCGGCCAGCTGAACGAGAACATCGTCCTGCAACCCGGAAACTACCGCATCGTCTACCGCCCGCAATCCGCACACGAAACCATTTACACCGTCGAAAAGAAATTCAAGATCGAACCCGGCGGCGCCATAACAGTAAAACTGTATTAAAGGACTTAGGTGTTAGGGCTTAGGTATTAGGTTTTAGAAATTCAACCCCTAAGTCCTAAGTCCTAACACCTAAGAACTCAGAACCCAGAACTCAACATGAAATACGCTACGACTGACAAAAAGGACACCCGCTCCGGCTTCGGCGCCGGGCTGCTCGAGCTGGGAAAACAGGACCCGAACGTGGTTGCTTTGTGCGCCGACCTCACCGGCTCCCTGAAAATGGACGCCTTCCAGAAAGCATTTCCCGACCGTTTTTTCCAGGTCGGCATCGCCGAGGCGAACATGATGGGCATGGCCGCAGGGCTTACGATCGGGGGTAAAATCCCGTTCACGGGCACGTTCGCCAATTTCTCCACCGGGCGCGTGTACGACCAGGTCCGCCAGTCCATCGCCTATTCCGGCAAGAACGTGAAGATCTGCGCCTCCCACGCCGGGCTTACGCTCGGGGAAGACGGCGCCACGCACCAGATCCTCGAAGACATCGGGCTGATGAAGATGCTGCCGGGCATGGTGGTCATCAACCCCTGCGATTACAACCAGACCAAAGCCGCCACGATGGCCATCGCGAAGCACGAAGGGCCGGTTTACCTGCGCTTCGGCCGCCCGTCGGTGCCCAATTTCACCCCGGCCGACCAAAAGTTCGAGATCGGGAAAGCCTTGACGCTGTTCGAAGGGGCCGACGTTTCCATTTTCGCCACCGGCCATCTTGTGTGGAAAGCGCTCCAGGCATGGGAAATCCTCCAGGGACAGGGAATCAATGCTGAAATAATCAACATCCATACGATTAAACCTTTGGATGAAGCGGCCGTCTTAGCTTCAGTAAGGAAGACCCGTTGCGCCGTTTCAGCGGAAGAGCACAACAAGTTCGGTGGACTCGGGGAAAGCATCGCACACGTGCTGACCCGCGAATACCCGGCCCCGCTCGAGATGGTTGCAGTGAATGACAGCTTCGGTGAAAGCGGAACGCCCGACGAGCTCATGAAGAAGTATGGCCTCGACGCACCGGACATCGTAAATGCAGCCCTGCGCGCAATTGCACGCAAACCATTGTAACGCCGCGAGCATCGCGACGATACTATGTACCGGCACGAGGCATCGTGCCGGTCAAACTGAGGCTGCGCAGCGGAAACCCTGGACGCAGCTTTTTTGCGCATGAACGAAACCAGCGACAAAGACCTCATCGCCCAATTCCGTGAAGAACGGACACGCCAGGCCGCATTCCGCAAGATCGTGGAACGGTACCAGAAGCGGCTGTACTGGCACATCCGGCGCATGCTGGTGGACCACGACGATACGGACGACGTGCTGCAGAACGCGTTCATCAAGGCATGGAAAGGGCTGGACAATTTCAAGGAGGATTCACAGCTCTACACCTGGCTCTACCGCATCGCCACGAACGAAACGCTGAGCTTCATCCGCCAGCGCAAAGCCGAGCTGTATGTACGCTACGGCGACGTGGAGCACAGCGTGGAAAGCAAGCTGACAAGCGACAACTATTTCAGCGGCGACGCCATCCAGAAAAAACTCCAGGTCGCAATCGCAACGCTGCCGGAAAAACAAAGGCTGGTGTTCACGATGAAATATTTCGAAGACATGAAATACGAAGACATGTCGGCGATTTTAGAAACCTCGGTGGGCGCGCTGAAAGCTTCGTACCATCACGCGGTGAAGAAAATAGAAGCATTCATTAAAACGACGGATGATCTTTCACATTGAAAAGAGACGTGAGACTTGAGACGTGAGAAAAAATAGAAATAGAAATGAGCGAGTTTGACGACATGAACCTTCCTGCTGACTTTGACGATCTGTCGAAGCATGCGCCGTTGCTGGAGAAGCTGCGGGGCAAAGGGGATGGGTTTGTCGTTCCGGGAGGGTATTTCGAGGAGATGAACTCGGTTGTCGGTTTTCGGTTGTCGGTTGGGCAGTTGGACGGATTTAGTGTTCCGGAGAATTATTTTGAAGAATTGGCGGAGCGGATCATTTCGGTTGTCAACCTTCAATCTTCCGTCGGGCAGTCGGATGGATTTACCGTTCCTGAAGGTTATTTCGAAAATCTTATTGCTGAAATAGAATCACTCGCATACTTACGCAACACAACCGACAACCGGCAACCGGCAACCGACAACCCCGGACAACCGAACACCGGTTTCACCGTTCCCGAAAATTATTTCACCGAGCTCGACGAGACTTTGAACACGCGCCTTGCGCTCGACAACCTGAAGCAGGACGAAGGGTTCACCGTTCCCGAAGGTTATTTCGAAAAGCTCACCGGCAAGGTCATGGCCCAGGCTTCCCTCGACGCCATGTCGGCCGGCAGTGATGCGGATGTGCCGGAAGGTTATTTCGACACGCTTGCCGGTCGTATTGCGGCGCGCATCACGGCGGAAGAAGGCGGCGCGCAGGAAGAAACGCAGGAAAGAAGCCGCATCATCGTGTTTGCGGAAGTGATCAGGCGATACGCGCGCCCGGTTGCGCTCGCAGCTTCGGCGGCGCTGCTGATCGGCGTGAGCACCTGGTTCCTCAACCGCGAAGACAAGATTGAGCCGGGATTGGCCGACAAGAACAACGCGCCGAAAACCCAGCCGGTACAGCCGGTCATTCCGCAGACTGTCGACACAGCTGTCGTTCAGCCCCGGCAGCCTGTCGTGCAGCCGGATATTCTTGTGCAGACCGATACGATGAAGGTGAAGCGGAAACAGCCAAAAAATGTTGCACCGCTAAACCTTCAGCAGGAGCAGGTCGTCCAAGTGGAAAAGCAGGATGTGATGGAGAGCTATGATATGCTGGATGAAAACACCGTCGCGGATTACATCGTCATGGCAAACCCGGAAATGGGTGACGCGCAGGACGAAGAATTTCTCACGCCGGCCATGAACCAGTACATCCTCGACAACAACCTTCCGCTTGACATTCTGCTTGAAGGAACCGGCACTGACCTCAACGAACTACCTTAATGAAACGCTTTCTACTCATACTGACCACCTTGCTCGCTTTTCTTGCGGCCGATCTCGCGGCGCAGCCGGGAGGACGTGGCCCGAAAGGCAGGCCGGATTCCACGCAGACCGTATCGGGCGCGGAACGTGTGCAGGCGCTGAAAGTGGCGTTCATCACCAAACGCCTCAACCTCACGCCCGCCGAAGCCGAAAAATTCTGGCCCATCTATAACGAATACCAGGACCAGCGCGAAGTTGTCCGCAGGCAGCAGCAGGAAAACCGCCAGAAAGTCCGCCTGCAGGCCGACCAGCTCACACCCGAAGAATTGCTCCGCCTTGCCGACGAGGAAATGGCGTTGCGCAAAAAAGATCTCGACCTGCAGCAGGAGATGCACGACAAGCTGAAAAAAGTTCTTCCCGCCAAAAAGCTCGCGCAGCTTTACGTGGTCGAAGAAGATTTCAAGAAAGAACTGCTGCGCATCCTGACCGAAGACAACCCCGGCCAGGGCAACAAACCGCCAAAAGGAGGGAATTAACCATGCGAAGCATACGCTCCCTCCCGCCCCTGCTCTTCCTGCTGGCAATCGTGTTGTCGCCCGCCCTCCTGCATGCTGCTGCAGGAGATTCGTTATTTCAGCGGCAGCTGAAAACCATAAAGCAGCGCGAAGTGCGCAACTACATCCGCCCGACACTTTACCTCAACACGTTCACCGCCGGCGACCGCGAGATCAAAGGCCCGCAGACCGCGCTGAACAACCGCCTCGGGAAATACAGCTTCATCCAGAGCAACCTCGGATTCTACACGCCGCTGTACACGAAGACGAAATTTTCCGGCAAGGATTCCATCGACGTGAACACCTTCCACTTGCTCATGACCGTTAACATGCTCGGCGATCAGCCCCGGTTCACCGGCCTCGACAAGCAGCACAAGCTGTACAAGGTCGGGCTCGGCGTGCGCGCCATTTACGGCTTCGGGTCGCAGTTCATTTTATTCGCCGACCTTTCACCGTACGCGATCGGCGATAAATACGACAAGCAGCAAACCCAGCGCCTGCGGCTTGCCAGCACCATCGTGTTCAACTTTATGGTGAACCCGAAGTTCAGCTTCCGCGTCGGCGCGACACGCACGTTCATCTGGGGCAACCGGAATTACCTGCCGATGGTCGGTTTCCGCGTTGGAAAACTCGACGGGAAATGTTATTTCTCGCTCCAGTTCCCGCGCCACATCTCGGTCAACTTCCAGCCCGGCCCGAAATTTTCGTGGAGCATCTACACCCGCGCGTACGGCGGACTTTACAACATCAGCAACGGCGACAGTCTTTACAACGGGATGGATTCCGTCATCCAGTTCGGCCAGCGCGGATTGGCCAACGGCGTGCGTTTCGATTTCCGCCCACACCCGAGTTTTGCATTCTTCGTCTCATCGGGACTTGCGGTGCAGAATCACATCTGGTTTTATTCCTACTCGTACAACGTCCAGAACGGCGAGCGTCCTTTCGCGCATTTCTACGACGGCAAACCCGAGCCTACATTATTTCTCCATTTCGGCATCACCGTGCGTTTCGGCCAGGCGAAAAAATCGCAGGGCAATTATCTCATGTACGACATTTTCGATCTCAACAACACGATGGATCCCGGCGACAATAACGACGGCCCCGGCAACAACGATATCCGCAACGGCACCGGGAAGAAAGAAATGCAAAAGGTGCAATACCAGGACGTGAGTGATTTGATCCAGGAAGCTGACCTGTATTGAGGAAAAGTACGATTTACGAATTACGATGTACGATTGTCTGGTAAGTCTTGAGTAATTTTAAATCGTAATTCGTACATCGTAATTCGTACATGTCAACGTTTCGTACTCGTATCGCGCCCACACCGAGCGGCTTTCTCCATATCGGGAATGCGTTTTCCTTTTTGCTGACGGCGCAGATCGCGAAGAAGAACGACGGGAAACTCCTGCTGCGGATCGACGACAACGACTCCGAGCGCAAACGTCCTGAATACATCCGCGATATTTTTGAAAGCCTCGAATGGCTCGGGATCGAATGGGATGAAGGGCCGGAGAACAGCGCCGAATTCGGGAAGAGCTGGTCTCAGGAACACCGCATTTCCCTTTACCACGACACGATCAAAAAACTGGCTGCAACGGGCCACGTGTTCGCCTGCGCCTGCTCGCGCAAACAATTACAGGAAACCGGGGCCGGCGGACGTTATCCCGGAACGTGCACGCACAAGAAGATCCCCGTCGGCACGCCTGACACAGCTTTGCGCCTGCACGTTCCCGAAGGCACAAAGATCTCCTTCACCGACGACCACCTCGGCGAGCAGACGATCGATCTCGACGAAGCCACCGGCTCATTCACGATTCTCCGTAGAGACGGCCTTCCCGCTTACCAGCTCGTTTCGGTGGTCGACGATCTCCACTTCGGCGTGAATTACATCGTGCGGGGAAGCGACCTGCTTTCATCCACCGCCGCGCAGATCTACCTCGCCGAAAAACTCTGGCACAACGATTTCTGGAAGACCAGGTTCCGCCACCACGTGCTGCTCCCCGACGAGCACGGACAAAAACTCTCGAAATCAGAAGGTGCGCTGTCGCTGAAACAAATGCGCGAGAACGGGATGACGAAAGAAGACATACTTTTGCGCCTGAAGCCATTGCTTGATTTGGAGAAAACATAGGCGGACGTGGGGCGTGGGGCGTGAGACTTGAGACGTGAGACGTGAGAAAAAATTGCTTGCTGAATTACGAATTACACATTACCTAATTACTGCTCCGTGAACGTTTTTTACTTCCCCGATCTTTCTTCCGACATCATTACGCTTGATGAGGAGGAATCCAAACATGCAGTGCGTGTGCTGCGGCTGAAGAACGGCGACGCGGTTGAGCTGGTAGACGGAAAAGGGACGCGGGCGACGGCGGAGGTGAGTGACGACCATCCCAAACGTTGCGCGTTGCAGGTGACGGAGCGGAAGGTGGAAACAACGGGCAGGAATTTCCGGCTGCACATTGCCATTGCGCCTACGAAAAATATCGACCGCCTCGAATGGTTCGTGGAGAAAGCGGTGGAAACGGGCATCGACGCCATCACGTTATTGAGCTGCGAGCATTCCGAACGTCTTACGGTAAAGCTGCAGCGCCTCGGGAAAGTTGCGGTGTCGGGCATGAAACAATCGCAGCAAAGCTGGCTGCCGGAGCTCAACGATGTGGTTCCTTTCGGCGATTTTATTTCTTCCGTTTCGCCCGGTGCACAGCGTTTCATTGCGCACTGCGACGAAGGTGAAAGATCTCACCTGAAAAACCTTTTGCAACCCGGCGGAGAAGTTGTCGTGCTCATCGGGCCGGAAGGCGATTTCTCACCGCGGGAAATTGCAGCCGCCACAGCGGCCGGCTTCCGCGCAGTGAGCCTCGGGGAAACCCGGCTGCGGACAGAAACGGCGGCGCTCGTGGCGGCGCTTACGGTTCAGCTCGGAAACGTTTAGATCTTCGCTTCCAGCTCCATCTTCAACTTTTCAGGCGTCGTTTCCCGGAGCCGGAACGTGAAGTTCATCTCTTCCAGGATCATGATCGGCTCGATGATGTAAAACGGCTTTCCGTTCTTATACGCAGTCGCCAAAATGATCGCTTCCTCGCCCACCGGAAGTCGTGGCGCTTCAAAATCGCCGTGTGTGAACGAAAATGTTCCGTCGGACTTCTGGTAGCCGGGTATGAACATGTTCTGGTTGCCCACGATGAGCGTGACGTAAACGAGACTGAAATCTGCCTGGTTGGAAATGTTCGTGACAAAATTCACATCTGTCGTGCGCGGGTCAATGGCCAGCCGGTCGATGTTGGCCCAGCCGAGGCTCTTCAATGCAAAAAGATAATTCGTATTCGCGTCGGCAAGGAATGTATTCACGCCCTTTTTTTGCTTTTGCGGCGGAAGCTGAACCTGCTGCGGCTGCTGTTGCGGATCAGGCTGATCGAACGCGCCGAAATCGATGTCGCTGTTCTTAGAAAAGAACCGGATGCGCGCGCCCTGGATCTTTATGACAGTGTCGCGGTGAAAACCCATCCACTTCTCCGCGACCTCATCGGAGATCGATTCCTTCTTTTCGGGAGACAGGTTTGCGTCGTCGAGGTTTGACCAGTGTACCCAGTTGCCTTTATCAGCCGGCGTGTCGTCCGCAGGCTGCGCTTCTTCCTCCACCAGCGGCGCCGGGTTGTCCCACGCGATCTTGTTCGCGCTGTCGATCTTTCCTTCGTACAGCTGCATGTTTTTTTTCAGCACCGGTGCAGGAACAGCTGCGTCGATCGTTTTCCCGTCCGCAAGCCGCAACGTTTGTCCGCCGGAAGTAGCCGTCACGCAGATCATTCCCCCGGTCTCTAGCATTTCCCCGCCGGCGGTGACCGTCACAAGGTTCGCCAGCACGATGTCGCTCATCTGCAACGCTTCTTTTAACTCAACATCGACAGCGCCGCTCACCGGCTTCCCATTGGGCCCGACGAATAAATTACGGTTCACGCGGAGGCGCGTGCCGTGCATCCCGGTGATGATCGTGTCTCTGGAAGACGTAATGCGAAATTCCTGCGCGGGAAGATTTTCGCGGGTGAGCACTTTGTTAAACACATCGGCGGGATGGTCGGCGGAAATGACCTGGCTGGCCAGCGAATCGGCGGAGGACAAAGAAGCAGGCGATTCGTTCTTGCAGGAAAAAAGCAGGAAAGGAATTGCCGCGAGAAGAAGAAAGTAGCGTTTCGGGGTTTTCATGTGAAAATGTTTCAGCGTTTGTTCGTCCGGTTTGCATCTTAATGCCGGGTGAAGCAAAAAGTGACACGAGCTTAACACTTTTTATCACCCTCATCCTCAGCAAACAAGTTCATGATCGTTAACTTTATATCACGATGAAAATTTTCCCCGCGCTTCTTTTCGCCTTTTTCACGCTTTTCCTGCTTTCCTGCGACACCAACGTTTCCCGCGCTTCGGAGCCGGAACAGGCAACCGTCGCTTCTCCCGCTGTCGAAACCATCGACACCAATTACCACAACGGCGACATCATCTTCCAGTCGTCCATGAGCGGCCAGAGTTTGGCCATCCAGCTCGCCACGCATTCCGTCTACAGCCACTGCGGGCTTCTGTTCAGCGACAACGGCAAGTGGTATGTTTACGAAGCTGTGCAGCCGGTGAAAAAAACGCCCGTCGAAGAGTTCATTGCCCGCGGCGACAATAATCATTACGTTGTAAAACGTCTCGCCGGCGCCGACAACATACTCGATGCCGCCGCGATGAAAAAGATGCGCCAGGCCGTGAACAGCCACCTCGGCAAAAATTACGACCTCTGGTTCGGCTGGAACGACGAGCGCATCTATTGTTCCGAGCTCGTCTGGAAAGCGTACAAAGACGCCACAGGCCTCGAAGTCGGCGCGCCGAAGCCGATGGGCGAATACGATCTCACCCACCCGGAGGTGCAGCGCATCATGAAACAGCGTTACGGCAACGACATTCCGAAAGATGAATTGATGATCTCGCCGGGAAGTATTTTCGAAAGCGAGCTGCTCATTATAGTGCGGGATTAACATAACCACGGAGGCACGGAAACACGGAGAAAATTTATTTCTGTAGGTACGCAAAATTTTGCGCACCTACAGAAATGTTGAGACTCCGTGCCTCCTCCGTGCCTCCGTGGTTATTTTTCCTTTTCTTACATTTGGAGCAATGCCGAACGCTCCGACGCAATCGTATCACACAGCTCCTCTTTTCTACAAAATCCTCGCCTGGCTCACGCTCGTGGGGCTTGGATTTGTAGCCTTTCATTTCTTCATGGTGGAGTTGGCGGATAACACGGCAGAAAACTGGGTCAGGGAAATTTACATGACGCTTTTGTTCGGGCTCCCGTTTTTTCTTTTCCTTACCGGCTCTTCCCTCCACGACCGCAAGCTGCGCATCCCGGTACTTTTTTTCTTCGCGGTGTTTGTTGCCGGGTATATCATGACGCAGCTGAACTTTTACGGGATCATCGACGTGAATTATGTCAATTACTGGATGGTTCCCGCGCTGGGCGGCCTGCTGCTCTCGTACATGGTCCATTTTGTGCTGAAAAAGAAAATAACGCTTCTCGATGTTCTCAAATTTGCATGGCTCATCGCCGTTTGCTGGGCATATGGAGGCGCGCGCGTGCCGTGGGGGAAGTATGCGTACCAGGCGTTCATGGTTTCCATCTGCATTTTTCCGTTGCTGATGGGAACAGGACTATTCGTCTTCTTCCGGAAACCGCGATCATCAAGTCCAAAGCGGAAGCACTAAATACTTGCTACCTGATACCCATCGGCATTTCGGCATTTTTCCGGCACATCGACACATCGGCACATCGGCACATCGCATTTCCTCGCTACCTTTATGAGGTGAACTTCACTGTTTACAAATCCTCTGCCGGTTCCGGGAAAACTTTTACGCTTGTAAAGGAATATCTCCGCCTTGCGCTTTCCGATACTTCCGATCCGCCCCAGCGTTACCGGAAGATTCTCGCCATCACGTTCACCAATAAAGCGGCGGCGGAAATGAAAGAGCGCATCATCGCCGCGCTGGAAGAGCTTGCGGGCTCGGCAACCGGTGAATTATCCCCTATGGCCAAAGCGCTCACCGAAGAGCTTGTCCTCGACCGCTTTTCCCTGGCAAGCCGCGCCGCCGACGTGCTGCGGGCCATTCTCCACAACTACACGGACTTCGCCATCGGCACGATCGACAGCTTCACGCACCGCATCGTACGCGCGTTCGCACACGACCTGCATTTGCCCGTCAACTTCGAAGTGGAGACCGACGACGCAAAGCTCATCCGCGAGGCCGTCGACATTCTCGTCAGCCGCATCGGTGAAGATGAAAAGCTGACGGACGTGCTCGTGCAGTTTTCAGAGGCGCGCACTGACGAGCAGAAGAACTGGCAGATCGAGCGCGAGCTGCAGGACATTGCAGGCCACCTGCTGAAGGAAGAAGGCGCTCGCCATGCCGACCAGCTGCGTCACCTCACGATCGATGATTTCCTGGCGTACCGCAATAAGCTGCGGACGCTTGTCAACGGCTTCGAAGCGCAGAGCACCGGGCTTGCGAAAAAAGCCATGGACACGATCACCGCGGCGGGCCTCGACATCGGCGACTTTGCGAGCGGGAAAACCGGGATGGCCGGGCGGCTCAACGCATATGCTTCCGGCAACCTCGATAATTTCCCCACGCCGAATTCGAACATCGAAAAAATGCTCGCGGGCGGAAAATGGCATTCCGGGAAAGCTTCACCTTCCGCGCAGGCGGCGATCAGGGACATCCAGCTGACGCTCGAAGAGATCTGGCAGGAGCTGGAAGTGCTGCGGGAACAGGAATACGGGCAGTTCGTGCTGCGCAGCATGGTGCTGAAGAATATTTACGCCATCGCCGTGCTGAACGAGATCGAGAAGATCATTTTCAGCTTCCGCTCCGAACAGAATATTCTGCACATCTCGGAATTCAACCGCATCATCGCGCGTGTCGTTTTCGCAGAACCGGTCCCGTTCATCTACGAGCGTCTCGGGGAAAAATATGCGAACTACCTCATCGACGAATTCCAGGATACGTCGGTGGTGCAATGGCAGAACCTGCTCCCGCTCGTGGAGAACGCGCTGGCAGGAAATCATTTCACCATGCTCGTCGGCGACGGCAAGCAGGCCATTTACCGCTGGAGAGGCGGTGAAGTTTCCCAGTTCGCGCAGCTGCCGAAAGTGACGGGCCACGCGGATAACCCGCTTGTGCTGGAACGCGAGCAGAGCCTCGTGCGCAATTACCGCGAGCTTCATCTTGCAAAAAATTTCCGGAGCAAAGCCGAGATCGTTCAGTTCAACAACGCGTTCTTCCGCCACCTTGCCGGTTTGCTCGGACCTTCCTCGCAGGTGATCTACGACCGCCTCGAGCAGGAATTCAACGCGGAAAATACGGGAGGCTATGTCCGCATCGAAGCGCTCACGCCCGAAGAGGATGACAAAGAACAGCCGTTCCTCCGCAAAACGATTTCACTCGTGCAACAGCTTCATGCCGAAGATCGGCCGCTCGGCGAGATCGCTATTCTTGCCCGCACGAACCGTGAAGGCACGCTCGTCGCTACGGAACTGCTCGAAGCCGGGATTCCCGTGCTGTCCAGCGAATCGCTCCTGCTGAAACAATCGCCTGCCGTGGCGTTCATGGTTTCCCTGTTGCGCTGCATCGATCATCCTTCCGACCAGCTCGCCGGCGCACTCGCGCTTGAATTTCTTGTCGCCACCGGGCGCATGAACGCGCCGCTCAACGAACGCCTTAACGAATTCACCGCGGCAGGGAATAATCTCCAGGCGGTGCTCACGCAAAACGGAATTTCATTCGACACCGTTCGTCTTGCGCGGCTGCCGCTTTACCAGCGCTGCGAGGAGCTGATGAAAACGATGAAGCTCGGCGAAAAAGCCGACGCGTATTTGTTGTTCTTCCTCGACGAAGTGCTGAACTACACGAATGCCAGGAATTCCGACCGCGCGGATTTTTTCGAATGGTGGGAAGACCGCAGCCGCAAAGCGTCGGTGGTGGTGCCGGAAGGCATGAACGCGGTGACGGTGATGACCATCCACAAATCGAAGGGGCTGGAATTTCCTGTTGTGATCCTTCCGTTCGCCAACTGGTCGTTCGAGCAGCGGAGAAAAGAATTGTGGATCGATCTCGACGACCCGGAGCTGCCGGGGCTGGAAACCGCGCTGGTGCAGGCCCGGAAAGACCTCGAGCTCACGCCGGCGGCAGCTGTTTACCGGGAAGAAAAAGGCAAAGAGCTGCTCGACATGCTGAACGTGCTGTACGTGGCGATGACACGCCCGGAGCAGCGGCTGTATGTTTTCACCTGCGCGACAGAAAAAAAAGGCGAGCCGTCCAACATCAGCGATTGTTTTCACGCGGCGCTCGAAGCGATGAACATTCCGTTCGTCGACGGCGTCGCCGAAGCCGGGAAACCTGTGCCGGCCGGGCCTTCCGCAAAAGAAGGCCTCCGCCTCATCCGCCCGGAATCGGTGCGCGGAAGCAACTGGGAACCCCGCGTGCGCATCAAAGCCACGAGCGCCGATTTCTGGGACAACGAAGACGTGTACGGCAGCCGCGACCGCGGTAAACTGCTGCACGGCATCCTTTCCCTCATCGCCACGCCCGGCGACATCGACTCCGCGCTCGCCACGGCGATCCAGGCAGGCCTGACACAGCCCGCGGAACTTCCACAGCTGAAAGAGCAGCTCGGCAGGATCGTGGCGTTGCAGGAGCTTGCGCACTGTTTTTCCGGCGAAGGAAAAGTGCGGCGCGAAACGGAGATCCTTCTTCCCGGGGGAAAACGCCTGCGCCCCGACCGTGTTGTCGAAAGCGGCGGCAAAACGATCATCATCGATTACAAAACCGGCTCCCCCGCCCCATTCCACCGCAAGCAGCTCGACCGTTATGCCAATGCGCTGAAGGAAATGGGAAATTTGAAAATTGAAAAGAAACTCGTCTACACCGATTCGCTCAAAGTTGAAACGTGGGAATGATTGAAGATTGAAGATTGAAAATTCAAGATTCCAAATTCAAACCTAAGACCTAAGACCTAAGAACTCAGAACTACTACCATATGCCAAGCTTCGACATTGTTTCTAAAATTGACACGCAGACCCTTGATAACGCCATCAACAGCGCGCGCAAGGAGATCTTCGGCCGGTTCGATTTCAAAGGGACCGCCAGCACCATCGAGCTCGACAAGAAAAACCTCGCGCTGCAGATCGTCACCGAAGACGAGATGCGCCTCGGCTCGATCATCGACATCATCCGCAACCGCATGATCAAACAGCAGCTCGACCCGCGCTGCATCGACGAAGGCAAGGAACATTACGCTTCCGGCGCCATGGTACGGAAGGACCTGAAGATCAAACAAGGCATCGACAAGGACACGGCGCGGAAGATCCAGAAAGACATCAAGGACTCGAAGCTGAAAGTGCAGGCCCAGCAGATGGACGACATGATCCGCGTAACAGCGAAGAAGATCGATGACCTGCAGGCGGTGATTGCGCTGGTGCGGCGGGGGAATTACGAGCTGCCGCTGCAGTTTGTGAATATGAAATAAATAAAAAACATTTCCTGTAGGGGCGCGATGCATCGTGCCCCTACAGGTAATGTTTTTTATTGTTTGATCAATCGGGCAACTTTGACCGGATTGTCCTCCGACGTCACCCGCACAAAATAAATTCCGCCTTCCAATTCACGTACGTCGAGAACAACCTGCTGCGCATTCACCTGCTTTTTCATCACCAGCCTTCCCGCCGCATCCATTATTTCTATTGACGTGATCTTTTCGTTTTCCACCGCGATCGTCACTATCTCGTTCGCCGGATTTGGATAAATATTCACAGGCTGCCCGGCAACACTTTCCTCTTCCGCATTCATCCCGAACGGCTGCTCCGCCATTCCGAACTTCACCACGAATCCGTCGCCCTGCGTTCCGTTCACCGGCTGAAATGCGTTCGGCGTCACCGGCAGATCCGTGCTGTATGAATTTCCACAGGCGATCACGTTCGTATCGGAATCCACGGTCAGCGCAAGGAGCACGTCGACCCCGGCGCCACCCATGAACGTGGCGGAAACCATGCCGCCCAGCGTGTCCATCTTGACCACGTATGCGTCGGAATTCCCGGCATTTGTTCCCTGGATGGCATTCGCTGTGACGGGAAAATCGCTGCTTTCGCTCTGGCCGCAGAGATAAATGTAACGCCCGCGACGGAAAATATTCCAGCCCACATCCTGCATGCCGCCGCCGATGTATGTCGACCATGCAAGCTGGCCGGTGGAATCGAAGCAGGACACAAACACGTCATTTTGCCCGAGCAGGTTCGGCTGGAAAATTGTTCCCTGCGTGGGAAAATCGATGCTGTACGTGAAACCGGTGATGTACAGGCGGCCCATGCTGTCGGCCACCACGCCGTTCGCATCTTCATTATTCGTTCCGCCGAAATAGGTGGCATAGGTACGCGCACCGCTCATGCTGAATTTCACGAGGTAAACGTCGGGCTGGCTGAGCAGCGTGTTTTGCCATGCGTCGGGCGTAACGGGAAAATCGAAGCTGCGCGTTCCTCCGCAGAAAGCGATCTCGCCCTGCGGTGTCACGGTTACGGAATGAATGTCTTCCACGTTCGCGCCGCCGTAATACGTCGACCAGGTTATCTGCAAGGTGGAAGGATCCATCACGGCGAGGAATGCGTCGATCATTCCTCCTATCGATGGCTGGTAGCTTCCGGCAGTGAACGGCAGATCGGTCGATGTAGCCGATCCCGCCAGCACAATTTCTCCCGCCGGGCCTTTCGCGATCGCAAGTCCCTGGTCGCCGCCGGTTCCGCCATAGTAGCTGGAACGTACGAGCTGGCCTGCACTGTCGAGAAGGATGACGAACGCGTCATAGCTTCCCGCGTTCGTATCCTGCGGCGCGTTGAGCATGGGAAGATCGGCGCTGTTTGTCATTCCGCAAACTGCAAAACCGGAATCGAGCGCGATCACGCCGTATGCGCCGTCGAAAAAAGTTCCGCCGTAATACGTCGACCAGAGACAATTCCCTGCGGAGTCGAAACGGGTGACGATCGCATCGTAGCTGCCGCCGAGCGTGTCCTGCATGGAACCGGGCGTGGACGGGAACGTAAGACTGGCGGTGCGGCCGGTAACGACAGCGCCTTCGTCCGCGGTGAGCGCAATGCCGAACAATTCGTCGGAATCGCCACCGCCGAGATACGTGAGCCAGCTGATGGTGGACGTTGATGCGGATTGATCGCTGCCTTCACGCGGTTCTATAAAATAAATAAACGGCCTGTACCCGACGATGCAGCTCAATGGGTAAAGCGGGTAAACGTCCAGGCTCTCCGCTGAGGAGATCAGAGCTTCTTCGAACCTGCCGGCATTGTTCACAAAGTTGTAGCGTCCATCTCCCGGCCAGTATGTCGATCCTTTCACATGAAGTGAAAATTTTTCCGGGAAATTCCCGTTCCACGCGATGAGTTTTCGCATGATGTTCCCGTCCGACATCGAAAACTCCATGTCGACGCCGGTAGTCACTTCCCGGAAAATCACTTTGTTGTACTGATGCGAAACAGCATTCGTATTTCCCACGTAGTAAGATACACGCAGTCCCTGCTCTTCCAGCCCTTCCGGTTCGATGCGGGTGTTTCCACTAAAAAGAAAATCCGTTCGGTTCACCCGGCCGCTGTCGGAACGTTGCACGATCGAATACCCGCGATCCGTAAAATAATACGTCAGCAATTTTCCGCGCAGCACAAAACGCACATCCTCCCCGCCTTTCACCTGCCCGACGTTCTCTTCGAACAACAATTGCTTTCGCATCGCCTTTCCCGCTTCAGCATTCAAGGCAAACGGGAAAAGCAGCGCGAGAAAATAAACAGTGAATCGTTTCATGCCGGTTGTAAAAAAGAAAGGGCTTTCACGTACATGAAAACCCTTCCCTGTGTTCCTGGTAGTTATTCTTTTAACGGATCACACTCACGCGGCCCACGT
This sequence comes from uncultured Chryseobacterium sp., assembly GCA_966211705.1. Lineage (GTDB taxonomy): Bacteria > Bacteroidota > Bacteroidia > Palsa-965 > Palsa-965. The sequence goes on from CBIHOC010000010.1 coordinate 102,864, forward strand.
ACGTATGCGGGTTGCCGTTGATGTCCCTGAATTTCACGCGCCACACATACGTGTCGATCTGCACGGGACCTCCGCCATTGATCTGGGCTGTTCCGTCCCAGCCTTTTGCGATATCGCTGGACGTGAAAATCGTATTTCCCCAGCGGTCGAAGATCCACATCTCGAATGTCGAGTTATCGATGCCTTCACCGTACACGTAGAATTTGTCGTTAATGCCGTCACCGTTCGGGGTAAAGGCATTCGGCGCGAAGAACGACCAGTCGGGCTGGATGATCACGTAGTCGTAAGCGGTATCGACGCAGCCGTATTGGTTCACCGCCACCTGCATGATCTGGAAATAACCGGTGTCGCTGTAGGTGTACGTGAACTGGCTGTTGAGCGTTGTCACGGCAGAATCCAGACCGTTCTCCATGAAATAATGCGTCGTGTCGCAGTTCGTGCAGGTCGGGGTCACTATAATGTCCGGCGCGAGGATCGTCGTGACCTGCGGCGAAACCGTGAACCCGGCAACCGGGTTCGGGTGAACCGTGATCATGTTCGCATAGGTGATCGTGTTTGTGCAACCGTTTACGTCGGTCACCGTGTAGATGATCGTGTAGCTGCCCGGCGTGGTGAAACAATGGCTCGGATCGAGCAGGTTCGATGTGGACTGATCGCCGAAGTCATACGTCCATGACGCGGCTGCCGGTGCGGAAGAGCCGGTGAAATCCACGCAAACCGGTGAACAGCCGGAAGTAACATCCGGCGTGACGTTCAGCACAGGCACCGGGAAAACACCCACCGTCACCGAATCGATCGCAGCAATAGAGCCGCAGGCGTCCGTTACGGTTACCGTGTAGGTCGTCGTTGCCGACGGAGTTGCGCCGGTGGATTGCGCGTTCGGGTTGGAGAGGCCGGTCGCCGGGCTCCAGGAATACGTGTACGGGCCGCCATCGCCGCCGGCTGCTGTAGCCGAGATCGTTGCCTGCGCGCCGTTGCAGACAGCAACCGCAGGTGAAGCAGTGACTGAAAGCGGCGGGTAAACCGTGACGCTTACCGAATCCGTATTGACGCAACCGTATTGATCCGTAACAGTTACCGTGTAATCGACGGACATCTGCGGGCAGGCCGTGGTGGCTGCGGTGTTCGTGCTCGACAGGCCGATCGGCGGCATCCAGGAATATTGTGTTCCGCCGCTTGCCAGCAGGTTCGCGCAAAGCGATCCGCAGATGAACTGGTCGGTTCCCGCGTTCGCGTTCGGCAATGCATGCACGGTGACGTTCACCACGTCGGTGTTCGTGCAGCCGTATTGGTCCGTCACCGTTACGATGTAGTTGTTCGAAGCGTTCGGCGCGATCGTCGGTGAAGACGTGTTGCCGCCCGCGGTGATGTTCGGTCCCACCCAGCTGTAGCCTGTGCCCCCGGTTGCGTTCAGGTTGATCGCGTCACCGTCGCAGAGGCTCGTATCGACGCCCGCGTCGGCCGGCGGAAGATTCCGCACCGTAATCGTAACACTGTCTGATCCCGTGCAGCCGAACTGGTTCGCAACGTTCACCGTGTAGACCGTTGTAACTGTCGGCGTCACCGTCGGGGTGTCTGTATTGCCGTTGACGATCGCCGATGCCGGGTTCGAGGTCCAGTTGTACACTGTTCCGCCTGTTGCGGTGAGCGTTGTGGAAGTTCCGGGACAAATGCTGTCGGGAAGACCTGCGTCAACCACGATGTTGTTCGAGATGTTGACCTGCACCACGGCAGAATCGATGCAGCCTGCAGCGCTCGTCCCCACTACGGTGTACGTTGTGGGTGAAGCCGGGTTGAATTCTACCTGCGAACCGTCGGGCATCAAAATGTTCGCGCCGGTGAGCGGGTTCCAGGTGTACGAGTTCGCGCCGGTGATCGTCACCGTGTCCGTCATGTTCGGGCAAAGCGTGACGATGGTATCGGAAAGAATGAGCGCCGGTGAAGGATTGACGGTCACGGTCACGTTCCCGCTTGCTGTGCAGCCTGCAGGCGATGTTGCCGTTACGTTGTACGTCGTCGTGGAGTTCGGTGACGCCAGCACGGAATCCTGCGAGGCGGAAAGATAAGTGAGGCCGGTCGACGGAACCCAGGTGTACGAGTTCACATTCGATCCTGCATCGATCGTTACGGATGAGCCGGAGCAGATGGAAGGCGCCGGCGGTGAGAACACCAGCACTGGCGCCGGGTTCACCGTGATCGTCACCGTTTGTGTGCCCGGGCAGTTGCCGGAAGTCGATACGGAGTAGGTTCCTGTTGCAGACGGCGTGATCGTGACGCTCGCTCCCACGCCTGTATAGCCGCCGGGACCAGTCCACGTGTAACCGCTTCCACCCGAAACGTTCAGCGTAACCGATTGTCCCGCGCAGATGGAAGGCGCGTTCGGGTTGATCGTCAATGTCGGGACGGGTGTAACGCCTACCGTCACGGTGTTTGACGTTGCCGTGCCGCAGCCCGGCGCGCCGGTGACGACAGCGCGGAAATACATGGGTGCGTTCACCGGGCAATACACGTAAGGCGAAGTTGTCGCCCCCGCGATATTGGTCCACGTTATCCCGTTCGGCGACGATTGCCATTGCAGCGCGCCGTTGTTGCCGGTAAGTGTCAATGTCACGCAGCCGCCTGCACATACGGTGGGCGGAGAAATGCTCGCTGTCCCCGCGATAGCCGTTGCATTGACGGTGACGGTAACCGTTGCCGGCGGAACCGGGTAGCATGCGATGTAGCCGCCGGTAGCGGTTACAGTGTAGGTCGTAGTGGTGGAAGGCGTAACGGTAACCGTCTGGCCGATGAGGTTGCCGGGCTGCCAGGTGAACACGGGCGTTCCGGTGCCGCAGCCGCCTGTGCCGGACAGCGTGGCGGTGAGTGTTACCGGGTTGCCGGGGCAGGTCGGGTTCGGTGCGGCGGCGGCGGTGAGCGTAAAGCTCGGGGGCGTGCCGGGCGTAGTAAACGTGTAGGTCGCAGACCACGGGCCGGCGCTGCCGGATCCGCAAACGCGTTCGCGCGCACGAAGGACGTATTGCGTGCCGGGACAAAGTTGCGAGAAGTTGATCGTCACCGGCAGGTATGGCTCCACGACGCAGTTGTCGGGCCAGTTGGGAGCGGTATAATTAGGGACGTTGAGCAGGGAGCGGTACCACGGGTACACGTTCCAGTTGGCTGCCGTGCATGTGGGCGCGAGACCGGTGAAGTTCGCTGCGCTGAAACAGGCCAGCTCCACTTCCATGTAATACGGGCCGCACCCGCATGTGGGCGAATCCGAGCTCCCGTTCACAGTAACGCTCGATCCGTTGGTAGTGGCTGAAAAGCCCACCAATGCTACGCCGTGACAGGCATACGCTTCCCTGCCTGCAAGGAAAGTAAGCGCCAGCGCCAACAAAACCTGAGTAAGATTTCGTTTCATGTAATTCAGTTAGGGTGTTGTTACTCCGTTGTGTTTCATGTACCTGCCCGCAATGCCACTCGCAGCCAGGGCAATTCTGATCCCTCTAAAGTACGAATTTTCAATCAAATGGTTATCAACCGGCCGGGCCAAATCAAACGAAAGATGTTAACAAAGGCGCAGAGTTTCCGACAGGAGGTCAAAACCGTCCGACGAGTGGGTTTTGGAGGGAGACGGGAGGGAGGAGTGGGGAGGTTGGGGGTGTTGGGAAGTTTTGGGGAGAGACGACAAAATCGGAAATCAGGGGCTTGTTCCAAAGTTTCGCAGAGACAATAAACCATATTACCTTAATTCCTTTACCTAAAAATCAAGATATTAAAATTTTACTACAAAAAAACTCATTTATCAACAACTAATTCTTACTTTTTCCTAATTAATATCCCACCCCCATGAAAAGAATAAAATCCCTTAAAATAACCGGTTCGAGTTTTTTCGTAGATACAACGCTAACATTTTCGGATAAACTAAGCTGTATTATGGGTGGCAGAGGCACTGGTAAATCCACTCTTCTTCATTTCCTTACAGCAGCACTTGAAGTTGACTCGGAGGGAAATGATACGACATATAACATTTTAAAAAACAATCTAAAAAATGGAGAAATACGTCTTGTTATTGAAGGTGATGATGGAAAAACTTATGAAATAATAAAGACCATAGGAGACGAACCGCAACCTTATATTGTACCAAGCAACCACCACATTCCCATAGATCAAATAAGCGAACAAATAAAATGTGATATATATCCTGCTTTAAAGATTGAGGACATCGGACGTAATAGCACTGATCGCCTCCGTCTAATTGATAAAATGATTTCGACTGAAGTAATTGAATTCAAGGGAAAAGTCAGAGAAGTTCAACATCTTTTGACCCAAAATGCGCAGTCTATACGAAATGAAAATGCGAAGTTCTCTCAACTTTCTGAAACAATAAAAAATTATTCGACAGTAGAGGAAGAACTGAAAACTCATAAAGAAAATCAACCTGAAGATATTATTAAAAAAGAACAGGAAGAATTTGAGGCGGCGGATCAAAAAGAAAAAACCAGAAATGCCGAAAAAAGGTATGTCAAGCGAATCAAAGACAAATTAAGTGAATTGGCTGAAGGACAATCTCAAATTGAGGATGATGTAAGTGGTTTCGTTTCTACTAATTCGGATACAGCCCGATTTACGAATAAAGATTTACTAGGAGCAATCCGGGATGAAATGAGCAAAAGCTTAAGCTTAATTATTAGCAATAGTCAAAAAGCAAAGGCTACTATTAGTAACGCAATTGAAGCGATAGCGGCAGTCCAAAAGAAACTCAAAGTTAAGCACGATCAGCAAGAAAATGACTTCGTACAACTTAAACAGAAGTTCGACAAACACAGGGACTATTATAATAAATACAATACGCTTTCCAAAAAGGTAGAAGAGAAAAGCGTCTTGAAAAAAGAACTTCAAGAGATCGAAAAAAATCGAAAAGCTTTAAAAGTTGTGCGCGGTAATCAGATCAAAATTCTTAACTCATTAAAACAGGAAATTTTTCTCAAAAGAAAAGAGAAGATAGATTTGCTTAATGACCAATTTGGTGGCGATATACGCATTACAATTGGTTTTGGAGGAATAACAGATCAATATGAAGAATTACTCAGAAATGGTTTACGTGGATCAAACATGAAATATAATATTCTGATACCAAGTATTGTATCAAATTTCACTCCAGACAGATTAGCAACGATAATACATGAAAAGGATGAAGAGTCATTAAAGCAAATCCCGGGCATTGATGAAGAACGATCTAAAGCAATAATAACCGCTCTTCATGAGACAGAGTATATATATAAGATAGAATCTCTTTACAACGAAGATCTCCCGGAGTTTCTTCTTAAAATAGATGCTAAGGAAAAAAAGGATGCCATTAAAAAGGACTACTATAAAAAAACAGATGAATTATCAACAGGACAACGATGTACGGCTGTTTTGCCGGTAATCTTTGCGGTCTCAACAAACCCCTTATTAATAGATCAGCCCGAAGACAATCTAGATAATAAATATATCTCTGAAGCAATCCACAAAATTATCAGAGATCAAAAAACGAGGAGGCAGCTAATCTTTATCACCCACAATCCTAATATTCCAGTTCTTTCAAATGCAGAAACTAATATTTTTCTAAGTTATGGAGATGGTAAATCAAAAATCGAAAAACAAGGAACAATAACCGACGTGCAAGATCGTATTCTAGGTTTGCTGGAAGGAGGACGAGAAGCATTTAATACTCGAAAAGAACTTTACGGCGAATGAAAAACCGATTTAAATGACAATCAAAAATTTAGAAGCCGAATACGAACAACTGAACCAGGCGCCAGAGTATTTCTCAGGAAATGTGCAAGCTTTCCTAACAAAGATCCACTCCCAACCCAAAGAATTGTGGGAATCCCTATTACCGTTATACGAAAAGATTGGTGATGATTTATTTAACCGAACAATAAATGCTCCAAATTATAATATAGAAGAATTTCGTCAAGTAATTTTAAATCACAAAGCGTTCAAAGCTTCAGCCAAAACAAAAAATAAAACTCAAAAAAAGGAAGTTGATGAGCCAGACTTTGAAGTCATTTTTATTTCTTTTTGGAATACTCATCGTGCTATATTAAAAGTCTTAAAAGGATACTATTGTTTTCATTTGAATAGTTCTTTATCTGGTCAATTTGAAACTATTTTTCTTTGTGATGAGGAATATAAACACAACCCCCATCTTGTTTCCTTGGAGAAGAATGCAGAATCGGAGGTTAAGATTTCAACAATTCAAGAGTTTTCAGATAGCTTGAGAAAAGATCCAGTATTACTCAATAAAAAATATTTATGCTTAGTTTTTTTAACCCCGCGATTAACCTCTAAACCAAATGAAATCCATAATCTAAAGGAAATTTTCAGTCAATTTAATCGGCCTACTTATATTTCGATTACAAACTCCGAAGTCAAAACGTCAATGGACTTTGAGTATAAAAATGTTGACCAAATTATTTATGAAGATTATATCGAATCCTATTATCAAAAGATTCTGAACAATAAATCTCTTTCATTTTACGAAGAAGATATTATTAAGCGCTCTTTTTCTAACTCGGATCATATGATTTTAGAATACAAAATATTGAAAGCAGGTTTTAGCGGCTCTAAAGTGATCGAAGTTCAGCCAATCTCTAGAAGTTTTCAAAATACAACCAAACGCTATGTAGTTAAGTATTCAATAATAGAAAGAGGAAAACATAGAAAGCTCAAAGATGAAAATACACGATTCGAAACTAACATTGGTAATATCGTTTCCCAAACGTACCAATGCTCTTATCATGAAACATCAATTTATGAAGCTCTAAAGTATACATATGCTTCTTCCGATGGAAAAAAAGATTCTGTATCCTTTTCGAATCTTATCGACCAATTCATTCGGGAAAAACGCGATTCAGATATTACCTCGCAAGCGATTGAACTTTTATTCGACTGTGAATTATTTCAAAGATGGAAAGACACTCAAAGCAAGGAAGAAGGCTCCGTCAAAGAAAAATTTTCAGCTTACTTAAATGACGAATCCAGTATTCTTGAGTGGATCTCCAAAATTAAAAATCTGCCTGTAGAAAGAATTAGGGAGTTTCCCCTAGTTAAGAATTACGAAACAATAAAAAATTTCGTTTATACTTCATACAAGAAAGTCTGCCATGGCGATTTGCACTCTGAAAATTTTTTCAAAGATGATCAAGAAGTATTCTTGATTGATTTTGGTTTCACAGGTCCAGCTAGTTCAATCATTGATCATGCGACTATCGAAGCTTCAATTAAGTTTAAACATTTACCTTCTTATCTGAAAAAATCTGAAATAAAGGGTCTTGAAGAAGCTCTTTCACTAGATAGCTCCTTTTCCGGAAGTTTGAATTCAGATTCAGTTGAAAGACCTCTATTAAAAGAAACACTAAAGCTTATCACAATTATTAGGAAGAATTCCATTGACTACGTATTCCATAAAGAAACCAAGCTTGATTATTACATATGCCTGTTTGTCATCACTTTTAGGCAAATCCAGTATCCCGATTTGAATCAAATATATGCTCTTATTTCAGCTGAAATTTTAGCAGCAAAGGTTGTTCAATTAATTACCGAAATAGGCACTAGTAACAAAACTTAAGTACTCTCCCTCCCCCTCCCCACCACCTTCTCAAAATACAAACACCACTCCCGCAACCCACATTCCTCGCACTTCGGCCGCCGCGCCACGCACACGTAACGCCCGTGAAGGATCAGCCAGTGATGTGCTATGGCCAGCCGGTTCTCCGGGATGTATTTCATGAGCTGCTCCTCCGTCTGCAGCGGCGTCTTCGCCTTCGTCGTCAGCCCCAGGCGCGCGGAAACGCGGAACACGTGCGTATCCACCGCCAGCGCGGGTTTGTGGTACACCACCGAAGCGATCACGTTGGCGGTTTTGCGGCCCACGCCCGGCAGCTTCACCAGCTCTTCCACCGTGTCGGGCACCTTCCCGCCGAAATCGCGGAGCAGCATCTTCGCCATGCCGACAAGATGTTTCGCCTTGTTGTTGGGATAGCTGATGCTGCGGATGAACGGGAATACTTCCTCCGGCGTGGCCGCGGCCAGCGATTCAGCTTCCGGGAAACGCCTGAACAGCGCGGGCGTCACCATGTTCACGCGCACGTCGGTGCATTGCGCGGAAAGGATCACCGCCACGAGCAGCTGGAACGGATCGTGATACACGAGCTCGGTTTCCGCCACAGGCATGTGCTGCTCGAACCACGCGATGACGTGGGTGAAACGTTCCTTCTTATTCATGTTGATCAAAGGTACAATGTGCATATGTGCAAATGTGCAGATATGCAGATGAAAAGGTCAGGACATAAAAAAACGCCTCATTCCTGAAGCGTTTCTTTGTTTTAAAACAATCAGCACATCTGCATATCAGCACATCAATTCTTCACCCCGTTGTTTCACTGTTCCGTGGCGACGGGCTTTTCCGTCGTGTCGAAGAAATTCCAGGCGCCGTGCTTTTCGCCGGTGGCGGTGTAGGCGCCGGTGAAGTTGAGCTTGCCGTTGGCGTGCCAGCCTTTCCATGCGCCGGTGCGGACGTTGGCGGCGTTGATGGTGCCTTCTTCGGCTTTGGCGCCGTTCGGGTGGTAATACACGACTGCGCCGGTGACGCGGTTGTGCTCGGCAGAGAGCTGGCCGTTGTCGTGCCAGTTCTTCCAGGTGCCGGTGGGCGCGCCGCTTGCGGTGTACTGCTCTTCGGCGAGCGGCTGGCCGTTGTCGTACCAATAGTTCCACGTGCCGGTCTTGTGAACGGCAGCCATTTTCTGCGCGGCAATTTCTTTGCTGTCGGTGGAAAGCACGCCGGGATCGGCGCTGTACTGGCCTTCTTCGACCTTAGTGCCGTTCGGCGCGTAAACGGTATGTGTGTATTGCGCGAAGGCTGTTGCTGCTGCGCAGGCGCAGATCGCGATGAAAAAGAGTCGTTTCATTGTGCCTGAAGTTTACTTACCGGATAAGATTTACGTGACCGATGTACTTGTGCTTTTTATCGAAAACGTCCGTCAATGTTACTTTCCACACGTACGTATCGATCTGGCAGATGTCGCCGCCTTTGCCCTGCACGGAACCGTCCCACGGCTGGTTCATGTCTTTCGAATTGAAGATGAGGTTGCCCCAACGGTCGAAGATCCATATCTCGTACGACGTAATGCCGATGCCGGTCCCGTAGAATCCGTCATTGACCCCGTCGCTGTTCGGCGTGAACGCGTTCGGGATGAAGAACGTGAATTCCGGCTCGACGACCACCTCGAGAAGCGTGTCATCGACGCAACCGTATTGGTTCGTTACGGTCAGGTGTACGGGATAGATGGAACCGTATTCGTTGGAATACGTGTACACCGGGTTCTGCAGCGCGGACACGTCGGTACCCGTGCTCGGGTCGCCGAAATCCCATTGCCACGTAACCGGGTTGCCCTGCGAAAGATCGGTGAACTGGATGTCGGTGTTAACGACCGTGGTGATCGGCGGCGTGGCGAAGAAGCTCGCCTGCGGCACCGGGTACACTTCGATCATGTCGGGGATGACGAGCGTGCTTGCGCAGCCGCCGTTCGACGTGGTGGTGAGCGTAACGGTGTACGTGCCGGTTATGCTGTAGCAATGCGACGGGCTCTGCGAATACGAAGGAGGCGTATTGTCGCCGAAATCCCATGTCCAGCCGGTGATGCTGCCGGATGCGATCGTGGTCTGGTCGAGGAAATCCACGCAAAGCATCGGGCATCCCGCAAACGTATCCGCGGTGAAGAGCACTTCCGGCATCGCGGCCGTTACAGCGGCAAGGTTCACCGTGTCGTAGCAGCCGAAGCTGTTCTGCACGATGAGCGTGACGTTGTAGGTGGAATCGTTCGTATAAATGTGCGTCGGGCTCTGGGTGGGCGACGTGGGCGAGCCATCCCCGAAATCCCACGTCCAGCCGGTGATCGTGCCGCCGGGTGTCCCGGAAAGATCCGTGAAGCTCGTGGGGACGCCCACACAGACAACGTTGGAGCTGAAGTTCGCTGCCGGCAGCGGGTTAACGGTGATCGTCATCGTGTTCGTGGTCTGGCAGCCGTTGTTCGACGTGCAGGTCAGCGAAACGGTGTATGTGCCGGCGGCGGGATACGTATAGGTCGGGTTCTGGAGATTCGACGTGTCGCCGGAAAGCGCGCCGACACCGAAATCCCATGACCAGCCGACGATGTTGCCGGAAGAGATGGAAGACTGGTCGGTGAACACGGTCGGGCTGTTGAGGCAAACCTGCGGGGCGGCGAACAATACCTGCGGGCCGGGCGCAACTGTTACGGCGAGTATGGAAGTATCCGAACAAGGTCCCGGGTTGGCAATGAGCATGACGTTGTACGTGCCAGGGTTGGTGTATGTATACGTCGGGCTCGCAGCGCTGGTCGTGTCTGTTGTAACCGACGGATCGCCGAAATCCCAGAAGTACGAGTTGCCGTTGATGGAATTGTTGGTGAACGTCATCGGCGTATTCGTGCAGACGGTGGTCGCGGTGAATGCCGCAGTGGGCGCGAGACCGACGGTGATCACCTGCGTGGTGGTCTGCGTGCAGTTGTTGCCCGTGGTGATCACGAGCGTAACGGTGTAGGTGCCGGGCGCGCTGAACGTGTGCGAAGGATTGAGCAGCGTGGACGTATTATTCCCGCCGGATGCAGGATCGCCGAAATTCCAGTCTGTGCTGGTGATCGTGCTGGGCGCGATGACCGTCGACGTGCTTGTGAAATTGACGAGCTGGTTGCCGCAGACCTGGTTGTATGCGAACGAGGCGGTGGGTTGCGGATAAACCGTTACGGTTTGCGTGATCACCGATGGACACGGGTTGGTCTGCGCGGTCAGCGTGACGGTGTAGGTGCCGGGCGCGCTGTACAGGTGCGTCGGGTTTTGCAGCTGCGACGAGTCGGCCCCGCCGGATGCAGGATCGCCGAAATTCCAGCTCCATCCTGTTGCGCCGTTGGACTGGTCGGTAAACACGGTGGCCGAATTAAAACAAACGGTGTTCGCCGAAAAGGCCGCCTGTCCCCCGTTTCCGGGGCTGACGACAAGTGTGGCCGTATCCACGCAGCCGCTCGCGCTGGTGACGATCAATGTAACGGTGTAAGTCCCCGGGTTTGGAAAATTGAACGTCGGACTTTGCACGTTCGATGTATCATTTGTAAGGGCCGGGTCCCCGAAGTCCCAATGGTAATATAGCGTTCCACTACTTATTGTACTGTTGTTCGTGAATGTGTAGTTCGGCGAACAGGGCGGGAAGGTCGGCGTGAAGGCTGCCGTTGGCTGCGGGTATTGCCCGATGTTGATAGTCAGCTGGGTGTAGCAGCCGGTCACGGATTGCATATCCACCGTGTACGAGCCGGGCGTGTTGACCTGTATCGTGCTCGTGGTCTGCCCTCCCGGCGACCAGTAATAGGATTGCGCACCCGCAGGCGCAGAGAGCGTGATGGTATTGCCCGCGCAGAGCGAGTCGCTCGTGAGGATGGCGTACGGCAGGCAGGATGCGTCGACGTAGGCGTAACCGTAGTGACCGGCGTAAATGCAACCGGCCGCGGTGAAGCGGATCGTAACGTTCTGCGTCACGTAGTTGGTGAGATCGGCGTTGACGGTGGTCCAGGGCTTGTACGAAGTTCCGACACCGCAGTTGATGAAGCCGGGAATGGTACCGCTGGCTTCGACGTAATACTGCGCGCAGGGGATGAGGTTGCCGGACTGGTCGTACATCTCGATGCGGAAATACGGCTGCTCGCCCGTGGAGTGACCGCCGTCGTTGAGCACCACGGCATATTCGTAGGTAAAGCTGGTATTGCCGGGCCCGACGGTGAACGTCTGCTCGATGGCTTCGCCCTGGTAGTTGGCGGTCGTTCCGCCGAGACGGACGGAATAGTTGCCGCCGGGCGCCACGCAGGGAAAACCGCCGCAGGGGTCATTTCCCGATGCAGCGGAAACGATGGTGTGGCGGGCGCTCGCATTATTCACAGCCGCATCCATGCCGGCGGAGACAAAACCGTTGACGATGTTCTGGAGCGGGCCAGAAGAGCTGGCCGTGTTGTCGCCGATGAAGCCCGTCCAGCCGGTGAAGTTCCCGGTCTCGAAATCCATGTTCGTGCACGGGGGCATGACAAGCGCATTGTTCGGCACGCGCATGGAAGCAAGGGTGTTGTTGTTTCCCTGCGAACGCGTCAGCCCGTAACGTTTGTCGATGTACTGGCGTTTGCATTTGGCCAGGTAAAGCGCAGCTTCGCCCGGTCCGAGGTTGTTTGCAAAAGCGCGCTGCATGACGGCGTCAGCGTTGAACCCGTCCAACGAATCGCCGAAAGTGGAATTGTGATCTTCGTGTCCTGCATGCGCGTTTGCCTGGGCGCGTGCAGTGCCGGAGAACAACAAACCCATACAAACCATCGCGCAGAAAACGACGGCCCTGGATGAGTGGTACATGTGTTTCATTAAACTTAGTATAGATTAGGTTGCCGACCCCCTCTATTAACAACACGCAATATAGTATATAAAACCCATATCAGTCAAGCCCTTAGTCTGCCGGCCAACAAATCTTATGAACAGTCGAATGGGCCTTCGGGAAAGGCGGATTATGCCCGGGAAATGCCTTTTTTTAACAAGGCGAGCGTTTCGGCTTCGGGACTGCCCGGTGCGGGAACATGGTTATAAAACCAGCCCGCATGCTCCGGGAGGCTCATGAGGATGGATTCGGTGCGGCCGTTGGTGTCGAGACCGAATTTCGTGCCTTTGTCGTAAACGAGATTGAATTCCACGTAACGCCCGCGACGCAGCAGCTGCCACTTCCGCTCATTTTCCCCGTAACGGAGATCGCGTTTCGTTTGCATGAAATGCGTGTAGACCGGCGCAAACGTTTCTCCCACGGCGATGAGAAACTGAAACAGCTTTTCTTTTCCCGCCTCATCCTTCGCGCTCAGCCGGTCGAAAAAAATTCCGCCCACCCCACGCGTTTCATTGCGGTGCTTAATGAAAAAATAATCGTCGGCCCATTTGCTGAAACGCTCGTAATACGAAGTGTCGAAACGATCGCACACTTCCTTCAGCCGGCGATGAAACCAGCGCGCATCCGCCTCCACGACGTAATGCGGCGTTAAGTCAATTCCGCCACCGAACCAATATTCGCCGTTGCCGAGCTCGAAGTAGCGCACGTTCATGTGAATGATCGGAACCATCGGGCTCACGGGGTGGATCACGATGGAAACGCCGGTGGCAAAAAAATCCGTTTCGGAAATTTTCAGGGCTTCGCGGATGTTTTCGGGCAGCACGCCATGCACCGCGGAAAAATTCACGCCGCCTTTTTCAATCACGTCTCCGTGCAAGAGCACGCGCGTCCGTCCTCCTCCCCCGCCTTCGCGCTCCCACGTTTCCTCCAGGAATTTTCCTTTCCCGTCAGCTTCTTCCAGCGCGATGCAAATGCTTTCCTGCAGGTCAAGCAAACGTTCGGCAATAATTTCTTTCGTCATGAATAAGGTGTTAGGACTTAGGACTCAGGACTCAGGTGTTAGATTTTAGGTTTTAGGGTTTGCAAAAAATTTGATCCTGACTTTCCAAGACCTAAGCCCTAAGCCCTAACACCTAAGATCTAATACCTAAAACCTACTTCGCCTTGACGAGCCTGTAGTCGCGTATCATCAAAATGTGCGTGCCGCGGTTTTCGTAGCCGCTTTCGGCGTCGCTGCGGAAGAACTCGAAACGCTGCTGCAATCCTTCGCCTTTCAGCTCCGGCAGCTTGTAGTAAAAATCTGTTCCGTGCGTGTACAGGGCTTCGAGGAAAAAGAGCGTGACGTCGTAACCGGTGAACGTGTACAACCCTGCATCACCGCTGAACACGTCGCTGTAGCGGCGAAGGAAACGCGTGGTGGCGGCGCTGGAATCGTAATCGACGAAATACGGCGCGACAAAATGCAGCTGGAGCTTTTCGAGGTATTCCGGGTCGAGGTTGTCGTAGCCCATCCACGTCGACATGCCGTAAACGACGAACGTGTATTTGTCTTTTTCGCTGAGCGTGTACAGCTGGCGCAGCACGTCGCTGACGAAAGCCTGGCTGCTGGAAGGAATAAGCAGCACGTTGGTGACGCCGGGCTTCAGCAATGCGTTCACGCCGGTCATTCCGCGCGTCACAGGGATCGTGTCGTTGCCGGAGGGATACAACAGCCTGCTCACGTCCGACCGGAACCCGTTGGCGAGTGCGGCTTCTTTCAGGTTGCCGCTGGTGATCATGATCACGTTGTCGGTCTTGTGTTTTGCTGCGACGAACGTGGCGAGATTTTCAAGCTGCGTGGAAACCGACGGCAGCGCTTTGGCCGCATCGGGACGTTTGAACAATACTTTATTGGCGGGCGACACCGGTGAAACGATGGCCACGTGATGTTCTTTCGCCCATTCCGATGCGACATCGAACGGACCCGACGTCAGCGGGCCGATGATGAGGTCCATGAGCTTGAACTCCGGCTTGTCGAGAATGGCATTCATCTTCGCCGAATCGCCGTCGTCGACGTCGTACACGTGGAGCTTCACTTTCATCCCGCGCTTTTTCATCGAATCCAGCGCGAGCAATGCCCCTTCGTAGAACTGCACCGCGGCTTCGGTTTTCGGCGGGAATGTTTTTTGCTTGTCTTCCGGGTCGATGTTCTGCACGTTCCAGAGCTGGAGCGGCAGCATGAGCGCAACGTGGTACAAATCCTTTTTCCTGCCCACGTACAACGTATCGTCCCCGGCGCCCGGAAGCGGTACGACCGTAACAGTGCGTTTTCCCGGGATCTTCAGCTCCTGCCCTGCTTTCAGCCCGGCGCGCGCCTCCGGGTTGTACTTCAGGATCGAATCCTGCGGCATCTTGTACATCGCGGCGATGCTGTACATCGTTTGCCCGGCGACGACTTTATGAATGATGAAATTCGAATCCGGCACAACCGGTTTCATGACCACGGGCGCTCTCTGGAAAGGAATGCGCAGCACCTGCCCGGGTTTGATCCCGTTCAGCGCGTCGGGATTCTCGACGAGAATATCGTTCACGGAAAGCTCGTAGGCTTTGGCAATGGCATAAAGCGTCTGCCCGCGATCGACGGTGTGGAGGTAATATTTTTTTCCTTCGACCGTTTCGGTCTTCTTCGACTTTTTCACTTCCTGCGCTGCGGCCGGGATAGCGCAGAGCAGCACAAGCAACATGCAGATGAAGCGAAACAGGCGGGCGATATGTCGGGGAGAATTCAGAACAGTGGGTTTGATGAACAATGTGTTTATTCCCATTCGATGGTTGCGGGCGGTTTGGAACTGACGTCGTACACAACCCGGTTAATCCCTTTTACGCGGTTGATGATCTCGTTGGATACTTTCCCGAGAAATTCGTACGGCAGGTGGCACCAGTCGGCGGTCATTCCGTCGGTGGAGGAAACGGCGCGTAATGCAACGGCGTTTTCATACGTCCGTTCGTCGCCCATTACGCCCACGCTTTGCACGGGAAGCAGGATCACTCCTGCCTGCCAGACGCTGTTGTATAGATCGTGTTTTTTCAAGCCTTCGATGAAGATGCTGTCTGCCTCCTGCAAGATGCGTACCTTTTCTGCCGTGACGTCGCCGAGGATGCGGATGCCAAGCCCCGGGCCGGGAAACGGGTGACGATGCAAGATGTTGTGTTCCAATCCCAAAGCATCGCCGATACGCCGCACTTCATCCTTGAATAAAAGCCGCAGCGGCTCCACCACTTTCATCTTCATGGTCTCCGGCAAACCGCCGACGTTATGGTGCGATTTGATCGTCACGGAAGGACCGCCGACGGAGATCGATTCGATAACGTCGGGATAAATCGTTCCCTGGCCGAGCCATTTGACGTCGGTGATGGCATGCGCTTCTTTGTCGAACACTTCGATGAAAATGCGCCCGATGATCTTGCGCTTTTGTTCCGGGTCGGAAACGCCTTTCAGCTCATCGTAAAAACGCGGACTGGCATCCACGCCTTTCACGTTCAGCCCCATGTGCTTGTACGAATCGAGCACGGACGAGAACTCGTCTTTGCGCAGCAACCCGTTGTCGACGAAAATGCAATAGAGATTTTTCCCGATCGCCTTGTGCAGCAGCAGCGCGGCCACGGAAGAATCCACGCCGCCGGAAAGGCCCATCACCACTTTGTCGTTGCCGAGCTTTTTCTTCAGCTCCTCCACCGTGTCGTGGATGAACGAGCCGGGCGTCCAGTCCTGCCTGCAGCCGCAGATGTGCACGATGAAATTTTTCAGCAGCGCCGCGCCTTCCGTGGAATGATACACTTCCGGGTGAAACTGGATGCCCCAGGTATTTTCCCCGTCCACGTGGAAGCCGGCGACCTTCACATCCGCGGTCCCTGCAACCAGCTTGTAATTCCCGGGAACAGTCGTGATCGTATCCGCATGCGACATCCACACCTGCGAATGCTGTGAAATGCCGTCGAACAGCTTGTCTTCGAAATCGACGTGCCCGAGGTTGGCGCGGCCGTATTCGCGGTGGCTGGAGGCTTTCACCTCGCCGCCATCCTGTTTGGCCAGCAATTGCGCGCCGTAGCACACGCCGAGCAGCGGAAGCTTTTTGCGGAAAGCCGAAAGATCGGGATTGGGCGATTCCGGGTCGCGCACCGAGCACGGGCTGCCGGAGAGAATGACGCCTTTCACATTGGGCGTGATGGCGGGAATCTTATTGTAAGGGTGAATTTCGCAGTAAACGTTAAGCTCGCGGACGCGGCGGGCAATCAATTGGGTGTATTGCGATCCGAAATCGAGGATCAGAATCATTTCATGCATGGGCAAAGATAATCCCTTCGCTCCTGCCCCCGCACATTCAAAGATTCAAAAATTCAAAATTCAGAGATTCCCCTCTCAAACCGGCTAAATTCCTGGCAATGGCTGTTTAGACTTGCAATCTAAGAGCCATAGTCCCGAGTACTCGGGACGTTTGAATCTTTGAATCACGTACCGTGTGCGTGGCGTTTCGGGCTGCCGAGGGGCTGGCGCTCCATTTCCTCGCGCCGGCGGTTGCGTTCGGCTTCGCTCATCATCGACCTGTAAACAGAAACGACGAAAACGGCGCCCAACACCAATACGGCGGTAAGCATCCAGAAGGCGAGGAAGTGCCCGGTGGAATAACAATAATAAAGCGCGCCTGCGAATAAAATAGTGGCGCCGAGTGCAAATGCTTTTACGGCAGTGCGGCCGATCGGGCCTTTGCCTTCGCCGGGAAGATCGTCTTTCCGGCCGGTGACAGGATTCTGTTCCATGGCTTGGTTTTTACGTTATGTAAAAATCGGGGCGATGGGCCCGGGAAAGGATGATAACAGGTTGCTGAAAAATTGATCCTCGTCAGAAACAGGCAATCCGGGAGCACGTCGCCGGTAATTCTTATTTTTAGTTCATGAAGATCGGGAGGCCTTTCCGTGTATTGACGCCGGCTGAATATGCCCACGTGATCGCCAATCCGGAGCGGTACACGGATTTCAATACGCTGGGACTTTACCGCTCGCTACTTGAAAACGAGAAATTATCGCTGGAGGAAAAGCTGCGGGTGAGGGAACTGGCGCATAAAAAATTTGAAAAGACATTTCATTTTCTCCAGCTGAAAGATCCGTACACGTATTTCCAGGTGTCGACGCTCGGGGAAAACATGACGGCCGGGGACGAGCAGAAAATATGGGAGAACATCCGCATCAGCCAGGAGAAGATTTTAAAAGACAAGCGCATCCGTCACCGCAACTTCGGCATTTACTCAAAGCATATGTGCGGTTACGCGCATTGTCCTTACAACGGCGTGATGTTCCGGCAAGGTTCGTGGTTTGAGTACGCGAAAATGCATTTCGCTTCCGGCAACGGCTCGCCTTCGTACAAAAAGCACAAGGCGACGCAAGTGAAAAAGCTCCGAAAATCGCCGATCGATACGAACGAATAAAGCGCTTACTTCCTTCCGCCCGCCACCAATTCGACCAGGTCCTGTTTCTTCAGGTACTTCTGCGCCAGGTCGCGCAATTCCTGCGCGGAAGTGGCGTGGATCGTTTCGATGTAGCGGTCGTAATATTCGTAGCCGAGCCCGTAGCCCAGCAAGCCTTTCAGCCGGTCGCCGAGCGCGAAGGGGCCGTCGGTGCTGCGCAGGAACACGCCGGTCAGGTAATTCCGCACGAGGTCGAGCTCATCGGCGGGAACGAGGTCGTTCTGCAATTTCTCGATCTCGAAATAAATCTCCTTCAGCGTGGCGTTCGTCACTTCCAAACCAACTTCGGTGGAGATCACGAAATAACCGCCGTCGAACATCGACACGAGCCCGGAGCCGATGCCATAGGTGTAACCTTTGTCCTCGCGGATGTTGTTCATCAGGCGCGAGCCGAAATAGCCGCCCAGCACGGCGTTGAGCACCTGCATGCGCAGGTAATCGGGATGCTGCTTGTTGAACAGCACGCGCCCGACACGGATGGCGGACTGGATGGCGCCTTCTTTTTCAACCGTGTGCTCGCGCTGCGGATCGGTCTGCGCTGCGGGGAGGCCGGGTTTCGCGGGCGAGCCTGTTTTCCACGCGGCGTCACCGAAAAATTGTTCGAGCAGTTGCATCAAATTTCCCGGCAATTTACCGGAGACGACGATCGTGCAGCGTTCTGCCGTGTATGCTTTCCCGAAAAAATCGAGCAGCGCGCCGCGGCCGAGCGCGTCGAAATCGGGAAGCGAAGCTTTGGCGCCGTACGGATGCTTCGGGCCGAAGAGCAGCTCGTTGAAACGCCGGCGGGCAAGGAAGGAAACCTTATCGCTGTCGACGAGGAATTTCTGGCGCTTGTTGGAAAGGTAAACGTTGAACTCTTCCTGCGGAAAAGCGGCGTTCCGGAGAATGTCCTGCACGACGGGAAGCGTTGCGGCAAGATGTTTATTCAGCGAGAACAGCGTAAACGAAGAAAGATCGTGCGCCGTTTCGGTTTCGATGAATGCGCCGTAATAATCGAGCTCTTCGGCAATGGCTTCGGCATTGCGCGTGGTGGTGCCTTCGTCGAGCATGTCGTTTACGCCGGAGGCGACCAGCGAATGCGGCTGGTGGCGAATGCCGGCATCGAAGATGAACTCGATGCGCGTGACTTCCTGCGTGCCGGCGTCGACGGTGTACACGGGAATGCCGTTGGAAAGCTCGTGCTTCGCGGCGTGCGTGAAGGAGATCTTATCGATCGGGCGGAAAGGCGGCGCTTCGGTGCGGTTCAGCATAGGTCAGTTTTTCCGGTTGGAATGGTAATGCAGGGAGGAGCAGTTCGTCCTGCGGAACACGTCTTTCGCGAGACGCACAACGTCGGCCGTGGTGACGGCAAGGTAACGCGGCGCTTCTTCATTGATCATCTCCGCGTCGCCGAGCAATTCGAAGAACGCGAAGTTCATCGACTTGTCGAGGATGCTCATTTCGCCGAACGTAAGCGACGATTCTACTTTATTTTTCACTTTCGACAGCTCGCGTTCGCTCACCGGCGCGTACAATTTTTCCAGCTCGGCGAACACGGCTTCTTCGGCCTGGCCGGTGGACACGCCCGGCACCAGCTTGCCCGAGACGACGAACAACCCTTTGTCGATATCGCCCGTCACGAACGCGCTGATCTCGCTGAACATGCGTGTTTCCTTGACGAGCTTCATGTAGAGTCGCGAGGAATTTCCGCGGGAAAGCATGTCGGAGATGAGGTCCATCGCATGGTAATCGTTGTCGCGGCGGTCGCACATGTGAAACGCCATGGTGAGCGAATCGAACGGCACGTCGCGGTCGACGTCGAGGCGGCGGTATTCTTCCTGGCGCGGCTCGGCGGGGAGGTTGCGGGCGGTTTTTTTCCCCGCGGCGATCGACCCGAACCATTTTTCGGCAAGCGGCCTGACTTGTTCCGTGGTCACATTCCCGGCCACGACGAGAATTGCATTTTGCGGGTTGTAGAATTTCTGGAAAAACGCTTTCACGTCGTCCATCACCGCTTCTTCGATGTGTTTTATTTCCTTGCCGATGGTCGCCCATTTGTACGGGTGCACCTTGTACGCGAGCGGGCGCATGAGCAGCCACACGTCGCCGTACGGCTGGTTGAGGTAACGCTGCTTGAACTCTTCGACCACGACGTTGCGCTGCACTTCGAGGCTTTTGTCGGAGAACGCAAGGCTGAGCATGCGGTCGGATTCGAGCCAGAAGCCGGTTTCGAGATTTTCAGCGGGAAGCGTGAGGTAATAATTCGTGATGTCGTTCGTGGTGAATGCGTTGTTTTCGCCCCCGACACGCTGCAGCGGTTCATCGTAGCTGGGAATGTTCACCGATCCGCCGAACATGAGGTGCTCGAAGAGGTGTGCGAAGCCGGTGCGGCTTTCTTCTTCGTCGCGCGCGCCGACGTCGTAAAGAATGTTGACGCAGGCCAGCGGCGTCGCTTCGTCGCGGTGGACGATGACGCGGAGGCCATTGGGAAGAGTGAACTTATCGAAAGTGATCATAGTCAGATTTAAATTTCAGCACAAACATTCAAAGATTCAATCGCTGTCTCGCTTCGCTCACCTTACTATTCAAAGATTCAAAATTCTGAATCTTGAATCTTTGAATAACGACCGGCGCAGCCGAAGCGAT
The DNA here is from genome assembly GCA_966211705.1 of uncultured Chryseobacterium sp. Lineage (GTDB taxonomy): Bacteria > Bacteroidota > Bacteroidia > Palsa-965 > Palsa-965. The sequence goes on from CBIHOC010000010.1 coordinate 123,438, forward strand.
TGAATCTTTGAATCATGCTATGTCAATCGTTCATGCAAATGCGATTTTTTGTTTCTTCAAATTCCGTCATCATCTTCCGCACGATCTCTCCCGCGGGAAGAATGTCGTCGAGCATTGCGCTCACCTGCCCGATCTCGAGCTCGCCTTCATCGAGGTCGCCTTCGAACATTCCTTTTTTGGCGCGCGCGCGGCCAAGGATCGTTTTCAGCTCTTCCGGCGATGCGCCGCGCTGCTCGGCTTCACGGACCTCTTCGAAAAATTTATTCTTCAGCAGTCGGACGGGAACGAGCTGCTTCATCATCAGCATGGTTTCGCCTTCATGGGAATTGACAACGGCTTTTTTGAAATTTTCATGCCCCGACGATTCGAGCGACGCCACAAAACGCGAACCAACCTGGACTGCATCCGCGCCGAGGGCCATGGCCGCCAGCATCTGCTGCCCGGAACCGATGCCGCCTGCCGCGATCACGGGGATGGAAACGGCGCGGCGGACCATGGGAATGAGGACAAGTGTGGTGGTTTCTTCCCGCCCGTTGTGGCCTCCCGCCTCAAATCCTTCCGCCACGACGGCATCCACGCCCGCTTCGGCCGCTTTCTGCGCAAACTTTACGTTGGCCACCACGTGCACCACTTTGATGCCGTGCTCTTTCAGCTTCGGCGTCCATGTTTTGGGATTGCCGGCGGAAGAGAACACGATCTTCACGCCCTCTTCGATGATAATGTCGATGTGCTTGTCGATATCGGGGTAAAGGAGCGGCACGTTGACCCCGAAAGGTTTGTTCGTGGCGGCTTTGCACTTGCGGATGTGTTCCCGGAGCACGTCCGGGTACATGGAACCCGAGCCGATGAGGCCAAGCCCGCCCGCATTGCTCACGGCGGAAGCCAGCTCCCAGCCGCTGCACCAGATCATGCCGGCCTGGATAATGGGGTATTGGATTCCGAAAATGTCAGTAATTCGATTGGACATAGAAAAATGGAGGGGGTAAAAGTAAGGAATTAGGGGATTGGGAATTGGGGGAATCGGGGATTGGGGGATTAGGAACTGTGGACTGCCCGGGTTTGGGTCTTACCGTGTGATAATTATTAACAATCCTGTGAAACCGCGGCGGGATTTTCTATTTTTCGTTACTATTTAAAACCCCTATTCCAATGGCAAGCTTTATCGAGATCACGACCGACAGCGGCAATGTAACCCTGGCGATCAGCAGCATTACGTTCGTGGAACCCGGCCCGGCCCCGGGCAATAAGGCGGTCATTCATGTATTGCCGGAGATCAACGGCTCAATTCCATTTACTACGGCGACTGAAACCTACGCGACATTTATCGCCAGGCTTCCCTGACCTTCCGGGGTGACCGGTTGCGTTTATCGCCGGTAACCCGCCTCCCTGGCTGATTTTTGCTGTAGGTACCTGAGATTAAAACACAATCCTCCCGGTTGTGACTGTGATGCAAACCCGACCGTTAGTTACTTTTGCTGCGGACATGGGTTCAATTCGGTATAAATTGCCATAAAATCCAACCCTATGAAACGTATTTTATTTTTAGCATTTCTTTCTTTCGCCAGCCTTCTCTCTGCCCAAAACGCGGCTTTTACAATGGATACCTCTTCCGGCTGTGTCCCGCTGTGTATCAATTTCCAGGACGCATCCACAAACGCTACGGGCTGGGCATGGGATTTCGGCGATGGGGTTGGTACCTCTACCGCACAATTTCCGTTCTATTGTTATTCCATTCCCGGACTCTATACCGTAACCTTAACGGCGACTTTCCCGAACGGAACCGGGACCGCATCAGGTACGGTAACCGTGCTGCCACAGCCGTTGGCTGCTTTTTCATGGTCGAACACCGCGACGAACACGATCACGTTCACCGACCAATCTGGCAACGCCGTAAGCTGGGCCTGGGACTTCGGGGACAACACCACTTCCACGCAGCAAAATCCGGTTCATACCTATGCCATCCCGGGAGAAGATACGGTTACCCTGGTGGTCTTTTCCTCCTTCGGATGCAGCGACACCATTTCCCTGCCAATTCTTACCGGATTTGTTGCAGTTCATGATGCGGTGATGCCCGGCGGTCTTGAGTTGTACCCTAATCCTTCAAACGGCATTGTTACGATCCGGATGCCGGCATATGCCGGGGAACCTCAGCTGCTGCGCATTGAAAATACAATGGGTAAAATCATCCACGCAGAAACAGTTTCAGGCCCTGTAACCATTGATCTTTCCGCGAACGCCCCGGGTATATACTTCGCCAGGCTCGGCAACAACCCCGCCCTCAAGCTCGTGATCCGGAATTAGCGACAGTTCCTGGTACGTGGTTATCTTACAGCGGCAAGTATATTCCGCGATGTCCTGGACAATAGCATAGCTTTTTACCTGCCGTAATAGCGCCCTGATTTGTTTCTCTGGCGGGATTTTTGTTATTTCGTACTTAAGGTTAAAAAGGTTAAAACTGTATTCAAACCTTTGCTTATGAGGAAGCTTGTACTTTTCTCTGTTCTTTTCGTTGCACCGTTTGTCGCGAAGGCACAGTATTACTGGGATTTCGGCGGAGGCGTAGGCGCTGCGAACTATCTCGGTGAAATAGGCGGCAACGAGCTGACGCGCCGGGATTTCGTTTCCGACATCAAGCTCCAGCAGACGCGCCAGGCTGCCAACGTGTTTGCCCGTTACAAGGCTACGCCGATGTGGTCGTTCAAAGGCAACTTCAGCTATATCTGCATCCGCGGGGCCGACAGTCTTTCCACCAACCCGCCACGCCATTACCGCAACCTCAGCTTCCGCAACCAGATGTTCGAGCTCAGCGCAGAAGCGCAGTTCTTTTTCTATGAAGTGAACGACCTCGGACATACTTATCGCTACAAGGACAACTTCCGCGCATACATCGGCCTCGGTGTGGCCGGTCTTTACCATAACCCGAAAGCGTATTATAACGGCGACTGGGTTGCGCTCCGCCCGCTTGAAACGGAAAATTACCGTTACACGGCATTTACCATTGCGATCCCCGCCTCCGCCGGATTCTACTTTACGTTCAACAAACACTACCGCATCGGCTGGAACCTGAGCTGGCGCACGACGTTCACCGATTACCTCGATGATGCGAGCACGTATTACGTCGACAAGAGCGGAAACCCGCTCGCGGCGGCCCTTGCCGATCGCACGAACCACGCCGAGGCTGATGCATGGGGCGCGCTGAACGACTCTCCCGGCTTCGGCAACAACTTCGGCTACGGCAGCTATACGGCCCCCGACGGCAACGTGCGTTTCAACAAGCGCGGCGACCAGACACACAACGATTCATACCTCACCAGCTCGATCGAGTTCAGCTACGTGTTCCGCGGCAAAAGCTCCCTGTACCGTTCCAAGTACAGCTCCATCTTCAAGGGTAAAAAATACAAGCATCGTAAGGTCCGCGCCAAGTTCTAGAAGGGTGCGAATTATCCCGAGGTTCGGGATTACGAATCTACGAATGAAGGTCTCCTGCGGGAGGCCTTCTTTTTTTTAAACCAACAATTTACCGGCCGGCCATTTACTTTTCGGGGACGCAATTCGCAGATTTCGTAGCATTCGTATCCCGATAGTTATCGGGACGTAGATACGTACTATTCGGAATTCGCACCCTTTTCTACAAGTTATTCACAAACAGCAACTTTGCGTCGTTTTTTTTCGTAAAATAGCTTTAAAACAACCCTTACTCTCATGCGTAAAGCTACTCCCCCGTTTAAGGCCACGCTTTTTGCCGCAGCGCTCCTCGCCTGCCCGGCGCTTGTGAACGCGCAATATTACTGGGATGCCGGTTTCAGCATCGGCGCTGCCAATTACCTCGGCGACATGGGCGGAAACGCGCTCACCCGCCGCGATTTCGTTTCGGACATGAAGCTCAGCGAAACGCGCACGTCGGCAGGGGCATTTGTGCGCTACAAGATCAACCCGAGCTTTTCCGTAAAAGCGAACGTAAGCTGGGCGCGGATCTCGGGAGACGACAAGCTTTCTTCCAACCCGGCACGCAACGCGCGTAACCTGAGCTTCAGGAACGACCTTGTGGAAGCCACGGCGATGGGGCAATTCTTCTTCTACGAAATCAACGACCTCGGCCGTACACACCGGCACAAAGACAATTTCCGCGCGTACGTCGGCCTTGGCGCCGGCGCTGTTTACCACAACCCGAAAACGACCTGGAACGGGGAATGGGTTGCGCTCCGCCCGCTTACCACGGAAGGGCGCCGGTACACGACCGTTGCCGCCGTGATCCCCGCCTCGGCCGGTTTTTATTTCACGTTCAACAAGCAATACCGCATCGGCTGGGACCTCACGTGGCGCACGACATTCACCGATTACCTCGACGACGTGAGCACGCGCTATGCCGAGCCCTCCGCGCTTCCTTCCGCGCTGGCCATCGAGCTCGCCAACCGCACCGATGAGCTGACGGGCGTTGAACCTGCCTTTGCCGAAAACTTTACGCCCGGCAACAAACGCGGCGATTCACGCCACAACGATTCTTATCTCACCACGAGCGTCGAATTCAGCTATGCGTTCAGGGGGCACAGCAGCGTCGGCAAGCCGCGCTACCCATGGATCCACGACAAGCCCGACAAATACAACGGCCCTTCGAAGCGCCGCGGTACGCTGTACCATGTCATCCGCAAAAAGAGATATCGTTTCTAGCCCTGGTTTTTGAAAAGGGAAGCCGTCTTTACCAACGAAAGACGGCTTCTTTTTTATTTCCAATGCGAATCAAGGGTTGAAAACTGATCCTTGTATTCCATCAATTTAGAAAGCGAAGAGTCCCGTAGGGACGGCCTGTTTCTAACAGAAAAGAACCTTCCCCCACAAGAGCCGGGCGGGCGTCCTTAGTCGATAATAGATCAAGGTCGCCCGCCCGGCTTTTTCATGGAGAGGTCGATCAGCATTAGAAACAGGTCGTCCCTCCGGGACTTGTATCAATGTGGTGGAAGAATTGAAATCAACCCTTGATTCGCATTTCCAATAGCCGATTTCCAATGCCGATTGAATCCCGATGAGCTGGAAATGATTTTTCAATGGATAAAACAACAATCGGAAACCGGCAATTACATCTCCGTGCCGGGGATCACCACGATGAACGTTGAGCCTTTCCCCTGCTCGCTTTCCAGCGAGATCGTGCCGCTCAGCTTCTCCAGTGCATTCCGTGCGATGTAAAGACCAAGGCCGGAGCCGGGCGAATTTTCGTTGGCACGGAAGAACACGTCGAACACGCGTTCCTGCACATTTTTCGGAATGCCCACGCCGTTGTCCTGCACCGAGATCCTGATCTTCCCGTTCTCGGCGGCCGCGCGGATCACGATGAAGGAATCGGGCAGGTCTTTTTTCCGGTAAATGATCGCGTTGTGGATGAGGTTCTGCAGCACGGAACGGAGGAGGCTTTTGTCGAACATCAGCTTTTCGGCAATGCCGATCTCGCGCCGTATGGTAATGCCGCTGCGTTCGGGCAGGTGGCTGAAACCTTCAACGATATTTTCTACAAGTTCCCCGAGGTCGATCTCCTCCATCCGGGTTTCGCCCTGCGTGGCGTTGATCACCTCGATCAGGCCGAGCAATATCTTGTCGAGCTTGTCGGCGGCTTTCCGGAGCATGCCGAGGTAATGGAGGGCGAGATCGTCCCTGACATCGCCCTGGGCAAGCATGAGCAGGCCCTGCATGGATGCGAGCGGGCCTTTAAGATCGTGCGAGGAGCGGTAAAAGAACATGTCGAGGTCGCGGATCTTCTGCAGGAGCTTTTGTTCGGTGGTGCGCACGTGCGTGATGTCGAGGTGCGTGCCCATCGAGCCGGTGATCTTCCCGCTCTCGTCGCGCACAGGCACGCCGGTGAGGTAGATCACGATCGGTTCGCCCGACTTTTTTTTCATCTGCACTTCATACCGGTCTTCATCGCCGATGACCTTTCGCATGGTCAGGCGATGACTCATCTTTTCCCTTTCCTGCTCATCGAGGAAAACATCGCCCGCTTTTTTCCCGAGCAGCTCTTCTTCCGCGTACCCCATCATTTCACAGAATTTCCGGTTCACGAACTGTATCCGGTCTTCGTTGTCGACATGCATGATGCCTTCACCGATCGTGTTGATCAGTCGCTCGTACCGCCGTTCGTTCTCCAGGATCATCTTTTCCGCTTTTATCCGCACGCTGATCTCCTCCAGCAGGGAGCGGTTCATTTCCTCGAGCTCGGCGGTGCGCTGGCTTACTTTGTTTTCAAGCAGTTCATTGAAACGCCTGATCTCGTCCATGCTCTTTTTCAGCTCGGTAATATCTTCCGAAACGCCAAGGATGAATTGCGGATCGCCTTTTTCAAAAGACAGCGGGATCTTCCGGGTATGCAGCCAGCGCCGGCCCTTGTATTTCGTTTCCACCACCTCTTCCGGGATTTCGGTCTCCCCGTTTTTCGCCAGCACTTCGCGGTCTTTCGCGGTAAAAAAGTCAGCCTGCGCCGGGGGAAAAAAATCATAGTCGTTCTTCCCGAGCAGCTCATCGCGGGAATAGCCGAGCAGCTCTTCACCGGCTTTATTGAAACGCACGAACCGCAGCTCTTTCGCTTCTTTGATAAAAACCATGTTCGGGATATGTTCCAGCACCGCATCGAGGAACACGTTCATGCTTGTCGCTTCCTTTTCCTTCGCGATCCGCCGGTTGATGTTGTGCCGCGTTTTCTGCAACAGGAGAAAAACGACCAGGATAAAAACACAGGAAATGATGACGAACACCTCCATCCGGTCCCACCCGGTCGACAGGCTGGCCGAGACCGCACCCTGTTTCTGCCGGATGAGCTTTGTCGCCTTTCCCAGTACGGACAACACCGTGTCGACCTCGACGACAAGCGCCCACCGGTCGATCACAGGGGCAGCATGCATGCTGTCGATCGCAGCGAATGATCTTGCGGCACGCTGCACGTAAGGGCCGACCGTTTCGTTTCCCTTCAGTTCCTGCGCGTTCTCCCGGAAAGCTTCTTTCAGGGACTGTTTTCCGGCTAAATTTTGCTTCGACGTGTCCCGCATCTGGAGCACCTGCTCTTCCATCTCCATCAGCCGCCCGATCACGCCGACGTTCTCACGGATCTTTTCTTGTTGCTTATTTACAGCAAAAGACTGCAAGAAAATCCAGCCGATAAAAGCAGTGCCGGCCAGCAATACGCCGGCGGTCCACCATTTAGAACGGAGGTCCAATTTCATGAGAAAGGATTTTCAGTCTTGGGGAGACCGGGGTGTGTATGTAAATGTAAGGGAAAAATTTCTCCACGTCAATTCCTGGTAGTGTATCAGTTTAACCCTTTCCCGGAAGTGTTCACTTGCAGGCGGAAAATTAAAAAACCACGGAGACACGGGGACACGGAGTGTCAGTTCGGGCAGGCGTAGCCGTATCGAGAACTCCGTGCCTCCGTGTCTCCGTGGTAAACCAGCATTTGGGAATTTTCCAAATTGAGACACTACCCAATTCCTGAAGGCTGTCTTCCGCGTACCGTGAACGCCGGTCAATAGCTACACAGGCGCATCATTCAAGGAACTGGGTGAGCTTGGAAAGGGGCTTGCGGATGAGCGTGAGCGGACCGGGGTTCAGCCCGTTCACTTTCCATGCGCGCCGGTCTTCACGGTTGGCACGGATGCGGTTCTTCAGCGAAACGTTGCTCACGCCGCCGGTCCGCATTTTCACGAGCACTTCCGGCAAATACGCGGTGGAAATTTTATGCCGGTGCAGCATGCGCAGCATCAGCTCATAATCGGCAGCGGTTTTGAACGACGTGTCGAAAGTTCCGAACCGGTCGTAACATTTTTTCTTCAGGAAAAATGCCGGGTGGGGTGGCATCCAGCCGGAACGGAACTGGCCTTCGCGGTAAGGGCCCGACTTCCAGCTGCGTTTCACTTTCGACGTGTCGAGGCGATCGACATATTGCAGGTCGCCGTAAACGCTGTCAACGTCTTCGTCCGCGAACAGCTTCATGACTTTCGACAACACCTGCCTGCCGGCGTAAAGGTCGTCTGCGTGCAGGAATGCGATCACTTCTCCCGTGGCAAGGCCGATGCCTTTATTCAGCGCGAAATAAATACCGCCGTCTTTCCCGGAAACGACTTTCGTGATCTTATCGCGATAACCTTCCACGACTTTGAGCGTTTCATCCGTGGAAGCCCCGTCGACGATGATGTATTCGATGTCCCCGTAATCCTGCTCCGTCACCGAACGCAGCGTGTCCCCGATCGTGTCGGCGCTATTGTAACAGGCGGTGATGACAGTAACTTTCATATGGTAATTGACGGCGGGTGCTATTTACGAATCAAGGCGAATTTACGAATTACGAATGCTACGAATTACAAATCATAGCACCTAAAAGAGTTTCTTCGATCTACCATTCGCAGCATTCGCCTTGATTCGTAATTCGCACCCTACCTTGCGACCACGATGCGATCTTTTCCCTGCATATCCTGTTTAAGCACGACGTCGGTGTAGCCGGCTTTCTGGAAGAGAATGCACGTTTCCAGCCCGAGGGCTTCGTTGATCTCGACGTACACGGCTCCTCCGGGCTTGAGCTTCGCTTTCCCGGCAGCGGCGATCGCGTTGTAAAACACCAGCGCATTATCATCCGGTACGAACAGCGCGACGTGCGGCTCGTGCTCCAGCACATTTTTCTGCATGCCGGCGCTCTCCGACCGTTTTACGTAAGGCGGGTTGCTGACGATGACGGAACACGAGGGCAGCTTTGCGCGGGCGGATTCGTCGAGCAGGTCGGCCCGGATGAAATGGATCTCGCAGCCGTGCTTTTCCGCATTCTGCCGGGCGACGGCGAGCGCTTCAGCAGAAACGTCGAGCGCGTAAACGTGGCAGCGGGGCAATAATTTTTTCAGCGTTACGGCAATGCATCCGCTCCCGGTCCCGATGTCGATGATGGAAAAACTTTCGTTGTGCCGGTTGGCATCTTCGACGACGCAGCGCACCAGCTCTTCCGTTTCCGGCCGCGGGATCAGCACGTCGCTGGTGACGATGAATTCCATCCCGTAGAACCAGGCTTTGCCGAGGATGTACTGGATGGGCCGGCCGCGCTTCAGGTCTTTGACGGCAAAATGAAACTTCAGCAGGTCCGATTCGCCGACGGTTTTGAAAGGGTCGAGAAGCAGCGCGGAGCGGGAGATGTGGCAAAATTCATCGAAGCAATATTCGATGAACTTTTCGATCTCTTCCTTTTCGTAAAGCGTGGAAAGCTCGTTGCGAAAATATTGCGCGATGTCGCCGATGCGGTTACTTGGGATCTTCATCCTGCTTTTCTTTCACCGGTAAATGGACAGGGTTCGGAGCTTCGAAACCTTGCACGATGGAAAGCCCGGCCTTTGTTCCTTCTTCCAGCATCAGCATCCACGCAGCTTTCCGCTCGTTCGGGATCACGCCGTCGAGGATGGCTTCGCGGATGGCGGTTTTGATGATGCCGACCTGCAGGCTGGGAGCAATGCCGAACGCGTTCATGATATCTTCGCCGGTGACGGGCGGCTGCCAGTTGCGCACGCGGTCTTTTTCCTCGATCTCCTTCAGCCTGGTGCGGACGAGCTCGAAATTTTTCAGGTAACGTTTCACCCGCTCTTCCTGCTTCGACGTGATGTCGCATTCGCAGAGCAGCATCAGGTCGTCGATGTCGTCGCCCGCGTCGAACAGGAGGCGGCGCACGGCCGAGTCGGTGATTTCGGCTTTGGCGAGCACGATGGGACGAAGGTGGAGCTGAACGAGCTTCTGCACGTATTTCATTTTCTCGTTGAGCGGAAGCTTGAGCCGCGCGAAAATTTTCGGCACCATGCGCGCGCCGCGGTCTTCGTGCCCGTGAAACGTCCAGCCATGGCCTTCCTCGTAACGTTTCGTGGCCGGCTTGGCAATGTCGTGAAGGATCGCGGACCAGCGGAGCCAGATGTTATCCGAGCGGCGGCAGACGTTGTCGAGCACCTGCAGCGTGTGGTAGAAATTGTCTTTGTGCGCGTGCCCTTTGATCACGTCCACGCCGTGAAGCGCAGCCATTTCGGGGAAAATGACCGGGAGCAGGCCGGAATCGAACAGCAGCTTGAATCCCACGGAAGGCACCTTCGCGGCGATGATCTTGTTCAGCTCGTCGGTGATGCGCTCCATGGAAACGATCCTGATCCGCTCCTTGTTTTTCGTGATCGAATCGAAGGATGCTTTTTCGATCGTGTAGCCGAGCTGTGTCGCGAAACGGATGGCGCGCATCATGCGCAGCGGATCGTCGGAATACGTGATGTCGGGGTCGAGCGGGGTGCGGATGATCCTTCGTTCCATGTCGGCAACACCGCCGAACGGGTCGAGCAGCGCGCCGTAATTTTTTTTGTTGAGGCTGATGGCGAGCGCGTTGATCGTAAAATCGCGGCGGTCCTGGTCGTCGCGCAGCGTGCCGTCTTCGACAATGGGTTTCCGCGAATCGCGGCTGTACGATTCTCGCCGTGCGCCGACGAACTCCACGTCCCATTCACCGAGCCGCAGCTGTGCCGTGCCGAAATTCCGGAACACGTTCACCTGCGCACCGAGCCGCGCGCCGATGGCTTCCGCCATGCGGATGCCCACGGTCTTGTCGCCTTTCCCCTCGCCCACCGCCACGATGTCGATGTCTTTGCACGGGCGCCCGAGAATGGAATCGCGCACATACCCGCCGATCACGTACGCGTCGACGCCGAGCTTCGAAGCTTCTTCGGAAACGACAGTAAAAACCGGGTGGATGAGGTGCTTTTCCATTATAGTGCGGCAAAGGTAAGCCCGGAAGCGGAATTCTGGGTTTTGCTACGATAAAAAGACCTGCCGAAGAATAGCGGAAATTTTTACTGCTCTTTTCATCCTGCGTTTTCGAAGCTTACAATTCCCCCATCACTTTCCGCACGTCGATCTCCAGGGCGCAGCGGAAATGTACTTCGGGACATTGCTCGTAGCCGTGCAGCCCGCAGGGACGACAGTACAATTTCCCGTCGATCTCCGCCACGCGCGAGTTGTCGGACAGCGGGCCGAAGCCGAACGCAGGCACCGTGGAGCAATAGATTGCTGTAACCGGCGCGTTCATCGAGGAAGCGAAATGCAGCGGCGCGGAGTCGTTGACGTAGTTCATCGTTGCGCCTTCCATGAGCGCGGCGGATTGCAGGTAGGTGAGCTGGCCGGCAAGGTTGGCGGAATTTTCCCGCGCGGCGTCGCGCAGAATTTCATCGCAGGATTTTTTATCGGGCGGCCCGCCGAGCAGGTACACGCGATAGCTCGCCGGGATCATGCGCATGAGCGAAACCCATTTTTCGGGCGGCCATTGTTTGGTGAACCACACCGACGTGGGCGCAATGCATACATACGGGCCGAGATGCTGGTGGTAAGAAATGAATTTGCGGTCGGTTTCGGTCGGATGCAGCTTCGGCCGTTCGGAATACATGTCGGTGAGGTGCTCGATGAGCTCGAGGTTGCGCTTCACTTCGTGTTTTCCCGTGCCGATCTCGTGCTTCACCTTGCGCGTAAACAAGAACGAAAACGGATTTTTATCAAACCCGACACGCTCCTTCGCACCGGAAAGTCCCGTGAGAAACCCGGATGAGCCGAAGCGGTGCATGTTGACCACGAGATCGTATTTCTTTCTGCGGATGCGGAACAGCAGCCGGGAAAGATTTTTTGCCTTATCCGTTTTCTTATCGAACACGAGCACTTCGCCAAGAAAAGGATGCCCGCTGAACAGGCTTTCATTCCCTTTGCGAACGAGAAAATCGATGACAGCTTCGGGGTAGAAGCGGTGCAGCTTTTCCAGCAAAGGCGTGGCCAGCACGACGTCGCCGGTGAATGCAGTTTGTATGAGGAGAATGCGCTTCAAGCAAAACAAAGATAGGATAACCCCGCAGTGATGGAATTGCCCGATGCAGGAGGCCCTTTCCGGGCTTCTTTGTTTACGAATCTTCTACTTTTTCCACTCGTAAGTATGACGATAAAGCAGCTTTTCCTCTTCCGGCTTCCCTTTCTTCCCTTTACGGTAAGCTTTACCTTCTTTTGAAATTATAAATTTCTCCCGGGCCGCCGCATTCCCGGCATAGCCGTAAGTCGTGACATGTTTCTCCACCAGTTCTTTTTTTATCTTCTTCTTCGTTCCCGTATAAGCATAGAGCAACATTACATCGGCCGTATCGCTGTATTGATGTTCTGCAAAGAACTTTGGACCGGTTCCGGCATACCCGTATGTTTCTGTTGCCGGGCGCCTGAGCGTATCATAGGTGAAATCGACATAACCTCCGGGGGAAGGAAGAAACCTGCTCTGTGGCGATTGAATACCATAATATTCATAACGCGTGACTTTTCCATCCATCTGCGTGATCTTCTCATCGATGAGCGTGACTTTTCCCGTTCCGGTGACGCGCAACCAGTGCTTTGTGCTGAGCAACGTTTTGTTGTCGTCAATGAACGTGTACGCAAGGCTGTCGGTGCAGATGAGGTAGCCCCAGCGGATGTCGTTAAAGGTGCGTGTCTGCAGGCGTCCTTTGTCGTCGTAGCTATAAGTAAAAATGCCGCGCTGCGTGGCGTATTTCGCATTTTCCAGCACCACAAGCCGGCCGCGCCCGTCGTAAAGGCGATTGTCACAAACCAGCGAATCGCCTTCACGCAGGCAGGTGGTGGCAGGTTTTCCGCCGCGTGTCCAGGAAAGCCATATCGTATCGTTCCTGCCGACATCCGAACGTGTCACTTTGATGAGACTTTTGTTCGCGTAAACAAAGTTGTACTCACTTACTTTCGCCTGTCCCTTGTCTCCTGCTTCCGAATAATATTGGTCCGGCAATCCGTTCCTGTCCCATCTGAACGTATGCCTGTATTGCGGCTCATTGAACGTCCATGCTGTAATCACAAGTCCTTTGAAAGCATCGTAGCGGACGGCGAGCGAAGAATCCGTCTGCATCACGGGCGGAAAAAAAGCGGTGAATTTCGGCGCGGGAAGCAGCTGATCGATCAGTGAGGCATTGCGCAGATATATGGAACTGTCCACCTGCGCGGTAACTGCTGTCCCGGCAAACAACAAATGCAATACAAACAGCTTACACCGCCACATCGTACTCACGTAAAGCATTATTGAGCGAAGTTTTCAGATCGGTCGACGGTTTGCGCTGCCCGATGATGAGCGCGCAGGGAACATTGTATTCACCAGACGCAAATTTCTTCGAATAGCTGCCTGGGATGACCACGGAACGCGGCGGCACAAAACCTTTGTACTCCACCGGCTTCTCCCCGGTCACGTCGATGATCTTCGTGGAACCGGTGAGCACTACGTTGGCACCCAGCACAGCTTCTTTTCCCACGCGGCAGCCTTCCACCACGATGCAGCGCGAGCCGATGAAGCACCCGTCTTCGATCACCACCGGCGCGGCCTGCACCGGCTCCAGCACACCGCCGATGCCCACGCCGCCGCTCAGGTGCACGTCCTTCCCGATCTGCGCGCAGGAACCCACCGTCGCCCACGTGTCCACCATCGTCCCGCTGTCGACGTATGCGCCGATGTTCACATAGCTCGGCATCATGATCACGCCTTTGGCGAGGTATGCGCCATAACGTGCCACGGCATGGGGAACCACGCGCACGCCAAGCTCTGCGTAATTGCGTTTGAGCGCCATTTTATCGTGGAACTCCATCGGTCCGGCTTCGAGCGTTTCCATCTTCCGGATGGGGAAATAGAGGATCACGGCTTTTTTCACCCAGTCATTCACTTTCCATTCTCCGCCTTCGGTTGCCGGCGGCTCTGCCACGCGCAGTTGTCCTTTGTCGAGGAGCTCGATGACGGATTCGATGGCTTTCTGTGTTTCGGGATTGGCGAGGAGCGCGCGGTCGTTCCATGCCAGTTCGATCGTTTGTTGCATGAGTTTTTGGATTGCTTTTTCATTGGTGACGGATCTATCCGTCACCAACTAAAGCCATGGGGCAAAACTAACTTTTCTTTCGCCTTCGCAACAAAGAAAAGTTAGTTTTGCGCATGGCCCGCCTGCTCGCGATCGACTACGGAACCAAACGCTGCGGCATCGCGGTGAGCGACCCGCTGCAGATCATCGCCACGGGGCTGACGACGGTGCACAGCAAAGACATTTTGACCTTTCTTGAAAATTATTTCAAAAAAGAAGCCGTGGAAACCATCGTCGTGGGCGAGCCGAAGCGGATGAGCGGGGAAGCTACGGACGCCACCGTGCACGTTGAAAATTTCGTGAAGCAGCTGCAGAAAAAATTTCCGCAAATGAAGATCGCCCGCGTCGATGAGCGCTTCACCTCGAAGATGGCTTTTCAAACGATGATCGATTCCGGCCTGAAAAAGAAAGACAGGCAGAACAAAGCGCTGGTGGATGAGATCAGCGCGACCATTATCCTGCAATCGTACATGGAGGGGAAATGATATGCCGATGTGTCGATGTGCCAAAATGCCGATGCGCGCAGGCGTCGCGCTGTACCTGGTATCAAGTATTATAGACATCCCGGATACCCGATACTGATACTTTCATCGGCACATCGGCATTTCAGCACATCGGCACATCCTATTATCTTTGCACCCATGATAATGCCCATTGTTGCTTACGGCGATCCCGTGCTTAAAAAGGTGGCTGCGGAAATTGACAAAGACTATCCGAAGCTCGGCCATCTGATCGACGACATGTTTGAGACGATGTACAATGCAAAAGGCGTCGGACTGGCCGCGCCGCAGGTCGGAAAGTCGGTGCGCCTGTTTATCGTGGATGCAAGCCCGTTCGCGGAAGATGCGGAGACGGAGGAAGAAGCTGCGCTGAAAGATTTCAGGCAGGTGTTCATCAATGCGAAGATCCTCGGGGAGGAAGGCGAAGAGTGGAAATTCAACGAAGGGTGCCTGAGCATCCCGAAGATCCGCGAAGACATCCTGCGCAAGCCGTCGATCAGGATCAGCTATTACGACCGGGATTTCAAAAAGCACGAGGAAACCTACGAAGGCATCGCCGCGCGCATCATCCAGCACGAATACGATCACATCGAAGGCAAGCTGTTCACCGACCGCATCAACCCGATACGCCGCCGCCTGCTGCAAAGCAAGCTGAACGACATCACGAAAGGCCGCGTGGACGTCGATTATAAAATGAAATTCCCGAAATAATGTTGTAGGTGCACGATGCATCGTGCACCTACAATCACATAAAAACCTCGATACCCATGCGTTTTATCACCGGATTATTTTTCTTAGCAGCAATTGTCCTGGTTTCCTGCGAGAGCGAAGCGGAAAAAGCGGGGCGGCTTACGCAGGACAGCCTCCGCAACGACAGCCTTGTCAGGGTAAAGGCCCGGGCGAACTATATCGCCGCCGTGGATTCCATGGAAAAGATCATGGCCTCGGGCACGCGTCCCGACCCGCGCGTTGCGAATGCCGCCATGAAAGCGTACAACGATTTCATCGTTACGTTCCCCGACGATACGCTTACGCCCGAATACCTGTTCCTGGCCTCCAACATCGCGCAGGGCCAGCAGAATTACCCGCAGGCTGCGATCTTTCTCGAAACGATCATCGACCGGCATAAAGGCTATCGCCGCTACGCAGACGCCTGCTTCGTGGCCGCATTCGTGCATGCCAACTTCCTTGCCGACGTCAACCGCGGCGATGACCGCGCGCGCCAGCTGTACCAGTACATCATCGACAATTATCCCAACACCTCGTACGCCGAGCAGTCGAAGGTGCTGATCACTTATGTGGGTCAACCGGACAGCGTTTTCGTGAATGACGTGCTTGGAAAAGGCGATAAGCAGCTTGTCACGCCGGACAATCCCTCATCCGGCCAAGCCCCAAAAACTAAAACCAGCGGAGATAAAAGTAAACCGACGAAGTAGTTGGTGGTTGGTAATCAGTTGTCAGTCTGAGCGACAGTCGAAGACCGGCAACTGATTACCGATTACTGCCCTGCAAGGTGTTTCTCCAGCAATTCCTTCAGCCGCTCCGGCGAAATATTGGTTTCCATTTCTCCTTCTTTCGCAAACGCGATCTCGCCCGTCTGCTCGGAAACAGCAAGGGCAACCGCATCCGTATTTTCCGTAATGCCCACAGCCGCTCGGTGACGCATGCCCAGGTGGGCGGGGAAATCGGTGTTCTCCGTAACCGGCAGCACGCAGCGCGCGGCGCGGATGGTGTTGTTCGTAACGATCACCGCGCCGTCGTGGAGCGGGCTGTTCTTGAAAAAAATGCTTTCGATCATCCGCACCGAAACGCGGGCCTCGACGGGATCGCCGGTGTTGGTGTAGAATTTCAGGTCGTTGCCGCGGGTGATGACGATGATCGCCCCGGTACGCGCGGCCGACATGTTCCGGCAGGCTTTCACCACCGCGTTGATGTCGAGCGTGGTTTCTTTTGCATTATCGCCCCAGCTGAACAACGCTTTCCGGAACCGGTCGTTACCGAGCACGTTGTAAGTTCCGATGAACAGGAAAAAGCGGCGCAGCTCCTGCTGGAAAACGATCAGCAGCGCGATCACGCCCACATCGATGAACTTGACAAGAATGCTCGAGAACAGGTCGAGCTCGAGCATGCGCACGATGCGGTAGAACACGTAAAAGATCGCCACCCCGATGAAAATGTTCAGCGCCGCCGTTCCCCGCACAAGCCGGTAAAGCTGGTACAGCAGCACCGCCACGAGCAGGATGTCGACCAGGTCCTGCCAGCGGAAGGTGAGGAATAAAATGATGTACGGGGAATTCATTTCCGGGACAAATGTAGGCAGTTCGATGGATGTGCCGAAATGCCGATGGAGGTATCAGGACTTAGGTATTAGGTACCAGAACGTAGTGTTGTATCTCCTAAAACACCTAAGACCTAAAACCATTGCGGGAAGCACGTGCGCATCGGCACATTGGCATTTCGGCACATCGGCACATTTTTTTCAGCACACATTATCGAGGTAAGAAAAAATCCGCACCGCTTCCACCGCTTCACGTACGTCGTGCACGCGCAGGATGTGGGCGCCTTTCTGCAGGGCGATGGTGTTCAGGGCGGTGGTGGCGTTGAGCGCTTCCGTCTTGCCGACGCCGAGCAGCTTCGTGGCCATGGATTTGCGGGAAAGGCCGGCCAGCAGCGGGCAGCCGGGTTCAGCGAAGGAACGCATCGCGGCGAGCAGCT
>CBIHOC010000011.1:0-139003 GCA_966211705.1 uncultured Chryseobacterium sp.
GTGTGGTTTTTGTACATCCGTCCACCGGCGGTGTTTTTTGTGCAGATGGGTTGGTTTAAACTGGTGGGGGGCGCGGGTAAAAACCCCCGCCACCACCCTGCTTTTACAGATTAACCGTTTGTTACCGGCTCTTTCGATAGTCCATTATTAGTTTCGCACCTTATGGGATTGCGCAACCGAACGAAGCTGAAGGACTACAACTGTTTTTTTATCACAACTACCTGCTATAATCACATCTCATTATTGAATAATGAAGTGCGCATGGAGATGATATACGAATCGATACGGTTCGTAAATAAGAAGTACTCCTGCCAGATCGTCGCCTACGTGTGGATGCCGAACCACATTCATTTTATCTGCTACTTTGAAAAAGAGAATTTCCTGATCGAATACATGCGCGATTTTAAAAAGTACACTTCCTTCAGAATAAGAAAATCGTTTTCAGAAAACCCGGAAGAGCGCGACATCTTTGAACGACTAAAGTATAATTATCGCCAGCAGAAATTCAAAGTATGGACAGATCGTTTTGATGATCTTTATTTGTTCAACCCTAAAACACTCCTGGTAAAGCTGAACTATATCCACAATAATCCTGTGAAGAAAGGGCTCTCGCCAGATCCCTGGAGCTACAAGCATTCCAGCGCAGCTTATTACCTGAATGACGCGGCCCGTTTACTTCCTAACCTTAATTACAAATAACTCCTTAAACCCGGTGGGGGCGGTTTTTAACACCCGCCCCCACGTGGTTAAAGGAGTTACGTTTTTAATTTTTCAAAAAACGCTGGTTGGCAAACCCTCCCTTATCGTTCTCGATCTGCAGCACATACATGCCCCTGTCGAGCGACGCGATGTTCACTTGCGTTCCCATAAGCGAGCCTGATTCGATCACGCGCCCCGTTACGTCGAGTATGCGGTATTGTTTTCCCTGTAACGATTGACTGGTCTTGATGCGGATCTCGTTCTCAGCCGGGTTCGGGAAAAGCGTCCACTGTGCTGCGCTGTATTCCGGGACAGACATCGCGCCGCCGATCACGTTCACGTAGAACGGGGTCATCGTTGCTTCCTGCGTCAGGCGCGGAACGAAGAGGAACTGGCACATCGTGTCAGTGCAGTTGTTCGCGTTGTCCACCACCACGAGACAAATGTTGTACGTGCCGGTCTGGCTGTAGGTGTGCGTGGGATAAGGAATTGTGTCCGATGTATTGTCGCCCCACCACCACTGGTATTGCATGTTGGCGGAACCGGTCGAGTTGTTCCAGATCCACGCCACGTTGGGGTTGATCGAGTCGAGCCAAACTGCGAAGCTGGCGTTGCAGGTTGTGGATGAAGGAACGCCGGTGATTGTCACCGAATCGCAGAAGGTGCTCGTGCACTGGGTGATCGAATCGAGGATCGTGAGGCAAACGTTGTATGTGCCGGGGTTCATATAGAAGTGCGAAATGGTGTTCGACGTGTTGTTGAAGCTCGAGTTGTTGTCGCCCCAGTTCCACATGTACAGGTCGTTTGGGCCGGACAGGCCGGTCGACGTGCTGACGAAATCGCCGATGTTCTGGCTCGTCTGCGACCACGTGAACGAAGCCTGGCAAGATGTCGAATTGGCGACAGACACCGTCACGGTGTTACATGCGTTGCAGCCATTTGCGTCGGTGATGCAGACCGTGTACGTTCCGGGAAGCAGGCCGGTGGCGGTTTGCGTGGTGGCCGCGTTGCTCCAGGCATACGTGTATGGAGCGGTTCCGCCGTACATCGTTCCCGAAGCCGAACCGTCGGCGCAGGATTGACAGGAAGCGGGCGCGATCAGCGTGGTGTACGTGTTCACGTTGCAGAGCACGGTTCCGGTAACGGTGACGGAATCGCAGAACTGGTCCGTGCAGGAGCTAAGCGAATCGATCATGGTCACGCAAACGTAATACGTGCCGGGCGCGCTGTACGTGTGGGTGACCGTTTGCGAAAGGCTCCAGGTGGTCTGGCTGTCGCCGAAGTCCCAGGTGAAGAACGTCGAGTTCTGGGTGAACGGCGTCGACGTGCTTGTGAAGTCGATGTTGTTGTTCGACGGCTGCGTCCATGTGAAGCCGGCGGTGCATTGGGCCTGTGCGGACGACACAGCCAGGATGGTTGCGGCTGCGAGGGCGAGGAGGCGGGGTAAACTTGTTTTCATTGCTTTTGGATATTGGTAAAATGAATGCTCAAATTTACCTGTGCATCCAGGCTCCTGAAACCAATAAACTCGCATTTCTTACCTGTTCAGAATTCACCGGAAGCCCTGCGACACAACAAATCCGCCAAAAACGGCGGCGAAAAATTACCTTTGCATATTATGTCCCAGCATCCCGGAACCCTCGCCATTTCTGCTTTTTCCTATCATCTTCCCGATGAGCGCATCGCCCGTTACCCGCTGCCGGAACGCGACGCATCCAAACTGCTCGTTTATCGTGAAGGTGAAATTCGCGAAAAAATTTTCCGGGAGATCGGCGATGAGCTGCCTGCGGGAACACTGCTCGTTTTCAACACCACGCGCGTCGTCCGCGCACGGCTGCTCATGCAACGCATCAGCGGGGCCACCGTGGAAATTTTCTGCACGGATGCCGCTTACGCCACGCACAACTTTGTAAACCTGCTACAGGCGACGGAGGAAGTTCACCTGCTCGCATTCATCGGCAACGGCAAACGCTGGAAAGAAGGCGAAGCGCTGCAGCTGCCACTTGTCATCAACGGTGAAAAGATAATACTGAACGCTTACCGTTTAGCTTCCACCGGTGAGCAGTCGGTGGTGCGATTGATGTGGACGCCGTCGCATTTTTCGTTCGCGGAAATTCTCGACGCCGCGGGAAAAATTCCGCTTCCGCCGTACCTCGACCGCGAAGAAGAAGCGCCCGACGCCGACCGTTACCAAACCGTTTACGCGCAGCACGACGGCTCCGTGGCCGCCCCGACGGCGGGATTGCATTTCACGCCGGCCGTGCTGGAAAAGTTAAAAGCAAACGGTTGCCGCTTCGGTGAAGTGACGCTGCACGTCGGCGCCGGGACGTTCAAGCCGGTGAAAGCGGAAACCATGCAGGGCCACGACATGCACCGCGAGCAGGTGATGATCCCGCGCAGTCTCGTGGAACAGCTCCTCGCGCAGAACGGCGCGCCGGTGGTGGCGGTGGGAACGACAGCGCTGCGCACGCTCGAAAGCCTTTACTGGTTCGGCCGCCAGCGCGTCCTCCAGCCCGGCCATCATGTCGATTCCATGTTCGTAAGCCAGTGGGAACCGTATGAAAAAGGCCCCGATGTTCCCGTCCCCGTTGCGTTGCGCGCCGTGCTCGACTGGATGCGCGAGAACCGCCACGAAGAGGTCAAAGGCTACACACAAGTGCTCATCGCTCCCGGTTATTCGTTCAAAATCGTAAACGGTCTCGTCACGAATTTCCACCAGCCGCAGAGCACATTGCTGCTCCTCGTGTCAGCATTCACCGGCGACGATTGCAAACGCGTGTACGATTACGCATTGACGCACGATTTTCGTTTCCTCAGCTACGGCGACAGCAGCCTGTTGTGGAGGAAATGATGTGCAAATGTGCGGGTGTGCAAATGTGCAGGTGATTCAACTGCGCGGAGCTATTTGCGCGAATCTGCATATCTGCACATTTACACATCTGCACATTGCTGCTCCTCGTGTCAGCATTCACCGGCGACGATTGCAAACGCATCTACGATTACGCATTGACGCACGATTTCCGTTTCCTCAGCTACGGCGACAGCAGCCTGTTGTGGAGGAAATGATGTGCAAATGTGCGGGTGTGCAAATGTGCAGGTGATTCAACTGCGCGGAGCTATTTGCGCGAATCTGCATATCTGCACATTTACACATCTGCACATTGCTGCTCCTCGTGTCAGCATTCACCCGCGCGGGCGCTATTTGCGCGAATCTGCATATCCGCACATATACACATCTGCACATTTTTTTTATCTTTCATTAATGGCCAGGCAAAGCCACGTTCGATTTACGATTCCTGAACCCTGCAACGTTCCCTGGGACGGCATGACGCCCGTCGACAGCGAGCGGAGGCATTGTGCGTCGTGCGATAAGGTGATCGTCGACTTTTCGAAGATGAACGACGACGAGCTGATGCTTTATTTCCGCCACAGCAAAGGAAAAGTATGCGGGCGTTTCGACAACCGCCAGCTCGACCGGAGAATTCCCTTGCTGCCGGAACGTACGCAGAAAGCGAAATGGTGGAGAGCATTGGCGTTATTACCGCTTATTTTATTCAGCAGATCGGCACGCGCGCAATATGAGCAAGTGGTCAATGATAGTATTCCGCCGGATACAGCGGCAGTGGCGAAAGAGACAATTGTGCCTGATACGCTCGTGGCGAAACAGGAACAGCTATCACAGGATACGACCCCTGTGGCTAAAAATGAGGAAGCCGACAGTAACATCGTTATGACACCATCTTCGCCGAAGAACTCTTTCGATTCGGAAACAGAACTGATCATGATCGACCCTCAGAACTCTTACGGCAGCATAGTGATCACGGTGGGAAACGTCTATATCCCTGAGAACTTGGGTACTGTTGGGTTCGTCAATATGGAATTTCCCTGCCCCGTTTATCCCGAAGTGATCACCGACGGTTCCCCTGCATTCGAAGCTCCCGACATCACCAAATCCCTCACCGACAAAGAACAAAAAGCCCCCGAGCCGCAGCAGCCCGCTCTCCCCGCATCCAACGAGATCACCGGCGTCCTCCCCGAAGAGCGCAGGAAGCCCTGGAAGCGCTAGTCACAGATTGCACAGATTTCACAGATAATCGGTGCAATCTGTGCAATCTGTGGCTTAACTTCGCACCTGCTTTTGGCTATGCGCAAAAAGATCATCCTCTGGTCCGTATTCATTCTCCTGCTCGCGGGCGGATTTATGTGCTTCCGCTACATGGGAGCGGGAATTGTCGTGGAGGATTTCAGGCCGTTCGTGAATTACAAATCTTCCGACAAAAGCATTACCGTCGACCTCACTGACGCCGTGTATCGCGGGATAGAAATTCCCACTGCGAAACAATTGCCGGGCGGAAAATTCGTCTTCACGTTCAAGCTGAAAAATCGCGGGCTCGGGTCGAAGAAGCTGTACTACAAAATTTATTACCAGGACGAGAGCTATAAATTCCCGGAGTTCGAAGAGTCGGGAAAGTTCAAGTACGAGCATCCGCTGGCCCCGCGCAACTTTTACGGCAGCTGGGGAGAAACCGATCCCGGCTTCAAAGCTTCGCAGGAATTGGGGTGGGGCGACGAGATCACCGTTTCGGATTCGTTCCGAATCGTCGGCAACCCGCGCAACGAAGAAATTTATTTCGGTCCCGACGATCGTGCCGGCTTGTCTGCGCTCAAGATATCGAACATGATCAATTACATCCGCAGCCGCGAGGACTGGATGATCGACGTAGAAGCAAAAGCCCGCGCGAACGGCGTGACGATCGACCAGCAGGTGTACCGCGACGCCGTGTGGCAGATCGACAACCGGCGCAAGCTCGGGTGGACGAACAACCGGTGGAAACGCAACCCGCGTACAGGGAAATACAAATTCATGCTCGTCGTCACAACGGAAGCCGGAGCCGGAAAGCTTCCCGGCTCCATCCGCAACATCACCGAGCGCGAATCCGACGGCCGTTTCATCAACCCGTTCTACTATTTTCTCTACGGCGCCGGCAGCATGGACCGCGCGATGCACGTGACGGTGGCGGAAGAGCAGCTCACCGTAAAAGCGAAGTTCGATCCGGGTTCGGGCGTGTACGTCAACCCGTTCGAGCTCATGCAGTCGGGCATCGACACGGCCGCGTATTGTCCCACGTGCGGCACCGACAGCCTCGTGTACCGCCGCGCGGAATTCACGCAATATTTTTTCTACGAAGACAAGAGCCAGGTGCTTTCGAGCATCCCGGTAACCGGCGATGTCGTTGCCGACAATTATACGCGGGAGCAATACGCGGCCAACAAAGCGAAGTGGGAAAAAGAGCAGTTGCCGCCGGATTATATCCGCGCCACGCGTAAGCCTTGCGCCACCGTCATCTCGGACCCGGAAACGCACACGATCACCATGTCGAATCCCGGGAATACGGAAATGCCGTACCGGAAAGAAAACGTAGGCGTGAAATCGAGGATCGGTTTTACGTACGGGAAATTCCGTGTGTGCGTGTCGTTCCCGGAACAGCTCAGCGCCGATCACGTGTGGAACGGGCTGACGAATGCGGTGTGGCTGCTGTACCAGGATGAGAGCACATGGAACAGCCGTCGCAGCTGCGAAGGCGGTTACATCCCGAAAGCAGACATGCGCCGCGCAAAAGCCGAACGCAAGCCGACGCAAAGCTATTCCGAGATCGATTTCGAGATCATGAAATCCTCGCGCAACTGGCCCGCCACATCGTACGGCGGAAAACCATTACCGCCCGACGACGACATCGCGAACACGGATAACATCGCCGTGGCCTGCACCAACTGGGACCTCGCCTGCGCCGAACCGGAAAATTACGTGACGGGCGTGATGCCGCTCTTCTACGAAAAGCACAAGTTCGATCTCCACCGCTGGGACAGCTGGTACCAGGCGCTGACAGTGAAGACGCCCGCGAACGACGATGACCTTTACAAAAAACCGTTCTACTGGTACGAGATCGAATGGATGCCCGACTACATCGTGTGGCGCATCGGGCCGGACAAAGAGCACATGCGGGTGATGGCGTACATGGACAAAACGGTGACGGCCGTTCCCGACAACCAGATGATCCTCGTCGTGAGCCAGGAGTTCCACGATTCCAACTGGTGGGTGCCCGCGCCGTACGATCAGCGGTTCATTCCGTACCCGAAAAATCCGTTGACGGGGAAGATCATTGCGTTTGAAGTAGAATAAAAAAAGTTGTCCGGGGTTGTCGGTTGCGGCTGCGCCGCTTCGGTTGTCGGTTTTAGGCTATCGCTCAGACTGACAACCGACAACTGACAACCCCGGACAACCGACAACAGCCAATGTCTCATTTATACCTCCACATCCCCTTCTGCAAACAAGCCTGCCACTACTGCGATTTCCACTTTTCGACGACGCAGAAGAACAGGATGGAGATGGTGCGCGCGATGATGAAGGAGCTTGAACTTCGGAAGAAGGAATTGCCGGGGAATGAATTGCGTACCGTTTATTTCGGAGGAGGAACGCCATCGCAGTTGTCCACGGATGAGCTGGAATTCATTTTCGGCGAGATCGCGAAACATTTCACGATTGCAGCCGGCGCCGAGATCACGCTCGAAGCGAACCCGGATGATCTTTCCGATGATTTTCTTTTCGCGTTAAAATCCACGCCGGTCAACCGCCTGAGCATCGGTATCCAATCGTTCCGGGACGAAGACCTGCGGCTGATGAACCGTGCGCATTCGGCGGCGGAAGCGGAAAGCGCGGTGCGGCGCGCGCAGGAAGCGGGCTTCACGAACCTTACGGTGGATTTGATCTATGGCCTCCCGGGGCTGGATGAAGCGTCGTGGATCGCGCATCTCGAAAAAGTGAATGCGCTCGGCGTGCAGCATCTTTCCTGCTATTGCCTAACGGTCGAGCCGAAAACCGCGCTGGCGAAATTCGTGCAGGCGGGAAAAGTGCAGGCGGTGAACGATGAAATGGCGTCGCGGCATTTTCATGCGTTGCTGCGTTTTGCGGAAATGCATGGCTTTGAACAGTACGAAATTTCCAACTTCGCGAAAGCCGGCTTCACCGCGAAACACAACAGCAGCTACTGGTTTGGCGAGCCGTATCTCGGGATCGGTCCTTCGGCGCACAGCTTCGACGGGAAAATGAGGCGCTGGAACATTTCAAACAACCCGCGCTACATCGAGCTCATCCGTAAAGGAGAAACGACGTTTGAAGAAGAGCTGCTGACGGAACAGCAACGCTACAACGAATTCGTGATGACGGGTCTGCGGACGAAGTGGGGAATTTCGATTTCCGATGTACGTGAAAAGTTCGGTGAAGGATATGTGAGTGCGTTGCTCGTGAATGCCGCACAATGGCTGGCTTCCGGCGACCTGCTGCGGAGCGGCGATGTGTTCGTGCTCAGCGCGAAAGGCAAGCTGCTCGCCGATCGTATCGCCTCGGACCTGTTTGTGGTCTGATTGTTGCCGGGATTTGTTATATTTAATATCGGCAACCCCGGTATCGACCGGTGAAACACAGCGTTCATATCCTCGGTTTTCTTTTCCTGGCGAATACCGCCTCTGCGGGAGCTTTTGAAGAAAAATACGGTATCGGTGTCGTGCACATTTCCCCTTACAATTATTTCTCCCTCGATTTCTGGAAAAAGCCCGGTGATGTCGTGCCCGCCGAGCGTATTTATTTTTACCGCGATTCAGCTTCAACACGTTTGCATTTCCACAGCGCCACCGCTGGTACAGACACGATGCCATCCTGGTTCGCGCCGGAACTCTTTCTCATTACACCCGATTTCACCCGCATCGACATGCGCTGCGTGGAGCGGGAAGGGAACTGGTGCAAAGTGATCGTCAACAATCACGGCGACACGAAATGGATCGAGCTCGGCATCGATGTCGAATTTTTTGACTGGGGGAAATTTTACACCTCCATGGCAAGCGTGGAAATTATCGCGGGAAAACCGGCGCTCTACGGGAAGCCGGTTGCAAAAGGGAAAAGTGTAAAGCTGAAAACCAAAGCAGAAGCCGGCGCCATGCAATTGCTCCGCCCGCTGAGCGTGCAGGGCGAATGGATGGAGGTGGAGGCGATCACGCGGGATGAGAACGGCAATGAAACCGGCAAGCGTACCGGCTGGATCCGGTGGCGCGATTCGGAAACGCTCTTTATTACGTACAACGTTTTTAATTGTTGATCCGCGAGTTTGATAGCTTTGCACCATGTTCGTCACCATCAACCACAAAGGCAAAACCTACAAGGCCGATCTCGGTCAGCCCATCGACATTTCCATCCCGGTTACCACGCACAGTGCGCGCGCCTGGTACGTGGATCCCGTGCGCATCGAGCCGGTGCGGAACGGCGACTGGGTGGGCGAGGTGAAGCAAGGCGGCTCCGTGAATTTCCGGAACATTTTTTTCAACCCGCACGGCCATGGCACGCACACGGAATGCGTCGGGCACATTTCCCCGGAGATCGAAAGCGTGAACCAAAACCTTAAGAAGTACTTCTTCATCGCCGAGTTGATCACTGTTTTGCCCGAACAGCGGGAAAAAGATTTCGTGATCACGCGGAAGCAGCTGGAGACTTTGCTCGAAGGAAAAAAACCGGAAGCCATCATCCTGCGCACGATCGACAATTCGCCCGCCAAGCTGGAGATGAACTGGTCAAACACCAATCCGCCGTACCTCGAAGAAGACGCCGCGAAATTCATCGCAGAGCTCGGCGTCGATCATTTGCTGATCGATCTGCCTTCGGTGGACAAGGAAGTGGACGGCGGCAAGCTCGCGGCGCACCGTGCATTCTGGGAATACCCGCACAACACGCAATTCCACCGCACCATCACCGAGTTCATCTACGCGCCCAACGATGTGTTCGACGGCCCGTATCTCCTCAACCTGCAAACCGCGCCTTTCGAGAACGACGCGTCACCGAGCCGCCCGGTGATCTTCCGGATCGTGGTTTAGTTGAAAAAGCTCGACGAATTTTTCACCCCGAACGGGTTCGGCGTGACGAACTTCAGCGCGATCTCGAACCCGCCGCGCGCGCTGCTCGACGTTTTCAGGTCCGACGTATTGATGTCGTAGCTGAAACCAAGCGAATAATGCGAATACTCCAGCAGGACCGTCGCCGCGATCGCATCCTTCGCGCGGAAAAATCCGCCGAATGAAAAGGCGGCGCCTTGTTTGAAGCCGGTGTACTTTGAATCCATGCCGATGAGAAAACGCACCATCGTTCCCGCGAAGACTTCCTGCGATTTTCCCTGGCGCGCGTACATGAAGCCGGGAACGAATGCGACATTGCTGTTCGGGATGCTGAGCAGCGCTTTTCCGTGAACGACAGTTTTCATGTAGAGCTTTTCGTCAGCAGTTCCATAGAAGGAATACTTCGGGCTGTTCAGGTGAAAAACGGCAACGCCGAGCGTGACTTTTTCATCGTGGTTGTTCGTCACGCTCCTGCTTCCGCTGTTGTCGTAATTCCACGTGAGCCCGCCGCCGAGGTCCATGTACGTGAACGTCGGTTGTCCCGCGCCTTCCCCGGAAAGCAGCGCAGGGTTGTATGAAGTTCCGTCGTACTGGTTTCCCCATTGCAGCGCGCTGTACGTCACACTGCGCTGACCGAAACCGGCCTGCACGCCGCCACCGAGCGTGCTCTTCGTTCCCATGCGCACATGGTATGCAAGCGTGACAGCGCCCTGTGTCGTGCCCATGTTCGCATCGCCGGCTTTGTCGCTGAAGAAATTCGCACCGGCCGCGAGAAAACCTTTGGACGCTTTGTTTTTGCCGAATCGCATGTCGAAGGAGCAGCCGATCGTTTTGTACGGGTTGGTGACGCTCTGCCACTGGCTTTTGTAATTCAGCACCGCCTGCAGGTCGTGGTTCGCGCCGGCCATCGCGGGGTTCAGCGTCAGCGGCGACAAGTAGAACTGCGAAAAGTGAATGTCCTGCGCGGCGACACACAACGGCATTGCCACAAGAAAGTAAAAAATGATCTTTTTCATCGTTCGCTTTTTTTATCGGATGAGTGCGATGTTGCCTTTTTTCGTGACCTGCTCGCCGGTGACAAGTGTGGCGGTGAGCTGGTAAACGTAAACGCCGGTGAGCGCGGACGAGCCTTTGTACGTTCCGTCCCAGCCTGTAGCCCGGTCGGTGGACTCGAACACTTTTTCTCCCCAGCGGTCAAAAACCTGGAAGCTCATTTCCACGATGCAATTTCCTTCCACGAAAAGCACATCGTTCTGCCCGTCCGTATTCGGGGAAAATGCGTTCGGGACAAAAACCTGTCCGCAGGTAACGTCAACAGTGATCGTCACGCATGCCGTGTCGGAACAGCCGGCAGCGGTTGTTGCAACCACGCAATACGTTGTCGTCACGTCGGGGCTTGCATCCGGGTTCGCGCAATTCGTGCAGGACAAGCCGGTCGACGGGTACCAGTAATAAGTTGATCCTGCAGGGGCAGTCGCGGTGAGCGTCGTGCTGTTTCCCCACGCGATCGTTTGGTTCGGTCCCGCATTCACCGCCGGCGCGGGATTGACGACGACCTGAATTGAAGCGGTGTCGGAGCAGGAGCCGTTGGAAACGATCACCGAATAAGTTGTCGTTGCAGACGGCGTGACGCTGATGGTGGCGGACGTTTGTGCGTTGCTCCATGCGTACGTGCTTCCGCCCTGGGCTGTCAGCGTTGCGGGCTCGCCCTCGCAGACCGTCGTGTTCCCGGTGATGGAAGCAACCGGCTGGCCGAGCACGTTTACCGTCGATGTGGAAGTGTTCGCGCAGCCCGTGACAGGATCGGTAACGGTGAGCGAATACGTGGTGGTGACGGCAGGCGTTACGGTGATGGAAGACGTTGTCGCGCCGGTGCTCCACGCATAATTTCCGCTGCCTGCTGCGGTGAGCGTGGCGCTCTGCCCGGTGCAGATCGATGTCGTGCCGGTGATCGCTGCGTTGGGAAGCGCGTTGACCGTTACGGTGGATGTTGCAGTTGCTGTGCATCCGTTCCCGTCGGTTACGGTTACCGTATAGGTGCTCGTGGATGCGGGAGAAACCGTCTCCGCCGCCGCGCTTCCGCCGGAGCTCCATGCATACGTTCCTCCGCCGGTTGCGGTGAGCGTGATGGAAGCGCCTGCGCAGATCGTTGTGTTGCCGGTGATGGATGGCACGGGCAACGGATTTACTGTAACACTTACTGAATCACTTCCTGTGCAGCCGTTAACGTCGGTTGCGGTGACGGTGTACGTTGTCGTGGATGCCGGGGTGACCGTTTCACCCGCCGATGTTCCGCCCGAGCTCCAGGAATACGATGTTCCGCCGCTTGCGGTGAGCGTGGTCGATGCGCCTGCGCAGATCGTCGTGTTGCCGGTGACGGAAAGCGTGGGGAGCGCGTTCACGCTGACCGTGACGGAATCAGTTCCCGTGCAGCCGCCCGGATCGGTGACGGTGACGGAATACGTCGTCGCCGAAGACGGTGTCACGGTTTCCGACGCAGCTGTTCCGCCCGAACTCCATGCATACGTTCCTCCGCCGGTCGCGGTGAGCGTGGTGGAATCTCCTGCACAAATGGATGTGTTGCCGCTGATGGTGATCGCCGGTGCCGGGTTCACGGTAACTGTTGCAACCGAAGAATCGCTGCACCCGTTTGCGTCGGTGACGTTGACCGTGTAGGAAGTTGTTGTTGAAGGTGAAACCGTTTCCGCGGCTGAGCTTCCGCCCGAGCTCCACGCATACGTTCCTCCGCCGGCGGCCGTGAGCGTGGTCGATCCGCCTGTGCAAATGCTTGTTGTGCCGGAGATCGAAACGGACGGTAATGGATTTACAGTGACCGTAACGGAATTTGTCCCGGTGCAGCCGTTGGCATCCGTGACATCAACGGTGTACGATGTCGTTGCCGCGGGAGAAACGGTTTCCGCCGCGGAAGTTCCGCCCGAGCTCCAGGAAAAATTTCCCGTTCCCGATGCTGTGAGCGTGGTTGACGAACCTGCGCAGACGATGGTGATCCCGGTGATCGTTGGTGTGGAAGGTGCGCCTACGGTGATCGTGGTGATGGCCGTGTCAGTGCAGCCGGCGGCGTTGGTGCCGACTACGGAATACGTGGTGGTGGTGGTCGGCGCGGCGGTGACGGATGTGCCGGTGGTTGCGCTCAGCCCCATGGACGGCGCCCAGGAATATGTCGTTGCGCCGGATGCGGTCAGCAAGGTATCGCCTCCGCTGCAGATGGTTGCGTTGCCGGTGACAGCCACGGCGGGCGGTCCGTCAATGGTGATCGCGCTGCAGCGGACGATGCTGCAATACGCGGGGCTCGACGAGCGCACGCGCAGGAGATAATTTGTTCCGGCCGTTATCGCTTGAGGAATGCAGATGTTGATCGTTCCTGAAGTGGTGGAAGTGAATGTTCCGATCACGGTAATTCCCGTTCCGAAATTTCCTGACGGATCTGAAAGCTCGACCGTAAATGTGTTGCCGGCGTTGAACGTTCCCACTGTCGTGTAGGGCAGGGAATAACATCCGCCCGCGCAATACGCAGCCTGCGGCGACGGGATAATGCGCAGGTCCGGCGTCGAATCGAGCTTGGCTACGTAAATGTTTCCGTAATATCCGTTGCCAAGCGCAAAGGCGCCGAAGCTCGTGGTGTTCGCCGGGACGTTGTTGTCGGAAAATCCTCCCGTCACATACACCTGCCGGTTGTCGTCCACCGTAACGCCGCCGTATGCATCTTCATATCCCGGGCCTCCGCCTTTCTGCGCGTACATCAGGTCGCCGTTGCCTCCCGAATATTTCGCGACGAACATGTCATTGTTTCCCGCTGCAACGAGCGTCGTGCCGCCGAACGTTGCCGTTCCTGCAAAATGCCCCGCGATCACCACGTCCCAGTTTTTGTCGAGCGCCACGCCCAGCGCCTGGTCGGCGCCTGTTCCGCCGCCGGTGCGCACCCACTGGAACTGCCCGGCCGGGTTGATCTTCGTAACAAACGCGTCGTCGCCGCCTGCGCTGGTCACCGTGATGCCGCCGAAATTCGCCGTGCCCTGGAAGTGACCGGCCACGTAAATGTTTCCGCACGAATCGAGGCGAAGGTCATTTTCTTCGTACCAGCCGCCGTTGATGATGCCCGCGTTGGTGGCGGTGAACACGGCGAGGATGGCGCCATTCACCGGGCTCAGTTTCGCCACGAAAAGATTCGAATAGGTCGTCGAAGCCGGGAGCGTGAAGCTTCCGTAGGTCGGCGTGCCGGTGTAGCCGCCCACCACGTAAATGTTTCCCGCCTGGTCGAGCTCGCAGGCTTTCGGCGCGTCGTATCCTGCCCCGCCGAATGCGACGGACCACTGGATGACGCCGGCGCTGTTGTATTTCACCACGAAGTTATCGGAGCCGCCGCCGGCATAGGGAATATTTCCTGCGCCGAGGTTCACCACCGTGCTGTGCCCGCCGCACACGAATACGTCGCCTGCCGCATTCGCGCACACGCCGTTCGCGCCGATGCTGCTGCCGGGCGTATTCGACCATTGCACCACGCCCGCGCTGTTCGTCTTGGTCACGTAAAACGCGCCGCCGCTGTTCACCGTTCCGACGGTGTACGTATTGTTGTTGACGTCGATGTTGTAGCCGTACACGTAATCGTAACCGCCGTTGGTCAGCACGCGCGTCGCCCATTGTCCTGCGCCGGAAAGCGTGTTGGTGAGCTGGGCGGAGCCGCAGTCCGTAAGTCCGCCGCTGGCTGCTGGGGAAACGCCGTTCAGGTTGACGGTGCTGGCGTAGCGGTAGCCGAAATAAATTTTTGAATTGCTGCCGGCGCGAATGCCGCCCCCGTTTTCGTATTGGCCCCCGTTGGCCCCGAATGCGGCGAGCCAGGAAGGAGGCGTTACCTGCGAATACGCTGCTGCCGGGAAAAGCAGGAGCAGCAGGATGGAACGGAGAATGCGGCGGGAAGGTCTTTGTTTCATGGCTGTACGTTGAGCAATGATCAAAACTAACCGGTGCGTACAGCGAAGGGAGGGAATCTTTAGTTGTTTAATCGGAAATCAGAAAACGGAATCTATTTATAAATAGTTGTAAATAAATTAGTTAAATAATTATTTATAGGATGTCTTTTGCCGATCAATACTTCCTTTTCTTCACGATCTCGCTCATCGGCCGGCCGGTGACATGGCTTTCTGCCCAGGCGAGAAAATCGAACGTGGAAAAGGCCCTTCGTTTTTCCGGGTCGGCGTGCAGACGGTCGAGATCGCGGTAGAGCTTTTGCTGCAGCGCGGCGAGCGCTTTCGGGTTGGGGGCGATGATCGCTTTGGAAAAAAATGCGAGCAGGATGCTTTCCAGGTCGTACAGCTCGTCTTTTTTGCTGAACGTTTTCCCCACCGAGCGGATCTTGTATTCCACGAGATCGGTGTTTTCCAGCTCGTAGTGAACCAGCAGCAGCACAAGATGGGCCATGTGGAACACGCTGGGCAGCGCGCCCGTGGCTTTGGGCAGGTTGATGATCTTGTTGAGCCAGGTCAGCGCCTTGCGGTAATTTCCGCTGCCGACGAGGTTGTAGGCGACGTTGAAATAAAAGAGCACTTCGTGCGCCGTGGAAATATGGCCTTTGTAGCGTTCGAGGCCTTTGCTGATCGCATCTGCCAGCAACGCGCCTTTTTCGAACTGGCCGGTGTCGATGTAAATTGTCAGCTCGATGTCGTGCGCGATGGCGAATACCTGCGCGCGCTGGCCGGGCGTGCCCGATTCGTATTTTTTCAGCTCCCGCAGCGTTTCGAAGAGCTCGCTGTAGAGGCGTAAATTTTTCTGGGCGATCAATAAGTTCTGCAGCGCGACGATGTACGTTTTCGGCGATTCGGAAAGCACGGCGGGGAACTCCGCCAGCATGGACGCGATGGCTTTGCAGTGCTCGTGGAAGCCCCGGAAATCGGCGTACATGTAGCAGTAAAGGCTGTGCGCCCGGTGAAAATTAAAGCGGGAACGCAGCGAGCCGGCCGGCGCCGTTTTCATCAGCGGGTGGTCCAGTATCTTTTTGCTTCGGCGCATGCTCTTTTCGCTGCGCACGTACGTTTCCCCGGCGAGGATAAAATACATTTCCTCCGAAAGCCGGTTGTACGCGTGATCGGTATCGAGCTGCGCGATCGCCTGCCCGATCTCCCGGTTGATCGCCTCCAGCACGCCGGGCGTTGTTTTCAGGTTGAAAAGAATGAGCTCGATCTTTTTTTCCCGCTCGAGGCATTCAATGTAGACGAGGTTTTTCTCCAGCTTCTTCGCCGTGGATTTCGTGCGCGCAAGGATTTTCCGGCAATGTGAATACAGCCCCTTTTTGTGCAGCAGGTCGATGCAGTCGAGCTGGTAGCGCAATTCCGCATCCACCGATTTCCCCGAAGAATAAACCGCAAGCGCACGCACGATCAGCCCGTACAGGTAATTCTTCTGGTCCGGCAAAAGATGCGGGCGGAGAAAGGAATTGTCCTTCAGCAGCTTTTTTTCGTCGTAGCTTTTCTGCTTCCCGATCGCGTCGAACAGGTCGAGGTAATTGTTCCCCCCGCCGACCGTGTGGCGACGGGAAAAGATCTTGAAATACCGCTTCTCGGCCTGCGTCATCGACCGGATGAGGTCGAACAGGTCTTCGGAAATTTTCCGGCCCATATGGAAGGATCAAGTTAGGAAAGATTGCGGCAGGAGGAAATATTTACCGCATGGAGCGTGGCAGTTGGCGGTAGCGGTTGGCGGTCAACTTACAGGAGCAGGGAATTTTTCTTTCCCAAAGTAGAGAAGTTTTGCCTGAACCAACTTCACCGGCTACCGCCAACCGCCAACTGCAACCGCCAACTGCCAACCGCTCCCGCCAACCGCCAACCGCTCCCGCCAACCGCCAACCGCTACCGCCAACCGCCAACTGCCAACCGCTCCCGCCAACCGCTACCGCCAACCGCCACGCTCCCCCCATAGACGAACTCCCACTTCCCTGACTAACTTTGACGAGCCAAACCAATTTCTCATGAAACGCTTCTTCCGATACTTCATCCAGGGCCTCATCGTGCTCATCCCGGTTTCCATCACCGTGCTGGTGCTGTACAAAATGTTTTCCTGGATTGCGCAGTTTTTTGCGAAGTTCGACGTGATCGTGCACCCGTACGCCGATCCGCTGCTGCTTGTCCTGGCCGGCGTAGGGCTGATCGTGCTCGTGGGTGTGTTCGCTTCGAATGTTATTGCGCGTTACTTTTTCGAAGAGACGAGCAAGGTGATCGAAAAGATCCCGTTCGTGCGCCATATTTATTCCCCGGTAAAAGATTTCACATCGGCTTTTATCGGCAACAACAAGCGCTTCAACCATCCCGTGCTGGTGACCACGAACATGCAGACGGGCATCCGCGAGATCGGCTTCGTAACCGGCAACGATCTCGCCGAGCTCGGCATCGCGAAAGATTTCGTGGCGGTTTATTTTCCCATGTCGTACGCCATTTCCGGCCGCCTGCTCATCGTGCCCCGCGAGCACATCAGCCCGCTCGACGTCCCCGCGTCCGAAGCCATGAAATTCATCGTGTCGGGCGGCGTGACGGAGGTGGAATGATTGCGATTTTCAATTTCATGTTTTTGAAACGATAAGTGTCGCCTGCTGGTCGTATTTCAATTGGCAATCGGAAATCACTGTTGTCTGGGGAAAATCGAGCGCCGCAAATTTCGTTTCGAAGGAGAACTGCGACATTAGGGCGTTGACTTAGAAATATGGGGCGGGAAAATCAGCGTTGGGCTTGTGCGTAAGAAAACCACGAAGCCCAGGCGGGGATGTGTGAGGGCGCGGCTTGGTTTTCGCGGCGATTTTTCTGCCCCATATTTCTTAGCCAACGCCCGTCCGGCGCGCTTTTTTTGGTTCTTTTTTTGTAAAAAAAAGAACAAGAGGTATGATGGCGAAGCCAAACGCTGTCGCAACAGAAAAACTTCTCCGGACAACAATGGTCGGAAATCGTCAATTGGAAATTTTTTGATTACCTTTTGTCTTCCAAAACACCCAAATACCCTGTCACATGAAAAAGTTTTTACTTCTCCTGCTCGCCCCGTTGATGACGATCTCCGCGCATGCGGGCGACAAGCTCAAGATCACTGTCGATGAAAAGAACGAGCGCGTGGGCGGAAGCTCGCACACCTGCCTGGTCGTGATCATTTACGACGCGAAGCCGGACGAGATCGAGAAAGAATGGAAGTCGAAGATGAAAGGTTACGACGCGAAAGTGAGCAACAACGGGGAGATCTTCGCCGACAACGCGCTCATCAAGGAGATCAGCGACAATACCTGCGACGTTTACGCGCGTACGGAAAAAGGCGCCAGTGAGAATGAAACAAGGCTGATCGTGGGATTCCTGCTGGGCGAGACCTGGCTGAGCTCTTCCAACGCTGCGTCGTACAGGGCCGCAGAAAAGATCGTAAAGGATTTTGCCACGAAAATGACCAAAGAAGCAGTGGCCGGCAGTGTGAAAGCGGAAGAGAAAAAGCTGGAAAAACTGCAGGACGAGCAGGATGATCTTGTCAAAAAGAACAAAGACCTGAACGAGGACATCGCCGATTACCAGGAAAAGATCAAGAAAGCGGAAGCCGACATCAAGACCAACGAAGAAGAGCAGTCGAAGAAAAAAACGGAAGTAGAAGCCCAGCAGAAGGCCGTGGAAGCCATCAAAGCCCGCCAGTCGTCCATCGAATAGGTTTCGTAGGGTTTTGTTGCATCGAAATGATGCGACGATAGTACTCAGCCTGACAGCTTTAGACGATAAGCTGCCGGGCTGAATTGTTTTGAAAGAGGCGTATCGGCGGGGTTTTGCTACCTTTACCATTCTTTTTGGAAGCAGAATATGGACATGCAGACTCTTGTTGAAGGTTTTCCCGCCCAGCTGGA
Source organism: uncultured Chryseobacterium sp. (assembly GCA_966211705.1). Lineage (GTDB taxonomy): Bacteria > Bacteroidota > Bacteroidia > Palsa-965 > Palsa-965. Next base: position 18,509 of record CBIHOC010000011.1, read on the forward strand.
AGAGGCGATACGGATCGGGAAATCGGCCCGGCTTACGGCCCCTTCGCAGCCCATCCGCAACGTGCTGATCTCCGGTCTCGGAGGCTCAGGGATCGGCGGAACGATCGTTTCCGAGCTGGCTTTCGGGCGTTGCCCCGTGCCGGTGTCGGTCACAAAAGGCTATTTTATCCCGGAATTCGTTGATTCACATACGCTTGCGATCATTTCTTCGTATTCAGGGAATACGGAAGAAACGCTGGCCTGCATGGAGCGTGCGCTGGAGCGTAAAGCGCACGTGGTCTGCATTACATCGGGCGGGAAGCTGGAAGAACTGGCAAAAAAGCACGGCCTCGACCATATCATCATTCCCGGCGGCTTTCCCCCGCGTTCCTGCCTGGGCTACTCGCTGGTCCAGCTGATCTGCATTTTCGAAAAACTCGGGTTGCTCCCGTCCGACGCCGTTGCGCAGGCCGAAGCCGGTGCGGAGCTCCTGAAGCTGGAACAAACTTCCATCCGCGCAGAAGCGAACAAGCTGGCAACCAATCTCCATGGCCGCATGCCGGTGATCTATTGCACCGACCGCAACGAAGGCATCGCCATCCGCTTCCGCCAGCAGCTGAACGAAAATGCGAAAGTGCTGTGCTGGCACCACGTCATCCCGGAAATGAACCACAACGAGCTTGTGGGCTGGGCCGGCGGAAACGACAAGATCGCCGTCGTCCTGTTCCGCGACCCGGGCGAATACGAGCGCAACGATTTCCGCATCGCCATCAACAAAGAGATCATCACGCGTTATACCCCGCATTTCACGGAAGTTTACGCAAAAGGAAATTCGCACATTGAAAAAGCGATCTACCTCATCCACCTCGGCGACTGGGCATCGGTCTACCTTGCAAATCTTCGCGGCGTGGATGCCGTTGAAGTGAACGTGATCAATTTCCTCAAAGGAGAGCTTTCCAGGAAGTGATGTACGATTTACGATGTACGAATTACAACCTGGAAATCGTCCCTATCTCAAATCGTACATCGTAATTCGTACATCGTACATTTCCCCATGGAGACGGTCCAATTTCATGATTTAGGGACGATCGATTACAAGGTCTGCTGGGACCTGCAGGAAAGCTATTTCAAAGCGATCACCGATCAAAAAATTGCGAACCGGGACTTGCCGGCGGAGCAGCAAATTCCCACGCAAAGCCATTTGATCTTTTGCGAGCATCCGCACGTGTTCACGCTCGGGAAAAGCGGCGACGAGCAGCACCTGCTGGCGAACAGCGACCAGCTGAAAGCGCTGAACGCGACGTATTACAAGATCAACCGCGGCGGCGACATCACGTACCACGGGCCGGGACAGCTGGTCGGTTATCCCATTTTAGACCTCGATAATTTTTTCACCGACATCCACCGCTACCTGCGTACGCTGGAGGAGATCATCATTCTCATGCTGGCGGAATACGGGATCAAAGGCGATCGCTTTCCCGGCTACACCGGCGTGTGGCTGGATCCGGCCGACCCGCTGAAGGCGCGGAAGATCTGCGCGATGGGCGTGCGGAGCAGCCGCTGGGTGACCATGCACGGCTGGGCGCTCAACGTAAATTCCGACCTGGGCTATTTCGGGCAGATCGTTCCCTGCGGGATCACGGACAAGGCGGTGACGTCGATGGAGAAGGAGCTGGGGAAGAAAGTGGACATGGAAGACGTGAAAGAAAAAGTACGGAAACATTTCGCGGCGCAGTTTGAATGTGAGCTGGCGGAAAATAGTTTCGGGTTGAAATAGCGTTCCGGGTTGAATAAGTTTCGCGCAATGAAGAAACTTACAGCCTGGAAGCGATCTTAACGTCGAAACAGGGACCTGGAACCTGGAACTGAACTATTTCAACAGTTTTCGCGTATAAAAGTCAACTGTTTATGCGGAAACTTCTCAAGCGTTTCGGGATACTTCTTCTTTTCGTCCTGCTGGTCGCCAACATTTTCATTGTCGCAACCGGCCGCTTTTACCTGTACAAAGGGGTATTTCACACCTACCTGAAAGGACGCGCCGGCCCGACGCCTTTCCAGTACGACATTTTCGAGAACCGGGAAGTGAAGAACGGCACGCCCCAGCCCTGGCCGCTCGGGCACGATTACAATACAAAAGAGATCGATCCCTTGCTGGTGGATTCCATGCTGGAAGTGGAAACCGGCGCGCTGCTCATCATCAAAAACGACTCGATCCGCTACGAACGGTATTGGGGCGAATTCTCCGACAGCTCCATCACGAATTCATTTTCCGTGGCGAAAACCGTAGTGAGCATCCTCATCGGTTGCGCCATCGACGACGGGTACATCAAAAGCCTCGACCAGCCGGCAAGCGATTTCATCCCGGAATTCAAGAAAGACGAGCGTTCGAAAATTACGATCCGCCAGCTCGTGAACATGAGCTCGGGAATTTCTTTCGACGAAAATTACGCCAACCCGCTTTCTTATCCCGCCGAGTCCTATTTCACGAGCGACCTGTACAGCACCACGATGAAGTACAATACGCTGAACGCCACGCCGGGAGAGACATTCCGTTACCTGAGCGGGAATTCCCAGCTGCTGTGCTTCGTGCTGAAAAACGCCACCGGCAAAACCGTTTCGGAATACGCCTCCGAAAAGCTCTGGCAGCCGATGGGCTGCGAACGCCCCGCCTTCTGGAGCCTCGACGCAAAGAACGGCGACGAAAAATCGTTCTGCTGCCTCAATTCCAACGCCCGCGATTTCGCCCGCATCGGCAAGCTCTACCTCGACAGCGGACGCTGGAACGGAAAGCAGCTCGTGTCCGAAGAATACGTTTTCGCTTCCGTGAAACCGTCGGGGCTAAAAACCGTTTCAGGCGAGCCCTGCGATTTTTACGGCTACGCCTGGTGGCTCATGGAGCACAAAGGCCACGACATTTTCTATGCCCGCGGCATCCTCGGCCAATACGTATTCGTGATCCCCGGCGAGGACATGGTGGTGGTGCGCCTCGGCTCCGACCGCCTTCCCAACGATTCCGACGACATCCCGCTCGATGTGTATTATTACCTCAACGCGGCTTTCAGCCTGTACGCTAAAAAGTAGCCACAGATTGACACAGATTTCACAGATTGCATGGATTGATTTGTGGTTCTCCGTAATTTCGGGGAGACTAATCTGTGAAATCTGTGTCAATCTGTGGCTATGAAGAAAGATATCGAGCTTACCCCGGTTGAGGATATTGTGATGGCGGTTGTGCTGGAGGAAGAGGACGGGCAGAACGTGTGGAATGTGTTCCTGGTGAACCTGCACATTGTGCCGATCACCAACGTTATCGTGGCTTCGAAAGGTTACGGCGAAGTAAACGGCGAGGCGAAAAAGACGTCTACGCTCCGGCATTTTTTCGAAGAAATTCCCCCGCTCGAATACACGCGCGTGGAGCCGATCATGGCCGACACGTTCGGGCTGGCGAATGAGTTCTGGGTGAGCTTCTACATCGACGGGAAAATTTACGACAAGCAATACGTCTTCCTCCCGGAAACGATCAACGAAAAAAACTTCACCAAAATTCCCCTCCTCAACGTGGAAGGCGTGATGATCCGGTAAATTTCTATCCCGGTTTCACAAGATCATTTATATTCACTTCCCGGATCGTACCTCGTACTTCGTAATTCGTACATCTTTCATGTTTAACTCCCTCAACGTAGAACGTATTTTATTCCTGGACATTGAAACGGTTCCGTTCGTGCCGAGCTACGAAGCGTTGCCGGAACACTGGAAGCCGCTGTGGGACAAGAAAGCGTTGTCGCTGAAACGGGAGGAAACGGACACGCCGGTGACGTTGTTCGGGCGTGCGGGAATTTATGCGGAGTTCGGGAAGATCATTTGCATCTCGGTGGGTTATTTGCGCTGTGTCAATGGCGTGGAAGAATTCCGGCTGAAATCGTTTGCGGGGCATGATGAAAAATTGCTGCTCTTCGAATTTGCGGGACTGCTGAACCGTTACGGGCGCAACCTTTACGAGCGGAAGAACAACCGCGACGGCATGGCGCTCTGCGGGCACAACGCGAAAGAGTTCGACTTCCCCTACATCGCCCGGCGCATGATGATCCACGGCATTCCCATCCCGCCGTTCCTCGACGTGTCGGGGAAAAAGCCCTGGGAAACCGAGCACCTGCTCGACACGATGGAAATGTGGAAGTTCGGCGATTACAAAAGCTACACGTCGCTCAACGTGCTGGCCGCACTGTTCAACGTGCCCACGCCCAAAGACGACATCGACGGCAGCATGGTGGCGCAGGTGTATTACGGGGAAAACAACCTCGACCGCATCGTCACGTATTGCCAGAAAGACGTGCTCACCGTTTTCCAGGTCCTGCGCCGTTTCCGCGGCGAATCATTGCTCCCCCAGGAATGCGTCAGCATGGCGTGACAATTGGCTGAAATGCTGATGTGCCGATGCGCACATTTCGTCGCGCGGTAGCGTCACGAGGCCTCGTATTTCAGCACATCAGCATTTCAGCACATTCAAAAAACTTCGCTGGCGACACGACGTGTCGTTTCCGATGTTCCCATCGTGTAGAAGTGCAGGCACGGGACTCCGCCTTTGATGAGCTCTTTCGATTGTTCGATGCACCAGCGGATGCCGGCTTCTTTCACCTGCTTGTCGTTTTCGCATTTTTCCACTTCCTCGAACAGCCCCTGCGGGATGTCGATGTGGAAAATTTTCGGGAGGGAAAGGATCTGTTTCTTCGACGTGAGAATTTTCAGGCCGGGAATGATGGGAACGTTGATGCCCGCCTCACGGCACTTGGCGACGAAGTCGAAAAATTTCTGGTTGTCGAAGAACATCTGGGTGACGATGTATTCCGCGCCGGCGTCGACCTTCGCTTTAAGGTGCTTCATGTCGGCGTACAGGTTCGGGGCTTCGAAATGTTTTTCCGGGTAGCCGGCCACGCCGATGCAGAAATTCGTGGGCGCCATGTCCACCACGTCTTCGTGCAGGTAGCGCGCCTTGTTCATGCCCACCACTTGCTCCACCAGGTCGATGGCGTACACGTGGCCGTTGGGCTCGGGAACGAAAGCGGACTCCGTCTTGATCGCGTCGCCGCGCAGCAGCAGCACGTTGTCGATGCCGAGGAAATGCAGGTCGATGAGCGCGCTTTCGGTTTCTTCTTTCGTAAAGCCCCCGCAGATGATGTGCGGCACCGCGTCCACATGGTAGCGGTTCATGATGGCCGCGCAGATGCCCACCGTTCCCGGGCGCTTGCGGATGGAAACTTTCTCCAGGTAGCCGCCCTCGCGCTTCTTGTACACGTATTCCTCGCGGTGGTACGTCACGTCCACGAACGAAGGCTTGAACTCCATCAGCGGATCGATCCCTTCATAGATCGACTGGATGCTCTTGCCCTTGAGAGGCGGGAGGATCTCGATGGAAAACAAGGTAGACTTCGCTGATTTGAGGTGGTCGATGACTTTCATAGTCCGAGGAAAATTTTTGCAAAGGTAATGGAAGCAGGGAATTTCGCGTTCCGGGGCTAAACCCGCCAAATTCTGCAGGCAGGAACAAAACTCCCACCGCAAAAAATTTGACGACAGAAAGCTATAAAAAGCAAAAGTGGCCCCGTTTACAGAGACCACTTTTGATTCGGGTGCGACTGGGTTTAACACCCGGTCGCACCGAGGTTGATTCTACCGGCTGATCGTCACCTTGCGGGTGAACGTTTTGTCGCCGGCTGTAACGTTGAGGAAATAAATCCCTTCCGCAAGCTCAGCGGTATTCACCGGGATGAGGTTTTCACCCGCCGTGGTGTTTTCCTGCCGGCCTTCGAGCACCTGCTGTCCCATCGCGTTGTACATCGTCCAGGTGATGTTCTTGTCCTGCGCGAGCTGCACGCTTACCGTCGTCTGCTCGTTCGCCGGGTTCGGGTAAACCGTGTTGTTGCCTTCGCCCTGCGCATCCAGTGAAGGCGCGCTGTTCAGGTCTGTCACGTCCATCCATGCCGACTGGAGGATCTTTTTCGTCGAGTTGTCCTGCACGAAAACAACGACGCGCAGGTCGGAATACTGCTCGACGTTCGTCGTTCCCATCGGGATGCTCGTGAAGTTCACGTTGATCGGGGTCATCGCGGTGAGCGACGTGATCGATGTGCCGTTCTGGTTCGGGTGCATGTTCATCATCACCTCGTGGAACTCCGTTTCACCGTTCGTGGAAGCGTTGTTGTACGTGATCTTTTCCGTCACGACAACGTGGTACGCGAAGTTGCTGCCGACGTAGTTGATGAGCGGTTTGATCGTTGCCTGCACCGACACGGTTGTGCCGAGTACGGAAGCGTTCGTGATGTCGATCTCCATGAAGGCCGGCTCCGCCTGGTAGCTGTTGACGATCGGTATCGTCAGCGAGGAAGCGTTGCCGTCCCACTGCCCGTCGATCTCCATGCGCGGGATGGAGTTGATGCCGTAATACCCGCGGCGCGCAATCGATTCAGCGGTCTGGTAAGGATCGCCGCTGCCCGGGAAGTCCTGCTGGTATTTGATCACCGTGTACCCGCTGACGTTCGGCAGGATGTTGTTGTCCATGTTCGCGTTGCCGGCTACACAAGGCACGCAGGTGGAAGAAGTGAACACTTCCATGCACACCGTGCGCGGCGTCAGCGTGTCGACCACGGTCACCAGGAAATCGAGCGTGTCGTTGTTGTTGTACTGGTCCGCGTTGCCGTTGATGTTGTTGGCCCAGATCGAGACCGTGTAGGAGCCCGTGGCCGAAGGTGTCCAGCCGGTCGGGTGGGTGCCGGTGTGTGTCGCGTTCGTAGCCACATTCACGCTGCCGATGGTGCCGGTTACTGCCGGGCCGCTGTTCACGCTGTAGTTCATGTCGTAGCTGGTCACCGTCGACGTGCCGTAGTTGGTGAACATGCCCACGATGCTGAACGGCGCCTGGCCGAGGATGAGGTAGCTGGCCACGTTCTCGCCCTGCGCGCTCATGTCGTACGCAGGCTGGACGCCGGGAATGAACTCGTAATACGCGTTATCCGCCGGAGTGGCATCGGCGCCCGCCATGGATGACACGTTGGCTGAACCGTTGTTCACCGCGTAAGCCGTGGTGGAGTTGGTTTGAATGCCGATGGTGAGGTTGGTGAGCGTGCCGCTGTTTCGCTGGTCGACGACGTAGATCTTGTTCGTCGTTTCTTCGAGCACGATGGACCAGTATGTATAATACGATCCGAAGGTGTACGAGGTGAAAAAGATCCAGTGCTGGCGGTTCGGCATGGTGCCGAACGTTTTTGCGCAAACGATGTCGTTCGCCGCCGTGCCGTCGATGCCCCACACCATCACCGCGTTATCAGGGATGGAGGCCGTAGGAATTGCGCTGTTGGTAAGCGAAGGCGCCGAAACCGCGGTCGACACGTCGAACGTCACCACGCCCGAGTTCGAAACAAGGTACTGCGTCACCGGCGAACCGTTGAAGTCGAAGGAGAAAGGAATGGTCTGCGCCGAAGACCAGGCCGGGCTTGCCGAGGCCGGGTGAATGGAAACCCATGAGGGATCGAGACCGCTGCCGACCGGGTATTCGTCGTCGGTGTTCAGCCCGCCGGGGTTCATGCCCGGCGAAGGATACGTGTTGTAATAGTACTGCGCGCCTGCGGTGAGCGACAGGCAAAGCAGCAACAGCGTAGAGATTTTTTTCATGATGGTGGTTTTAGTAAGGGAGCTGAATGGACAGCGTATACCAAATTTATGGAAATCCCGGCGAAACAACCTAGTACGATGATAAACGGCGGGTACGAATTACCGGGGGGGCAAATTACGTATGTAATCCTCGAAGGTTTGCCCGTGCGCATGCCTGCGCGCAAACCTTCGAGGATTATCCAATTCGTAATTCGTAAATTCGGTTTTCGATTCGTAATTCGCACCCTAACCCCTGCACTATGGATAAGCTTATTAACGACGGAAAATTGCTGGAAACCGAAGTCAGGTCGGCCGGTTCCGGGACGGTTACGTACCTGAGGAATAAAAACGGGATCAGTCATCAAAGCCAGGCAATGCATGCCGACGGGTCGATCATCGCGTCATACGTATATGACAGGAGTGGCGGCTACAAGCTGGTCTACACGCAGCTCGACCAAACAGGCCGCGTCCTGGGACACTTCAGGGAAGCAGGCATCCTGCCGACTTTATTCAAAAGTCCTTCAGGCCAGTTGTGGGTATCATTTGTTGTTTATCACCCCGATAAAGAGCAGGAGATTTCAGTACCTGTATTTGAACGGGAAAATTTTGCAATGCCTAAACCGGGCCGGCCGTTCACGGGCGACTTTGTGGGAACCAATGAAAATGCCGCATTTTTCCTGGACGCCGATATTTATTTCGGCAAAAAACCGGATAAGCTGCGCCAACTGGAATTTGTGAATGGGACGATCATAAAAAAGCGCGACACGAAGCTCGATCTGCCCGCGAAAAACAAGGTTTCGTTCACCGGCCGGGAAATTCATTTGCTGGCGTTCGATAACGGAGAATTGTTGCACCGGCAGATCGACGCGGATGGAAAAGTGTTGAACTCGCGGAAGATCGACATTCCCGGCATCAATGCTTTCGAGGTGCTGCAGCTGAGCTTTTCCGGCAGCTCCAGTCTCGTTGCCTTCACCGACGATCGCTTTTTGCTGTTGACGATTAACGGGCAAGGCGCCACAACGGTAAAAGAGCTCATAGCTGTCGGGTCTGATATTTTTTCCCTCTGGGCCCCGGAGAGGCTCGACAGCAACACCTTCCTGTTCCGCTTTACAACGGAAAAAGGGAACGGCTGGATCGTGGTGGGCGGAGACCGCGTAAAGGAATGTTTTGTCCATGAAGAAAAGAAAGAGTATCTCGACCTCGTCAATAAAGAAAAGCTGAAATTCAGTCATGACAGGCTGATCCTGTCGGGCGCAAACAAAACGTCGGGGAAGGGCTACGCGATAACGATCCACCCGTATGCCGAAGATTCGCCGAAGGAATTGATCATACTGAACAGGCAATTTGAATAAACGTTTATGGAACCACACGAGCTTGCAGCGCAGCTGCGCAAACCCGACGGAGAAGCCGGCATTGAAGTGGGAAAACGGATGAACGAAGGCAACGCGCTCATGCATGCGCTCGTGATGGACCTGCTGGACGTGCGCGATCACCATAGCGTGCTCGAGATCGGTTTCGGGAACGGGAAGTTCATCCCGGAAATTCTCGGGAAGGCGAAAGATCTTTCCTATTCCGGCGTTGACATTTCATCCACGATGCTGGAAGAAGCGCAGCGGGCTATCCGGGCGGCAGGCATTTCCGGGCAGGCGAACGTGCAGCTGGGGAATGTTTCCGCGTTGCCGTTCCCGGGCGGAAAGTTCGACCGCGTGTTTACGATCAATACCGTTTATTTCTGGGAAGATCCTGCGAACGATATCAAAGAAATTTATCGTGTACTGAAACCCGGCGGGATGTTTCTCCTTTCTTTTCGCCCGAAGAAACAAGCGCAACACCTGCCGTTCACGAAATTCGGGTTCACCCTTTACGACATCGAGGATGCGCTGGAGCTCTTGCACGAAGGCGGTTTCGCGAACCCGGAGATCACCTATCGCGACGAGCCTCCGTTCGGGATCAACGGCCAGCAGGTGGCTGCGGGAAGCTATTGTGTGAGGGCAAAAAAATAATGGCGGTGTGAATTGACGAATTACGCAAACCCTCGCCCCATTCGTAAATTCGTAATCCCGAAACCTCGGGATAATTCGCACCCTCTCCCCAAACGTCAAGGCATCGGGGAATTTTCTCCACGAATTGAACGCCCATCCCGGAACCCATTTGCCCTGCGTTCTGTTGTGCAATTCAGTCCCCGCAATGGATTGAAATTTGTTGCCGGGAGGGATCAAACCAGAGCACCATGAAAAACGCAATTCTCATTTTTGCCGCCGCCTTCTCCCTGCTTTTCGTTTCCTGCGAACGGGAGATCAGGCTCGATACGTCCGACGTTCCTTCCGAGGTGATCGAAGCGTTCAATGAAAAATATCCGTCCGCCGGCGAAGTGAAATGGGTGGCGGAAGAAGAAAACGGATTTTATTTCGAAGCGAAATTCAAGCTGGACGGCAAAGACAAAGAAGTCCATTTCAAGACCGACGGAACGTTCGTGGAGGAAGAGAAATAGTCAAAAATTCAAACTCCCAAATCCAAAGAAAACTTCAGTTTGAGATTTGGAACTTTTGCGTTTTGGTTTTTAATAAGTTATTCCTGCAGCATCTTCTTCAGCTTCGAAATGTCGTAGCCTTTCTGCCCGCAGCGTTCAGCGATCGCTTTGTAAAGCTTCTCCTCCATTTTCGGTCGCCGGCACATGATGTAAAGAAAATGATGTTTCGGATGGCCGATGACCGCGTACGAATAATGCTCGCCCAGCTCGATGATCCAGTAGTCGGCGCGGAATGGCCATAAGACCTGCACTTTCCAGCGCGCGTTGCCGGAGTTCTTGCAGATGAACCCTTTCGCACGCACGGCCTTCACCTTTCCGTCAGTACGGTATGTCGTATCGATAGCGATCTGCGTTTTTCCCACCACGCGGTACGTCTCCGTCACATATTCCCAGCTGCGGTCGAAGATCATGGGAATGCAACCGGTCACATACCATTTCCCCGAATACTTATGCAGATCGATCTTCTGCACGGGCTCGTTCACCGTGGAAATTCCCTGCGCCGCTGCCGATGTGATGAGATTGACGAATGCCATACGACAGGGATGGCAATTGCTGTTCCAAACAAGGGGGGCGAATTATCCCGAGGTCTCGGGATTACGAATTGGATAATCCTCGAAGGTTTGCCAGTGCGCATGCCCGCGCGCAAACCTTCGGGGATTATGTTCCTTTAAAAGAGGAATCCGTCTTTCGGTTCGATCTTCTCCGGGATGTTTTCTTCGCCGAGCATCTGGCGCAGGTCGATCTCGATCGTGCGGCAAAGCGCGGTCATCGGCGTGTCGGTGATCTTGTTCTCGAACGGGTCTTCGTTCCTACGGCCCACGCCTTCAACGATGTAGAACATGAAGCCGGAGATCATCGTGAGCGGGACAAGGAGGACGGGGAGAGAAGAGTCCTCGAAAATTCCCAGCAGGCTGAAAGGAAGAAGCGCGACAAAGATGTGGAGGAAGACGAGGTTGAAAAAATCGTACTGGCGGGGAAGCGGCGTATTCTTGATGCGTTCACACGCGCCCTGCAGGTTGTAAAGTTCCGTCATCGTGTTGTCCAGCTGCATGTGCCGGAAGTCTTCGAAGATGCCGCGGTGTGTGCCATCGGCGATTTGTTTCCCCTGTTCGAGGATCAATTGTGTGGCTTTATTCCTCGCCTGTTCCAGCTGTTCCAATTCTTCCGGGGCCAGGAACTTTCCCATTTCTTCTTTCCACATCGCCGAGCCCGCCTGCCCGCGCAGCTGGAAACGCAGCGCATTGACCCAGGCCAGGTGACGATAGATAATGCTGCGCCGGAACTCCCGGAGCTGTTCTTCCGTGACGTCGCCTTTCGTATGGCGGAGCGTGCCCAGCGTAAGCGCCTGTCGCGCGAACGTGCGGCTCGAATTCACAATGCCGCCCCAGGTCTTGCGCGCCTCCCACCAGCGATCGTACGAAGAGCTGTTGCGAAAGCCGAGGAAGATCGACAGCGCCGTTCCCAGCACGCCGACCGGCGCGAAAGGTATCGCGATGCTTTTTATGCCGTAATGGAAATAAAGAACATACGCCGCGCCGGAAAGAATGCCCCATGCCAGCAGCAGTTTCCACGCGTTGCGGATAATGATGCTCCACTTGAGCCGTCTGCGTACGATCATGTTGCAATGATACAGAAGAATCTCAACAAGGATGGAAAGAGAAATGGATAGAAAAGGAGGGTAAAAAGAAACGCACAATGCCAAATTAACAACGCTCAATGATCAAGTGATTCCGATGATCATTGATAATTGGGCGTTTCTTTTTATCCTTCTATCTTTTTTATTCTATTCTTTTTTCTGGGTGGAGCTTTATACGCAGGAACGCGTGAACTGGTCGAGGATGGTTGCCACTTCCATGGGATGGGTGAGCATGCCGAGATGGCCGGCGTCGACGGAAGCGCTTTGCGGGGAAAGCAAATTGGACGCCATGCGCTCCTGGAAAGGAAGCGGCATGCTTTCGTCTTTCAGTTGTTTGATGTAAAGCGAACGGACAGCCGGCGCCGGAACTTTGCACGCATCCACGTACAGCCTGCGCGATTCGGGCGTGAACGCTTTCACCACTCGCCGCGCCTGCAAGCCCGTCAGCCCGTTGCAGAGGCTTTTGCGGATGACTTTTTCGGGAGGTTTCGTTCCCGCCAGCCGCAGTGCCACGCGCAACAACGCACGCTGCGGGAAGGGAAGCACGGAAAGAAAAGATCCGCCCTTTGCCGGGATATGCGCGCTCAGCCCCGCAAAACCGGCCACGCGCGGCTTCAGCTCCGCCGCCAGCTTCATGCCCACCACGCCGCCGATGGAATGCGTCACGAGCACGAATCGCTGCGGTTCCCACGGGTCGATGGTTTGCCGGAGCGCGACGCAGTAGTCGTCGAGGCTGAGACGTTTGTTGGCGCCGGGAATGCTTTCACGGTTCGGAAATTCGAGAATAAGCGACGGGTAATTCAACAACTTCGCCACACCCTCCCAGATCCACCCCGCCAGCCCCGCACCGTGAAGAAACACGACGCCGATTTGTTGTTCCATGCTGCAAAATTATTCGCTCCCGGCTGTTTTCTGATCAGCAATTTCGGTGCCAGCCGTCCTGCACTCCTTACCGCGGGATTAATCCCGCGGTAAGGAGTGCAGGAACCGCGTACAGCTTGAAATGTGTGGGATTTCTTTCCCATCGTGTAAAAGGAAACGCTGTATTCACGCCATTTCCCCGGCTGGCATGGAAATGGCGTATTGAATGAAAACGAAGAGCCATGGTAACCATTATCGCACTCGTGATCGTACTGGTTGTAGCAGTCGGCGCATTTATTCTTATCCGGAAAAAGGACAAGGGGCAGATGTAAGTTTTCCCGTCCATTTCAGACCGATTTGGAATCAATGACACTTTTCCAGCAAGATGATCTTTCGCATCCCGACTTCCCACAACCAAGCAAAATAAAAAACTCGCCTTAATTTTCTCCCGGATCGATCCATTCCAAATTGGAGCCGATATTGGCAATCACAAATTCACATTGATCCAGCAACGGTGCAATTTGTTCCTTCGTCAGGGAAATTCCACGCTTTCCTTCAGGAAAGCCCTTATTATCCCAAAGCCGGTTCAGTGGAAGCGTGGCAACGATCTTTTCGGTGAAGATGTTTAAATTAAGCGACATTCCTCAAAAATAGGCAGTTAGCAGTAAATCGACTGTTCTCCCGTCTATCTGCCCCGCTCCTGCACAAAGCCTAAAACCTAAGTCCTAAAACCTCCCACCAACCCCGATTTTTGCGTAATTTCGCGTCCCCAAAGGCCCCTCGGCCAACGACAAATGAAGCACATCCGGAATTTTTGCATTATCGCCCATATCGACCACGGGAAATCTACCCTGGCCGACCGCCTGCTGGAATATACCGGCACCATTTCCAAGCGCGACATGGAGAACCAGGTGCTCGACGACATGGACCTGGAAAAGGAACGCGGCATCACCATCAAGAGCAAGGCGATCCAGATGAAGTACGAAAAGGACGGCGAGAAGTACGCCATCAACCTGATCGATACGCCCGGCCATGTCGACTTTTCCTACGAAGTTTCCCGCTCCATCGCTTCCTGCGAAGGCGCGCTCCTGATCGTCGACGCCGCGCAGGGTATCCAGGCGCAGACCATCTCCAACCTCTACCTCGCGCTCGGCAACGACCTCGAGATCATTCCCGTCCTCAACAAGATCGACCTGCCCAGCGCGGAGCCTGAAGTGGTGAAAGACCAGATCGTGGACCTGCTCGGCTGCAAGCGCGAAGAGATCATCGCCGCATCCGGCAAGACCGGCATCGGCATCAAAGAAATTCTCGATGCGATCGTGGATCGTGTGCCGCCCCCGAAAGGCGATCCGCAGGCCCCGCTGCAGGCGCTCATCTTCGATTCGGTCTTCAATTCTTTCCGCGGCATCATCGCGTATTACAAAGTGGCGAACGGCGAGATCCGCAAAGGCGAAAAGGTAAAGTTCTTCAACACCGGCAGCGAATACATTGCCGATGAAGTAGGCATTCTCGGCCTCGGCCTCGAGCCCCGCGACGTGGTGAAGACGGGCGATGTAGGCTACATCATCTCCGGCATCAAAGCCGCGCGCGAAGTGAAGGTGGGCGACACGATCACTTCCGTGGCACGCCCCTGCGCAAAAGGCATCCAGGGTTTCGAAGACGTAAAGCCGATGGTCTTCGCCGGCATTTACCCGGTCGACACCGACGATTTCGAGGAGCTGCGTTATTCCATGGAAAAGCTGCAGCTCAACGACGCGTCGCTCACGTGGGAGCCGGAAGCGTCGGCTGCATTGGGTTTCGGTTTCCGCTGCGGCTTCCTCGGCATGCTCCACATGGAGATCGTGCAGGAGCGCCTCGAGCGGGAATTCAACATGACGGTGATCACGACCGTGCCGAACGTGTCGTACATCGCGTACACCTCCGGCGGCGAGGTCATCCACATGAACAACCCGAGCGACATGCCGGACCCGACGAAGCTCGAATACATCGAAGAGCCGTTCATCAAAGCCAACATCATCTCCAAGGCGGAGTTCGTCGGTTCAATCATCAAGCTGTGCATGGACAAGCGCGGCGTCATCCTGAACCAGACGTACCTCACCACCGACCGCGTGGAGCTGGTGTTCGAGCTGCCCCTCGGCGAGATCGTTTTCGATTTCTACGACAAGCTGAAATCCATTTCCAAAGGGTACGCGTCGTTCGATTATCATCCCATCGATTACCGCCGCTCGGACCTCGTGAAGCTCGACATCCTCATCAACGGCGACCAGGTGGACGCGCTCTCCGCGCTCATTCACCGTTCGCGCGCGCACGAATTCGGCAAGAAGATCTGCGAAAAGTTAAAAGAGCTCATTCCCCGCCAGCAGTTCCAGATCGCCATCCAGGCCGCCATCGGCGCGAAGATCGTTGCACGCGAGAACATCTCCGCCATTCGTAAAGACGTAACCGCGAAGTGCTACGGCGGCGACATCTCCCGCAAGCGCAAGCTGCTCGAGAAGCAGAAGGAAGGCAAAAAACGCATGCGCAACATCGGCAACGTGGAAGTCCCCCAGAGCGCGTTCATGGCAGTGCTGAAGCTGGATTAGCCCCCGCGCAACCTCACGCACAATATGCTAATTTGCCCGCCCGCAGGCCAGCGCACAATGTGCTAATGAAATTTCAGTAAAGCGTATTCAGCTGAGGGCGCTTTTTCATTTTCTCTTCAAGTACCAATACTCGTACTCCGCAAAACCCATTAGCAGATTAGCACATTAGCACATTCGATCAGCGAAGGAATTGAAATAAAAAAAGAAGCTGCCCCCGGACAGAGGCAGCTTCAACCATTTAACCATGGGTTACTGTAAAACGATCTTCTTCACCCCGGTTTTCCCGGTCACTTCATCTTTCACCTGGACAAAATAAATTCCCGGCGCATTTCCGCGGAGGTCGATGCGGAGCAGTGTGCCGTTGAGCTGGCCGGTCGATACGGTTTCACCGAGCGTATTGACGACGGTGATCGTCTTTTCGTGGTTGTCGCGCGTGGTGATCAGCAGCTCGCCTTCGGTGGGGTTCGGCGAGACCTGGAAGGAAAGCGGAAGTGGCGTAAAAATGCCGGTGCTGAGCTCGACGACGATCGTCTGGTTGATCGTGTCGCTGCAGCCGCCGGTGTACACGATGAGCTGCACGTTGTAAACGCCGGGCGCGAGGTACGTGTGGCTGGTCACCGCTCCCGTGTCGAGGCCGGTGTCGCCGTAATTCCATGCGTACGTGGAGTTGGGCGAATTCGAATTGCCGGTGAATACGGTGCTGATTCCCGTCCACGTGGAATCGGGGATCACGGCGGAGCTGCTGAGCACGAACGTGGAATTGAGATACATCGCGCCCGAACCGTTGCTCATGTTCACGGTATTCGTGCCGTAGCACCAAATGCCGTCGACGTCGATAACTGTGTCGATCGCGGGGCCGCCGTAAAAATCTTTTTCCTCGAGCGCGCGGATGCCGGTCGCGAGGTTGTTGGGAACGATCGTTCCCCAGTGGCCGGCAAGCGTGTCGACGCTGGCGCCGTAGAAAGAAGCGATGCTCGTCACGGGATAAAGGTCGAGCCCGTCGTTTTCCACGATCGCGATGCTGACGGGGCGGCCGAGGGCAAGGATGTTATCGTACAGGCAGATGAAATTTTTCGGCGCCGCATCGAGCGAATCGTAGAGCGCAGAACCTTCCACCCCGCTGCCGGCAGTGACGCCGTAGTTGATCACCGTTACCGGGTAAGCCGATGCGAGGATGCGTGTCGCCACACTCGTTCCGCCCGCGCCGTTGTTCAGCATGAACTTCGGGTAAAGCGTGGCGCCGGGCACGAAGCGGCCGTTGCCGGTCGGTTCCACCCCGAACCAGCCGCGGATGGTGCCGGTTATATCGGCGGTCAGCGAATCGTGGCCGGCGGGATTGCCGAGGGTCGCGTTGGTCGTGCGGCGGACCGTGCCGCTCGTTGTGTTGACGAAGTAGGGATTGCCGGCGCCATTGGATGTGGAGATGGCGTTGAGGGAATCCAGCGTCGTGTAATAACGGTAGGTCGCGCCGGGCGTCAGGCCGGTGATCTCCGCCCAGAACCAGAAGGGCGTGCGGTTATTGTTGGTGCCGTTGATGCCCTGCGTGTACTGCGGAACGACGGCGGACGTAATGATCGGGCCCCCGGTAGATTGCGCCATGGCGAATCCTGCGAGCAATGTAAATACCGGAACGAGGAAGAGCTTTTTCATGCAAAAACGAGTTTTAATCCTTCCTGCAAAATTAGGGCAGAGGAAAACGGCGCCCATAAAGGGAACGTTTAGTTGTTAATAACAAATTGTTGATTAACCGGACTATTCCCCTGTTTCCAGGGCTTCCGGCGCTTCCACCCAGTCCCCGTTTTCCCGGATCAGGCTCACCAGGGCCTCCACGGCTTCCTGTTCGTCGATGTTCCGCCTGACGACCTCTTTCCCCTTGTAGAGCGTGATTTTCCCCACGCCCGTGCCTACGTAGCCGTAATCGGCGTCCGCCATCTCGCCCGGCCCGTTCACGATGCAGCCCATGATGCCGATTTTCACACCTTTTAAGTGTTCGGTGCGCTTGCGGATCCTGTTCGTGGTTTCCTGCAGGTCGAACAGCGTGCGGCCGCAGGAAGGGCAGGAGATGTACTCGGTTCTGGAAATGCGCGTGCGCGTGGCCTGGAGAATGCCGAATGCCGTGCTGTTGACGACTTTCGGGGTCACCGTCCTGTTTTTGGCCGAGATCCATATCCCGTCGCCCATCCCGTCGAGCAGGAGCGCGCCGGCGTCGGTGGCGGAATAGAGGCGGAACTGGTCTTCGTTCACGTCACGGTAGCTGCGCTTGATGATCACCGGCGTGTCGCACCCGCTTCCGGCAAGCGCGATGAAGGCGCGGCGCTCTTCCGGCATGGCGTGCGTGTTGGACGTGTGCAGCACGAGCACGATCGTGTTTTCATGCTTCAGCTTCGCGATGAATTCCGGCGTGAGCGTGTGAATGTCGGCGGCGACAAAGTTGAGAGCAGGCGATTTGTTATCCGAAGTGAAAAATTCATTCCCGCAGAAAACCGGGTAGCGGCGGGCTTTTCCCGAAACCGTTTTCCATTTTTCAGAATTGAGAATGATGCCGAGCGTTCCGGGAATTTCGAAATCGACGTCGTTCTCGCCGGTGTAAATAAAATCGCAGGCCTGGTCGGTGAGGTTCCACTTGTCGAGCGGGATGGAATAATTGTAGCCCACGGAGAACAGCAGCGCCGGTGTGACGGCCTCGTGATCACTGAGATCGGCGATCACGCGCGGCACGTTCGATCCGCCGGTGTTCAGCACGGCATGCGTATGACGGCGGCTGTATTCGTAAGGCGGGTAGGGAAGTTCCCATTGGCCCGCGACGGTTTTTATTTCGGGAATGGGGGAATGCTCCGCGCGTTTTGCATAACGGTCGACGAGCATTTTTGCTACGGGAATTTCGAACTCGGGATCTTCCGTCAGTGAAACGCGCACCGTATCGCCGAGCCCGTCTTCCAGCAACGTGCCGATCCCCGCTGCCGACTTGATGCGCCCGTCTTCCCCGTCGCCGGCTTCCGTCACGCCGAGGTGCAGCGGGTAATTCATCCCCGCCTTCATCATGTGGTCCACGAGCAGCCGGTATGCCTGCACCATCACCTGCGGGTTGCTCGCTTTCATCGAAAGCACGATGTTGTAATAATTTTCAGCTTCGCAGATGCGTAAAAATTCCATCGCCGATTCCACCATGCCCAGCGGCGTGTCGCCGTAGCGGCTCAGGATGCGGTCGCTCAGCGAGCCGTGGTTCGTGCCGATGCGCATGGCCGTGCCGTACTCTTTGCAGATCTGCACGAGCGGGATGAACCGCTTGCGGATGCGTTCCAGCTCGGCGTCGTAGGCGGCATCGGTATATTCGATGTGCTCGAACTTTTTCTTGTCGGCGTAATTGCCCGGGTTCACGCGCACTTTCTCCACGATGCGCGCAGCCAGCTCCGCAGCATTGGGCGTGAAATGAATATCGGCCACGAGCGGCGCAGTGTAACCGCGCGCGCGCAATTCTTTTTTAATGTTCTCGAGATTCTGCGCCTCCTTCAGGCTCGGCGCCGTGATGCGCACATATTCACATCCCGCTTCGATCATGCGGATCGATTGCTCCACTGTCGCTTTCGTATCGAGCGTGTCGGTGGTCGTCATCGACTGCAGGCGGATGGGATGGTCGCCGCCCATCGGGACATCGCCGATGTTCACCACGCGGGTTTTCCAGCGGGAATAGGCGGTGAGGCTGTTGGAATAAGGCGGGAAGAGGGACATTGTGATGCAAAGATACGGTGTGCAGGGATGTACTGAAATGCTGGTGTGCTGAAATGCTGATGAAATTAGGGTTTGTTAAGAGGGTAACCTCCGCGTACGGAAACCTCAAAGGTCTCCGAAAGCCAGCGCGCCGCGACCTTTGAGGTTTAGCGTTGCTGCGCTGTGTTAAGAGTTGTGAAGATCTGCATCGTAATTCCGGTCACAAAAAAGCCCCGCTCGATCTAACGAACGGGGCTTTTACTTTTACAACTAGCGTTTATTCAATCACCAGCTTTCCATCAGCAACAACGTTTCCATCGCTGATGATGCGATAGATATACACGCCTGCGGAAAGCTCGTTGCGGTTGAACTGGAATTCGTTCGACGTGACCTGCTGGCTTTGCACTTCGCGGCCGGAGAGATCATACACGATGAAGAAAGAGCTTGCGGGATCAATCGTCGCTCCCGTGATCTTCACCGTTGCAGAAGTGATGAACGGGTTCGGGTAAAGAAGAACGTCTGCGGTGACGATCGTCTCTTCAACCCCGGAACAAAGCTCCACCACGATCACCTGGCTTGCCGAGCCGGAACAGCCGGTAATGCTGTCAGTGTATAAGTAGGTGATCAGCTTGTTGCCGACGCCGGTTGTCGTTGCGTCGAACATGCTGCCGGAAACACCGGGGCCGCTCCAGGTACCGCCTGCAGGAGATCCGCCGGAAAGCGCCAGCGCGCCGTCGTTCAGGCAGAGCGTGTCGAAGGGTAATAGCAGCATCACCGTCGGTACCGTGTGGATCGTTACGCTGATCGTGTCGGCGCCGGAGCAGCCGTTCGTGCCTGTAACGAGAACGCTATAGATGTTGGTCGCGGTAACGTTGACGGTCTGCGAGGTCGCGGAGCTGTTCCAGAGATACGTCGCGCCGGGATTCTGCGCATCGAGGGTCACGGCCCCGCCGCACTGCGTAATGTCAGCGCCGAGGTTGACCACCGGGACCGCGTTGATCGTGATTGCCACGCTGTCGCGGGAAACGCAGCCGTTCGTGTCGGTCACGTCTACATGGTAGATGCCGCTTGCGGAAGCTGCGAGCGTCTGCGCCGTCGAGTTATCATTCCACAGGTACGTGGAACCTGCGTTCTGCGCGTCGAGCGTGATCGTGCCGCCGCACTGCGTGCTGTCCGCGCCGAGTGAAACAACCGGGTTTGCGTGGATCGTTACGCTGACCGTGTCGGAAGCGATGCAGCCGCTGGCGTCGGTAACCGTCACGTCGTAAACGCCGCCTGCCACATTGATCGTTTGCGTAGTCGCCCCGGTGTTCCAGAGGAATGTTGCGCCGGCGTTCTGCGCGTCGAGCAGCGCTGAATCACCACACAGGATGATATCGGCGATTGCAACAACCGGGGGCGCATTGATGGTGACAACGATCGTATCCGTCGACGTGCAGCCGTTGATGTCCGTGACAGCTACGTCATAGCTGCCGGTTGCTGCAACGGTGATCGTTTGCGTGGTGGCCGTCGTGCTCCAGGAATACGTTGCTCCTGCATTCTGCGCGTCGAGCGTGACGGAGTCGCCGCACTGGACAACGTCCGCGCCAAGCGAAACAACCGGCAGCGCATGGATCGTAACGTTGATGCTGTCGCGGCTGGTGCAGCCGTTGACGTCAGTCACATCCACCCAAAATGTCCCGGTGGAAGAAGCGGTGAGCGTTTGCGCCGTGCTGTTGTCGTTCCAGAGATATGTCGCTCCTGCGTTCTGCGCATCAAGCGTTGCTGTTCCGCCGCACTGCGTGATGTCGGCGCCAAGCGCAACAACCGGGAGCGCATTGATGGTGACAGCAATCGTATCCGTCGACGTACAGCCGTTGATGTCCGTGACGGCTACGTCATAGCTGCCGCTTGCTGCAACAGTGATCGTTTGTGTGGTGGCCGTCGTGCTCCAGGAATACGTTGCTCCTGCATTCTGCGCGTCGAGCGTGACGGAGTCGCCGCACTGGACAACGTCCGCGCCAAGCGAAACAACCGGCAGCGCATGGATCGTAACGTTGATGCTGTCGCGGCTGGTGCAGCCGTTGACGTCAGTCACATCCACCCAGTATGTGCCGGTGGAAGAAGCGGTGAGGTTCTGCAATGTGCTGTTGTCATTCCACAGGTATGTCGCGCCTGCGTTCTGCGCATCGAGCGTTGCTGTTCCGCCGCACTGCGTGATATCCGCGCCAAGGCTGACGACCGGCAGCGCATTGATCGTAACGTTGATGATGTCATTGCCGGTGCAACCGTTGACGTCGGTGACCACCACGCTGTACGTGCCATTCGCGGTAACGCTGATCGCCTGCGTGGTTGCGGTGGTGTTCCAGAGATAGGTCGCGCCGGCATTCTGTGCATCGAGCGTAACAGTTCCGCCGCACTGAACGATATCCGCGCCGAGCGCAACAACCGGGAGCGTGTTAATGGTGACGTTGACCGCATCGTTGCCGGAGCAGCCGTTCGCATCGGTCACCACGACACTGTACGTACCGCTTGCTGAAACGCTGATGGTTTGCGTCGTTGCTGCAGTGCTCCATAAGTAGGTCGATCCTGCGTTCTGTGCGTCGAGTGTTACCGTGCCTCCGCACTGCGTCACATCCGCGCCGAGCGTTACCACCGGGTTGGCGTTGATTGTCACGTTGATGGCGTCGGTTGCCGTGCATCCGTTCGCATCCGTTACCACCACGCTGTACGTGCCGCCTGCGGAAACGGTGATCGTTTGCGTGGTCGCGCCGGTTCCCCAGAGATAGGTCGCGCCGGGGTTGCCGGCGTCCAGTGTCGCAGAACCGCCGCACTGGATGATGTCCGTGCCGAGTGTAACGACCGGGTTGGCATTGATCGTGACATTGATCGTGTCGGTGGCTGCACATCCGTTTGCATCGGTGACGGTCACAGCATATGTCCCGCTTGTCGAAACATTGATGGTTTGTGTCGTCTCAGCTGTGCTCCAGGAATACGTCGCGCCGCTGTTCTGTGCGTCGAGCGTAACCGTTCCCCCGCACTGCGTGATATCCGCACCGAGCGCTACGACCGGGTTGGCATTGATCGTCACGTTGATCGCGTCATTGCCTGTGCAGCCGTTCGCATCGGTAACGACCACGCTGTACGTGCCGCCCGCCGATACCGTAATGGTCTGCGTAGTTTCCCCGGTTCCCCAGATGTAATTCGCGCCTGCGTTTTGCGCATCGAGTGTGACCGAGCCGCCGCACTGCGTGATGTCTGCTCCAAGCGCGACCACCGGGTTGGGATTGATCGTTACGTTGATCGCATCATTGCCGGAGCAGCCGTTCGCGTCGGTGACTACTACGCTGTATGTGCCGCTTGCGGTTACGTTAATCGTTTGCGTAGCCGCAGTCGTGTTCCAGAGATACGTCGAACCGGCGTTGCCTGCATCCAGGGTTACCGTTCCGCCGCACAGGGTCACGTCCGTGCCGAGCGCAACGACCGGGAATGCGTTGATCGTAACGTTGATCACGTCGGATCCGGTGCAGCCGTTCGTGCCGGTCACGAGCACGCTGTACGTCCCGGTTGCCGAAACGGTGATCGTTTGCGTGGTGGCCGTCGTGTTCCAGAGATAAGTGAAGCCTGCGTTCTGCGCGTCGAGCGTAACGGTTCCGCCGCACTGGGTGACATCAGCGCCAAGCGCGACAACGGGAGAAGGATTGATCGTGATGTTGATCGCGTCGTTGCTGCTGCAGCCGTTGGCGTCGGTAACAACTACGCTGTACGTTCCGCTTGCGGAAACGCTGATGGTCTGTGTCGTCGCTGCGGTGCTCCACAGGTAGGTGGCGCCGGCGTTCTGCGCATCAAGCGTTACCGAACCGCTGCACTGTGTAACATCCGGGCCGAGCGCAACAACGGGGAATCCGTTGATGGCAACGTTGATGGCATCGGAAGCCGTGCAACCGTTTGCATTCGTGACAGTCACGCCGAATGTCCCGCCGGAAGAAACGGTGATCGTTTGCGTGGTGGCCCCGGTGGTCCAGGCATACGTTGCGCCTGCATTCTGGGCGTCCAGCGTCGCGGTCCCGCCGCACTGGCTGATGTCAGGTCCGAGCGCGACTACAGGATTGGCATTGATCGTGATGTTGATCGCATCGCTGGCTGTGCATCCGTTCGCGTCCGTGACGACCACGCTGTAGGTTCCGCTTGCCGGAACGCTGATGGTCTGCGTGGTTGCAGAAGTGCTCCACAAATAGGTTGCTCCTGCATTCTGCGCGTCGAGTGTCACCGGGCCGCCGCATTGCGTGATGTCCGGGCCGAGCGCAACAACAGGGGCCGTGTTGATCGTGACGTTGATCGCATCGTTGTCGGTGCATCCGTTTGCATCCGTCACCACCACGCTGTAGGTTCCGCTTGCGGCGACGTTGATGGTTTGCGTGGTCGCAGTTGTGCTCCATGCAAATGTGGCCCCGGCATTTTGCGCGTCGAGCGTCACTGAGCCGCCGCACTGGGTAATGTCTGAACCGAGCGCAACAACCGGGTTCGGGTTGATCGTAATATTGACCGCGTCGTTTGCCGTGCAACCGTTCGCATCGGTAACGACCACGCTGTAAGTCCCGCTTGCGGCAACGCTGATGGTTTGCGTGGTTGCAGCCGTGCTCCAGAGATACGTCGCGCCCGCGTTCTGCGCGTCGAGGGCCACAGTGCCTCCGCATTGCGTAATGTCAGGGCCGAGCGCAACAACGGGAACCGTGTTGATCGTGACGTTGATCGCATCGTTGCCGGTGCATCCGTTTGCATCCGTCACCACCACGCTGTAGGTTCCGCTTGCGGCGACGTTGATGGTTTGCGTGGTCGCAGTTGTGCTCCATGCAAATGTGGCCCCGGCATTTTGCGCGTCGAGCGTCACTGAGCCGCCGCACTGGGTAATGTCTGAACCGAGCGCAACAACCGGGTTCGGGTTGATCGTGACCGTGACCGCGTCGTTTGCCGTGCAACCGTTCGCATCGGTAACGACAACGCTGTACGTTCCGCTTGCGGCAACGTTGATGGTTTGCGTGGTTGCAGTCGTGCTCCAGAGATACGTCGCGCCCGCATTCTGCGCGTCGAGTGTCACCGGGCCACCGCACTGGGTGATGTCCGGGCCAAGCGCCACGACGGGGCTGGTGTTGATGGCGATGTTGATCGCGTCCGTTCCGGTGCAGCCGTTGGCATCGGTTACCACGACACTGTATGTGCCGCTTGCGGATACGGTGATGGTCTGTGTCGTTTCAGTCGTGCTCCAGAGATAAGTTGTTCCGGGATTTTGCGCATCCAGCGTCACCGTTCCGCCGCACTGGGAAATATCCGGTCCGAAGCTGACCACGGGGTTGGGATTGATGGTGATGTTGATCGCATCGTTTGCTGTACATCCGTTCGCGTCGACGATGGCCACGCTGTATGTGCCGCTGGTCGTTACGCTGATGGTTTGCGTCGTGGCGCCGGTGCTCCAGGAATAAGTGGCCCCCGGGTTCCCGGCATCGAGGGTGACTGATCCGCCGCACTGGATGATATCCGCGCCGAGTGCCACCACGGGAATTGCATGGATCGTGACGTCAGCGGCATCCGAACCGGTGCAGCCGTTCGCGTCGGTAACCACTACGCTATAAGTACCTGTAACCGATACGGTAATGGCCTGCGTGGTTTCGGCGGTTCCCCAGAGATAGGTTGCGCCGGCATTTCCTGCGTCGAGTGTGGCCGTTCCGCCACACTGGGTGACATCCGGTCCGAGGTTGACCACGGGAAGCGCATTGATGGTGACGTTTATCGCATCATTTGCCGAACAGCCGCTGGCGTTGGTGACGACTACGCTGTATGTTCCGCTTGCCGGCACACTGATGGTCTGCGTGATCGCGCCGGTGCTCCACAGGTAGGTGGAACCTGCGTTTTGCGCGTCGAGCGTTGCGCTTCCGCAGGACGTGATGTCTGCACCGAGGTTGACAACCGGGACAGCATTGATCGTAACGACAACCGCGTCATTCGCAGAGCAGCCGTTCGCATCCGTTACAACAACGCTGTACGTTCCGCTTGCGGAAACGGTGATCGCCTGTGTTGTTTCGCTCGTGCCCCAGAGATATGTTGCACCCGCATTGCCGGCGTCAAGCGTCACCGATCCCCCGCACTGGGCAACATCGGGACCAAGGTTGACTGCGGGAAGCGCATTGATCGTTACGTTCACCGCATCATTGCCCGTGCAGCCGTTCGCGTCGGTCACCACTACGCTGTATGTTCCGCTTGCGGCTACGATTATGGTCTGCGTGGTTTCGCCCGTGCTCCAGGAATACGATGCGCCTGAATTCTGCGCGTTGAGCGTAACGGAACCGCCGCACTGCGTGACGTCCGCGCCAAGGTTGACCGTGGGCGACGAATTGATGTTGACTGTAACGGCATCGGAGTTAGAACATCCGTTTGCATCCGTTACCACAACGCTGTACGTGCCGCCGGCAGAAACGGTGATCGTTTGGGTCGTTTCATTCGTGCCCCAGAGATACGTTGCACCGGGATTCCCGGCATCGAGCACGACGGAACCGCCGCACTGCGCGATGTTCGGGCCGAGGTCGACCGTGGGCAGCGGGTTGATCGTGATGTCGATGTTGTCGTTGGCGGTGCAGCCATTGGCATCGGTGATCACAACGCTGTAGTTGCCGCTCGTTGAAACGGTGATCTGCTGCGTGGTCGCTCCGGTGCTCCAGGAATATGTTGCACCCGGCGTTCCTGCGTCGATCGTGACGGTGCCTGCGCACTGCGTCACATCCGGGCCGAGGTCGACGGTGGGCAACGTGTGAATCGTTACGTCAACCGCGTCGGTGTTGGAGCAGCCGTTCGCATCCGTGACGGTCACGGTATAAGTGCCGCTGATAATTACGTTGATGGTTTGCGTCGTCGCGCCGGTGCTCCAGAGATACGTGGAGCCTGCGTTCTGTGCGTCGAGCGTTACGGAACCGCCGCACTGGACGACGTCCGGGCCGAGGTTCACGACCGGCAGCGGGTTAATGGTGACATCGATCGCATCGTTGCCGGTGCAGCCGTTCACGTCGGTGACGACAACGCTGTACGTTCCGCCTGCGGAGACGGAAATGGTTTGTGTTGTTTCCGTCGTGCTCCAGAGAAATGACGATCCGCTATTGCCTGCATCAAGCACGACAGTACCTGCGCACTGTGTCACATCCGGGCCGAGCGTGACAAGGGGAAGACCATGGATCGTAACGTCGATGTCATCCGACCCTGTGCAGCCGTTTCCATCCGTAACGACAACGCTGTACGTCCCGGTTGAAGAGACGCTGATCGTTTGCGAGGTTTCCGTCGTGTTCCAGAGGAACGTCATGCCGGCGTTCTGCGCATCGAGTGTGACTGAACCGCCGCACTGTGTGACATCCGGGCCGAGCGCCACTACCGGATTCGGATTGATCGTGATGCCGATCGTGTCGGAACCCGTGCAGCCATTGACGTCGGTAACGACCACGCTGTACGTTCCGTTTGCGGAGACGCTGATGGTCTGTGTCGTTTCGCCCGTGCTCCAGAGATACGTGGAGCCGGCATTCTGCGCGTCGGGCACGACTATTCCGCCGCACTGCGTGATGTCTGCGCCGAGCGCGACGATGGGTGCGGAGGCGTTGATGTTCACGCCCGGCATCAGGTCGTTGGTGGTATTATTGTCACCGAAAACAAAAACGCTTGCGTCGAACGTATACGAGCCCGGCGCCGACATGTCATACGTTGTGGAGAACGTTACCGCCTGTGATGCGCCCGCAGCGAGCGTGCCGGTGTTGATGGTGACCGGGGTGAACGATACCGGGTTCACGCCGGTGATGTTGCAATTCACAATGACCGGGTCGACTGAAAAATCGATGGTGCTGAAATGATCGTTGCGGATCTCCACCGACACCGTTTCATTGGCGGTGTAGCAAATGCCTGTGAGGGGTGAAATGAGGGAAACAGCGGCCATGTCGAGCGGCCCGGGAGTCCAGGTGAAAGTAGTTCCCGGGGCAGGAATGCTGGCCGGGGCGGAGGAGTTGAAGAAGCAGCGGTTGGTGTTGGTGATGCCGGCAACCGAATTGACCCAGGCGCCGAGCGCGGCGTTGTGGCGGCGGTTGTTGACGTTGGCGGCAAACGAATTGTTCGGCCCGCGGATGCCCACCTGCGGGTTCGACACGCTGGCGCCGGGCGTGATCGTTCCGCCGTAAACTACGTTAATGACGTGCGTGGATGTATCGAGGCGCACCTGGAAGCTGATGATCTCGCCGGGCGACGACGTGCGGCTCATGTCCTGCCATTGCACGACGAATTCGCTGCCCACCTGCTCGTAGCGGATCTCCGGCGTGCCTGAACCTGCGGCATCCATATCGGCGCCGAAAGGTGAAACACATCCGTCATACAGCTGCACGGATGAGATCGGGTTGTATTCTGTTGCGGTAGGCGCGGTTCCGCCGAAAACGAGAAAGCCGTTGGTGGAAATGTAAATGGACGTGTGGAACGTGCCGTCGTACCAAAAGGAGGGAATGGTGACGGCGGGGGAAATTTCGTCGTTCATCGAAGGGCTCGTTCCGTCGAGCCAGACGGTGCCGCCCGTAATGGGCGTGTACGTGCTGACGTTCTGGGTAAACGTGTAAAAGGTCGCAACCTGTGCCCCCGCGCGCGTGGCGGAAAAGGCAAGGATGAAGAGGACGCACACGCGTACGATGCGCAACGGGCTGATGGAGGAAAGATGTTTCATGAAGTTGTGCCGCACGGCCGGGGTTTGAGTTGGATAACAGGCCAGGCGGGCGGCTAAGATAGATTGTTTTATACAGCGCCCCTAAAAGCGAAACAGGCCACCCCGGACTTATAGCCAATTTAACAGGTGATTTATGAACAAATGCACCTGCACACCTGCACATCCTCATATCTGCACATCATTTTCCCGGTTTGACCTATTTTAGCTCCCCGAAACCCAATTCCCATGAAACGACTTTACACCCTCTTCGCATCTTTGCTCCTCGCATCCGCTGCCGTCGCGCAATGCCAGGCCGGATTTACATTCACCGGCGCGAACAACACATTCACGTTTACCGACACTTCAACCACGGCCAGCGGCTCCATCGTGGCCTGGGGATGGGACTTCGGCGATTTCAGCGGCTCCACGCAGCAGAACCCGGTGCATACGTATGACGTATGCGGCTACTACGTCGTCACGCTCACGATCGGGACGTCTACGTTCTGCACCAGCTCATTCTCCGATACCATTCTTGTCAACTCGGGTTTCAGCGGTTCTTATACGTTCACGGTGGACACCACCGACGGCACGGCGCAGTTCCAGGCGCAGCCGGTTTCAGGCGCGTTGAATTACACCTGGGACTTCGGCGACAGCTCTACGGGAACGGGACCGGCGCCTTCGCACCAGTATGCAACGTCGGGCACCTACAACGTTTGCGTGGTGATTGCGGACACGGCGAACATCTGCAGCGACACGATCTGCGACACGGTAAACGTCTACATCGCCCCGCCCACGTGCAACGCGACGTTTACCACCAACGTGATCACGCAGGGGAATTACGGTTTCACCGCCGCGCCGTTCAACCCGGACTGGGATTACGCGTGGGACTTCGGCGACGCTTCGACCGGCACAGGATTTTTCGTCACGCACCAGTACACGGCTGCCGGCACGTACACCGTTTGCCTTTCCATCACCGATTCCACCACCGGGTGCACCAGCCAGTTCTGCGACACGCTCACGGTTCCGCCATTTGTGTGCAATGCAACGTGGACCAACACAAGCCTCGCGGTCGGGCAGCAAACGTTCACCGCCAGCCCGTTCGATGTGAACTGGACGTACGACTGGGACTTCGGCGATGCAACGACCGGCAACGGTTTTATTGTGAATCACACGTACGCGGCTTCCGGAACTTACACGGTATGTCTCACGATCAATGATGCCGCCACGGGCTGCACAAGCCAATTCTGCGACACCGTAATCGTCAATTTCCCGGCCGCCTGCCCGCCGAGCTTCACCGCTACGGGATTGAACGGCATTTATGTTTTCACCGCTTCCCCGTTCAGCATTTCCAACACGTACACCTGGGATTACGGCGACGGATCACCGAACGGAACCGGGTTTGTGAGCAACCACACCTACACGGTTTCCGGGACCTACACGGTTTGCCTGACGATGACCACGCCGCAGGGCTGCACCGGGACGTTCTGCGACACGGTCAACGTCATCATCAGCAGCATTGAAGAACAAAATTCCACGCTCCCCGTTCAGCTGTTCCCCAGTCCCGCGACAGACCGGCTCACGGTGACATACACGCTTTCATCCGCAACGAACGTCACGCTCGACGTATGCGATCTTGCAGGTCGTGTGCTGCTGACGAATGCGCTTTCACGCCGGCAGCCGGGACTGCAGCGCGAAGAAATTTCCCTGGATGCGCTTGCGCCGGGCGTTTACCTCCTGAGGGTGACGACGGAGAACAACGCCGGCAATCTCGTGTTCGTGAAAGCGGAATAAGAAAGAGGATTGAAATGCAGAAAGCTGTTTCGTCCCGATAGCTCGGGATGAAACAGCTTTCGCTTTTTCGGATCCAAAATTCCCGGTTATATCCCGAAGGCTACACCGAGATTGAGCCCGAGATTGCCGTTGAGCTCGCGTGTGCCGGAATTCATGCGCACATCGGTAAAGCCCTGGTAATAATTTGCGTCGACGTTGAGCCAGATGGCGCGCGACATGCGGTAGTTGAAACCGGCCGAGGCGTTGAGGCCGACGTCAAAACCATTCGCGCGGGCGTCGTAGGTGTCATCTTCCGCGACGAGGAAACCGAAGCTCGGTCCCAGCGTCAGCTTGGGGCGGAAATCGTCTTCATAGCCGCCGAAAAAAACCATCGCTTTGAGCGGGACGCGGATGTATTCAAGTCGTGTAATGCGCGTGGCGCCGCCTTCTTTCATGATCGTTTTGCTGCCTTCCACGGAATAGCGAACGTCGCCGCCGAAGCCGAACCATTCAATGGGACCGTAGATGGCGGTAAGACCGGCGCTCCAGGTTGGCTGAAATTCCCAGTTGTTGTACGGGGAGATCCACGTGTGCCCGAAACCGAATGACGGGCCGATGGAGAAATGCGAGGTCTTCGCTTCCACTTCCTGCGCGAACGCATTCGTTGTTGCAAGGAACAGGCCGATGAAAAGAATGTATTTTTTCATGGTGAGTCGTATATAATTTGGTGTTTGCACCTTCAAAAGGGAAAAAAGCATGCCCCCGCGAAATTTTCCTTTATTCACAAGGCTTCCGGAGGAAAATGCGCGTTGCTGGAAAATGGGGAATGGGGAGGAGGTTCTACAGGTGCAGGGGAAATTTGCGCCTCAAAAGGAATTTACAATTTACGATTCCGGATAGCGATGAATTGTTCGTCAAACGAAAACCCTCAAAGAGTTGCGCGCGGGACTAGCGCCCCGGCAACTCTTTGAGGGTTTAAAATTTTACCGCTATCCGGTAGTGTCTCAATTTGGAAAATTCTCAAATGTTGGTTTACCACGGAGGCACAGAGACTTTCTCCGTGTCTCCGTGCCTCCGTGGTTTTTTAATTTTCCGCCTACAAGTGGACATTTCCGGGGAGGGTCAAACTGATACATTACTCCTTATCCGAATATGCGAATTCCGATTTTTTTAAATCGTACATCGTACATCGTAATTCGTACATCGTAAATTCATCCCGTCCGCCGTTTCAGCCACGCGTTGAGGAATACTGTAGAAAGGATAATTGCGGCACCGACGTAAAAATAACCGGTGAGCTGCTTCTCTTCGTGGAAAATGAAGAATGCGAAAATGATCCCGTAAACCGTTTCGAGGTTCAGGGTTAATGAGATCGTGTACGGGCTGATGGTTTTGAGAATGTAGAGGCTGATGAGAAAAGGCACCGACGTGGCGGCGATGCCGAGCAAGAGCATGTACCACAGGTCGGGCTGCGACATGGCCAGCAGCGGCCCGTCCCAGGAAAACGCCTCCCACCCGAAAACCCGCGCCAGCAGCACGCATGCGGTCATGCCGATAAAGCCGCCGGCCATTTCATAAAGTGAAATGAGTGTCCCGTTGTGCCCGCGCTGCACCATGTAGCCGTTGAGCACGCCGAAGACGGAAGAAGTGAGGGCCGCCAGCACGCCGAGGATGATGCCCAGGCTGTACTGCGTTTCCACCCGGAAAATGATGCAGAGCGCCAGCACCACCATTACGCCGAAAACAATTTCGTACGGGCGGACCTTTCGCTTCATAAAAAGCGGCTCGACGAACGCGGTGAAAAGCGAGCCGGTGGAAAAGCAGGCAAGCGTAACGGACACGTTGCTGGCCTTGATGGCGCCGTAGAAACAGATCCAGTGCAGCGCCACGATGAGGCCCACCGCGAAATATTTCAGCACGTTCCGCGTGGAAGTCCCGAGCGGTTTGCGGGTGATGAGCAGGTAAGCCAATATGCCCCCGAGCGCGATGGGGATCCGCAGCCACACCAGCTTCACCGCCGGAAGCGTGATCAGCTTGCCGAGTATGGCCGTCCAGCCCCAGATAAAAACGATCAGGTGAAGAAGTAAAAAATTCCTGCGGTTGTCCGACACAAAAGGGCGATTGAGCGGCTACAAAGGTATGGGTTTGCAGGGCTTCCGGCGGGGCGACTGAACGCGTAAGAACTTTTAAAATCGTTTTGCCGGTGGCCGTGATCCGTTACATATTTGTATCAGCAACCCGAACAGCTATGAAATTCTTTCGCCGCCTTGCCATCCTGTCCGCGCTCCTGCCGCTGACCGCTTCCGCCCAGACCTGCTTCGGTGACTTTACCTCGCAGGTCAATGGCGCGGCGGCAAGCTTTAACGCAACCGTTTCGCTGAACGTCACGTCGATCAACTGGACATTCGGCGATGCGACCACGCAGACGAACACCGGCACCTACGTTACACATACTTACGCCCAGCCAGGAACGTACCAGGTTTGTGTCATTGTTTATGACGCCAATTTCACCTGCGCCGACAGCTCCTGCCACATGGTCACCGTCACCTCCGGCGGATGCAATGCGGATTTCAGCTGGATCGATTCGGCCGGGTACGTGTTTTTCTTCAACAACTCTACGCCGGGCAGCAGCGGGAATTACGTCTGGGATTTCGGCGACGGCAATACCAGCACGCAATACAATCCCTCGCACCAGTACAGCGTGCCGGGCGCTTACCAGGTTTGCCTTTCCGCGTTCGATTCCCTGATGAACTTCTGCGATTCGACCTGCTACACCGTTTCCATCCAGGCGGTAGGACTTCCTGAAAACTCAGCCGGAATTTCCGCGCTCACCCTCGCACCCAATCCCGCCGATGGCCCCTGCATGCTCACGTACACGCTCGCCCGCCCCGGCGACGCCGTGATCTCACTCCATGATCTTTCAGGCCGCCTTCTTTCCGTGCAAGGCCAAACGCTTCATACTGCCGGGCAGCAGCAAATTCAACTCGAAACCAAAAACCTTTCCCCCGGGACGTACATCATCCGGGTCACCGTGAACGGTCAATCCATGAATACACGCATGGTCGTTTCAAAACATCGCTAGTCAGGAGTAACTTTTGATGTATATTTAGTGCTTCCCCCGATTTCGTGTGTTTTTTGGGGGATATTCCAGGAGGATACCGACGGGAGACGGTATCCTCCACTTTTTTTGGCGACTTCAATACACTTCGCTGCTCCCGGCAGTCTCCGGATTGCACAAAGATTTCCTCCCGTGTAGAGTATCTTTGCCGGTGAATGAACGTCCCTGTTTATCTCGATTTCAATTCCACCACACCTGTCGATCCGCGTGTGCTCGAGCTGATGCTGCCTTTTTTTTCGGAGCGTTTCGGAAATGCGTCGAGCCGCACACATGCGTATGGCTGGGCGGCGGCGCAGGCGGTGGATGATGCGCGGGAAAGCGTTGCGGGACTGCTGCACGCGGAGCCGCAGGAAATAATTTTCACGTCGGGATCCACGGAGGCGATCAACCTCGGGATCAAGGGAGCGTTCGCGGCGAATAAGGCGCGGAAGCGGCACATCATTACCGTGGAAACCGAGCATAAAGCCGTGCTCGACACCTGCCGGGCACTGGAAAACGAAGGCGCCGAAGTAACCGTCCTCCCGGTCGATCCCATGGGTGTGCTCGATCCTGCCGTGCTGGAAAAAAACATCCGCCCGGATACGCTCCTCGTGGCCGTGATGCTGGCCAACAACGAGACCGGCACGATCCAGCCCATCCGCGCGCTGGCCGACATCGCGCACCGGAACAACGCTTTTATGTTCAGCGATACGACGCAGGCCTTCGGCAGGATGAATGTCGACGTGAACGAATTGGACATTGACATCTGCTGCGTTTCGGCGCACAAATTTTACGGTCCGAAAGGGGCGGGCGCGTTGTATGTGCGGCGCAGGAACCCGCGTGTGACGCTGGTCCCGCAGCAGCACGGGGGCGGGCACGAGCGCGGGCTGCGCTCCGGGACCTTGAATGTGCCGGGCATTGCAGGCCTGGGGAAAGCGGCGGCGCTGGCCGCGGCGGAATGGTGGGAAGATGCGGGAAGACTGTCCATCCTGCGCACGAAGCTCGAGCAAAAGCTCACCGAACTTGGCGACGTTTTCATCAACGGCAGCATCCGCGACCGTCTCCCCAACACGTCCAGCATTTCCATCGCCGGCATCAAGGCCGACCAGCTCATCGCGCGCCTCCCGCGTGTCGCCATCGCCACCGGCTCCGCATGCACTTCGGCCATTCCCGAACCCTCGCACGTGCTCAAAGCCATGGGCATCAGCGACGAGCTGGCATTCGGTTCCATACGTATTTCACTGGGGAGAATGTCGCGGGAAGAGGAAGTGATGAGCGCCGCAGAAGAAATTTGTACGCAGATCGAAACGTTGCGGTAGCGACACGAGGCGTCGTGTCGCTCGTGTCGCTACCGCATATTATATAATAAACTACCCCTGCCGCCCGTAATTGCAAGAGAATTGTATCTATTACAGCAAACGCCGTTATTCAGTAAACCTTAATTACCAGCGATTTGTTCATTTCTCAGGATAACTCCATTTCCCGGCAAAAACGAATTAACATAGTTTTGAAAACGAAAGCCGGTAATTTTTCCGTTAATAGCAGCATGAAGCGAATTCTCCCCCGGGTAAGACGAAGCTATAGTTTAGTCCTGCTCCTGTGCCTACTGTTCTCCGCGTTTGCATACGCCCAGACCGTTCCCGTTTACCACGACGACGGCAAGAAAAAAGGGAATAAGCCCCCTGCAAAAGCGAAACCCGTCAAGAAGACGGAATTTTACGACGAAGACCGCAAGCACAAGAAGAGCGAGGAGATGACCGTGAACGGCCAGAAGCACGGCAAGGCCAGCTATTGGCATTACAACGGCAAGCTCGACCAGGTGGGCGCGTGGAAGCTCGGCAAGAAGGACAGCACCTGGGTCACCTATTACGAAAGCGGCGCGAAAAAAGCCGAAGAGCGTTATTTCATGGACCGCAAAAGCGGGCCGGCAACCTATTGGTACAAATCCAACCAGGTGGCCATTACCGGCAAGTTCGTGGAAGACCTTCCCGACAGCACCTGGACTTCCTATTACGAAAGCGGCCAGCTGAAAAGCAAGGAGCAGTTCAGGATCCAGTGGTACAATTACAAATGGATCAGCCACAAGCACGGGCATTTCCAGTACTGGCAGGAAAACGGGAAACCCGAATCCGACGGCTATTTTGTCAGCGACACGCTGCAGGGCCCATTCACCGGGTGGTATGTCAACGGCAATAAAAAAGAAGAAGGCGAATACGTCAAAGGCCGGAAGTCGGGCCGTTGGAAGCACTATTATGAAACAGGAAAGCCGCTGGAAGAGATCGAATACAAAGACGGCACGGAATACCTGTGGAACTTATGGAGCGAAGACGGGAAGCAGGTAATTAAGGACGGTTACGGCAAAATGGTCCTCCAGTACGAGAGCGGCCGCAAGCTGGGCGAAGGCATTTACCGCGGTGGCCTCAAAGACAGCACCTGGACATTCTGGACGTTCGCGGGAGCGCTTGATTTCAAAGACGAATTCCGCGAAGGAAAAAAGAACGGCAAATCCACACACTGGTATCCCAACGGGAAGGTCAGCATCGAAGGCCAATACGCTGACGACATGAAAACCGGTCAGTGGACCTGGTACAAGGAAAACGGCCAGACCGACATGCAGGGCGAATTCGTTGCAGACAACCGCTCCGGGCATTGGCAGTACTGGTTTGCCGGCAGCGACCAGCTGGAAATGGACGGCTATTACAAAAACGACAAGGAAGACAGCCTCTGGAAATTCTGGTACCCCAACGGCCAGCTCTATAAAGAAGGAACTTTCCGCGAAGGCAGGAAGAACGGCCACTGGACCTTCTGGTTCGAAAACGGCACCAAATTGCAGGAAGGTGAATACCTTGATAACCAGAACCATGGATTATGGACCTCGTGGTACGACAACGGCCAGGTAAAGGACGAAGGCACGTTCGATAAAGGCATTTTCGCCGGCACATGGAACGGCTGGTATTACAATGGAAAGCCCAATTACACCGGCAGCTACGAAAAGGGCGTGAAGACCGGCATGTGGGAATACTGGTGGGAGAATGGAAAGCCCCACGAAAAGGGGAAATACAAACACGGCGTGAAAAACGGCATGTGGACCTCCTGGTATCCCGCCGGCACGATCGACCAGAAAGGAAGCTACCTCCACGGCAAGCAGGACGGACGCTGGGTCTTTTATTACGAGACCGGCGTGCTCAAAAGCAACACGAAGTACAAGATGGGCAAGCTCAGCGGCAAAACCGTCAACTACTACGAAAACGCATCGAAACAGTCCACGATGCGCTACAAGCTGGTCATTGAGAAAAAGTACCAGTTCACCAAAGCCAATGGCAAAAAAGTCTACAAAAAGCTCTTAGTCAGCAAGCCCCACGGCACCTGGATCTTCTACGACCTGCAGGGAAATAAGCTGTATGACCAGAAGTACAGGAAGGGCGTGAAGCAGTAACACAAAACAGTAGCGGTTGGCGCAGCGGCGGTTGGGGGTTGGGCAAACGTGAAGTTCGCCCCTGCCAACCGCCGCTACCGCCAACCGCCAACCGCTACCGCCAACCGCCAACCGCCACCGCCAACCGCCAACCGCCACCGCCAACCGCCACCGCCAATTTCCTCAAAAAAGAACTCCCGCCCTGGAATAACCAGCACGGGAGCTCTTTTGTTTCACGGGTTTGCTTAAGGAAGGGTGTGTTTTCAGGAAGTCTTTTTCTTTAGCTTGCGGAAGTGAGGGTCGTTCGGGTGATCGTAGTGCCGGCGGTGGTTCGGGTGAACGTCGGGAGTGGCCTTCGGGCCGCCCTTGCTTTGAGCCGCCCCGATGATCCAGGCCAGCGCAATGACCCCGATGATCATAGCCACGTAACCGAGAATTTCGAGCGCCGACATGCCTTCTGTGGCTTTTGGTTTGGAGCTGGCATCTTGTGCCAGTACCTGGAACCCCTGGAGGAGGAACAGGAGGATGAGTGGAGCTGCCTTCCCAAAATGCAGCGCCCGGATTCCTTGGGAAATCGTTTTCTTCATCATAGTGGTTATGATTTGGTGCAGATTTCGTTGGATGAGCCTTCCGGGAGTTAAAAAGGCAAAACAACAAGATAATAAGAACGTCGTCGGGGAAACACGATAGTCTATCGTTCAAATATACGCTTTAGTCGTATAAAAGGTTTTAATAATACCATTTGGATTTTGTCTATTTCCGTTGTATATTTGCATCCGATTTAGTAGGAAGATCAAGATCAGGGGACTCGAGTCCCCTGTTTTTTTGACCGATGATCAGCACGGAACTCATACGCAGCCTGGCAGAGCAGAAGCTCAGCGAAGAAGGAGACAGTTACCTGGTGGATGTCACTGTCAGCGCTGCGAACAAGATCCGCGTTATCATCGACAACTTCCGGGGAGTCTCCATCGTCCAGTGTGTAGCAGTGAGCCGCTGGATCGAACACCAGCTCGACCGGGAAACCGAAGATTTCGAGCTCGAGGTCACTTCACCCGGCCTCGATCAGCCGTTCAGGGTCTTTCGCCAGTACCAGAAGAACCTCGGGCGGGAAGTGGAAGTGAAACTGGCCGACGGGCTGAAAGCGGAAGGAAAACTGCTCGCAGCCGATGAAAATGGAATTGAAATTGAACAGAAAACAGGTAAAGGGAAACAGCTGGTCCTAAAGCAGCTGAACATTCCCTTCGCCACGATAAAAGAAACACGACTGATCATCAAATTTTAAAGAGTACAACAACCATCACAATGGAAAACATCAACCTCATCGAATCCTTCTCGGAATTCAAGGAGACAAAGAACATCGACCGTGCGATGCTGATGAGCATCCTGGAAGACGTTTTCCGCAGCATGATCCGTAAAAAGTACGGAAGCGATGAAAATTTCGACGTGATCGTCAACCCCGAACGCGGTGACCTCGAGATCTGGCGCAACCGCGAGATCGTCGACGACGAATTTGCGGAAGACAGCTTCGACTACGATCCCAATAAGCACATCAGCCTGGCCGACGCCCGCAAGATCGAGCCCGATTTCGAGATCGGCGAGCAGGTCACCGACCGCATCATCCTCGACGACTTTGGCCGCCGCGCCGTTCTTGCCATCCGCCAGAACCTCGTTTCCCGCGTGCTCGACCTCGAAAAAGACGCCCTCTACCGCAAATACAAAGAGCGCGTCGGCGATGTCATCACCGGCGAAGTGTACCAGGTGTGGAAAAAAGAAACCCTCGTCCTCGACGACGAAGGCAACGAGCTCATCCTGCCCAAGAGCGAGCAGATCCCCGGCGACTTCTTCAAAAAAGGCGACGCCGTACGCGCCGTTGTCCTCAAGGTCGACATGCGCAACAACTCGCCCGTCATCATTCTTTCCCGCACATCACCCTCCTTCCTCGAAAAACTGTTCGAGATGGAAGTGCCGGAAATTTACGACGGCCTCATCACCGTCAAAAAGATCGTCCGCGAACCCGGCGAACGCGCTAAAGTTGCCGTGGAATCTTACGACGACCGCATCGATCCCGTCGGCGCATGCGTGGGCATGAAAGGTTCCCGCATCCATGGCATCGTCCGTGAGCTCCGCAACGAGAACATCGACGTGATCAACTACACGGCCAACTCCACGCTGCTCATCCAGCGCGCGCTCAGCCCGGCCAAGATCACTTCCGTCAAGCTCGACGAGGACAGCAAACGCGCAGAAGTTTACCTCAAGCCCGACCAGGTTTCCCTGGCCATCGGCAAAGGAGGCCATAATATCCGTCTCGCAGGCCGCCTGACCGGCTACGAGATCGACGTTTACCGTGATACCGACGAAGATGTGGAGGACGTAACCCTCGACGAATTCTCGGACGAAATCGAACAATGGATCATCCAGGAGTTCAAGAACATCGGCTGCGATACGGCGAAAGCCGTGCTCGAGCTGAGCGACGAAGAGCTCGTTAAGCGCACCGACCTTGAGGAGGAGACCGTCAAGGAAGTCAAGCGCATCCTGCGTTCAGAGTTCGAATAAAATGAACAGGAGTAATCATAAGGGAAAACCCTGACCGCAGGCCTTGTCGAAGCGGCCAAGGTTTTTCCGAACTTTGTAACCGCCGCCAGGGAGGCAGGCATTATATGACAGAATCAAAAGTACCGATCCGACTCAGCAAGGTTAAAGGCGAGCTTAACGTCTCTCTCGACCGTATTTTCGAATACCTCGAAGAGCAGGGCCACAAGATCGATCGTAACCCGAACGGGAAAATTACGGACGAGCAGTACCGGCTCCTCCTGAAGGAGTTCGCCCAGGACCGTGAAGAGAAGGAAGAATCCAAGCTGGTCGGTCTCACGACTCGTGTGAAGAAGGAATCTGTGGTCATGGACGAGCAAACGCCCAGGCCCACGCAGCGTGAAAAAGAACGCGAGCAGGAAGAAGTCCTGATCAAGGACATGAACTCGCCCTCGGTGAAAACACCCGAGCCGCCGGCCATAGAGAAAGAGAAGAAAGTAGAGAAAGAGGAAGAGGTCGTTCGCGCAAAAGCAGAAAAAGCGCCCGGCGTAAAAGTGATTTCCAAGATCGATCTCGGCGAAACGAAAGGCAAAGCCAAAAAGAAGAAAGCGGAAGAAGCGCCAGAGCCCGAGAAGAAAGTCACCAGGAAGAAAAAAACCGGGGAAGAAGAAGTTGTAGTTCCGCCGCCGGTCGTGGAAGTTCCACAGCCCGAGCCGGCACAGGAGCCCGCTCCCGAAGAACCCAAAGCGAAAGAAGAAGAAGTCCTTTTCCGCCGCTCCGTGGAAAAGCTCGAAGGCCCCAAGATCATGGGCAAGATCGAGCTGCCCGTAAAAGAGGAAAAGAAAAAACCCGTCGCGTCCTCATCCGCCGAATTCGAAGCGGAGAAAAAACGCAAGCGCCGCCGCATCCGCAAGGAAGGCGGCCCCGTCAACCTCCAGCCCGGCCAGGCAGGTCGCGGCCCGGGACAGGGACAAGGCCAGGGACAGGCGCGTGGCAAAGGTCCGCGCGGCCGTGAAGCCAAGCCCGAGCTGACGGAAGAAGAAGTACAGAAGCAGATCAAGGAAACCCTCGCGCGCCTCAGCGGGCAGGGAAAATCCAAAGCATCGAAATACCGTCGCGACAAACGCGACCAGGTCAGCCAGCGCATGGAGCGTGAGCAGGCTGCCGCGGAAGCCGAAAAGGGCGTGCTCAAAGTCACCGAATTCGTCACCGCCAACCAGCTTGCCACGATGATGAACGTGCCCGTCACGCAGATCATTTCCACCTGCATGACCCTCGGCCTGTTCGTCTCCATCAACCAGCGCCTCGACGCCGAAACGATCGCCATCCTCGCCGAAGAGTTCGGCTACAAGGTGGAATTCGTCAGCGTGGAAGTGCAGGAATCCATCGTCGAAGAAGAAGACCGTCCCGAAGACCTCGTCGACCGTTCGCCCATCGTTACCGTCATGGGTCACGTCGACCACGGTAAAACATCGCTGCTCGACTACATCCGTAAAGCCAACGTGATCGCCGGCGAGGCCGGTGGCATCACGCAGCACATCGGCGCATACAACGTGCAGCTCGAGAACGGCAAGCACATCACCTTCCTCGATACGCCGGGTCACGAAGCATTTACCGCCATGCGTGCACGCGGTGCGCAGGTCACCGACGTCGCCATCATCGTGGTCGCCGCCGACGACAGCGTCATGCCGCAGACGGTTGAAGCCATCAACCACGCGCAGGCGGCAGGCGTTCCCATCGTTTTCGCCATCAACAAGATCGATAAGCCGGGCGCAAATCCCGACAAGATCCGTGAAGCGCTTTCCGGGATGAACATCCTCGTCGAAGAATGGGGCGGCAAGTTCCAGTGCCAGGAAATTTCGGCCAAGAAAGGCCTCAACATCGAAACGCTGCTGGAAAAAGTGCTCCTCGAAGCGGAGATGCTCCAGCTCAAAGCCAACCCGCACAAACGCGCAAACGGCACGATCATCGAATCCACGCTCGACAAAGGCCGCGGCTACACCGCAACGGTGCTCGTCGAGAACGGAAGCATGCGCGTCGGCGACGTGGTGCTCGCAGGCTGCTACAGCGGCCGTGTGAAAGCCATGCACAACGAGCGCGGCATGGACGTCGAAGAAGCGGGCCCGTCAACGCCCGTGCAGATCCTCGGCCTCAGCGGCGCGCCCCAGGCCGGCGACAAGTTCAACGTGATGGCCGACGAACGCGAAGCGCGCGACATCGCCACACGCCGGCTCCAGCTCCAGCGCGAGCAGTCCATCCGCACCACCAAGCACATCACGCTCGACGAGATCGGGCGACGCCTCGCCATCGGCGACTTCCAGGAGCTCAACGTCATCATCAAAGGCGACGTGGACGGTTCCATCGAAGCGCTTGCCGATTCGCTGCTCAAGCTTTCCACCGAGAAGATCCAGATCCGCATCGTGCACAAAGGCGTCGGCGCCATCAGCGAATCCGACGTGCTGCTCGCATCCGCATCCAATGCCATCATCCTCGGATTCCAGGTCCGTCCTTCCGTCAGCGCAAGGAAACTTGCCGAAACCGAACAGATCGACATCCGCCTCTACTCCGTCATCTACAAAGCCATCGACGAGATCAAGGCCGCCATGGAAGGCATGCTTGCCCCCGAGTTCGAAGAGAAGATCGTCTGCAACGTCGAGGTGCGCGAAGTGTTCAAGATCACCAAGGTCGGCACCGTCGCAGGTTGCTACGTGCTCGACGGGAAGATCACGCGCCATACCAAGGTGCGCGTCATCCGCAACGGCATCGTGCTCCACGACGGCTCCCTCGGCTCGCTCAAGCGTTTCAAGGACGACGTCA
Organism: uncultured Chryseobacterium sp.; assembly: GCA_966211705.1. Lineage (GTDB taxonomy): Bacteria > Bacteroidota > Bacteroidia > Palsa-965 > Palsa-965. The sequence goes on from CBIHOC010000011.1 coordinate 59,766, forward strand.
AGGAAGTTGCAGCCGGCTACGAGTGCGGCCTCAACATCGACAAGTTCGACAACATCGAAGTGGGCGACATCATCGAAGGTTACGAGATGGTGGAGATCAAAGCGAAGCTGTAATCGTTCGACCTGTTATACAAAACGGCTTCTTCCCGCGGGAAGAAGCCGTTTGATTTTTGGTACAGCAGGTGTTATTTCAGCGTTGTTTCCAGGATTTCTTTCTCTGCAATTTTTTTCGTGCAGAAGAACCAATCATGGCAGACCACGCCTTCCTGCCCCTCCATGCGTTCTTTTGCAACGCCGCAGGAACCGGCCGTCGGAACGATTACATCGTCGCCGGGATGCCAGTCGGCAGGTGTGGCAACCGAAAATGCGTCGGCGGTTTTCATGGCGATCAAAGCCCTGTAAAGCTCATCGAAATTTCTTCCGAGGCTGAGCGGGTAATAAATGATCGCGCGAATGATCCCTTTCGGATCAATGAAAAAAACCGCCCGAACTGCTTTCGTGCTGCTTTCGCCCGGCTGGATCATGCCGTATTTCCGCGCGACATTCATTGTAATGTCTTCGATCAGCGGGAAAGTCACTTCGATGTTTTTCATCCCCTTATATTCGATCTTTTCCTTGATCGTTCTCAGCCACGCTATATGCGAGTACAGCCCATCGACCGAAAGCCCGACAAGTTTGCAACCTGCTTTCGCAAATTTTTCTTCGAGGCTGGCGAACGTCATGAACTCGGACGTGCAGACCGGCGTGAAGTCGGCCGGGTGACTGAAAAAGATGACCCAGCTTCCGTTGTAATCAGCCGGGAAATTGATCTCTCCCTGGGTGGTTATCGCTTTGAATTCCGGCGCTTTATCGCCGATGCGCGGCATTGATACGGGTTGTTCTGTTGGCGTTTCCATGTAGTTGTGGAATTAGTGGTTGAATGAGGATATGGCACTGAAAGAGATGCAAACTTATCACGGATAGAATCGGGATAAACTGACGGCATCCACGGAAGTCAGTGACTGATGTCACCGCCGCGCCCGGAAGAAACAACGTTTTTCGTTTCTTTGAAAAACGATGCTGGACGCTTACACCATACTCGGGCTGAAGAAGGGCGCTTCGAAAGACGCGATCCGGAAAGCGTACCGCAAGCTGGCGTTCGAATATCATCCCGACAAAAACCCGTCGCCCGAAGCGAAGCAGCAATTCATCAACATCACTGAAGCGTACGATGCGCTGATGGAGGGGAAGGCATTCCGCGCGGGACAAAGGTTCACCGCTCAGAAAGCGCCGAAAGCGAAATCGCGTGAAGAGTTGAGGCGCGAGAAGATGATGCGGTATTACGAGATCTGGCAGGCGCAATTCCGGAAGATCCGCGCGTTTTACAATGGCACGGATCGTGAGTCGCTCCGGCGGCGCTTTTACGGGGAAGTGTATTTCTATTATGCAGCGGCCATCCTGCTCATGATAGCATCCCTGGCGTGGCCGCTCACTACCGGAAATCCTAAACTGGTCGCGATCACTTTTGGCCTGGGTATTGGCGTAGGGCTGCGCATCCTGTTTTATGCCTCGCGGAAAAAAGCTGCGGCCGACATGATCTTCGGGCAGGAAGAACATTATTCGTTCAATGAACTGAATTCATTTTTTGCCACGGGGAAATGGGAGAAATTCAGGTAGCTGGTCAGTTTGAGATTAATATTCTGAAACCCTCGCAGGGTTGCTCGCGGCCATGCGCACGGGCAACCCTGCGAGGGTTTGAATTCAAAATAAATCAAACTGACCCACTATCGAAATTTAAGACTGTTTAATTCAGAATTGTTTCCCTATAGGGTCATTCCTTTTCAATTGACGAGAGCTTTTTTCGAAAGGCGATTTCAGAAATCCTTACGCACGGGGAAATAACCTACCAACTTCCCGGTAGATAAAAATCCGTGTTGCCCGGTATTGCCGTCCCCCGGCAAGTGTTCCAATTTAGCCTCAGAAAAAAATTCCCATGAAGCTGAACCTGGAACAATGCACCGGCGCGTTCATCGCCACATTCCTTACCTGCGTATCATTCGCGCAAACCATCCCCAACGGCGGGTTTGAGAACTGGAACACGTCGACCTACGAGACGCCGCACTTTTACAGCGGCTCTTCGAATTTCGATGCGTGGCGGTACGGCCTCCCTTTCAACGCGATGAAAGTAGCCGACCCGCAGCAGGGGTCTTTCGCCGTCCAGCTGCAAACCGTCGCTAACGCGGGCGACACGATGTTCGGCTATTTCATCAACGGCAACCCGGACGACGGCGCCGGCGGAATTCCGTACAACCAGCAGGCGACCGCGCTCACCGGTTTTTACAAATGCAACATCCCTGTCGGCGACACCGCGCTGATCCTCGTGTTCTTCAAGCTGGGCGGAACGATCATCAGCATGGACTTCGGCAAATTCACCGGTACACAATCGACGTACACGCCGTTCACGATGCCGCTGAATGTTCCCATGATACCGGACTCGGTGATCATCGGCGCGGCATCGAGCAACGCATTCGCCTTCCAGGGAATTCCCGGCAGCATGTTCCAGCTCGACAATCTTTCCTTCACCGGCGTTTCCGGCCAGCCCGCGCAGCTCAACGGCAGCTTCGAGAACTGGGACCCGCACACGCTTCACCAGCCTGCGCAATGGGCGCTGAACAGCGATTCCCTGGTGCGCACCACCGACGCGCATAGCGGAACATACGCGCTCGAGCTGAAAACCTATTTGTCGGAAGACAATTTCGTGAACAGCGAAATGGCAACCAACGGGCAGATTCCGCCGAACAGCGGCCCGGCAGGCGGGCAACCGTATTCGCAGATGACCGATACGCTGTACGGCTGGTACAAGTACACGCCTGCCGGAACGGACAACGCGACTGTATGGGTGAACCTGGAACAAAATGGCAACAGTGTGGGCGGCGGAAATTTTACGCTCACGGGAGCGCCATCCTGGACATTTTTCACGGTACCCTTATCCGCCAGCGTTCAGCCCGATACGTTGCTGATCGAATTCAGATCCTCCGGCAGCAATCCGTCGTTCAGTAACGTGGGCAGCACGCTCAAGGTTGACGATATCTATTTGCAATCGTCGCCGCTCGCCGCGCCGTACAGCTGGAGCGCGCTCACCATGGTGCAGTTGTCTCCGAATCCCGCGGTGAACGGTAAATGCGTATTGGAATGGAGCAGCCGCAGCGCAGCGCCGGTGACGGTCACTGTTGCGGATGTTTCAGGGCGGATCGTTTCGCAGGAAAACGTTGCTGGAAGACGGTGTTACGAGATCGAAACTTCTGGAATGAAAAAAGGTGTGTACATGGTGACGCTGGTACAGGAGGAGAATCGAGCCTGCAGGAAGCTGGTGGTGGAATGAAGCCGGGAATCAGGGACAAGCCTGGCACCAGGTGAAAGCATCGGACACCACGTGGCGACTGACGTCATGAGGGCAGGACCCGGTGCCACACGATACGAACCCGGAGTTTCGGGCCCTGGGTAAACCGGCGGGAAATAGGCTTTTCTTGTTATTCAGATTCCGTTAGGAACTTGACCGTACAAGCTAGTATTTTAAATACCGTACCTGTTGTACCGGTTGTCCTTGTTCGTCGGACAGAATGATGAAGTAAATTCCTGCCGGCCGGTCGCGAAGGTCGACCACGCAACAATCCTGGCTTACGAGGACTTGCTGGCCCAGTGTATTCAGCACATGGATACTGGAGACGCGACCCGGCTGTAATTCAATAATCCCGTTCCCGCACAGGTTAGCCAGCGTTACTGAAGCAACCGGTGTTTCTACGGAGCTGCAAATGTCAACGAACACCTGCGTGGAATCGCCGCCGGTGCAGCCGAAACTATCCATCCATGTATAATGGACGACGTTCATGCCCAGCGGAGCGAGCAGGGGATCGTAATAAGGGTAGCTGGCAGCGCCAGCCGCATCCCAATATGTTCCGCCGGCAGGACTTGCGGCCGGGAGATTGACAAGCCCGTTAGTGGCGCACACGGTGTCGGGCGAAAAGGCCGACAGCGTTACCACCGGGAGTGCGCGTACGGCCACCGCAAAACTGTCGTCGGCCGCACAGGATGCCGCGCCATATCCTATCACTGCGATCAAGGTATCCGTATAAAGCGCGGCGGTTGTGTAAACGGGTGCAGCGCTTCCGTCAGGCCACAGGTAAAAGAGCGCGCCGCCGGCAGTGAACGTCCCGGCTGTTCCGGCGCATAGCGTGTCGGGCCCGCTGACGGTAAATGAGGGCGTTGCAATAACCGCGACCGGGTAATTTGCCGAAGCGCCGCAGCCCGCTGCAGAAGTTCCTGTCACGGTGAGCAGCGTATCCGCGTTCACCGGCGCGAGCGTGTAGGTGGCGCCGGTGCTGCCATCCGGCCAGGTATAGGTCGACGCGCCGGACGCTGTGAACGATGCGCCATTTCCGGCACACAGCGTGTCGGGCCCGCTGACGCTGATGACCGGCAAGGGGAGAGCGATCACTGTATGCCCTGTGGACGCCGTACACCCGGTCGCGGAAGTGGCGGTCAACGTGATAATTGTATCCGCCGATATGGGTGCGAGCGTATAGGTGGTGCCGGTGCTTCCGTCAGGCCAGGTATAGGTGGAAGCGCCGCTGGCCGTAAACGTTGCGCCGTTTCCTGTGCACAGTGAGCCGGGACCGCTGATGCCAGGTGCCGGCAGGGGAAGAACAGTAACCGCATGTCCTGTGGAAGCTGTGCACCCGGCTGCGGAAGTTCCGGTCAGCGTGATGATCGTATCCGCGTTCACCGGTGCGAGCGTGTATGTGCTCCCGGTGCTTCCGTCGGGCCAGGCATAGGTCGACGCGCCGGTCGCCGTGAACGACGCGCCCGTTCCCGCACACAGCGAATCCGGTCCGATGACGGCTATCACCGGCGGGGTGTTAACCAGTATGGTTTGGAAAGTTGTGAGCGTATCGCCGGATGGAAAAACGGCGGTCAGCGTCACTGTGTATGTTCCGCCTGACGAATAGATGACCTGCGGATTGGACAGGCTCGACGAGGACGGGTTTCCGCCCGGCATCGCCCAGCTGACGGAAGCGGGCTGCGGCTGCGACTGGTCGATGAGCTGAGCCGGCACGCCTTCGCAAACCTGGGCAGGAATTCCGAAGGCAGCGACGTCGGGAGGCTGCGGGAGCGTGAAGCAGGACAGGTCGGTCCGGTAAACAAAATAATTGCGGAACGTCGGGTCGGGGTACGCGGGGATTACCGGGAAGTCGAACGTGCTCGCAGTGACGTAGCTGCCTCCGAAAATAAAATTGGATCCGTGTGACGCAACCAGGGTAAGATGCCGGCAGCAGGAGTGGTTCATCGGGTTGGTTACCACGCGCAGCATCGTATCGTTTTGACCGAGCGTATCGAGTATTACGAGGACCTGGGCCCAGTTGCCCGCCGGCGTAGTGACCGAGGCGCTGCCGTATTGCATCACGTCGCCCGGCTGAACGTACAGCGACATCAGCACGCGGTTGCCTGCCACGGCGAGCCCCGCATGCGAGGCATTATACTGGCTCGACGTGCCTTTCACCCATTGCGCCTGTCCCGACGCGTTAACTTTTGCGATGAGCATATCATCCCCGCTCCCGGTAATGGGCGGCACGTTCGGCAGCGTGCATGTGCCGTTGAAGCGTCCGCTGATGTAAAAATTGTTCTGTACGTCGAACTCCAGGCCGTCCGGGAAAAAATCGACGGACCCGGTGTTGATCGTTTGCTGGACAACCCCCGTTGTTTTGTCGATCTGCCTCAGGAGCAGCGAGAACGCCTGTTCGCAAGACCAGAGATTATTGTTGCCGTCGAAAGCAAGGACCGTGTAGTAGCCGACGCTTGACCACTGGAACACGCCGCTCGTGTCATATTTTACGATGCAGTTATTGATCGCATAATAAACGCCGTTCGTTTCATCGCACTTCATACGCATCACCGCGTTCGGCTGAAACCACACCCGGTTCTGGTACCACTGCAATACACCGTCACGGTTGAATTTCATCAGCACGAACGACCGGTTGCCGCCGCTGTACGGCGGCCGGAATTTAACACTCGACCCGTTTGTGGAATAGATGCGGCAGGTGTCGGTGGAGACGGCATGATGATACGCGGCGTACACATTCCCGTTCACGTCGCAAGTCACTCCCATGAGCGGGTTCGACATCGAGCCGTGGTAGATCGCTACCTGCCATTGATAGATTCCTTTTTCATCGGTCTTCACCAGGAAGGTCCGGTTGCCGAAGTTGGCCGCCGGTGCATAGGGCGTGTGTATGGAATCGTTCTGCTGGGTAAATGCCAGGTGCGAGGTGGCCGATCCTGCGCCGACCGTATAGTACACGTTTCCCGAAGCGTCGGCGGCCAGGGTCTGTATGCCGTTGCCGGTGGGTTTTTGTGCGCCGCGGGAATAGGAGCAATTGGCCGGGGGGATCGTTGCGATCACCTTTGTGTCCAGGTCAAGGCTGTCGGGACATCCATAAGGCGTGACCACGTTCAGCTTGATACTTTTTACGCCCAGGCCGGTGTAGCTAACGTTGCCCGGATCGGCCTGCGTGCTCGTGGCCGGCGTGGCGCCTGTGCCGAACTGCCAGCTATAGGAAAGGCCGGCGGGCGTCGTGTTGTTGGCGATCTGTAACGTGTCCCCGGGCTCCAGCAGGGCAGAAGTGACGGCGCAGAAAAAATTGACCCGGTCTACAACCACGGTCGTCGGCGCGAGCGCTTCCATGCACCCGGCCGGCGTTGTAGCCTGCGTGGTGAACACGGTGGTATTCGACAGCACGCCGGAGTTGAACGAAACCGGTCCGCCATTACCGGTGAGGATCCCGAGCGAAGTGGACCCACGGAATACCTGGTAGCTCACGCCCGGCTCCGAACTGGAGATAGTAAGCGTCGTGCTTTGTCCTTTGCAGATCGTGTCGGATGCCGGGGCAAGGTAGAGCAGGTAATTCGGCCGGGAAACAAAAATGGTATGATAATTATAGAAGTTCGCGGTCCCGCACCCGGCAACCGTTTTGGTAGCCATAATGTTCCAGGTCGTATCGGTTACGCTCTGAACGCCCGTGTTGAACGTCAGGGTCCCGCCGTTTCCCGCCTGCGCGCCGCCGATGTTGGTTGTTCCTTTTCGCAACCGGTAGGTGACGCCGCTTTCCGAATTAAAAACTTTGACGGTGGTGCTTTGCAGGTTGCACAACGTATCGTTCGTAACGCTGCTGTTAATGTTCATGGTGAGCGCAGCAGTCGTATTGACGGTCGCCGAGAGCGTGTCGGTGTATGTCCCGTTACTCACGACCAGCATAACCGTATCCAGCTGCGAGGGCGCGCTGATCGCTATTGTTGTCGCATAGCTTGTCGAGATGGGATTCCCGTTCAGGAACCATTGGTGTGCATACGCGGGATCCGACGTGCTGGAAAGATAAATGGTCGAATCAGGGCAGCTCACCACGTTGGAGATGGTAAACCTGCTGACCGGGTAATACGCACCGCCTCCGTTCAGTGTATAATATTTCCTGCCGTCATCACCCACAAGCAGGCCGTTTACAGGCGTGCGAAAATGGATGGAGCGAAGGTCGACTCCCTGGAATTCCTGCACTTCCCAGTACGTTCCCCCGTCGCAGGTTTTATACAGGGAGGAGCCGCACACCGCGTATCCCGTATCCACACTTGTAAACTCAATGTCCGAAATTTCCGCGCCGCCAAGCGTAAACGGAAGCACCGTCCAGGTGACGCCCGCGTTGATCGTACGGTATATTTTCCCGTTGTCGCTTCCCGCATACGCCAGCGTGTCGTTCTCCACCCACAGCGACGCCAGGAAATCGGGCACCGTCTGTATTGAAGGCCAGCTTGCGCCCCCGTTCGTCGTCTTAAGTATTTTTCCCTGCCCGACGATAAAACCGAGCGTGGCGTTGGCGAACATAATATCCGTCAGCTCGTTCGACCCGCCCGAACTGATCGTCGTCCACGATGATCCGCCATTCGTGGAGCGCAGAATCCGCCCGTTCCTTCCCACGGCAATGATCGTGGTCGCATTGACGTAACGGATGGAGTTCAGGTAACGGGGATACGTCACGCTGCTGTTCGAGCTGACCGTAGTCCAGTTTGCGCCGCCATTCGTGGTCTTCAGGATAATTTCCGTATTTCCCGTCAGCATAAATCCTGTCGCCACGCCGGTAGAAGGTGAAATGAAATCGATCGAGTATAACGTGGAAATCAGGTAAGGGTTGTTGGATTGATCGAGAAGCGGCAGGCTGTCCCAGGTTGCGCCCCCGTTCAGCGTGCGAATGAAGATCCCCGAGCCCCCTCCATAAAAAAACTGGCTGTCATAGGAACGGACGAAATGATAGTTCTGCTGGGAAATAGGGGCATACGGCGTCCACTGCGCGCCTGCAGGAAGAAACAATGCCGTAAAAAAAGCGAGGAAGAGTAGTCTGAAGCCCATGGTTGCCTGGGGGATGGGGTAGCTACGAAAGGTACAATAAAAAAAAGCAACCGATGATTGCTTTGCAGGTCGCCGATTACTTCAGCACCTTCTCCCGCTTCAGCACCATCACCTTCGCCGTCTCCGCGATCGCGTCGGCATCGTAGCCGCATTCTTTCCACAGCTCGGCCTGTTCGCCGTGTTCGATCCAGCGGTCGGGGATGCCGAGACGTTTCACTTCGGCGTGGTAATTGTGATCGGCCATGAATTCCACGATCGCGCTGCCGAAGCCGCCGGTGATGCACGCGTCTTCGACGGTGATCACCTTGTCGAACTTCGAGAACACTTCGTGCAGCATTTTTTCGTCGAGCGGTTTCACGAAGCGCATGTCATAATGCGCGGCGCTCACGCCGGATTTTTTCAGCGCTTCGCACGCTTCCACGGCAAAATTGCCGGGATGACCGATCGTGAGGATGGCGATATCTTTTCCGTCGCGGATCTTTCGCCCGGTGCCGATGGTAATTTCTTCGAACGGCGTTCTCCATTCGGGAAGCACTCCCGTGCCGCGCGGGTAGCGGATGGAGAAAGGAACGGCGTTCTTGTCGAGCTGCGCGGTGTACATGAGGTTGCGCAATTCCGATTCGTTCATCGGCGCGCTCACCACCATGTTCGGGATGCAGCGGAAATAGGCGAGGTCGAACGCGCCGTGGTGCGTGGGGCCGTCGGCGCCCGCAAGTCCGCCGCGGTCGAGGCAGAACACGACGTGTAAATTCTGGAGCGCAACATCGTGCACGACCTGGTCGTACGCGCGCTGCATGAATGACGAATAGATGTTGCAGAACGGCACCATGCCCTGCGTGGCGAGGCCGGCGGAGAACGTCACCGCGTGCTGCTCGGCGATGCCCACGTCGAATGCGCGGTCGGGCATGGCCTTCATCATGATGTTGAGCGAGCAGCCCGTCGGCATCGCGGGCGTGATGCCCATGATCTTCGGGTTCTTTTCAGCAAGCTCGACGATCGTGTGGCCGAACACGTCCTGGTATTTCGGCGGCTGCGGCTCGGAAGAAACGGCTTTGATGATCTTGCCGGTCGATTTGTCGAACAGGCCGGGCGCATGCCAGAGCGTAGGATTTCCTTCTTCGGAAAATTTGAAGCCTTTCCCTTTCACCGTGAGCACGTGGAGAATTTTCGGACCGGGAATGTCTTTCAGGTCGCGCATCACTTTTACGAGGCGATCTACGTCGTGGCCGTCGATGGGCCCGAAATAACGGAACTGCAGCGATTCGAAAAGGTTGCTTTGATGGAGCAGCGCCGTCTTCAGCGCATCACTCACTTTCGAAGCGATCTTCTGCGCGTCGGGACCGAACTTGCTGATCTTGCCGAGCATCTTCCACACTTCGTCCTTCACTTTATTGTACGTGTGCGAAGTGGTGATGTCGTTGAGGTATTCTTTGAGCGCGCCCACGTTCGGGTCGATGCTCATGCAGTTGTCGTTGAGCACGACGAGCAAATTGCTTTTTTCGATTCCCGCATGGTTCAGCCCTTCGAACGCCATGCCCGCCGTCATCGCGCCGTCGCCGATCACGGCCACTACATTGCGGTCCTCGTGTTTGCGGTCGGCCGCCACGGCCATGCCGAGCGCTGCAGAAATTGACGTGGAAGAATGGCCCACGCCGAACGCGTCGAATTCGCTTTCGCTGCGTTTCGGGAAACCGGAAATGCCTTTGTAGATGCGGTTGGTATGAAACACCTCGCGGCGGCCCGTGAGGATCTTGTGCCCGTAAGCCTGGTGGCCGACGTCCCACACCAGCTGGTCGTAAGGCGTATTGAAAATATAATGGAGGGCGACGGTCAGTTCCACCACGCCCAGGCTGGCGCCGAAATGCCCGCCTTTTTTTGAAACAAGGTCGATGATGTATTGACGGAGCTCTTTACAAACCTCGGGAAGCTGATCTTCAGGGAGTTGTCTAAGGTCGGCAGGGACATTGATCTGTTGGAGCAATTTCCCCGCATTAAATTCAGGATGACCGGAATGGTGGCTCATTTTACCTGTTTCAAAGGTAAGAAGAAAAGGACTAGGCTTCCACCGGCATTAACGTGGATTTCAACCGCATCTTGTTCACTATACGGCGGGAGTGCGGGTTAAGTTATGTTAAAGTAAAAGGCCTGAACGCGTAATGCTCCGGGTAGTGATGGATTTCGAAGATGATGCCGGTGAAATGACGGTAAATTTATTCTCCGATAATCACCCTTCGCACAACCCATCCCGCGCCCATTTCCACCCGCATCAAATACAGCCCGTCGCTCAGCCCGGAAACATCCACCCGGTATGTGAGCGCAAGCGGCCTTTCGCTTCGCACCAGCTTTCCCGTTGCATCGTACAATTCCAAACGTTCGATCGTTTTCGCGCTGTTCACCTGCAGCGATGAAATTGCCGGGACGGGGAAAACGATCAGCGAAAAATCTTCAGCCGGTTCCTGCACGCCCACTGTCGAGCAAATGTTGATTGCGGTTACATTCGGTGCGGGCGTCTCGGAAAGGATGGCCTGCGACAACAGCGGCACGGGCTGCGAAGAGCCGACAGGAAAGTGCGCCAGTGAAAACGTATCCTGCTGGAGCGCAAGTGTGATCTCGTTGCAACCGCTTGTCCCGTTCGTATCGGTCATCACGTGAATGAGATGCGTCTTGTCGAGGCTTAAACCGAGGAGTGAATAACCGGCGGAAGTAACTTGCACATCCGGGTAATGCATGATCGACGTGTATTCCTTCGCCCACAGCAGTTGGCCGGTGGAATCCGTCACCAGCAATATTGTGCCCGTGTCGACGGATGCGCTGACCGCGTAACCGCCGGAGGGAAGCTCTGCGACGTGCCTGCCGTACATGTTACGTGTGGCGTCACCGTAACTTTTGCCCCATTGCACATTGCCGGCGGAATCGAGCTTGAGCAGGTAGATGTCGCCGGTCATCGCGCGAATGCCCGTTAGAATAAATCCATTGTCGGCGGTCGCTTTTCCTTCGCCGAAGTCGTAGGAAGAATTAGCGTCCCAATAACGTTTCGCCCACAGCTGGCTGCCGTTCGGGGCTACGCGTACAACGACGGGGAAAAACCCGAGCGCAGTTACGGTCGTATCGTTCCAATGGCCGAAGATCGCCAGCTCGTCGTTATCGAAACGGTCGAGATTCTTGTGATAATTTTTTTCGGGGAAGATGTGATAACGGTTCGACCACAACACGTTTCCCGCGGAATCCGTTTTGCATAAATGATATGCGAACTCAAGCGTGCTTACATCGATCACGTCGCCCGACATTACAAATCCACCGTCTGCAGCACGAACGGCGTAATTCGCGTGCGTGCTGAGACTGAAAGGCGACGAAGGACAATAATAGCGCCTGCCCCACACGCCCGACCCGGCCGCCGTGAGCCGCATGGTCTCGTACGAATTGTTCCCGGCATACACGGAGCAGAAATATCCGCTGTCGGGCAGTGACAGGAGCACGTTGTGCTTCATCAATCCGCCGGTGGTTGTAAATTCCTTCCACCACAGCAGTTGCCCCGTGGAATCAGTCCGCAGCAGGCGGTAGTATCCCTGCCAGCCCGGATCGCTCAGTGACACGAAGTGCGCGTAACCGCTGGAAAGGGGCCGGTGCGCGAATGACTCGTATAACGAACCGGTTGCAAAATATTCCTTTTGCCACGTCGGCGTCTGGGCGGAAAGCGTGAAGGCGAAGAACGGCAGGAAAAAAAATCCGGCAAGCTGTTTCATAGTGGCGTGAAGAGAAGAAGAAAGGTAGTTTTATTTTCGTAACGGCTATTCCCGGGCGAATCTACGCACCGGATTTACCGTTCGTTCGTCCATTCCTCCTTTCATACTTCTTCATTGCTTTTCCCCCGCCGATTTCGGAACTTGATGCATTCAACCGCAGCACATGAAAAAAATTCTCATCGCAATCCTCACCGTTTCTGTTGCCGGAACAGTATTCCTCGCGCATGAATTATTTTTCAATTCACCGCCTGCGAAACAGTCACAACATTCTTCCCGCGAAAAATCCCGCTCCGAAGCGCTCGAAATGCTGCAGTGGATGAACAAAACCCGCGCTTACCCGAACGTCGACATTCCCGCGAACGCTTATTCCAACGCAATGACACAGCAACGCGCGCGTTTCGGTGATCAGCAATCGCTTGCCGTGGGAAACTGGACGAGCATCGGCCCGACGAACATCGGCGGAAGAACGTTGTGCGTGGCGCTCGATCCCGGCGACACGAATACCGTGTGGCTCGGCTCGGCCAGCGGCGGGTTGTGGAAATCCTCAACCGGCGGTCTCGGCGTGAATGCATGGACCTACGTGCCGACCGGCTACCCCGTGATCGGCGTAAGCACCGTGGCGATCAACCCGCAGAATGCAAATGAAATGTACATCGGCACCGGCGAAACGTACAACCACGGAACGGCAGCGAACGGCCTCACCGACCGCACCACGCGCGGCATGTACGGCATGGGGATTTTAAAAAGCACCGACGGCGGCGCAACGTGGGCGCCTTCGCTCAACTGGACCTACCAGCAGCAGCGCGGCATCTGGGAGATCGTGATCAACCCGCTGCGCCCGTCGACGGTGTTCGCGGCGACGACCGAAGGCGTTTACAAAAGCACGGATGCAGGCGCCACCTGGACGCAGGTGCTCAACGTGCCCGTGTGCATGGACCTTGCGCTGCATGAAACGGATACGACGGTCATTCTCTGCGGTGCGGGAAACATCAACAGCGCGAACAAAGGACTTTACCGCTCTACGAACGGTGGACTGACGTGGGCGCTCGCCGGCAACGGTTTCCCGAATACGGCGCACACCGGCCGCATCACCGTTTCCACGTACACGACGAACAACGACACCATGATCGCGCAGCTGTGCGACATATTTAATACGGTCGGCATTTACAAATCCTACGACAAAGGATTTTCCTGGTTCTTCGTTTCGGGATACGACGTCGGCGGCTACCAGGGCTGGTACGCGAAAGGCATGGCGTTCCGCCCGGGCGAGCCGGACGATATTCTCGCCGGTGGAATTTATATGCATCGCTCCACGAACGGCGGCTCCACATTCATGCAGACCGGGGGAAACAGCATCCACCCCGACATGCACGACATCATCGTGAACCCGCTGAACCCGTACAGCGTTTACATCGCCACCGACGGCGGCCTGTTCCGCTCCTGGGATTTCGGAAACACGTATTTCGAATGCACCGACGGTTACGTAACGTCGCAATGTTATATCGGCTCCGTTTCGCAAACGAATCCTGATTTTGCGCTCACGGGATTGCAGGACAATTATTCCATCCGCTACGACGGTTTTCCGTACTGGACGCCGGTGATGGGCGGCGACGGCTGCTACAACGCGATCGATCCGACGGACGATACGTATTCATACGTGGCGTATCAATACCTCAACGTTTTTCAATCGTCCGACCAGGGACAATCTTATTTCCAGGTGCTGTACAATCCCTCCACCGCGCAGGGCGGAAATCCCGCAGCATTCCTCGCGCCGTACATCATCTGCCCGTCGAATACGTTCCGGCTTTATGCCGGCTCCGACGCGCTGCAGCGTTCCGATGACATGGGCTGGACCTGGCCCGTGGTGAGCCCGCAGCCGGTCGACAACGGGAATTACGTATTGAGCATCGCCGTTTCTTCCACGAATGAAGACTCCGTTTATTTCGCCACCGCGCCGGATTTCAGCCCGATGAAATTCTTCCTGAGCGCCGACGGCGGGGCAACGCTGAACGACCGTTCAACAGGTTTGCCCGATCGTTTCCCGCGCAGGATCGCCGTCGACCCGCGCAACAGTCAAATCGTGTACGTCGTATTCTCCGGTTTCGGAACGGGACACGTTTTCAAAAGCACGAACGCCGGCGTCACGTGGACGGACATCGGCACAACATTGCCGGACGTGCCTTTCCATTGTGTGATGCTCGATCCGCAATATCCCGACATCGTTTACGCCGGCTCCGACATGGGCCTTTACGTGAGCACCGACGGAGGCGCAACATGGAACACGCACAACACCGGCCTGCACGACTGGACAATGGTGTTCGACCTTGCCGCGTGTGCTGCCGACCGTTCCCTCTATTGCTTCACGCATGGCAGCGGCGTGTGGAAGCGCAGCCTGGACGACGTGCTCGGCGTCGAAAGCGCCGCTGGCGCAGGTGCATTCGCCTTCAGCATTTTCCCGAATCCTGCAAATGAAATGACGACGATTATGTTCAGTGAAACGAACGGGCCGGTGGAATTATCCGTTTACGACCTGCAGGGGAAACTGATGGTTACGGAAAAAATAAGTCCGGCCAATTCGCAAGCTATGCGGATCGACGTGAGCGGGTGGCCGGCGGGATGTTATATCGCGGAAGCGGTGGAAGGGAAGAAAAAAGCGGTGAAGAAGGTGCTTGTGGCGCATTGAGATGTATCTTTTCTTCTTGCCCGGCATTACGGTTTAAAAAAGCAGATGATGCGGCTTACCGTCCTTCTTTTATTTCTTTCGTTCGGGGCTTTCGCTCAGACGAGAAACGTCGTGGATGTTAACGGCCTGAAACAAGGTGTGCATGACGGACGTTCCGGAAGCCTTCTCTTCGAACGCACTTATCGTAACGACATGCTGAACGGTTTTTTCAGGAAATATGTGCAGGATGGGACAACGCTCGAGACCGGCTATTACAAAAATGGTTTGAAGGACAGCACCTGGACCGAATATGCCCCGGATGGCACAGTTCGCAGCCAATATACCTGGGTGAACGGTCAACGACCCGGAGCGCCAATTATTCGTGCGGTATTTAATCACGAGACACGATTTGTCCCCCAGAGGGAGGTGAAAAGCGATACTTCGGTCATCAACGAAACATCACTCCGGGTGTACAAGCTATATGACTCCCGCGATTCCGGCTACCCCAGGCACCGTCCCGAATACCTGCACAGCATACGGGTATGTAACAATGGAGGAATACGAATCCATGCAGGCATCATGCTTTTCGACATTACTCCCGGTGGAGTGGTAGTTCAGCAGCATCCCGATACGATTTGCGGCGGGCGAATGAATGTTCATTCCTGCACCACGAATCGCATCGTAAAAGAAAACAAGGATGGCGAGATCGAGATCAGCTATTTGCTTCGCAAGAATAAATTCCCTGCACAAGCGGGCACTGTGGAAATTGAGCAAAAACAAATGCGCTGCGACGACACCGGCTATAACCCGGTAAAAATTACCAGGGACGGCAAATCGATCTATTTCAAAGATGCCGGCAACGTTATCCTTTTCGAATATGACGTTGACGGGAACGGCACGAAAGAAATTTACCTCATCAATTATTTCTCCTGCATGGGCTGGCTGAATATCTATATGAACCCGTAAAAAAAACCCCGGAGCCCGAAGGAATTTTTTTTGTAGCGACACGCGGCCTCGTGTCGCTACAGGGTATCACCCTTCCGTGTCTCCGTGGTTAACCTTCACTACAACTTCTCCGGCAGCGGTTCTCCTGCGGGAGGCGTGTGCGCTTCATCTTCCTTCTTCTTCGAGCCGAACAGCCTGTTGATGCGTTTGCCCGTGTTCTCTGAAATGAGGTACATCACCGGCAGCACGATCAGCGTGAGGATGGTCGCGAAGCTCAGGCCGTAGATCATCGTCCAGGAAAGCGGCCCCCAGAATGCGACGCTGTCGCCGCCGAGGAAAATGTGCGGGTTCAGCTCCGTAAAGAGCGCTTCGAAGTCGATGTTCAGTCCCACGGCGAGCGGGACCAGGCCGAGGATGGCCGCCGTCGCGGTCAGCAGCACCGGCGTCATACGCACTTTCCCGGCTTCGATGATCGCTTCGCGGGTGTTCATGCCGCGCTCTTTCAGGATGTCGATGAACTCGACGATGAGAATTCCGTTCCGCACCACGATGCCCGCAAGCGCGACGATACCTACGCCGGTCATGATGATGGAAATGTTCATGCCGAAGATGGCGAGCCCGAGGAACACGCCGATCACGCTGAAGATAATTTCACTCAGGATGATGATGGGTTTCCAGACCGAGTTGAACTGCGTGACGAGGATGAGGATGATGAGCCCGATGGACATGAGCATGGCCGTGCCGAGGAAGGCGGCGGTTTCTTCCTGCTCTTCCTGCTGCCCGCCCATGCCGACCTGCACGCCGTATTGCTCCGGCTTGTATTCCAGCTTCCACTTCTCGACCAGCGTGTTCACGTTCGCCGCCACCTCGATCTCGTTGAAACCCTTGATGACGCCCGACTGCAGCGTGATGATGCGTTTCTGCGCCTTGCGCTTGATGCCGCCGTAGCTCGTCGTATCGTCGACGTAAGCGAACGAGGAAAGCGGCACGTTACGGATCTGTCCGCCCATGTTCATGTCGCGGTACGTGATCCTCAGGTTCTCCAGCGCATTCACGGAACGCTGGTCGGCCTGGTAGCGCACTACGATCGGGTATTCGTCGTTCTCGTCGCGGAACTTCGACACTTCCTCCCCGAGCACGCCGCTGCGGATCTCGCTGGCGATCTGGCCGGTGGAAATGCCTTCGCGGTTGGCGCGCTCGCGGTCGATGACGAAGCTCAGCTCGGGCTTGCTGGCGTTCACGTCGCTGCGCAGCTTCTGCACACCGGTCATCGCGATCGAATCGCGCTCGAGGTACGCCTTCAGGCTGTCGGCCGTCTGCGTGAGCATGGCCAGGTTCTCGCCCGTGATCTCAATGCTAACGGGTTTGCCCACCGGCGGCCCGCCTTGTTCCTGCTCGATCGAAATGATCACGTCGCCGGGAACAGGGTTGTCGCGGAACGAATCCTGGATACGCGCGAGAATGGTGGCGGTTGATTTGCCTTTCCGGTTCGCGAACTGGGTGAACGCCACGGACACTTTCGCCTTGTGCGGCTGCACCGAAAGGTCGATCTCCTGCGGGTTGCCTGCGCCGGCCGCCACGTTGGAAATGATCGAGGTCACGATGTCCTTGTCTTCGCCGATGAGCGTGTTGATGCGCGTTTCCACTTCACGCGTCTTTTCGTCTGTTTTCACCTGGTCGGTGCCGATCGGCATTTCGATGTACGCGTAAATGAAGTTCGGATCGGCCGTCGGGAAGAAGTCCACTTTCGGCTGGCGGATGCCGAGCACGATGAACGAAAAGATGAACAGGCCGATGGTGGAGAACATCACCGTTTTCGGGTGATCGAGCGCCCACACGAGACGGCGGCCGTACCATTCGCGGAAACGCGGCCACGCCCTTTCCTGGAACGCGAAGATCCAGCGGCGCAGCACGAAATGGTGCAGCAGCACGAGCAGCAGCAGCGTAATGGTGAAGTTGGCGAAGCCCGGGTGGCCCGTTGCATAGAAGATCGCGACAAGCAGGCCGGCGATGATCATGAAACGTTTCAGCCAGCGGGGAATGCGGTTGTCTTTCGCCGAAGCGGGATCGTAGTGCCGCATGAAACGCACGGCGAACACCGGGTTGAAAATGTACGCGACAAGGAGCGACGCCAAAAGCGTTATGATCAGCGTGACCGGCAGGTACAGCATGAACTGGCCGATGATGCCGTCCCAGAACGCAAGCGGGATGAACGGTGCGAGCGTCGTCAGCGTACCGGATAAAACCGGGAGGAATACTTCACCCGCCGCGAGCTTGGCCGACCTGACGATGCCGAGGTCGCGGTGCTCGAGGAAGATGCGGTGCGTGTTCTCGATCACGACGATCGCGTCGTCGACCACGATGCCCAGGGCGAGCAGGAAGGAGAACAGCACGATCATGTTGAGCGACCAGCCCAGCCACGAAAGCACGATGAACGCAAGCGCCATCGACAGCGGCACGGAGAGCGCCACGAAGAACGAATTGGTCGCGCCCATGAAGAACATCAGCACGATGATCACGAGAATAAAGCCAATGATGATCGTGTTGATGAGATCATGCAGCGTGACGCGCGTCTGGTCCGACTGGTCGCCGGTAACGGTCACCACCACGTCTTCCGGGAGCTCTTTGCTGAGCTGCATCGTTTTGATCATGGAGTTGATCGAGTCGGATGCGACGATCAGGTTTTCCCCGGCGCGCTTGATGACGTTCAGCGTAACCACGTCTTTGCCGTTGAGGCGCGCGTAGCTTTCTTTTTCCTTCGTGCCGTCGCGGACTGTCGCCACGTCGCCGAGGTAGGTCTTCGCGCCGCCCTGCGAGCTCACGACGATGCGTTCCATGTCTTCCACCTTGCGGAACTCGCCCTTCACGACGAGCGTCTGCTTCGTTCCCGCCGTGGTGACCGTTCCGCCCGACATGTTCATGTTCTCGAACTGGATCGCGCGCTGGATGTCGCCGAGGGTAAGGAGCGCGGCCTGCATCTTGTTCATGTCTACGTCGACCTGGATCTCCCGCTCGAGCGCGCCCACGATGTCGACACGCGTGATCTCCTTCATGCTTTCGATCCGGTCCTTCAGGTCGTCGGCGTGCTTCTTCAGCTGCTTCAGATCGTCGCCCGCAATGTTGATGGACATGATCGGGAATTCCGAGAAGTTCACTTCCTGCGCGTCAGGGCCTTGCGTCAGGTTCTTCGGAAGGTCTTTTTTCGCTTTGCCGATCGCGTCCTTCACTTTCTGCAGCGCTTCCGAAACTTCCACGTCGGTGTTGAACTCGACGATGACGTTGCAGAAGTTCTCGATGGAGTTGCTCGTGATCTTTTTCACGCCGGAGATGGCTTTGAACTGTTTCTCGAGCGGTTTGGCCACGACGTTCTCCATGTCGGTAGGCGAAGCGCCGCCGTAGATCGTGGTGACGTAGATCTGGGCGACTTTCACCTCGGGGAAGCTTTCTTTCGGAAGCTTCTGGTAGTATTTGTAACCGGCGAGCGCAAGGATTGCGCAGAGGATGAAGATCGTCGTCTTGTTGTCGATCGACCAGCTCGTCGGTTTGAACTCTTTTATTTTTTCCAGCATAAGCTGTTCAGTTTATACCTGTTGATGGAATTCCGTGGGTTATTTGCCGGCAACGATATCGCCGGGGTTCAGCTCGCTGAAACCTTCCGTGATGAGCAGGTCGCCCGGGCGAAGGCCTGAAGTGATCTCCGCCACGCCGTTGTAGGTCTTGTCGTACGTCACGTCGCGTTTTTCCGCAACCAGCTTGCCTTGCTTGTTCTTCACAGCGACGTAGACGAAATTCTTCCCGCCGGCCGTCTGCTGGATGCAGCTCAGCGGTGCGGTGATCGCGCCCGGGTTCACGTAGTCGTTGATCTTCAGCACAGCCACCATGTTCGGCACGACCCTCTTTTCGTTCGGGCGCAGCGCCACCTCCACGGTGAAGGTGCGGTTCATCTTGCTGATCATGTTGCCTTTGTACGTGATGGTAGCCTGGATCGTCGTGTCGGCATCCGGCAGGTAAACGTCGACCGTGTTGCCGGTTTTCACTTTCGACACGTGGCCTTCCGCTACTTCCGCTTTCACGCGCAGCTTGTTCGTGTTTACGATGAGAATGTTCGAGAAGCCGGCCATCGCCATTTCCCCCGCCTTCAGGTTCACCTGGTCGACGACCCCCGCGATGGGTGCGGTGATGCGGGCCATGGCGATCTGCTCCTGCAGCGAGGAAACCTGGCTTTCGAGCGCTTCGTACTGCGCCTTCGACTGCATGTACTGGATCTCCGTGCCGATCTTTTCTTTCCAGAGGTTGCCCTGGCGCTCGTACACCTGCTTCGCCAGGTCGCGCTGCACCTTGAGCGCGTTGAGCTGCTGGATCATCGCGTCGGCGTCGAGCTCGGCGAGCACCTGCCCGGCCGAAACTTTATCACCGACCTGCACGTTCACCCGCCTGACAAGTCCCGGCATCTGCGGTCCAACGGTCACGCTTTCTTCCGCGTCCACGTGTCCCTGGATGTCGATGGAGTGGGTAAACGTAACGGGATTGACGGCTGCGATCTTCACCGGCTTGCCCATGTCGGCTTCCTTCCCGCTGATCTTCTTGAGCTCGATCTCCATCTCGGTGATCTCTTTGTTGAGCACGGCCATCTCCGCCTGCTTGGCTTTGATGTCGGCTTCCAGCTGCGCTTTTTTGTCCGCATCGCTGCCGCAGGAGGCGAGGATGAGGGAAAGGATGCTGATTGAGGCGAATAACTTTTTCATATAAGGTTTATTGGAGCGGTTGTAGTTCGGTTCAGTTTATTTGCCGAAAAGGCCGAGTGATTTTTCATATTCCACTTTCGCGATGATGGCGTCGTACAGCGCGTTGAAATAATTCGTCTGCGCCTCCTTCAGCCCTGTTTCCGCGTTCATGATCTCGAGGCTGGACTGGTTGCCCTGCTCGAATTTTATTTTCGCCACGTCGTACACTTTCTGCGCCAGCTCCATGTTGGCCTGCTGTGCCTGGAGCGTGGCGGTGCTGTTCTGCAGCGTCACCCGCGCGATGGTCTGCTGCATGTCGATCGAGCGCTGGATCATGAGCAGGTTGTTCTCCGCTTTGAGCACGCCGATCCGCGCCTGCTGTACGCGGTAGTGGCGCTGCATGCCGTCGAAAATGGGCACGTCGATCTGCAGGCCGACCACCACGATCGGGTACCAGCGCTTGTCCGTGTTGAAGAGGTCGAGCTCCTGGCGCTGCGCCTGGTATTGCGCCGATCCGAAAAGAAAAACGGTCGGCAGGTAGCCCATGCGCTCGGCTTTGAGCTGGAGGTGGCTGCCCGTCAGCGCGAGGTCGCCGAGCTCGTATTCCACGCGGCGGCGGTAATCGAAACGGCCCGCGAACGGCTCCGGCGGCGTGAACGAGATGTTCTCGATCTTGTCGGTGAGCGTCAGCTTCGCGCCCTGGTCCATGCCCATCTGGTACTTCAGCAGCACGAGCGAAAGGTCGAGCAGGCGCTGCACGTTGCCGGCTTCCGTGGTGAGGTTGTTATACGTCACCGTGATCCGGTCGAGGTCGATCTGCTCCACGAAATCGTTTTCCACGAGCAGGCGCGTATCGTGCAGCAGCTTTTCCACGCGCGCAAGATTGGCGGCGATGAGCTTCTTCCGCTCTTCGTTCACCAGCGCCGTGTAATACGCTTTGGTCACGTCGGTCACCGTTTCGAGGCGCGTGCGGTCCGTGTTCTTCTTTGCCAGCTCCTGGTACGTGTTGGCCGCTTTGATGCCCACGAAGTAGCTGCCGTTGAACAGGAGCTGCGAGGCGGAAAGGCCGGCCGTGGCGTTGTACTTGGTGCCGAACTGGACCGGGATGAATGTGCCCGGCGGCCCGCCGAAGAATTCGCCCGGGATGAGCTGGGTGGGCAGCTCGAGGAAATTCTGGACCTGTGCGCTGCCGCTGATCTGCGGGAGACCTGCGCCCACGACTTCTTTGACTTTGTACGTGGCGGCCTGCTGGTCGAGCGTCGCGTTCTTCAGCGCGTTGTTGTTCTCCAGCGCAAAAGCCACAGCCTGCGACAGGGAGAAAGAGTAGGAGGAAGTGTCCGTGTATTGTGCCCGGAGCGTTCCTGCGATTGCCAGGATGGCAAGCCCGGATAGCCATGTGCGGATGCTGTTCATAAGCGGATTTTTATTGTGCGGGTAATCGGTTGTGGTTGCTGTGTCGTTTTCGGGTGAAGATTATTTTATTCTTCTTCCACTATTTGTTTGTACTTGTTGACGAGCTTGTGTCCTTTCAGCGTGCATACGCCGTAAAGGAAATGTTCCGCAAGCGCCAGGTGCACGTCGATGATCCTGAATTTGTCGGGCGGGAACACCACCGGGTTGAATCCCATCTCGATCTCTTCCACCCGCAGCAGCGCCAGCAGGTCGGAGTTCACATCCTGCCGCACGAATCCGTCGCGCTTGCCTTTTTCCAGCGAATCGGCAACGGCCTGCCGTATAAAGCTGTTCCGGAAATCATGGAAAAGGTTCCATGTCTTCGGGTGGTACTTGCGCAGGTCATAGAAAATGTTCGGGTTGATGCTGCCGAAGATCTCGTGCATCTTTTTCATGAAAGAGAAAATTTCCTCCACCACGTTTGCCGAATTATCCGAGATCTCCTGGAATTCGCAGCGGTCTTTGTTCAGCTCCACCGCGAACAGCGTGTGCACCACTTCGTCCTTGTCGCGGAAAAACTGGTAGATCGTTTTTTTTGACATGCCAAGATGTTTGGCAATGTCATCCATCGTCACGCTTTTGATCCCGTAGCGGAAGAACAGCTCTTCGGATGCTTTCAGTATTTTCTGCTTGTTATCCATTTGGGGTCTTCGAAAAAATGTGCGGCAAAACTATGGAAACATTTTATGAGCCGAAAGTTTCCCGACAACAATATTTTGCTTCCAGCGTATGTTTCGGATCATGTTATCGAACTCAAATAATTGTACTTCAATAAAATAGCATGAAAAAACCTGGAGCCGGAACATTTTCCCGCAAATCGATGACTGGTAAAAAACATCCGATAAAAGGCAGGAAACGATAAAATGTTCCCGGAAAAGTCATCCGGGAAATTTACAAATCCAGGCAGCTGGTAGTGACTCCTGTTTAGCCTTTCCCTGAAATGTTCACTTGCGAGCGAAAAATTGAAAACCACGGAGGCACGGGGGCACGGAGGATTCGGGCGCACCGGAACTCTCCGTGTCCCCATTCCCCAGCTCCCCAATTCCCCAGTTACCCAATTACTCAGTTACCCAATTACTCAGTTACCCAATTACTCAGTTACCCAATTACTCAGTTACCCAATTCCCCAATTACCTACTTTTGTCCTCTCAATTACCAATCCGCATCCCACCATGGCAAACGAACAGATCAAAGACCTTCTCACCACGCAGGAGCTGAACAGGCAGGTAACCGTTAACGGCTGGGTACGCAGCGCGCGCGGGAATAAATACGTGCAGTTCATTCACCTCAACGACGGGTCGACGATCAAAAATATCCAGGCGGTTGCCGACGTGGCGAAATTCCCGGAAGAGCTGCTGAAGCGCGTCACCACCGGCGCGTGCATTTCCGTCACCGGCATGCTCGTTCCCTCGCAGGGCAAAGGCCAGGCGCAGGAAGTGCAGGCGGAAACGATCGAAATTCTCGGTGACTGCGACCCGGAAGAATACCCGCTGCAGAAACGCGGCAAGGACGAGAAAGACAAAAAGACGCAAACGCTCCCGCTGGAATTTCTCCGCGAGAAAGCGCACCTCCGCCCGCGCACCAACACGTTCGGCGCCATCTTCCGCATCCGCCACCACATGACCTTCGCCATCCACAAGTTCTTCAACGACCGTGGATTCTTCAACCTGCATTCGCCCATCATCACCGGCTCCGACGCGGAAGGCGCGGGAGAAATGTTCCGCGTGACGACGCTCAGCCTCGACAACCTGCCGCGCACGCCGGAAGGAAAGATCGACTTCGCGGAAGATTTTTTCGGGAAAGAGACCAACCTCACCGTTTCCGGCCAGCTCGAAGGGGAGCTCGCGGCCATGGCGCTCAGCAAAGTGTACACGTTCGGCCCCACGTTCCGCGCGGAAAATTCCAACACGCCCCGCCACCTCGCCGAATTCTGGATGATCGAGCCCGAAGTCGCGTTCAACGACATCAACGACAACATGAACCTCGCCGAGGACATGCTGAAGTATCTCATCAGCTACGCGCTTCACCATTGCAAAGACGACGTGCAGTTCCTCAACGATACGTACGACGACAAGCTCATGGCCCGCATGCAGTCGGTGCTGGACAAACCCTTCGCGCGCATTTCTTATACGGAAGGCGTCGAGATTCTGAAGGAAGCGATGCAAAATAAAAGCTTCGAGTTCAAACCCGAATGGGGCGCGGATCTGCAGAAGGAACACGAGAACCACCTCGTCGAGCATTTCGGCGGGCCGGTGATCGTCACGGGTTACCCGAAAGCGATCAAAGCGTTCTACATGAAGCAGAACGACGACGGCAACACCGTGCGCGCGATGGACATTCTCTTCCCGTGGATCGGCGAGATCATCGGCGGCTCACAGCGCGAGGATAATTACGACAAGCTGCACGCGCGCGTGAAGGAGATGCACATCCCGGAAGAATCGTTGTGGTGGTACCTCGAAACGCGTAAGTTCGGAAGCTGCCCGCACAGCGGCTTCGGCCTCGGCTTCGAACGCCTGCTGCTCTTCGTTACGGGGATGACGAACATCCGCGACGTTATTCCGTTCCCGAGAACGCCGAAGAACGCCGAGTTCTGAGCCGCGGATTGCGCGAATTTGCGCTCAGAAATCTTCCGGCCTGTTTAAAATCCGCTTATAATCAGTTCGAAATCTAAATTTTAAACAGCCCTCAGTTCCTGGCGAATCTTTTTATTGCAGTGCGCAACTGCCCGTCAGTCACGTATAGCATGTACAAGCCGGGAGGAAATGACCGCACGTCGATTTCGGCGGTTCCTGTGATCTCCTGTAAACAGGCGAGGCTTCCTGTCACATTGTAAATGGCTACGGTGAATTTTTCCGCAGGCCCGGCATCCGGAAGCTGGAGGTGGAGCTTATCGCTTGCGGGGTTGGGAAATATGCGGATGTCGAAAAATGCGCCGGGCTGCGGCTTCACATCTTCTCCCAAAGACGGGTTGAAGAAGAATGCGTGGAAGATGTCACCCTCCGGGTCGAGCAGGGAAGAGGTGTAGGCCAGGTAGACGATGGTGTCTTTTATCGTCATCCCTAAATATTCGCCCATCCATCTTCCGCTCATCGTATTCGGCGTCGGGAAGTTCTGGCAGCTCACAACACTGTTGGCGCTGAACGATTGCCCGCTGTCCGTGCTGTATGTAACATATACTTCCCACAAAAGGTCGCCAGCGTCATTCCTCCTGTCGTACCATGCAACGTTGATCGTTCCGTTCGGGTTGATCTCCATCCATGGCATCACCTGGTCGGTTGTCGTGGCATCGTCATTTATGCGTAGCGGGGAGCTCCATGCTACACCTGAATTGACGGAGCGTATAAAAAAGATGTCCGTTTCGTCGGGCCCGGCGCCATCGGGATCTTCAGCATACACGAGGTACAGCTCCGCGGAGTTTGACGGGTGCGCCCGCAGCACTGCTGCGCCTTTTGCACGCGCATCGGAGCCTCCGTTGAGATTGATCGGCGGAAGCGCGAGCGTATCGACGGCAATGTCAGTTCCCCATGTCGTCCCGCCGTCGGCTGAGCTGTCGATCATTAAGATGCCGCTCCCCCCGGTGATCACGTTGTAATCGATCCACGCCACGAAAACTTTTCCATCGGCGGCGACTGCAGGAACAGGCATGTTACCCATGTTGTTCGAAACGGAATTGATGATCACAGGCGTGGAGAACGTGCCGCCCCCGTCGGAAGACCATGCGAAATAGATATCGCTATACGGCTGTGGCATGTTCCAGCCCCGGTCTTTTATCCATGTAACATACACCCGGTTGTAATAAGGGCTGGACGGGTTGAGATCACAGGTGATCTGGCACCGGTCGTTGAAACGATAATTAGGATCGGGGGAACTTACCGCGGCAGAATCGGCAGCGACCGTTACGGGAGCGCTCCAGGAAATGCCGCCGTTCACCGACTTGTGTACAAACAAGCCGCTCACAGGCCCCGCACTCCAGTTGAAATCCGTTGCAATATGTGCAGCATAAACATTGCCGGATGCATCGCTCGTAATAGCAGGGTCGAATGCATCGACCATCGGGACACCGGCATAAGGATTTGTCGGCGCTGCAAGCTGCAACGAGTTCCAGGTTGCCCCGTTATCGGTGCTGTAGCTGATCCCGAGGCCTGTTCCACCGGGATAAGGTTGATCGTTATAGGCAGCGACAAGGTTCCCGGAGACATTTTCGGTTGTCATCGATATTTCGTTCTGGGTATTTGACAAACCCGCATCAGGCTCCATCACGATGCAACCCGAAGGAGGCAAACCGAAAACGATCTCGTAATCTTCCACTTCACCGTCAGGCGCAGGCCCGGAAGGAGTCAACCCGCCGGCGGAACTGAACCGGAACCGCGCATAGGAACGGGCCCCGGGCGGGACCGAAACAGGCACTGAAAAAGAAAGTGTATTCGGACCGGCAACCAACGCCTGGGAAGAAAACACCTGGTCGCCTGCATCCAGCCACGATCCGTTGAAGTTGAAATCCATCCACGCATCGAGGTTGCCGGGAGCGGAAGCTGTAATGACCAGTGTAGCGCTCTGGCCGGGAACCAGCCATGTAGAAAAAACAACGCCGTCTTCATCGTCTGCCCCACCCATATTGTCGTCGCCGTCGGCGCCGGCCCACGGCTGACCGTTCATTTCCACGTCGACGCGTGTGCCGAGGAAGAGCGTAGGCGCCAGGTGGACCGCACCGTTGCTGGCAGCCAGCGTAGGATATAAAGGATCGGGGGCGTCGCCGTAATCCTGCGCAAACATATACCTATGGCATCCTGCTGACAGGATGAGCCCGAAGGTTAAAACGGACCTGGAGATGGTAAGCATGATTCCACATGAAATAGTGAAATCAATAATAGGCCGTATCCGGAACCTGGTGAATGATCAAGCTCACAGGAAACCGTGTTTGAATCCCGGTATGGCGCTCAATAATCTTCCGAATCGTCCAGTTCCTCTTCCTTCTTCTTTTTCTTTTTCGGCGGATCGTCATCCTGGATGAGAATGAACTTCTTGTCGTCGTCCTCTTTCTTCCGGTCTTCTTTATTTTCTTTCTCTTTGCCGTTCTTGAACCATCCGAATTCCTCGTTGAGGATCTGCTTCAGATTTTTTCCTTCCTGCTTCACATCTTCGCCTATCGTTTTAAACGCAGACTTCAGCTCATACCGGACATCCGGGTCGCCGATGTATCCTTTCATGAGAAGGAAAAGCCTTGTCCGGTGCCCGCCGTCGTCGATCTCCTGGCCGAATTCCGTGTTCTGCTTTTTCGCCGCCTTCGCTTTCTTCGCGCGCAGCTCGTCGAGGTCCACGATGAAGTGATAGTCCACCATGTTGTCGAAGTCGTGTGTTCCCCACATCGTCACATTGATCGCGCTCGATTTGATCTCCATCTTCGGCAGGTTGATCACGCGGTTTTTAATTTCGATCGTGTTGTGCAGGCTTTTGAAATGAATGTCGCGCAGGTCTTCGAGCTGGATGAAGCGCGACAACACGCCGAGCGGGAGGAAATTGATCAGCCTTCCGTTGGTGACGGTGATGTCGGCATCGGCGTAAATTTTCTTTTCGTTCACCGCAAGATCGCTCCCCCACAGCGAAGCGAAATTGACGTGCGAGGTAAGACTGCCGCGAAGGTTGTTGTACGTGATCACCGTGTCCTCGCCTTCCTGCCCGAAATTTTCAAGCTGGTAGAACAGCTTGTAGATGTTCACGTCGCTGATGTCCGCATTGCACGTGATCAGCAGCGAATCCCCGCGCGTGCCGTCGATCATGCCGCTTCCCCCGATCGTGCCGTCCATCGCGCGGAAGCTGACCGGGTCGGCCACCAGGCGTTGTTTGTTCAGGTGGACTTCGCCGGTGAGGTCGGCCGCTTCGAATTTCCGGAACGTGATGTGCTTCACCGACGTGCTGAACCGCAGCTTCAGGCGTTCCGGCAGCTCGAGGCGGTACGTCGAATCGGTTTTGCCCGATTGATCTTCATCGGTAAGCAGCGCGTTCAGGTCGAGGTTGTCGGAAACCAGCTTGCCGCTGATGTCCAGCACTTCTTTTTCGAGAAAAAGATAGCCGAGCAGATTCCGCACCGTGCCGTTCACGCGGATGTCGCTGTTCGCCGCGCGCGCCGTAAAGTCATCCACGCTCACGTTGTTCCCGTCGAACGCAAGCTTCCCGTTGATGCTGTCGGTGGGGAACTTCGCGCCCTTCAGCTTCAGCAGCGCGCCGGTGAACCTCGCCTGCCCCGATGTTTTGAACGCGCGGAAATCGGAAGCGGAAAGCGTGTTGCCTTTCGCCGGCGCACCCGACGCGCTCACTTCCAGGTCGAGCGTCCCGGAAACCTGCTCGATGGTGTCGACCTGCAGAATTTCCTGCAGCTCCGATAGGTCGATGTGCCCGGTGATCCCCGCTTTGTAGCGCGGACGCTTGAATCCGTCCATGGAAAAGGAGCCCGAAAATTTACTTTTGGAAGTGGACGCGGCAAACGAGTTCAGCTGCACGCCGTCTTTCCCTTTTTCATTGCTGAACGATCCTTTCACCGAAACGTTCGACAGCTTCACCGAACTTCCTTTACGCGCGATCGTTGCGCCGTCCTTAATGCCGAACTGCGCCTTCACATCCGGTGTTGCCGAATCGCCCACCAATCCTTTCACGGTCGCATCGAGGTAAAATTCTCCCGTGCTTTCATATCCGTCCGTGTCTTCGCGATACGTCGAAGGCAGCAGGGAAAGGAACGCGGGCAGGTCGATGTTTTCACCGGCAACGGCGAGATCGAGCAGGTAATTTTCTTTTTTCTCCGCGATGCTTCCCGAAATGTTCAGCGCGAGGTCCGACAATTTCAGCTTCCCGGTTTTTACGGTGTATGTTCCCGTCGTGTTGTCGATGACAGCCAGCAGGTCGAGGTGGCCGCTGTTGCCTTCGAAGTATGCTGAGTTTCCCTGCCGCAGCGTCGTCACCGTAAAGTCGCCGTCCGTTCCGAATTCGTAATTGTCTTCCCCGAAATCGCCGGTGAATTCCAACTCGGCGAACGTCACGTTGTAAAAACTTTTGTCGCGCTTGTCGGAATACATGCACGTCATGTTCTTCATCGCGATCGTGGAAAGCTCGAAGTTCACGTGCGAGGAATCGGTCCCGCCAGTTGGCGGGATATCCGGCGTTTCTTTGAGTAAATGATAATTGTCTTTCCCTTTTTCATCCACCCAAACTTTCAGCGTCGCGTCTTCCACCGAAATGTCACGGATGGTGTAGTTGCTGCGGAACAGGTCGGGCAAATTGAACGAGAACGCGATCTTTCCCGCTTTCAGCAGCGTGTCGCGTTTTGCGGCGGCAGTCGCGTCAAGCGCAGCCACGTTTTTGAATTCCACCGTTACGTCGGGAAAGCTGCGAACGATCGTCAGGTCGATGTCCGCCGGGTCGATGATGATCGTCGTGTTCACCCGCTTGTTCACTTCCGCGATCACGTATCCTTTCACTTCGTCCTGGTAAATGAACGTGAGCGCCACGAGCGCGACCAGCAAAAAAGCAAAAATTCCCCCCAGCCAGGCGAAGATCCGGATCACGCGTTTCCACCATGGACGACGCGCCGTTGTGGCGTTTTGAGAAATTTCCGTTTCGGGCATGAGAGCTGCACAGTAAAAGTAAAACGCCCTTCAGCCCCATTTGGTATGGGTTAACGAATGTTGTGAAACGGGAAATGTTAATTAATGGGCTGAAATGCTGATGTGCTGAAATGCTGATGGCCCCCCTGGACATCATCAGCATTTCAGCACATCCTACGCTCGGTTCTTCCGCGCGCCTTTGTTCTTGCCTTTGTCTCTCGTTCCGCCCGATCGCGCGTCGCGTTTCTTGTCGCCGCCCACCTGCATGCGCAGCATGCCCACCTCTTCCGGCGTTAAGTGACGGAAGCGGCTGCGGGGGAGATTTTTCTTCGTCAGCCCGGCGTACACCACGCGGTCCAGGTGGATCACGTCGTAGCCGAGTCCTTCGAACAGGCGGCGCACGATGCGGTTGCGCCCGGAGTGGATCACGATGCCGACCTCTTTCTTGTCGGTGCCGTCGCCCACGAAGCTGAGCTCGTCCGCTTTCATGAAACCGTCCTCCAGCTCATACCCGTTGAGGATCTTATCGAAATCTTCCGTGCGGAGATTTTTGTCGAGCGAAACGTGGTAGATCTTGCGGATGCCGTATTTCGGGTGCGTGAGGCGCTCGGCGAGATCGCCGTCGTTGGTGAACAGCAGCAGGCCCGTCGTGTTGCGGTCGAGGCGGCCCACAGGATAGATGCGTTCTTTGCCGGCGCTTTCCACCAGGTGCATCACGGTTTTGCGCTCGCGCGGATCGTCGGTGGTGGTGATGTAATCTTTCGGCTTGTTGAGCAGCACGTACACCATCTTCTCGCGGCGCAGCAATTGGTCGCCGTAGTGGATCACATCGCCGGGCGCCACTTTCGTGCCGAGCTCGGTGACGATCTTGCCGTTCACCTTGATCACGCCCGCTTCGATCAGCTCGTCGGCCTCGCGGCGGGAGCAGATGCCGGTGTTGGCGATAAAACGGTTGAGGCGCACCGTGCCGGTGGTGTCGTGGAACACAGCCGCTTTCGGCGAAGATTTTCCGCCCCGCTTTTCCCCGCGCGCTTCGCTTACGAATTCATTCGCTTCATCGGCATCGTCGAATACCTGCCATTCGTCTTTCGCCACTTCTTCGCGCATCTCCTTCAGCCTGTCGTGGCGGTCGAAACGATGGCGGTCGGTTCCGTCGGGCTTCTGGTAAAAGCGTTTTTCTTCATCGCCTCCGGGTTTGGTGAAAGGTCTTTCGCGGCCTTCGCCGGGTTTGCCGTACGACTTGTTGCCGCGCGGCCCGCCTTCTTTCACGCCGAACGAACGTTTCCCGAACGGTTTGTCGCCGAACCTTCTCTTCTCGCCACCTTCTTTATTGCCGAAAGGTTTACGCGCGTAAGGCCTGTCGCCGGAACGGCGTTCGCCCGATCCTTCTTTATCGCCGTATGTTTTTTTCTTAAACGGTTTGTCGCCAAACTTGCGCTCGCCTGAACCTTCTTTATCGCCGTATGTCTTTTTGCGGAACGGCTTGTCGCCAAACTTACGCTCGCCCGAACCTTCTTTATCTCCGTAAGTTTTTTTCCGGAAGGGCTTGTCTCCGAACTTACGCTCGCCGGTTCTTTCTTTATCTCCGTATGCTTTCTTCTTGAACGGCTTGTCGCCGAAGCGGCGTTCGCCGGAACCATCCTTATCTCCGTAGGGTTTCTTCCTGAACGGCTTGTCACCCGGACGCCGCTCTCCGCCTGCTTCTTCACGATTCCCGAAGGGCTTCTTCCTGAACGGTTTGTCGCCTGAACGGCCGTCTTCTTTCCTGTCCCCCGAAAATTTCTTCTTCGAAAAACCCGGCTTGCCGTCACGGGGCCCGTCTTTCTTCCATGCTGGTTTGTTGCCGGATGGTCGACGGCCGAATGGTTTTTTCATGGCACAAAGGTACGGAAAAGGAAATGGTAGTGCCGGAGACGACCGCAGGCCGCATAATTCAAAGATTCAATCGCGCGGCTGCGCCGGCGCTATTCAAAATTCAAAGATCAGGAATTTTCAATTTTGAATCTTTGAATAGCGATGCCACGAAGTGGCAAGCGATTGAATCTTTGAATCTTTATTTGACGATTGTCTTCGATACGGACGTTACACCGTCTGTCACGCGGACGAAGTAGACGGCGCTTTCCCACGAAGAAGCGGGAATGCGATACTGCCCCCGGGGCGGGAGCTGCTCGTGGCGCGCGACGAGGCGGCCTCCGGCGGAATAGACTTCGAGCGTCACAGGTCCCGCGGCGTTGGAATAATCGACATGGAGATTACCATCGCTGAACCAGGTGTTGTCGAGCACGAGCGAAACGTCCGCACATTCTTCCGTGTTCACAGAAATAATTTTGCTCAGTGAATACTGCCCGTCGAAATCGGTCTGGCGGATGCGGTAATATGCTGTTCCATTTCCATTGTGGGGGCCGGCGTCGGTGAACGAATAGTGGTGAAGCTGGCTGCTGTTGCCCGCCCCGTCCAGCGTACCGATGGTGGAAAAGATTTGCCCGCCGGAGGAACGTTCGATCGTGAAGTAATCGTTGTTCTGTTCGGAAGCGGTTGTCCAGCGCAACTGGACCGCATTGCCCGCGCAGCTTCCCTCGAAGCGCAGGAGCTCGACAGGGAGCGGTGTCGGCGGGATGAGCGCAATGGTGAACGGGCTGAACGTGGTGACCGCCGCGGCAGAAATCACGGTGCCTGCGGCCGTCGTTCCCGTGGTGCCGCCGTTGCCTTCGTTCTGCCACATCGCGCCGTCGAAGCGGGCCACGCGCGTGTCGGTGGTTTGCAGGATGGCGGGACAGCTGTTTCCATCCCAGGCAAGCGTTACGGTGGTGGAAACCGTTGAGCCTGCAGGGCCGCGGTCGAGCACCCAATACTCGCATGCGCTGATGGAATTGAGCGAAGCGGCCAGCACGTTGTTGTAGGCGACCTGGGGGCTGGCGTAAAAATATTCGGCAGTGAAATAATCGGGCGCGGTGGAAAGCGTGATATCATCTACCGCAAACGAAGGGTCCGATCCGGCGCCGTCGTCGTTGTTCACCCAGCGGAAACCGATACGTACGTTCGGGTTGTTGTCTGCCGAAGCGGGCAATGCAACCGAATACGCGGTCCATCTTCCCTGGCCGAAACAACCGGCATTGCTCGTCGCAGGCGGACTGGCCAGCAAACTCCATGCTGCCCCGTTGTAATACCAGACGGTTCCCGCATCATTCGGCAATGCGCCGGTCTGGATGTATGAAAAAGACAGCGTAATGCCGGCCCTGCCCGTGCAATTGATCACCGGCGATTCAGCGCGTTCGTCCGTCACCGCGTCACCGCCCGAAGGCCCTGCGTTGTAAGCCGCGCCGCAATCTCCCGTGGGGCAGAAAAATCCGACGGGTTTGCTCCCCACGTGCAGCGTGCGGTTGGTCAGCGAGGGCGTGCCGAGACAACCGTCCCCGCAATTTCCTGCGCCCATTCCCGCTTCCGTCGCGCTGATGAACCAGTCGTTCGACGACGTGCCGTTGAAGGAAGGCTGCGTTGTCGACCATGCCCCGTTCACGCCGCTGTATGCTCCCGGAAGTTGGTTCTGGTTGCAGCCCGTGCCGAAATTTTCTGTCCAGAACATTCCCCCGCCGGGCGTGAATGCGCCGATCGCGATGGGCTGGTAGTCGGAATTTTTGCCGACGGGGAACGTGAACGCGCCGGAACCGAGATAACGTACCGGCCCGCTGACGAAGCTGGCGTTCGTGGCGCCGGTGACGCTCCCGGGAATTGCGATGCTCAGCAAATTAGTAATCGTGGATATCATCACGCCGCCGGTGAACGTCATGAGGTTGTTGACGGTGATCGCGCGGTTGAGCGTGACCGTATTCGAAGTTTTGTTGAGCGTGAGGTCGTAAATGTTGATCGTTCCCGTTCCGGAAACGGTTTGCGCATTCGCGCCGCTGAACACGATGCGCCGTGCGTCGGCAGCGTCGTAGGTGATGCTGCCGTTTGCCACGAGGTTTCCCTGGATCTCGATGCCGGTGCCGAAGTTGCGATAATTGCATCCGGCGCGTATGGTCACGTTCCCCTGCACGAGCAGCGGGCTTGCGTTGGTATTGCTGTTGAGGAAATCGACCGTGTTCGTTCCGCTGCCGCCGATGTCGAGGTTGCCTTTTACGGTTGGAAAAGCAGCGAGGCCGGTGAACGAAGAGCCGGCGGGCGTTAGCCATGCGGCGCCGGTGTTGTTCTCGATCGTGAGGTTGGGATACACCGAACCGGAAGCGGGTTGCGTGGTCGACAGCGCCGGTTGTGCAGCGCCGGTCTTGCGGATGATCCAGTTGGCCGTGGCGGGAATGGTGGCGATTCCGCCCTGGTAATTCAGCTGCCAGTTGTTGGACGAGCTCGCCGTGGTTTTGATCAGCGTGCCCGTTGCGCCCATCTGCCATGTAGCGCCCGCATTCCACACGACGCTCGCCGTGGAAAAATCGCCGTAGGTGCCGTTGATCTGCAGGTCGACGCCCGCGCCATTCGCGATGGTGACGGTGATCGCCGCCGCTTCATTCACGGTCCCGTTAACGATCACCTGGTCGATGGTAAGCGCCGCGGGGATGGTGATCGTATGCCCCGCGTTGATGGTGATGACGCCGCTCGTGTTGTTCGGTGTTCCGCCGGGAACTACCCACGCCGTGCCGTTCCACGTATTCCACACGGCCACGGTGTTCCAGTTCCCGCTCGCGACGGTCTGGTAATCGCCGGCCGCCTGCGCGGAAAGGTCGCACGCGGTAAAAGCAAGGAAAAAAAAGATGAGGAGCGGACGGAACATGGCCACTCAAAAGTTACAAATAATTGGCTGAAACCCAAGGCTTTTAAATGAAATGTAAAAATTTCAGGCCGGGGTTAATGCGCCGCCTGCTGCACCAGCGCCGCAATGTATTTGCCCACGATATCGAACTCGAGGTTGACGAGGCTTCCGGGCTTCAGCGCATGGAAGTTGGTATGCTCAAACGTGTACGGGATGATCGCCACGGAAAATTCCCCCGGCCGCGAGTCGACCACGGTAAGGCTCACGCCGTTCACACAGATCGATCCTTTCGGAACCGTTATGCCCGCAGTCGCATCGAAGCTGAAGTGAAAAACATGGCTGCCGTTCTCTTCCGTCATCGCCGTGCATTCTCCCGTCGCATCCACGTGCCCCTGCACGATGTGCCCGTCGAGCCGGTCGCCGAGTTTCATGCAACGCTCGAGGTTCACCGCATCGCCGGTTTTCCATTCACCAAGATCCGTTCTTCGCAGCGTCTCCGCGATTGCCGTCACGACGTAATGACCGGGATGCAATTCCACCACCGTCAGGCACGCGCCGTTATGCGCAACGCTCTGGTCGATCTTTAATTCATGAAGAAAAGGCGCTGAAATTCCGAAATGGATATTGCCGCCGCTTTCCGTACGGCCCACAACACGCCCGAGCGCCTCGACGATTCCTGTGAACATAAATTTAAGTAGTCAAAATTAAAATAATTCAAGCAGCCGATACCGCTTTGCCAAATCCAATGCTGTACGTCGCTGGTAATTTAATGCTCCTGATTTCAGCCTCATTTGTAACATTGCCATAAACATATAGTGGTTTCGAAATCTTGAGAGAATGCTCGACCTTTAATCGGTGAGCCATATGTAACTCGGGTATATTAATTTGAAGACTACCCTTTGATTGAAGATTTTGCAATTCAGCAATAAAACTTTTTGGAGTGATCCCATTGAGCTCCAGATATGATTTGAAATCAACTTCCTTTCCATCGCCGAGGGTAAGCTTTTTTTCACTCAAATTTATTGATTGAAAAACCTCAGGTTGAGAAGCATAACTAATCTGTGCTTCTTCGCAATTAGCTTTATCAAAGCGAATTTGAAAGTCGAACCATTCCATTTTGCCATTGTTCATTATCCCTCTTCTTTTCGGCATATACCGAACCACTTCATCGCTTAGTTCTGTCACAATAATTTCATCTACTTCCTTTATGTAAAGAGCCTTGTCGGCGAAATCCTTTCTGAATGCAAAATTTGGAGCTGTTCTGTTTTTTGCTACAGATGGATAGGAAATAACAGGAGTTTCGATATTGCTAGATATGTTGGCGGGTTTAATTGAATATGTAAAAAGGTTTTGCCCAATTGCTGAAGTTATATGGAAATAGGCATCATTATTATGAGTAAATAATTTTTGATAAAGTTCCAAGCAGTAAGAAAGGTTCTCCTTTTCTTCTCTGGATAAGTGAGCAGTAATTTCTAAAAAACGTTCAGGAATACCCTGTGCGAGTATAGCTGAATAAGTGTCCTTACCAAATGATTCTCCGAAAAATAAATAGTGAACGAATATTTGCAAACCGCAGTCGCGAAGCCCCCATTTTGAGAGATACACTGTAGTTTCTTTTGGAATTATTTTTTTTGAAAGCTCGTGAATGGCTGTGTGGGGGTCTCCGGAGCTGTAAAAAACTTGCTGATTGATATTGTTAAATCTACCTGGGTAACCTAGTGGGCCATACGAGTATTCTTGCGGGTTTTCTCTCAGGTCATTGTCGAGAGGTTGGAAAACAGGTCGTACTCTGTAAAAAGTGAACTGGGTTAGTAGAGAATACTCCCATTCTCTCATGAATGAAATTTCTATTTGAGTAGCATCGTGGACTTTTTTTACGATTTGCTCTGGGGGGCAATCTGGAGGGATTCGCTTAATCTCATCAAAAATTTTATCGTATTCATCTTTGCTGAGGATCGTAAATTTTGGACCAAGAGATTCCATATCACCTATTGGTGTTGAGCTCAAGATTTGTTTAGAAAATATAGATCATCAGTGAAACTGCCCAATGTCTTTACCGAACAAATGGACGAAGCCTTTCAGCTCGCGTGGGACGATGCCCTGGAGGCGGATCTCGTTCACGATGCAGGTGTAAAAATACACGCCGTCCGTACACAGCTTGCCCGTGGTCATGTCGCGGCCGTCCCAGCGCACGTCGGGATCGGTGGTCTGGAACACGAGCGTCCCCCAGCGATCATAAATCTTCAGGTCGATGTCCTGCACGTATTGATACGGGAACGGAATAAAAAGATCGTTGGTGTTATCGGCGTTCGGCGTGAAGACGTTCGGAAGAACATAGTCCGGGCAGTTGTCCACGCAGACGACATTGCTCAGCACGCTCTGGTTGCCGAATGTGTCGAGCGCGGTGATGGCGTAGCAGCCGGCCACGGAGAACAGGTTGCTGAACACGATCGACGTATCGGAAGAAACCGTTATGGTGTAAATGACCTGCAGCGGATCGCTTTCCAGGGGCGCGTACCAGATGTTGTACGAAACCACATCGTCCGTTCCGCAATTCATGTTCATCGGGTTCGTCCACATGAGCTGGTTGAGGCCGATGTAGCAATCCGAGTTGACCACCAACTGCGGTGCGCAGGGAGCGGTGAGGTCGACCGGCGTGGCGCAGGTGCGCTGGGAACGGTTATACATCACCGGCGGCAATGTGACGTTGTAATAGGAACCGTGTGCGGTCACGTAGTAACAATATTCCACGCCGTTCAGCAGGCTGTCGTCCACGTACGAATTCGTGGCGGGTGCGAGCGCGATGGAATCCCACAACGTCGTCACCGGGTTGTAGCGGTAGATCGCGTACTGGAAATTCGTCCACGGCACAGCGTATTGCCAGCTGAGCGTTACGGTGTTGTCGGACGGCGCCGCGCTGAGGAAAACGGAGGAAGCGGGCTGGCAGTTGCCGATGACATCAGCGCCGCCGTCAGCTTCGAATGTGAGACGGTAAGTATAAGCGGAATCGTTTGTGTTACGCGCGACGTCAATGAAGGTCGTAGGTAACTGGTAAAAATCCGGAACAGTGAATGTCGTAACGGTTACCGGGTTGGTGAAAGCAAATCCCCGTGCACGCTCAAGCCGGAGAATGTATGGTCCCGGATGCTGCACCGTATCGAAATCAACGCCATTGGCAACTGCATTCACCCACCTTACAAAAATGCTATCGCTGGGCCCGGTCGTCATCACGTCCACGTTGGTGATCACCGGCACGTCGCGGAGCAGCTCGCTGCAGGCTTCGGGTGAAGCGTAGCTTTCGGCCCCGTCGAAGAAAAATGCGCACACGCGGTAGCAATAGTCCACACCGGGGATCAGCCCCGCGCCGCCGTTGTTATCCACGAACGTCGTGTTGGTGATGCCGGTCACCGTGCCGATCTGCACGAAGCCGGTATAAGCGGGAACGCCGGTCTCGCATTGCGCCGGGTTCCACGCGCTCGGGCCCTGCCGCCTGTAAATTTTGTACCCCACGCAGTAATTGCTCACCGGGTTGCACGGGTTCTGCCCCCACGAAAGGTTCATGCTCGAGCCTTGCGGCGATGCGGTGAGGAATGCCGGCCCGGGCGAAACGACGGTGATGTTCACCGACTCGATGTCCGACAGCGGCACCTGCGAATCGTTGTCCGTCGCTTTGAACGTCACGGTCCACGGCTGCAGGCGGACGCGCTCGCAGGTGGTGGCCCAGTTGAACGTGGTGGCGAACGGCGTGATGGTCGGAATGTTGTTCGGGTTGATCGTCGCTGCCGGCGTTACGCTGAACGGTCCGCCGTATCCCTGTATGCGCACGAGGTCCGGCGTGTCCGGGTCGGTGGTGACGAACGAAAAGTTGACCACGTCGCCCGCATCCACGCATAAGTCGGGCAGGTCGGGAATTTCAGGGTTCTCGTTGTTGCAGTTCGCGATGACGTCGATGGACATGTCGCGTTCGACCGTTCCGATGAGCACGTGGTTGCCGTTCGGGAAGCGGAACCATTCGTCGATGTAAATGACAAGGTTGAATTTTCCTGCCTGCGTGGGCGAGCACCAGGAAAGGTCGCCGGTCACCGGGTCGATGGTGGCGGGAATAATGGTGTAGCCGGCGATCGGGTTGCCGAGCGTGTCCAGGCAAGGGCCGATGCGGTAGGAAAGGCTGTCGCCGTCGGGGTCGATCGCGCCGGGGTTGTGGTAATAGCAGTGGCCCAGGCAGGCTTTGTCGAGCGGGATGGTGGTGAGATAAGGCGTGGAATTGCAGCCGATGATCGGATCGACGACGATGACCGTTTCCAGGTAGAACGGAACGTTGACGGAGTTGGGAATGTTGAGAATGCCTGCAACGCGGTTCGGGTCGATGATCCTGACCGTGTAGTTGCCGGGGCCCATGTAATTGTGGACGCCTTTGTAGATGTTCACCTTGGTGTTCGGGAACCCGGCCTGGTTCATGGTCTGCGTATCGCCCATGGTGGCAGGCGACTGGCAGCTCCCGGGGAGGCCGTTCATGCGGTAGATCGTTTGCAGCTGGCTTCCGTCGCCCCAGTTCACGTCGAGAAAACAGCGGTCGGCGGGGCTCAGCGCGTTGGTGTACGTGGTCACCGTTACTTCATACTGCAGGCCGCTGATGCATTCTACCGTGATCTCCCCGGCAATGTTGTGCGTCGCGCGCAGCAGCGGGGCAGACAGCAACAGCGTAAAAAGAAGGAGAAATCGTTTCATACAAAAACTATTAAGGGACCAGCACCACCTCCGGCGTCCGCACCCAGGGGCTGTAATTGTGCGACTGGTCGATGAGCACGGCGTTGAACTGCAGCGTATCCTCGATCTGTCGCAGGATGGATTTGTTGATGGTCAGGTAAATGTCGCCTTCCAGCCCGATCTGCCCGGCAGTCAGCTTGGGAACGCGGTATTTGTACATGAGCGAATCCGTGAGCGAAGGCGTTCCCGGGTCGTCGAGCACGATCCATTGTCCCGACGAATTTTTGCGGTACACCGTCAGCAGCATGTTATAGTTCGTATCCAGCGGCGAAATGCCGATGTCGCCGTCGCCGTCGGTGAACGTAAAAATGACCTGGAGGGAATCCGAATTTTGCGCCTGGTAATATTCTTTGAATTCAAGCATCGGTTCCGCAGGATAAACAGGATCGGGTTTGCAGCTGTAAAAAGCGGCGCCCAAAAGAACGAAAGCGAATAATGTGCGGAACAACTTCATAGCGATACCACGGGTTAAGTTCAAAGGTAAGCCTTCTTTTCTGGGAAAACAATGAGAAAAACTTCGTTTTGCAGCTGGCTGGTTTGGATCAATAAATGGCAGATGAGTAACGTGGAAATCAGGGTTTTCGTATGACCAGGAGCTCGGAATGGATCCATTCGTTTTCGTTCCCCAGCATGTATAAATAAACGCCTTCCGGAAGCAGGGGAAGCTGAGCCGAAAATGTGTTGGCCTGCAAGCCGTTCCATTCCCATTTCCAAACCACCTGGCCCAGTCCGTTGACAAGCTGCGCGCGCGGACTGCCCATGAATGAGATGACGGAAACGGTGATCGGTTCGTCGAATGTGGCGGGATTTGGATACAGGGAAAATAACGGAACTGCCGTTTCGTGAATACCCGTGGGAGGTACAACATTGATCTGTATTTCACGCGTGACGTAGCCGGTCAGGATGGAAAAGCCGTTCGGCATGTGGAACCATTGTTCGGTTTTGATCACCACGT
This sequence comes from uncultured Chryseobacterium sp., assembly GCA_966211705.1. Classification (GTDB taxonomy): domain Bacteria; phylum Bacteroidota; class Bacteroidia; order Palsa-965; family Palsa-965. The sequence goes on from CBIHOC010000011.1 coordinate 99,777, forward strand.
TGAAGCGGCCGGGCTGCGAAGGGACGTTCCACTCGTACTGCCCGGTTACAGGGTCGATGTAAAAGCTGGAGCTGTTGTCGGGAAACGTATAACCCGGAACGTTACAGGGAATAAAGAAATGAGCGATACTATCGCCGTCAGGATCGAGTGATGAAATATTCCAGCTGTTGCCCTGTGCCAGGATCGCAGTTTTGATCAGCTCAGGATCGGTAGAGTAAGGCGAGCTGTTGCAACCGATGACCGGATCTGCAATGATTTCTCCTTCCAGCGTAAAAGGTGCTGTTGCGGAATTCGGGATGTTTACGATGCCGGGTGCATGACCGGGAAATGTCGCCAGCAAACCATAATTGCCCGCTCCTGTGTAATTGTGAAGAAATGTCCATTGATTCTGGTAATAGGATGTGTCGGAGAGCTGAACGGAAACGGGCGCCTGGAGATAATACACCGGGGAGCCATCGCCAAAATCAAACGAGATCGTATCTGAAGAAAGCGGTTGCCCCAGCGTTACCGAAGTAACCGTGAATTCATATTGCATTCCGCTCAAACACCGGAAGCTAACATCCGCCGCCGCAACGTTTCCACCGAAAGCGTCAACAGAAACGACCAGGCCAAGCAGGAAACTGTAAACCTTTTTCATCGCAGCGGAACTTTTCGTCTTCCAGACGAAAGACGTTGGTTCAGGGAATTGGTTGCTTCATCTGGGATTCGTGGTGAGTAATCGACATGGATTTCGATATACGTGCGGTGGTCATCGTGAATGAATGGATGTTCGTTTTCTAAAAAGGGATTGGCAGTTGGATTTGGTAGAATAAAGAAAACCGAAATCGTTAAGTATCTTATGACTTTCCAGCTCTGTGTTTTGTTTTTTGGAAATAACTCCAGTAGAATTTCTAGAACAGAAATAACCGGATTCGAATGCTGTTTTTTGTTCCGTGCTGTTCCCTTTGCCTTAGCTCCGTTAGGCGATTTCTGTGATTGTTTTCGTACTCGACTTTTCGATTTAGCTGCATTCGAAAATTTCTTGATTCCTCCGGTCAGCCTCTGTACTTTCTTTGCCATGTTTTCGGTTTTAATTTATGCATCAGGATAAAGGCGCTATATCACCCCTACACTAAATAGGCTGACAGCATAAAGCGTTTGAAATTATTTGGAAAACACTGATATTTAGAGGTTTATGTATTGTTTTTTGGACCAAGACAATTTATAGCGCAGACTTTCTTCCACACTAAAAGGAACAATAAATAAAAAAATGAATTTCGAGGCTTAAACGCACCGATCGGTTTGATTCCCTAGCCCGGATAGCAGTGGAAAGCCCGGAAGAGCGCAGCGATGAGGACTTGAAACGAATAGCCGGAGCGGACGGAGCTTTAACGCACTGCAGTTTCGCTTCCACGAATGAAATTGCTTTTCTACGAGCGGTTTACATTACCCAACTGCCGCTGCCAACCGCCACCGCCAACCGCCACTTTATGAGCGAAGCAGAAACCGTTCTCCCCGAAAATAATTTCAATAATTAATCACCTGCTCCTCGATATTGGCAGGCAACGCCCGGTCTTCATACTGCTGCGTGCGCAGTTGCGGCTTAAACCCCGCTTCTTCGATGGCCGTCATGATTCCTTTGTAGGTGAAACGGTGCGGCGCACCCGCGGCGGAAACCACGTTCTCCTCGATCATGATCGACCCGAAATCGTTGGCGCCGGCATGGAGACACAGCTGCGCGATCTCCTTGCCCACGGTGAGCCACGAAGCCTGGATGTTGTCGACGTTCGGCAGCATGAGGCGGCTCATGGCGATCATGCGGATGTATTCGTCGCCGGTGACGGTGTTGGTGACGCCTTTCACACGGCGCAGCAGCGTGCCGTCGTCCTGGAACGGCCAGGGGATGAACGCGATGAAGCCTTTGGCATCGGCGGGTTTTTCGCTTTGCACCTGGCGCAGCCATGCGAGGTGCTCGAATCGTTCGTACACGGTTTCGATGTGGCCGAACATCATCGTGGCGGAAGAGGTGAGGCGCAGCTGGTGTGCGGCGCGCATCACGTCGAGCCATTCGCGGCCGGAACATTTTCCTTTGGAAATGAGACGGCGCACACGGTCGTTGAGGATCTCGGCGCCGGCGCCGGGCAGGGAGTCCAGGCCGGCATCCATGAGCGCTTTGAGCACTTCGGTGTGCGTGCTCTTTTCGAGCTTGGTGATGTGCGCGATCTCCGGCGGTCCGAGGGAATGGAGCTTGAGGTTCGGGTAAAGGCGCTTGAGCTCGCGGAACAGGTCGACGTAAAATTTCAGGCCGAGATCGGGGTGGTGGCCGCCCTGCAGGAGCAGCTGCTCGCCGCCGTAGCGGAAGGTTTCCTCGATCTTGCGCTTGTACGTTTCAATGTCGGTGATGTAGGATTCGGAATGGCCGGGGATGCGGTAAAAGTTGCAGAACTTGCAGTTAGCGATGCAGACGTTCGTCGTGTTCAGGTTCCGGTCGATGATCCACGTGACCTTGTTTCCCGGCTTTTTTTTCTTCCTCAGCTCGTTGCCGGCCACCATCAGCTCCGCCGTGGGCACGTTCTCAAAAAGAAAAACGCCTTCCTCCGCCGAAAGAAAATCCAGCTCCAGCGCACGTTTCAGCAGTTTGTCCGTATTCATTTCGGTTGTCGGTTGTCTGTTACCAGTTGTCGGTCTTTGTTCGGATTCCGGGTTCCGGTTTTCGGTTGTCAGCCTGAACGATAGCCGAAGACCGGCAACCGAAAACCGGCAACCGGAAACTGACCACCGACAACCGTCTTCTTTTTCCTACTTTTAAAGCCCTCAAAATTACGAAAACATGACCGTCCTGAAACGTGTATCAACCCTTCCACAGGGAAATACACTTGTTATTTTAAGCCGCAAATCGTCCGACCTGCGTCGCTTCAACCTCAGCCCGGATGCGCTGGAGGTAATTAAAAAAGCGATCGCGGCCGAGCGGACCACCGTGCAGGTGTGCAACAACAACCAGCCGGTCTTCGTGATTGTGAAGGGCGAAAAGCTTTCCCCGGCCGCGGCCCTGGAAGCGATCCGCAAGTCGGGCGCAACGCTGATCCCGTATTTCAACGACCAGAAGCTGGAAGCAGCGACCGTGGCCGATGCGGACGACAACACGGTACACCTGCTGGCCCTTGCGGAAGGCGTGGCGCTGGCGAACTACCAGTTCCTCATTTATAAAGTGAAGAACAAGGCGCGTGACGCCAATACACTCAAAACGCTCCAGCTTCTTTCGAAAAAATTAAAAGACAAGGAGCTCGCACAGCTGGAGATCACCATCCGCGCCACCTGCATCGCGCGCGACCTGGTGAACGAGCCGGCCAACACGCTCGACGCAGTGAAGCTTTCCAGAGAATTCCATCGCCTCGGCCAGGATGCCGGGTTCCGCGTGGAAGTGCTGGGCAAAACGAAGATCGAATCGCTGAAGATGGGCGGGTTGCTGGCGGTGAACAAAGGCAGCGAAATTCCTCCCACGTTCACGATCATGGAATACAAGCCCGCGCGGGCGAAAAATAAAAAACCGGTCGTGCTCGTCGGCAAAGGCGTGGTGTACGACACCGGCGGCTACAACGTGAAAGTGGGCGCGGGAATGGAAACGATGAAGTGCGACATGGCCGGTGCGGCTGCCGTGGGCGCCACGATGTGGGCCATCGCCAAAGCGAAGCTGCCCGTGCACGTGATCGGCCTCGTTCCCGCCACCGACAACCGCATCAACGGGAACGCTTATGTGGCCGGCGACGTGCTGACGATGTACAACGGCCTCACCGTGGAAGTGCTCAACACCGACGCCGAAGGCCGCCTCATCCTCGCCGACGCGCTCAGCTACGGCGAACAGTTCGGACCCGAGCTCGTGCTTGAATTTTCCACGCTCACCGGCGCAGCCGTCGCCGCCATCGGCCACGTGGGCATCGTATGCATGGGAACGGCGAACGAACGCGTGAAGACGAAGCTGAAAGCCAGCGGTCACAACGTGCACGAACGACTGGCGGAAATGCCGTTCTGGGACGACTACGATGAGATGATCCGCTCCGACGTGGCCGAGATCAAAAATATCGGTGGCCCGTACGGCGGCTCCATCACCGCGGGAAAATTCCTGGCACATTTTGTGAAAACCCCGTTCATGCATTTCGATATCGCCGGCCCCGCGTTCCTCGCTGCCAAAGAAGCCTATCGCCCCAAAGGCGGAACTGGCGTGGGTGTACGACTCATGATTGACTTTTTAGCGAATTATTAATTCAAAGCGCAATGCCCACCTCAGGGAAGAATGAACGATTCACGATTTACGAATTACGATTGCTGCATTCGTACATCGTAATTCGTAAATCGTACATTTTTGTCCTGGCGGGAATTTTTCTTTCACTGCTCATTTCCGCGTGGAGCACGCTTCCCGACAAAAAGTACACATTGGTTTACGCCGTTTACGATGCGCAGGCGGCTTCGAACCATGTCGTGCATTTGCGGAAAGTGACGTTCAGCGGCGGTGTGGCTTCCGCGCCGGAAAACATCATGGACATCGTCACGCAGCAGTCCGGCGACCGTGTTCCGCGCATCCGTTTCGATCTCGGTCCGAACCATGTTTACCGCAACCGCTGGGTGATCACGTCGTACGGAAATGTCGTCGACCTGCAGGAGAAAAAAATGCTCCTGGATCAGCACGACCGTTTCGTGCGCGCGTCGGGCGACAGCCTTATCTTTTTCACCAACGACATTTCGAAAGGGAAATATTATTCCGTGCTCGATCTCAAAACGGGGAAATACGAGCAGGTGAAAAGTGCGTCGTTTCGCGCCTTGCCCGGGAAAGATGTGGAGGCCGACTGCGCGCTGAAGAATTACAAGATCTATTATTACCCGCCGTCCGCGCCGAAAGTGGAAGTGGTGAAAGACGCCGGCTTCGGTGAAGATGTGTCGCTCATCGCCGGCGCGCATCCCCAGCTGCCCATGCACTGGATCGACAACGACAATTTTCTTTACCCCAACTATTCCTCCGCGCACGATTACGTGTCGATCATGAAAGTCACGCTCAGCACAAAAACGCAGGAGAAGATCGGCGAGATCGACCAGTTGCCGGAAAATCACGCCCTGTCGCGTTTCTACACCACACCGGAAGGCGAGATCATCTACCAGTGCGCCCGCGGCCATTTCAGCATCGACGTGGCGAAGAAGAAAGCCACCGAATTGCAATACCTCCCCGCCGGCCACGGATTTTCCATCGCTGTCAGCGAAACCCCGAAAGGCCGCGTCATCCGTAACGACGAGCAAGCCATCGGCACGTATTTCTGTTTCCCCGAACAAGTCGTTTCCGCGCCGGGGCACGTGGCGTTCCCGTATGAAATGGTGCTGGGCGAAGAACATTACCTGCAAGGAATCGCCGTGTGGTCGCAGCCCGCAGGGAAATGGAAAACGGTTGGTGACAGTGATCTTTCGGCGGTGATCGGGTGGGTGGAGGAGTGATTGCCGATTTATTTACCCGATAGGGGTCGACCATTGGTCGACCCCTATTTGTTTAATCCGGAAAATCGGCAATCGGAAATTGTCTCCATGGCAACGGTGATCAATTATGATAACTTTGCCAAATGACCGACCAGCAAAAGATCCGCGTGGGGATCACCCAGGGCGACATGAACGGCATCGGGCCGGAGGTGGTGTTGAAATCGCTGCTCGACCCGGGCATGCTCGAGCTCTGCACGCCGGTCGTGTTCGGCTCGGCGAAAGTGTTCGCCGCCCACCGCAAAGCCATCGGAGCCGAAGAATTTAATTTCCACCAGCTCCAGGACCTCGACCAGCTCAATCCCAAACGCGCGAATTTGCTGAACGTTCACGAAGACGACGTCAACGTCGAGTTCGGCAAACCTTCTCCCGTGGCCGGCAAGTTCGCCCTCAAAGCCATCGACGCGGCCATCACCGCGCTGCGTGAAGGGAAGATCGACGTACTCGTCACCGCGCCCATCGATAAGCACAGCATCGCGGTCGACCTGCCCGCTTTTACGGGGCACACGTCCTATCTTCAGCACATGTTCTCGGCAGAGCAATCGCTCATGCTGCTGCTCAACGAAAATCTCCGTGTCGGTCTCGTTACCGAACATTTGCCCATCCGCGAAGTGGCGGAGCAGATCACCAGAGAGCGCATCGTCCAGAAAGCGAAGCTCATGGCGAAATCGCTGGTCGAAGATTTCGGCATCCGCAGGCCCAGGATCGCCATCCTCGGCCTCAACCCGCACGCCGGCGACCAGGGCGCGATCGGCCGCGAGGAGCAGGAGATCATCCTGCCCGCCGTGGAATCCATGAAAGCGGAAAATTTTATGGCCGTCGGCCCTTTCCCCGCCGACGGATTTTTCGGCTCCGGCTCCTGGCAGAAATACGACGGCGTGCTGGCCATGTACCACGACCAGGGACTTGCCCCGTTCAAAGCCTTGTCATTTTCCGCAGGCGTCAACTTCACCGCCGGCCTTCGTTTCGTGCGCACCTCGCCCGACCACGGCACCGCGTACGACATCGCCGGGAAAAACGAAGCCAGCGAGCTTTCCTTCCGCCAGGCCATCTTCACCGCCATCGACATTTTCCGCACCCGCCGCAGCTGGCAGGAAATTTCCGCCAACCCGCTCAAATCCCAGCCCCGTCAGCGGGAGGGAAGAGACCGGTAGCGGTAGGATGTGTTTGTTCGGACTTAAAAATATAGGTGCTTAAGAGACGGTAGATCTATTGCTACAAACCGTTTGTCAATTTCTGGAATCATTCGAAATAATCTACTTGTGGCCTCCTGTATGTAATTTGTTTGAACGACGAAATAAAATCTGTTATAGAGAGGAGGTACATCGGAAAGTATAGCTGCCGACCCTTGAACCTTTTGTTCAAGTTGTTCTTTCTTCAGGCAATAAAAGTCTCGCATATTGAATTTTAGCTCCACTATCACACTTGCGATTTTTTTATTGTCAGAACTTCGTATCACGTAAGCCATATCCATCGACTTATTTTTTTCAACTCTTTGTTGCTGCGCTGCTACTTTAGCCTCGGCCAAATCCATATCTAGTACAACTTCTCCTTGCGTAAAGAACGGAAATGGGCCAGAAAACCCTTCGCGCGCAATTAATGAATCCATGTCAGCAATGCAAATGCTGAACGCTTGAGCAACTTTATGCGTAATCGTGGAGTTTTTACAATACCTAAGCTCAGTTGCCATATTGATGGATACGCTCTAATGCAATATTAAAGGATTCAAAAATAGGATCAATTTCTCTCCCCAAGTGTTTATAATCGTATAGATATTTAGAAGGCCTTTTTTCTGATAAATAAAAATTGAGGTTATCATGAACCCCCATCTTTCCAGATATGTGTTTAAGCGCACTTACCATATCTGGATTGTGGCTCGCAATAAAAAATTTAACCCCAACAATCTTGTTAAGCAGAACAATTAGTCGGGCATATTCTATTATCCATTGAGGGTGTAAGTGTGATTCTGGCTCGTCGATTATTAGCAAAGTTTTATTTGTTAATAATCCATTTTTAAGCAGCAATTGAAGGATAGCAAACGCTTTTACACCTGTGGCGCAGTCCAGCAAGTTATATATTGACCCGTCTTCGCGGACGTATTGGAAATCCGTGGAAAAATCTTTTTGATCACTTAAAGAAACCTCGCCATGAATTATTTGTTTACTGATGTCTTCTGATAATTCAATTTGAGCAAGTATTCCTGGTTTCCTTAATGCCTCGTCTAGATCATCCCAATGCTCGTTGTTCGTGCTATCCTCACCAACCATCATTGGAGTGTCGATGTAGAATACGTTTTGAATTAGGTATGGTATTGATAAAGAAGTCTTGGTCAAAGAGACTATTTGTTCTTCAAACTCCATTACATCAAATACTTCAGGAAGCTTGCCTTCCGTAAATACATTTCTTAGAGCGTTTGTGAACAGAGATGTGGGTCTTGATCTTAATTTACCTTCTGCTTCTTTGAAAATACCATCAATATATTTTTCGATTTCGCCGAATGGGAGTGCCTTGTCATCTTCAGTAAATTCCACATTCATGATATCCTTCATGATATATCGCAATCGATTTAATCTGTGATCTAACCGTTTGCTACTTTTATTTTCATCCGTGAAGAGGTCCAGCTGTTGCGACTTATACAATTCTGCAGTTTTTTTAATAACAGAGTTCCAGTTTTGGTATTGCTCATGAAGGGGTGATTCAAAATTCCTTCTCATCATTCGCAACTCCTTCATTAATTCTTCTCTCAGATTTCTAACTTGGGGAGAGTATGGTAACTCATGATGTGCGATATCCAGAAATTGATACACACTGTTCAGCTTTGTTTTTGCATCTTGAGAGACTAACAGCTCATAATTTGAAGCAGTTTTATAGAGGTGATATAACAGTTTCGACAATGTGCTCTTTCCAGAGCCGTTTTCACCAGCTACAACCGTAATGCCATTAATAATTATATCAGCCTTTCCAATAGCTCGAAATCCTTCAGTCCGTATTCTAATCTGGGAAGTGGGCATGTTAATTGGTCAAATCGTAGTGAACAAAGATAGTATTTTGAAGTAGGTGCAATTATGTCTGACAAATCAACCTTAACCTAATGTCGCTACCAACAAAGCACATGGAAAAAATTGTTTTGATTTATCTAGGGCACAAGGTAATACCACGGCACCGCCTACGACATCGCCGGGAAAAACGAAGCCAGCGAGCTTTCCTTCCGCCAGGCCATCTTCACCGCCATCGACATTTTCCGCACCCGCCGCAGCTGGCAGGAAATTTCCGCCAACCCGCTCAAATCCCAGCCCCGCCAGCGGGAGGGAAGAGACCGGTAGCCAGCCGCACAGGCCGGCGCTTTGATGGCTGAAATGCTGATGGGTTTTGCCCCGCAACAAGTTTTGTTTTCTCCGGACCTGGGATAACAGATTGGCTCTACTACCTGAAACCTCATCATCAGCATTTCAGCACATCAGCATTTTAGCACATCCAATTTGCATATCTGCCCATCCGCACATTTGCACATCGTTTTCGTCGCCGAAAACAGAGATTTCGTCCAAAAAACCCTCTTTCCTTTCAAAAATTCTCTCAAAAACCCCAATTTCGGCCCTTGCCGGTTGTTCATATCCTGTGAATTTTGCGTAGTTTTGCCACCTTTCCTTAAAAAAGGAGGTTGCCATGAGCGGATTGAAAGAGTTCAGTATCCCGTTTACGGGTTTGAGCGACGGCAGCCACGAGTACAGGTTCGTGGTCACCAACACGTTCTTTGAAGCGTTCCCGTACTCGGAAATAAAAAAGGGAAACGTACAGGTCGATGTCACCCTGGTCAGGCACAGCTTAATGCTGACGCTCGACATCCGCATCAAAGGCGAGGTGGAATTGACCTGCGACCGCTGCACGTCGGAGTACATGCAGCCGGTGGAAGGCCAGTACAGGCTTGTCGTCAACCTCAACGCCGAAAGGTTCGAGGATGAGGACGACCTGATCAGCCTGCCCGAGAGCGCGCATGAGCTCGATCTCGCAAAGTACCTGTACGAGTACATCACGCTGCTGGTGCCGTCGCGCAGGGTGTGCGGGGGAAATCCCGATGCGCCCGACGGCTGCGACCCGGAGACCATCTCGACGCTCGAGAAGCTCAAGCCGGGGAAAGTGACCAAAAAGAAAGAAAAGGAAGAAGAGCCGGAAGAAACCGATCCGCGCTGGGACTCCCTGAAAAACATAAAGTTCGACGATAACTAAAAGTATCGTCCCGACAGAAACCTAACATCGAATACCTAAGTCCTAACACCTAAATAAAATGCCAAATCCTAAACACCGCCATTCCAAGAGCCGCCGCGACAAGCGTCGCACGCACTACAAAGCCGAAGCCCCCAACGTGGCTGTTTGCTCTGTAACCGGTGAAGCGCACCTCTGGCATCGTGCCTACTGGCACGACGGCGCTCTCTATTACAAGGGCAAAGTTGTGATGGAGAAGAAGGACTAACCAGCCCTCCTCCTACTTATGAAGATCGGGATCGACATCCTGGGTGGCGACTTCGCACCCGGGGCTCCGCTGGAAGGCGTGTGCCTCGCGCATGCCGAACTTCCCGCTTCTGTCCGTCTTGTCCTCATCGGTGACCGCGACCAGGTCATTTCCGGCCTCACTGCCAAAGGTTTCGACCCCGCGAACGTCGACATCGTGCACGCCACCGAAACCATCGGCATGGGCGAGCATCCTGTCAAAGCGTTTTCGCAAAAACCCGGTTCCACCATCGCCACGGCTTTCCGCCTTATGACCGAAGGAAAGCTCGACGCGTTTGCCAGCTGCGGCAACTCCGGCGCAATGCTCGTCGGGTCCATGTACACCGTCAAATCCATTTCCGGCGTTATCCGTCCCTGCATCACCACCGCATTCCCCAAAGAATCCGGTGGTTTTAATTTATTGCTGGACGTGGGAACGAACGCCGACTGCAAGCCCGACGTGCTTTACCAGTTCGCCATCCTCGGCAGGCTTTACGCGGAGCATGTGTTCGGGATCAGGAACCCGAAGGTGGGACTGCTGAACATCGGGGAAGAGCCGGAAAAAGGGAACCTCGTGGCGCAGGCGGCTTACAACCTCATGAAGGATTCGCGCGATTTCAACTTCGTGGGCAACGTGGAAGGCCGCCACATCTTCAGCGATGAAGCGGACGTGATCGTGTGCGAAGGGTTCACGGGCAACGTGGTGCTGAAGTTTGCGGAATCGTTTTACACCGCCATCAAGCGCCGCGGGATCGACGACGAATATTTCAACCGCTTCAATTACGAGATTTACGGCGGCACGCCCATCCTCGGTGTCAACGGAAACGTGATCATCGGGCATGGCATGTCAAGCCCGCTCGCCATAAAAAACATGTTGCTGCTTTCCCGTGACGTGGCCGAAGCGCGGCTCCCGGAGAAAATCAAACAAGCATTCTGACAATTATGAAAAAAACCAGGGCCGCGGTAACAGCAGTCGGAGGATGGGTTCCCGATACGGTGCTTTCGAACGCCGACCTCGAAAAGATGGTCGACACCACGGACGAATGGATCACGTCGCGCACCGGCATCAAAGAGCGCCGCATCATGGTGGGCAAAGAACGCGGCTGTTCCGAGATCGGCATCCATGCAATTCAGCAGATACTCGACAAAACCGGCATCGACCCGCTCGAGATCGAGCTCGTGATCGTCGCCACCGTTACCCCCGATTACATTTTCCCCGCTACGGCCAACATCATCACCGCGAAGCTCGGGCTCAAAAATGCCTGGGGCTACGATATTTCCGCAGCCTGCTCCGGTTTCCTGTACGCGCTTTCCACCGGTGCCCAGTTCATCGAAACAGGCCGTCACAAAAAAGTGATCGTGGTGGGCGCGGATAAAATGTCGTCCATTATCGATTACGAAGACCGCGCCACCTGCGTCATTTTCGGCGACGGCGGCGGGGCGGTGCTGCTCGAACCCACGGAAGAAGAAGTGGGCGTGATGGACTTCCTGCTGCATGCCGACGGCAACGGCGCGCAATATTTGCATTCCAAAGCCGGCGGTTCGGTAAGGCCTGCCTCGCACGAAACGGTGGACCAGAAAATGCATTATGTTTTCCAGGACGGCCAGCCGGTGTTCAAGCATGCCGTGGTGAACATGGCGGAGGTTTCGGCAAAGATCATGGAGAAGAATAATCTCACCGCCGACGATGTGGCGTGGCTGGTTCCGCACCAGGCCAACAAGCGCATCGTGGACGCCACCGCGAACCGCATGGGCCTCGGTCCCGAAAAAGTAATGATGAACATCGAGCGTTACGGCAACACCACGGCCGGCACGCTTCCGCTGCTGCTCTGCGAGTACGAGAAGCGCCTGAAGAAGGGCGACGTGCTGGTGCTTTCGGCATTCGGCGGAGGATTTACGTGGGGAGCCATCTATCTCCGCTGGGCGTATAATTCTTAGCGTCCGGGCAGGGCAGATGAACTATCTTTAAACGCATTTTTCGACAATAACCAAAAACGCACGCAATGAAACTGAACGAAATCCAGGACCTGATCAAGTTCGTCGCCAAATCCGGCGTGAGCGAAGTTGAGCTGGAAACCAAGGACGTCAAGATCACGATCAGGACGCAGGGAAAAGGCGGAAAGATGGAAGCCCCCGTGATGCAAACCGCAATGCCGGTGATGCATGCGCCCGTCGCACAGCCCGTGATCCAGGCAGTTGCCGCTGCACCGGCAGCAGAGACCAAATCGCCCGAGACGAAAAAAGAAGTCGCCGCGGCCGATGAGTCGAAGCTGGTCACCATCAAATCCCCGATGATCGGTACGTTCTACCGCGCGCCGGGCCCCGACAAGCCGATCTTCGCCAACGTGGGCGACGAGATCAAGCCGGGCAAAGTGCTCTGCATCATCGAAGCCATGAAGCTGTTCAACGAGATCGAAAGCGAGATCAGCGGCCGTATCGTCAAAGTCCTCGTCGACGACGCGTCCCCGGTCGAATACGATCAGCCCCTCTTCCTCGTAGAACCCGCTTAAAACAGTTATCAGTTGTCGGTTGTCTGTCGGGACTTCTGAAGAGAATTCCGATCTGACAATCAGAATCAAATCGCATTTTCGTCGCAGACGAAAATGCGATTGACCGACAACTGACACCCGACAACTGACACCCGATACTCATGGCTAAAGAAAAGAAGCAGAAAGAAAAGATGTTCAAAAAGATCCTCGTCGCCAACCGCGGTGAGATCGCGCTGCGCATCATTCGTACCTGTCGCGAGATGGGCATCAAGACGGTCGCCGTCTATTCCACTGCCGACAAGGATTCCCTGCACGTAAAATTCGCCGACGAAGCAGTGTGCATCGGCCCGCCGCCGAGCAAAGAATCCTATCTCAATATTCCCAACATCATCGCAGCTGCGGAGATCACCAACGCCGACGGCATTCACCCGGGCTACGGTTTCCTCAGCGAAAACTCCAAGTTCTCCCGCATCTGCCAGGAGCACGGCATCAAGTTCATCGGCGCAACACCCGAACAGATCGACGCGATGGGCGACAAATCCAACGCGAAAGACACGATGATCAAAGCCGGGGTGCCTTGCGTTCCCGGTTCTGCGGGACTGCTTACGGATGCTGAGTCGGCCAAAGCCATCGCGCTCGAGGTCGGGTATCCCGTCATCATCAAAGCCACTGCGGGCGGCGGCGGAAAAGGCATGCGCATCATCTGGAAAGAAGAAGAGCTGGAAGCGCAATTCGAAGGCGCCACCAAAGAAGCGGAAGCTGCATTCGGCAACGGCGCGATGTACATGGAAAAGTTCATCGAAGAGCCCCGACACATCGAGATCCAGATCGCCGGCGACCAGTACGGAAAAGTGTGCCACCTGAGCGAGCGCGATTGCTCCATCCAGCGCCGCCACCAGAAGCTTGCCGAGGAAACGCCTTCTCCCTTCATGACCTCCGAGCTGCGCGACAAAATGGGCGAGGCCGCCATCAAAGCCGCATCCGCCGTGAATTACGAAGGTGTCGGCACCATCGAGTTCCTCGTCGACAAGCACCGGAACTTTTACTTCATGGAGATGAACACGCGTATCCAGGTCGAGCACCCGATCACCGAAGAAGTGATCGACTACGATCTCATCCGTGAACAGATCCTCATCGCAGCAGGCGTTCCCATCTCCGGGAAAAATTATTACCCCCAGCTCCACGCCATCGAGTGCCGCATCAACGCGGAAGACCCTTTCAACAATTTCCGTCCCTCGCCCGGCAAGATCACCGTGCTGCATACGCCCGGCGGCCACGGCGTGCGCGTGGATTCACACATTTACGCCGGCTATACCATCCCGCCGAACTACGACTCGATGATCGCCAAACTGATCACGATGGCGCAGACACGCGAAGAAGCGATCGCAAAAATGCACCGCGCGCTGAGCGAATTCGTGGTGGAAGGGGTGAAGACCACGATCCCGTTCCACCTGCGTTTGATGAAGGACCCGAATTTTATCCTGGGGAATTACACGACGAAGTTTTTGGAGACGTTTGATCTGACGGAGTGAGATACTGTCTGAAGAAAAAATAAAGGCCGCGAGTTGTTCGCGGCCTTTGCTTTTACCAGGGGGCAATTCCCGAACACTGGCACAGCATTCGTTTTGGAATTTGAAATTTTGGAACTGAAATTTCCCCTCCTACATTCCCCGGGCAAACACCGCCATCTGCTCCAAAAACTCATCCTTCTTCCGCGCGGAAACTTCCACCTGCACGCCGTCGCTCATTTCCACGTAGCCGCCGCGCCCGCGGATGTAACGCTTCACGTAAAGCAAATTGACAAGGTATTTGTGATGGATGCGCACGAACGCCAGCCCCGACAGCAGCTCCTCGAAATGCGAAAGGTTGCGCGACGACATGAACGATTTGCCGTTCATAAAAACAACTTTGGTGTAATTCGAGTCGGCTTCGCAGCGGAGAATGTCGCTGATCTTCACGATCGAAAAACCGTCGAGGGAAGTGAGCACGATGTTTTCGGAAGCGGGCTGGCCGTAAGCTTTCCGTGCAATGTCGATGCGCATGTCGCGGGAAGGGTGATCTTCTTTCCCGTTCTTGTCGCGGAAGCGCGCCACGGCTTCCTGCAGATCATGGAAATTCACGGGCTTGAGCAGGTAATGCAACGCGGCAAACTCGAATGCGCGCAGCGCGTGTTCTTCGAAAGCCGTTACGAAGATCACGTCGAACGTTTGTCCCTGGCATTTTTTCAGCACGTCGAATCCCGTTCCGTCGGGCATGAGCACATCGAGGAACACGACATCGGGTTTCAATGTGCCGATCAGCTCCACGGCCCGCGCTGCAGAGCCGGCCTCGCCGATGACTTCCACGTCGGGGCAATAACGCTGCAGCAAGGTGCGCAGCGAGCGGGTGCTTTTTTCTTCATCGTCAACCAATACAGTTCTCATCGTCGTGCATTTTCTTTTTTAAACTGGAATAGGGGGATGCGCAGCGTGACCCGCGTCCCGGAAGGCTCGCCTGAATCGTTGTACAGGTCGGTCACTTCCACGCTGAGCGAGGAGCGCATCACCTTGTTGAGGATCAGGATGCGTTCCTCGATGTTTCTCATGCCGGTCGGTTTGTGCCGTTCCTCCGGTTTTGATTCTTCCGCTTTTTTCCGCCCGATGCCGTTGTCTTCCACGATGCACACCAGCGTGCTTTTTTCCCGTAGAAACTGCAGCAGCAGGCGCGGATCCCGGTCGCGGCACAGGAGCAGCCCATGCCAGATCGCGTTCTCCACGTACGGCTGGATCAGCATCGGCGGCAATTCGATCATGTCGGGCAGAAGCGTGGAGGCAATGCTGATCTCGTACGAGAAGTTTTTTCCGAAACGCAGCTTCTCGAGATCGAGATAAAGGCGAAGCGTTTCAATTTCACGCGACAGGCTGATCGTATTGCGCTGCGTGTTTTCGAGCGTCTTCCGCATCAGGTTCGAAAAGCGGCTCAGGTAAAGATGCGCCGACTCTTCATCGCGGTCGAGAATGAAATGCTGGATGGAATTGAGGGAATTAAAAATGAAATGCGGCTTCATCTGGTCGCGCAGCGCTTTCTGCTCCGCCTCCGCCAGCGCCAGCCCCGAACGCGCCCTGTCGCGCTGCTGCCTGACGAAAAAAAACACCAGCCCCGAGGCGACGCCCGCCACGAGCACAATGACGAGCACGCGGAACCAGGCCGTCTGCGTGAAATGCGCAGGAATGGAAAAATGGATGCGCGCAGGCCGGTCGTTCCATACCCCGTTCTCGTTCATCGCGGAAACGGCGAACGTGTATTCGCCCGGTGGAAGGTTGAAATAGCGCGCCATTCGTTCCTTCGTATAATTCCACGCCTGCTCATACCCTTCGAGACGGTAACGGTAATTCACGTTCCCGGGGCTCTGGTACAGCAACGCAATAAAACCGACGGAAATGTTGTTGTCGTTCCAGCGCAACGTCGTCGACAGGGGATCGGTTTCGCGGTTGTTCGCCAGGAAAGAAGTGACGTAAACCGCGGGAGGACTTGCGTTCTGCCGGAACCTGCGCACATCGAACCAGGCCAGCCCCTTTCCGGTGGCGACAAAAAGAAGATCGCCCGCGCGCACGGCGTCGCTCACCAGGTTCGACGGAAGACCGTGCTGCGTGTCGATCACTTCGATGCGGAAGGTCAGCCGGTCCCCGCTCCGCAGCATTGCCACGCGGTTCAGGCCGGTGTTCGAGCAGATCCAGAGCACGCTGTCGTCCACGCAGATGTTTTCGCATTGATCGGAGCTGAGGCCGTTTTCCGGGCGGAGGTTATACCGGTTGACGCCGTCGATGACGATCAGTCCGTCTCCGCGCGTGGACACGAACACTTCGCCGTTCTTTCCGAACTCGATATCGGTTACGCGCTGCCGGAAAAGCAGGTTGCCGGGCTCGAACGGAATGGTCTTTCCGCCCGAAAAGATGAAAAGGCCGTCTGCCGTTCCGATCCAGGTGTTTTTCCCGTTCGTGGCAATGGCCGTGCAGAAACTTGAAAACCCATCATCAATAGAATGATAGCGCACCGCTCCGTCCATATCCGTGACCAGCCATCCATTGTTCCCTGCCATAAGCAGGGAGTCCCCGGTTTGTGCGTAACCGCGGACCGCGCCGAAGAAGCTTTTGTCGAGCCGCCTGCTGGAAGCCGAAGAAAAGCGCGCCCCATTGACTTTATACCCGCAATTCTTGAAATAGACGCGGTTACTGGCCGGTGAGCAAAACAGCAGGTTTGCCCCGGGGTATTCTTCCGGCCATCGCTCCGATGCAGCAGTATCGATGCCGGTCGGCGTAATGCCGAAACGAAAAACAGCGCCGGTGTGATCGAGTGTAACCAGCTGGTCACCGTAGATGTCGAGATCGCGCAATTCACCCAGCGCCTGGCCTGCAATGCGATCGAGAGCGGCCACCTGCATGTTCCGCGCGAAAAAGACGCCGTTGTTGATGGTCGTGAACCAATAATTTCCCGCCCGGTCGCTGAGCACGTTGGTGCACGGCATGTTTTGGAGAATGCGATCGCCAGACACCGGCGCTGCAGGGTCAAAACGGGTGCACCCCGTCATGCAAAGCCAAAGCTGTCCGCCCGGTTCCACGTAATTGTCGTTGATGATTTCTGGAAATTCCGCCCTGCAGGTGATGAGCCCGTTGCCGATGAGCACCAGCTGCACGTCGTACGTAAAAATGAATGAGTTTTTCCCCGTTTGCAGGCAGCGGACGATCGCGCGCGCTCCCGTTCGTCCCGCAGTTGTGCCCGGCTCCGGCAACCGGAACAGCCAGGTATTGTCCTTATAACAGATCGTATCGTTCCGCTCATCTGCCGGCACGTACCCGTTGTCAAGGTCCACGCCGGCGATGATGTCTCCGCTGTCCAGCTCGCGTATGAACGCGTTGAACCCGCGCGGCAAAGCCACCTTTTCGATCTTCCCGGTCGCTGCATCCTGCCGGAAAAGTCCCATCATTTTCCGGATGCTCACGAACCAGAGATTGCCGCTTTTGTCCAGCGCGAACTGCTGGATGAAATCGCGGCCGAGAAAAGTTTTGAGCGCGTCGTTATGCTTGTACGGGTAGATCGTTCCGTTCTCCATGAAGCAAAGCATGCTGTTGAACGTACGCATCCACATGCGGCCCTGCTGATCGGTATGGAACCCGAACACCGTGTTGTGCACGAGCCCGTCGCTGGTGGAATAATTCCGGAACGAATAACCGTCGAAACGCGAAATGCCGTGGTCGGTGGCGAACCAGATGTAGCCGAGGCTGTCTTCGAAAGAATCGTACACTTCGTTGGAAGGCAATCCTTCGTCGATGGTATAATGCAGGTAAACGGGATCCTGCGCCCGCAGGCAGGCAGGCACGCAAAGCAGTCCTGCTAAAAGAAGATGGATGACGAGCTTACCGGCCATAGTTCGCTTCCTCAAAGTAAGCAGCTTTTGCGATAATGTCTGCCGGCAGTTGCGCTATTTAAAAATTCAAACACGCGTTTCGCTCGTTATTTAAAGATTCAAATATCGTTTGTGCCGGCCATAGCGCGATACTTAATTCAAAGCCGCTCGTTACATTTTTCCTTCCCCGCTGGCAGCGTTACGCTACATTTACGTCTATGGATAAGATGAAGAAGGTCTTTTCTTTCCTGCTGCTCCTCCCGTTCACGCTTGCGGCGCAGGACCCCGCATTTTCTAAATACAACAACAGCCTGCTCCTGGTCAATCCCGCTTTTGCCGGATCGCAGGCCTGCGGGCGGGCGGAGATCGGCTACCGCAACCAGTGGCCGGCCATTTCCGGAAATTTCCAGACGGTCAACGTTTCGTACGACCAGTACCAGCGATGCATTGGCGGCTTCGGCGTGAATTACATGCACGATGCGGCCGGGCAGGGAACGATCAAAACCGATCGCCTCGATCTCGTGTGGGCGCCGTATTTCGCGTTGTTCAAAGATTCGACGGGGAAAGGAAAATTCGTCATACAGCCCGGTGTGTCGTTCGCCTGGCAGCAGAAGTCGATCGACTGGAGCAAGCTGAGCTTTGGCGACATGATCGACCCGCGTCGCGGCTTCGTGTACAACACGAGCGAAGTTCCGAACCGGACAAGGGTGTCCATACCCGATGTGTCGGCCGGCATTCTCATGTACTGCAAACGTGTGGCGGGTGGCATCGCCGTTTACCACATTACCGAACCCGACGAAGGATTTCTCGGCGTCTCGAAGCTGCCCATGCGCACGGTCATGCACGTCTCCGGCATCATCGGCAACCTGGATGAAACGCAGCGCCACGTTCGCGTCGTGCCTTCCGTCATCGTCATGCGGCAGCAGGATTTTACGAATGCCGTGATGAACGCGACGGTCAGCTATGACAAATACAGCCTGGGATTCGGTTACCGCAACCAGGATGCCCTCATCTTCAGCGCCGGCTTTGCGCACGGTCGTTTCCGCGCCGCCTATTCGTACGATCTGACGGTATCAAAGCTGACCAACGCCACCGGCGGATCGCACGAGATCCATTTCACCGCATTGCTCATGACCAAAAAATGGGAGAACAGCCGCACAAACTTGCGAATGTTCAATTAGAAATTATCGCGTAAGTGTTGCGTGATAATGGTAGTGATGCTCTTCTCCCAGCGTATCCTCCAGGCTGACATCGACCGTATAGACGCCAACCGGTGAAAGGTCGCCCTGTCCCTGGAGCCGGCCGTCCCAGCCTTTGTTCTCGTCGGAAGTAAAATAAACGAGGTTATCAAACCGGTTGTAGATCGACATGGTGTATTCGTCCGGGTCGATCCCGGTCCCCCGGGCAAAATAAACGTCATTGACCCCGTTCCCGTTCGGTGTAAAGCCGCTGGGCAGGTAAACCGCGTACACCGTATCTCCCGCGGCGTCGACTTTCACGTCCATGGCGTACGTGATCGATTCATCAAACGAGATCGCCGTTTCGTCTTTCGCGCAGGAAAAGAAAACCAGGGGTAAGAGGAGAAGGACTCGCATGGAGGTTTGTTGTTGGTCGTTAGGTGTTAGTCGTTAAGGCGTTAATAAAGTTGCTGAAACACTCTACAAACAGGAAAAAAACGACAAACAACCAACGGCAAACAACTAACGTTTTCAGTCCACTTCAATTTCACTCTCCACAATAAACGCCGATGGAAAATCCGCTTTGATCTCCTTGAGTAAACGGTACGCTTCCAGCTTTGTCCGGAAATCGCCCACGCGGATCTTGAAGTTGGGCGCTTCGTAGATTTCATAAGCCCGGAGATCGTCCGCATGCTGGCTGAGGAAACGGGATTTTGCTTCCCGCGCTTTCGCCTTATCCCCGCCGAAGTAGATCTGCACGCGATAACCTTCGTTTTTAACCTCCGCATTGACCTCCGTGTGCTTGTTTACAAGCGTTTGCAGCCGCGGATCGCAATCGACGCCTTTCTGGAGCGAGTCGGAAGCCGTCTGGGCGTTTACCGTAACACCCGCAAGCAGCAACAGGAAAAGGAGAAAATGGCGCATCATCAAACAAAAGTAACCAAAATCAAGCCAGTTTCAGAAGAGGAAATCGGTTGTCAAAAGTTGTCAAAAGGTTGTCAGGGGTTGTCAAAAGGTTGTCAAGGGTTGTCTGGTTAATCGGTTATTCATACTGAATCCTTCTAGAGCACGCCGACGACCGACAACCCTTGACAACCGACAACCCCGACAACTGACAACCTTTGACAACTGACAACCTTTGACAACTTTCTGCTTCTCACTTTTTTCGACTACTGGCATCTTTCCACCGTCTTACGGACAACTTTCGCGGACGAAATTCACCCTTCGCGGAAGCCAAAAAAACAAAGCAGGTTTAACAATTATTTAGAATGATTATAAATTAAAACAGGGGGATTTTTTTTGCTTCGCACGCGAATCTTGAAATGACCTTTCTTATAAATTTGCCACGCCTTATAGTGTAAGGTACTCTGTAAAACGCCCACGCCAAAACACGCTATATGAACAGCCTCTGGCAAAACGTTCGAAGCCCCCGCTTAGTCGTTGTATTTTCTCTGGCAATTCTCCTCTTCTCAGGCATTTCTCTTTCCGCCCAGGACAAGCCGGACGGGAAAGCTTTGTTCAAGGCGAATTGCGCTTCCTGTCACAAAGCATCCGATGTGGATGGAGCCGGTCCCGGCCTGATGGGCGTTCTTGACCGCATTCCCGGCGGCGACTGGAAATATGACTGGGTGCATGATAACAATGCGCTCCGTGCGAAAGGCGATGCTTATGCCATTGCGATCTTCAAGAAGTTCAACGGTTCGCCGATGAACGCGTTCCCGAACCTGAAGAATGAAGAGATTGATGCGATCCTTGAATACGTCAACCCGGGACCGGATAAGAAAGTTGCCACTACTCCGGGTGTTACAGACCCGACAGGCACCACCACCACCACGAACGAAGGCAGCCCGCTCTTTATCATCATCATCATTTTCATCCTTCTTATCATCCTCATCGCAGTCCTTCGTTTCGCGAAGATCAACCTGCGCAACGCGGTGAATGAAAAAGAAGGATTGCCCGAAGAGCCCGGCCTGCCGTTCATCGACGCTTCCCGCAAATGGATCAATGAGAACAAGCGCAAAGTCGCGCTCATCGGCCTCTTCCTCTTCTCCGTGCTCGTGGTAAAAGGCTGGTACGCAATGAAAGGCGTCGGCGTTTACGCACAGGAAGTGAAGCCCGGCGAATGGGTCGGCTACCATCCCGCGCAGCCCATCAACTTCTCGCACAAGATCCACGCCGGCGACAACGCCATCCAGTGCCAGTACTGCCATTCCACGGTTGAAAAATCCAAAACCGCCAGCATTCCTTCCGCCAACGTCTGCATGAACTGCCACAAGGAGATCAAAGAGACCGCGAATGAAGGCTCGAAAGAAGAGATCGCAAAGATCTATGAGGCAGTGGGCTGGAACTCCACCGGCAATTATTACACCGGCAAAGAAAAGCCCATCCAATGGGTGAAAGTGCACGCCCTTCCCGACCACGTCTTCTTCAGCCACCAGCAGCACGTCGTTGTAGGCCAGGTTGCCTGCGAAGAATGCCACGGCGACGTGAAGAAAATGGTCACCGTCGAGCAGCAGCGCCCGCTCACCATGGGCTGGTGCATCACCTGCCACCGCGAAACACCGGTGAAGATGGACGGCAACGGCTATTACTCCGAGCTCCACGAGAAAATGAAGGAGAAATACAAAGGCCAGCCCATCACGGTCGCAATGGCCGGCGGTATCGAGTGCGCGCGCTGCCACTATTAATCCCAGGTCCGACAACACCACTGTATATAGACAGCAATCAATATGGCGAACGAAAAAAAATACTGGAAAGGAATCGCGCAGCTGAACAACGATCCCAAATTCGTTGAAAAACAGCAGAACGAATTCGCTGAATATATTCCGGTCGAGGACTTCATTGGCAACAAAGCCACGATGGAATCATCGTCGCCCAACCGCCGCGACTTCCTCAAGTTCCTCGGGTTCTCTACCGTAGCCGCTACCCTCGCTGCCTGCGAAGCGCCCGTGACCAAAGCGATCCCGTACGTCAACCGCCCCGACGAGATCACCCCCGGCGTCGCCAACTGGTACGCTTCCACGTTCTTCGACGGCTACGATTACGCCAGCGTGCTCGTCAAGACCCGCGAAGGCCGCCCCATCAAGCTCGAAGGCAACAAGGCTTCCTCCATTACCAGGGGCAGCACCAACGCCCGCATCCAGGCGTCCGTTCTCTCCTTATATGACAGCAACCGCCTCAAAGGCGCGAGAGCGAGAAAAGGCGACACCTGGGAAGACAAGGCCTGGGATAAGGTCGATGAAAAGATTGCCGCCAAGCTCGCATCAGCCAAAGGAATCGCCATCGTTTCTTCCACGATCATTTCCCCGAGCACCAAAGCGGTTATGAAGGAGTTCGCCGACCGCTACAAGAATGTTCGCCATGTCACCTACGACGCCGTTTCTTATTCCGGAATGGTAAAAGCGAACGCTTCCACCCATGGCAAAGCCATGATCCCGACCTACCGCTTCGACAAAGCCGACGTGATCGTCAGCCTCGGCGCGGATTTCCTTTGCAACTGGATCTCCAACATCGAACATTCCCGCCAGTACGTGGAAACACGTAAAGTGTCGAAGGACAAGAAAACGATGTCGAAGCACTTCCAGTTCGAAGCCAACCTTTCCACCACCGGCGCCAATGCCGACGAGCGTTTCCCGGTGAAGCCCTCGCAGCTTGGAACGATCGCACTCGGCATCCTCGCAGGAGTGGGCGGCGCTGAAGGCAAAGCTTCTTCCGTGCTTTCAAAAGAAGTGGAGAAAGTGGCTGCTGCGCTCAAAGGCGCAAACGGAAAAGCGCTCGTGGTCTGCGGTTCCAACGATCCTTCCATCCAGGTGGTCGTGAACATGATCAACAGGCAGATCGGCGCCGACGGAACGACCATCGACTGGAACACGCCGGACTACACGCACCAGGGCGACGATGCCGCGCTGAAGAAGCTCGTGGACGATCTCGGGGCCTCGGTCGACACGGTGATCTTCTACAATTCCAACCCCGTTTATACCGCCCCGAAAGCGCTCGGTTTTGAAGCCGCGCTGAAAAAGGCGACCTGCAAAATTTCTTTCGCTTCCCATGCCGATGAAACCGCGGTCCTCTGCGATTACATCTGCCCCGACCATCACTACCTCGAGTCCTGGAACGATCACAACCCGCGCAAAGGCGAATACAGCCTGCAGCAGCCCGCCATCCGCCCGCTGTTCAGCACACGCCACGCACAGGAATCGCTCCTCGCATGGGCGCACGCCGGCGAAAAGAATTACAAAGCCGATTATTACAAGTTCCTCCAGAAATACTGGCAGTCCAACATGTTCGGGCAGCAGAACAAATTCGGCGATTTCACCATGTTCTGGAACGACTCCGTACGTGAAGGCGTTGCCGCCCTGGTAATGTCGCAGCCCCCGGTTGCCGGAGGTGCACAAGAAGACGACAAAAAAGGAATCCTCGGCCTCTTCAATAAGGACAAATCAGACAGTGTAGCTGCTGAAGCACCCGCCATGAGCGCTGTTGCGGTCGGCATGGATCCCGTATTCACCGGAACGACGATGACCATGTCCGAGGCAGTCTCGAACATCGGTTCGATCAAAGGCGGTAAATACGAGCTTGCGATCTACACGAAAACGTCCATCGGTAACGGCTCGCAGTCGCAAAACCCGTGGCTGCAGGAAATGCCCGACCCCATCACTAAGATCACGTGGGACAACTACGTGACCATGAACCCGATGGACATTAAGGACATGCAGCTCTTCGGTGTGGAGGAAGAAGACGGCGCGAACCTCATCGTGCGCTTCGACCAGATGGAAGACGAGCTCGACGTGGTGACGGTGAAAGCCAACGGCCATGAAGTGAAACTTCCCGTCTGGTTCCAGCCCGGCCAGGCCCGCGGAACGATCGGCATCGCAGTCGGCTACGGCCGCAAAGGCTTCAATTCAACCATCGACAGCACAGGCGCCAACATTTACCCCGCCGCATCCTGGAACAGCGCGACGAACACGATCAGCTACGACGTGTACTCCGCCGACATCGCCGATTCCGGTGAAGAGAAGCACAAGATCGCATGCACCCAGTCGCACAGCACGATGATGGGCCGCAGCGAAGACATCCTGCGCGAAACCAACCTCGCCACATTTGCCGCCGGCGACGTGAATGCATACAACCCGCGCGCCACCATGCACACTTACGCCGGTGAGCAGGAAGTGGAGAAAGTAAACCTGTGGAACGATTTCGATCGCCCCAACCACCAGTGGGCGATGGCCATCGACCTCAACTCCTGCACCGGCTGCGGCGCCTGCGTCGTGAGCTGCAACGCGGAGAACAACGTGGCCGTCGTCGGTAAAGACGAAGTGCGCCGCAGCCGCGAAATGCACTGGATCCGTGTCGACCGCTACTACAGCAGCGACGTGGTGAAAGAAAAAGCGGAAGAGACCGGCGAAAAAGGCAAGATGCAGATGTACCGCGAGATGGAAAACCCGGCTTTCGACAACCCGAAGGTGGTGTTCCAGCCCGTCATGTGCCAGCACTGCAACCACGCCCCCTGCGAAACGGTGTGCCCTGTCCTTGCCACCAACCACAGCAGCGAAGGTCTCAACCAGATGACCTACAACCGTTGCGTCGGAACACGTTACTGCGCGAACAACTGCCCGTACAAAGTGCGCCGCTTCAACTGGTTCAACTACATGGAGTACACCCGTTTCGAGGAGTACCCGAACATGAACCCGGCTGCCGACCTGCTCGGGCGCATGGTGCTCAACCCGGACGTTACCGTTCGCTCGCGCGGTGTCATGGAAAAATGCTCCATGTGCGTGCAGCGCATCCAGGCCGGCAAGCTCGAAGCGAAAAAAGCTGGAATCCGCCCGGTCGACCAGTCGTTCACCACGGCCTGCGCGCAGTCCTGCCCCGCCGACGCGATCGTCTTCGGCGACCTCAACGATGCAAACAGCCGCGTATCGGAAATGTTCAACGACCCCCGCAAGTTCGAGATGCTGGAAGAAGTCGGCGCCCGCCCGTCTGTATTCTACCTCACGAAAGTGTGGAACCGCGATAGTGCCGATGCACACGTTTAATTGACAAGAGAACCTGAACTGCCAATAAGAAAGATATGCAACATGAATCTCCGCTCAGGGACCCGCTGATCCTCGGTGACAAGACTTACCACGACATCACCACTGAGATCGCGAAGCCCATTGAAGGCAAGGCCAATAAATATTGGTATCTCGTCTTCACCATCGCGGTCGCCGCATTCGTCTGGGGTTTTAGCTGCCTCGCCTACACACTCGGTACCGGTATCGGCCAGTGGGGCGCCAACAAAACGGTAGGTTGGGCCTGGGATATCACCAACTTCGTCTGGTGGATCGGTATCGGTCACGCCGGTACGCTCATCTCCGCCGTGCTTCTCCTGTTCCGCCAGAAGTGGCGTATGGCCATCAACCGCTCGGCGGAGGCCATGACCATCTTCGCCGTGATGTGCGCCGCCATCTTCGTAACCATGCACACCGGCCGTCCCTGGCTCGACTACTGGCTGTTCCCGCATGCCAACCAGTTCGGCTCCCTGTGGGTGAACTTCAACTCGCCCCTCATGTGGGACGTGTTCGCGGTATCGACCTACTTCACCATCTCGCTCGTTTTCTGGTACACCGGCCTCATTCCCGACTTCGCCACGATCCGCGACCGTTTCAAGATGGCAGGCAAGCCGATGCAGCAGAAAATTTACCGCATCCTCAGCTTCGGCTGGAGCGGCCGCGCCAAAGACTGGCAGCGTTTTGAAGAAGTGTCTCTCGTTCTCGCCGGCCTTTCCACCCCGCTGGTGTTCTCGGTTCACTCGATCGTATCCATGGACTTTGCCACCTCGGTCGTCCCGGGCTGGCACACCACGATCTTCCCGCCTTACTTCGTTGCCGGCGCTATCTTCTCCGGTTTCGCGATGGTGTCCACGCTGCTGCTGATCATGCGCAAAGTGCTCAGCCTCGAGCATTACATCACCATCCAGCACATGGAAATGATGAACATCATCATCACGCTTACCGGTTCGATGGTGGGTGTGGCGTATCTCTCCGAGCTTTTCATCTCCTGGTATTCCGGCGTGGAATATGAAGGTTACGCCTTCATGAACCGTGCTACAGGACCGTACTGGTGGAGCTACTGGGGTATGATGACCTGCAACGTAATTTCCCCGCAGCTCTTCTGGTTCAAAAAGATCCGCACCAGCCTGATCGCAACATTCATCCTTTCCATCGTCGTGAACATCGGTATGTGGTTCGAGCGTTTCGTGATCATCGTGACCTCCCTGCACCGCGACTTCCTGCCGTCATCGTGGACGATGTACCATCCCACCTGGGTGGAGGTCGGCATCTTTGTCGGAACCATCGGCATGTTCTTCACCTTCTTCCTCCTGTTCGCACGCACCTTCCCGGTCATCGCGCTCAACGAGTTGAAGACGATCCTGAAATCTTCGGGCGAATCCTATAAGAACAAACGCGCCGCAACGCCGCCCGTTACCGAACCCGCACATCACTAACCTCGACCTTCAGGTCGGGGCCCAGACAGAAACAAACTATGGCCACAAAAACAATTCACGGCATCTACGACGACGAGCAGCTTCTTCTCGAAGGAGCAAAGCAGCTTCGTTCCTCACGAATCCGTATCAAGGAGGTTTTCTCGCCGTTCCCGATCCACGGGCTCGATCCCGTGCTGGGACTCGCGCGCACGCGCATCGCCATCTGCGCCTTCATCTACGGCATCACCGGCACTTCGCTGGCGATCCTGATGACCTGGTACATGATGGTGGGCGACTGGCCGACGGATGTTGGCGGTAAGCCGAGCTTCTGGTACTACATGAACTGGCCGGCTTTTATTCCCGTCACATTCGAATTGACCGTATTCTGCGCAGGCCATGGTATGGCGCTCACGTTCTTCCTCCGCAGCTGGATCCTGCCGGGCGTTTCCCCGAAAAATCCTGACCCGCGCACGACGGACGACAAGTTCCTCATGCTGCTCGAAGCCAAGCCCGAAGACGAAGCACGTATTGTCAATACGCTCCGCCAGACCGGCGCAATCGAAGTAAACGTCATCTGACCGCGAACTGAACGAACGATGAAAAAAACGCATTATACCCTGCTCGCCATCGGCGCAATCGTGATCGGCGCTTCGCTGATGACCGGCTGTGTCAAGGACAACCCGGACAGCCCCGGATTCGAGTATTTCCCGGACATGTACCGCAGCCCCGGGCCGGAAACGAACCTGGCTTACACCGGCACAGGTGCGATCGACAGCATGGCCAACCGCCTGCCTGCACCCGGATCGATACCGGTCGGCCACACGCCGTATCCTTATCCCGATTCGCCGGAGGGAGATACACTTGCGCATAAATTCTGGAAGAGCCCGCTCACCGTCAACGACAAGGTGGAAGAAGAAGGCAAGTTCCTGTACGAGCGTTTCTGCATCTACTGCCACGGCAAGGGCGGCGAAGGCGATGGCCCGCTGGTCAGCAGCGGAAAATACGGTTCCGTACCGACGGCTTATTCCAAACGTCACAAAGAAGGACTGCTCTCCGACGGTCACGTGTACCATGTCATCACCTACGGTAAAAATGCGATGGGTTCGCACGCTTCGCAGCTCAGCCCGGAAGAGCGCTGGAAAGTGGTGGCGTACGTGCAGCGCCTCGGCCGCGGCGGAAAAGCATACAGCGAATGGCAGAAGGAAATGAATGCTCCCGCAGCCGCCGACACAACGGTTTCACCGAAATAATAATCTGACTGATCATACGATATGAGCCACGTTAACCTGAACAACCTCACCTATAACTTCTCATCGAAGGCCCAGCGCAACCTGTGGATCCTTTTCGGTGTAGGTGTGCTGCTGCTCATTCTCGGTGTGGTGTTTCACCACGCCCCGGAAGCAGTTGCCGGACACGCTGAGCATGACCACGGCGGCCATGACCAGACGGCTTCACTCGGGCAGCGCCTGTGGGCGAACCTGCTGGTGAACAGCTATTTCTTCGGCGGCATTGCGCTGGGAGCAACGTTCTTCTATGCACTCCAGTATGCGGCACAGGCATCGTGGAGCGCTGTTTTCATGCGCCTGTTCAGCGCTGTCGGCACGTTCCTCCCCATCGCGCTGGGTCTTATCCTCATTATCTTCATCGCCGGCCGCATGGGCATGCACCACCTTTACCACTGGCAGACCTACCTCTACCACAACGAAGGCGAAGCGGACGCAATACTCGATCACAAGAGTCCTTATTTCGGTGACGCATTCTTCTGGGGCCGTACGTTGCTCTTCATGGTCGGCTGGGTCGTTTACCAGCGCTGGTCGCGCAAAAACGCGCTCGCTGAAGACCAGATGACGGGCAGCACCGCCGGCAACTGGCTCATCAACCTCCGCAACGCCGCGATCTTCCTCGTGTTCTTCGGCTTCACCTCCTCGGTGTTCACCTGGGACGTGATCATGTCGATCGACGTTCACTGGTACAGCACGCTGTTCGGCTGGTACAACTTCGCCGGCTGGTGGCTGGGCGCGATCATCGTGGCCAACCTGCTCGTGATGCACCTCAAGTCCCGCGGCCAGATGGAATACGTCAACGCAAGCCACGTGCACGACCTCGGCAAGTGGATGTTCGCCATCAGCTTCCTCTGGACCTACCTCTGGTTCTCCCAGTTCATGCTCATCTGGTATTCCAACATTCCTGAAGAAGTGGTGTACTACCAGCAGCGCTGGGAACAGTACCGCGGTCTTTTCTGGATCACGATGCTCGTCAACTTCGCTTTCCCGATGCTGACGCTCATGTCGCGCGATTCCAAGCGCAACAAATCGTTCCTGCTGTTCATTGCATTGCTGATCGTATTCTTCCACTGGACCGACACCTTCCTGATGGTAATGCCCGGAACGGTAGGCGCCAACTGGGGAATCGGGGCAACCGAGATCGGCATGTTCCTGGCTTTCGCATCCTTCTTCACGTTCTGGATCCTCCGCTCGCTCGCCAAGGCGCCGCTGCTGGCGAAGAACCACGCACTGCTCGAGGAAGGCCTGCACCATCACATTTGATTAACCACCTGCACTGAACCACTGAATAACCGACATCGCTATGCAACTTTTGATCTATATCGTCCTGATCCTTGCCGCAGCCGCCATCTGGCAGCTTGTCCGCGTCGTGGAACTGTCTGCAAAGCTCAAAGGCGTCGACCCGAACAAGGTCACCGAGCGCGACAACCGGATGCAGGGCCGGCTTATGCTGCTTGTGTATTTCGCGCTGATGGGATTCTGCTTCTGGCAGTATTTCGAATACAAAGACAGGCTGCTGCCTGAAGCCGCTTCTGCGCACGGTGCGGACATCGACTGGATGCTGAACTTCAACTTCATCATCATCGGCGTCGTTTTTATCATCACGAATTTCCTGCTGTTCTACATGGGCTTCAAATATTATGGCCGTGAAGGACAGCGCGCGACGTATTACACGCACAACAACAAGCTCGAGATGCTCTGGACGGGCGTTCCCGCAGTCGTGCTGTTCGTGATCATCTTCCTTGGCATCAAGCTCTGGAACGACACGATGGCGCCCGCCCCGGCAGGAACCCGCATCGTTGAAGTGTACGGCCACCAGTTCGACTGGAAAGCCCGCTATGCAGGCAAGGACAACACGCTCGGGAAAGCGAGCTATCGCCTCATCAAGGGCGCGAATGAGCTCGGTCTCGATTCCACCGACGGCGCAGGATATGACGACATCGTGATCGACGATACGCTGTTCCTCGAAGTGAACGTGCCGGTCGATTTCCGCTTCCGTTCCCGCGACGTGATCCACAGCGCTTATTTCCCGCACTTCCGCACGCAGATGAACCTCGTGCCGGGCATGGAAACGTATTTCTGCTTCACCCCGATCTACACCACCGCACAGATGCGTGAGATCACGAAGAACAATGAGTTCGATTACGTGCTCCTCTGTAACAAGATCTGCGGCGCCGGTCACTACAACATGCAGATGAAGATCGTTGTGGGAACGAAGAAAGAATACACCAGGTTCATGAAACGGCACCAGCCTTTCTACGCCGGCAAAACGGCGCCGAAAGTGGCGGAGAAGTAACTAGCATTCATTAAAAAAACTGTCAACCGTTTTCCGGGATCACGAAGCGAGGAAAAGCAGGGACGGGTAAACTTTTAAAAAACAAAAACAATGGCTGATATGCACGCACACAGTGATCTTCACGCAGCAGAGCTGGAGCACGACGCGCATTCCCATCACGGGCATGACGATCATGAGCATCATGAGACGTTCATTTCCAAGTATGTGTTCAGCATGGACCATAAAACCATCTCCCGCCAGTTCCTGATCACGGCGGTGGTGATGGCCTGCGTTGCAATGGTGATGTCGATCGTTTTCCGCCTCCAGCTGGCCTGGCCGGGCGAAAAATTCGCCTTCATCAACGCGGTTATGGGCGATACCTGGGGCAAGGACGGCGTGCTCGATCCGAACGCGTACCTCGCGCTGGTTACGATCCACGGAACCATCATGGTGTTCATGGTGCTTACCGGCGGACTGAGCGGCACGTTTGCCAACCTGCTCATCCCGTACCAGATCGGTGCGCGCGACATGGCCTCGGGATTCCTCAACATGCTTTCTTACTGGTTCTTCCTGGCTTCGAGCGTCATTATGATCATTTCGCTCTTCGTCGAAGGCGGCGCCGCTTCTGCAGGCTGGACGGTTTATCCCCCGCTTTCTGCGCTTCCGCAGGCAATGCCGGGTTCCGGGATGGGCATGACGCTCTGGCTGGTTTCCATGTCGGCGTTCATCATTTCTTCACTGCTCGGCGGCCTCAACTACATCATCACCGTGCTCAACATGCGCACGAAAGGCATGAAGATGACACGCCTCCCGCTCACCGTATGGGCGATGTTCGTAACGGCCATCCTCGGCGTGCTTTCATTCCCGGTACTGTTCTCCTGCGCGCTGCTGCTCATCTTCGACCGCAGCTTCGGCACGAGCTTCTACCTTTCCGACATCTACATCGGCGGCCAGGCGCTCGACCAGACCGGCGGCAGCCCGATCCTCTTCGAGCACCTGTTCTGGTTCCTCGGCCACCCGGAAGTGTACATCATCATTCTCCCGGCGCTCGGCCTTACCTCTGAAATTATTTCCGTCAACGCACGCAAGCCGATCTTCGGTTACCGCGCGATGGTGACATCGATCCTCGCGATCGGTTTCCTTTCCTTCATCGTGTGGGGCCACCACATGTTCATGACCGGGATGAACCCGTTCCTCGGATCCGTGTTCGTATTCACCACGCTGCTGATCGCTATTCCGTCGGCGGTGAAAGCGTTCAACTACATCACCACGCTCTGGAAAGGAAACATCCAGTTCACACCGGCGATGCTCTTCGCCTGCGGCCTCGTGTCGACCTTTATCTCGGGCGGTGTAACGGGCATCATCCTTGCAAACTCGGCGCTTGACATCAACATCCACGACACGTACTTCGTTGTCGCCCACTTCCACATTGTAATGGGCGTGTCGGCGATCCTGGGCATGCTTGCAGGTGTTTACCATTGGTTCCCGAAGATGTTCCTGCGCCACATGAACAAGAGCATGGGCTATATCCATTTCTGGGTCACGTTCATCTGCGCATACGGCGTGTTCTTCCCGATGCACTTCCTCGGGCTGGCAGGCGTTCCCCGCCGTTACTACGAAAACACCGCCTTCCCGATGTTCGACAACCTGCAGGACATCAACGTGCTCATCACGATTTTCGCCATCATCGGCGCCTGCGGCCAGCTCATCTTCCTGTTCAACTTCTTCTACAGCATGTTCCGCGGACCGAAGTCGGTGCAGAACCCTTACGGTTCCAACACGCTCGAGTGGACCACGCCGATGGCGCACACGCACGGCAACTGGCCGGGCCCGCTGCCGGAAGTTCACCGCTGGCCTTACGACTACAGCAAGCCGGGCGAAGAAAAAGATTTCGTCATGCAAACCGTTCCGCTGCGCGAAGGCGAAGAAGACGGCGGCGGTCACCATTAATCAAAAGCAAGATGAAAAAAGACTCTCCACGCGGGGAGTCTTTTTTCTTTTCTACAATTTCACAACGACGAAAATGAACAACCACGGAGACACGGAGACACGGAGAAACACTCACTCCGTGCCTCCGTGTCTCCGTGGTAATAAAAGATTCGTGCTGCTGCTGCTCTTCACGCTGCTGCAGCTCCCGGCGTTTTCCCAATGGTCCGACACGATCCGTACGATCATGCGCGGGAAGGTGTATCCCACAGCCACGTTCGATTCACGGAATTCATTTATCGGCGACCGGCGCGCACACATCTGGGGCGTGAAAGCGGGCGTGGAATTTTCCGGCCGGATCCAGTTCGGCGCCGGGTACAACAGGCACGACCAGAATTTAACGAAGGTCATCACGTACACGAACAGCGCCGGTTTCCCGAGCTCCACGCTGGGCGAATTGCGGCTCAGCTACATCAGCTTTTACACGAAGTTCGTGTATTACAAAACGAAACGCTGGAAGTTCAGCATCATCCCGTTCCAGGTCGGTTTCGGGAATTCGCGATATGTGTATGAAGAAGAAGGAAAAAAACGTGATGCCGACAAACGTTTCGTGGTGATCTACGAATCGGGCGTTTCCGTATCGTACAAGCTGCTTCCCTGGCTCGGCGCCGGCGCGGATTTCGGCTACCGCGTCATGCTCCGCGACAATCCCGGCATCCCCGAAAATTTCAACTCCCCGATCTACGCCTTTTACGGCATCATCTACTGGGCGGAAGTCTACAAACTGGTCTTCCCGGGATCGAAGTGGGCGAAGAAAATTTGATGTGCCTAAATATGATGTGCCGAAATGCCGATGCGCACACGCTTCCCGCATAAAGTATTAGGTCTTGGGTAAGGACTCCAGTGTTCAGTCTAAATATCTAAGCCCTAAGAACTAAGTCCTATTTTTCATCGGCACATCGGCATTTCGGCACATCAGCACATCATAAACCCTTACTTTTACAGGGAAAATGTCCCTCAACCCAAACATCGATCCTGAAGGCGAAAACCTGAGCGCGGCGGAAAAGGAGTTTGAAAAAATACTCCGTCCGCAGGATTTCTCGGATTTTGCCGGGCAGGAAGCTGTCGTTGAAAACCTGAAAGTGTTCGTGCAGGCGGCGAAACAGCGGGGCGAAGCGCTCGACCATGTGCTGCTGCATGGCCCGCCGGGACTGGGGAAGACCACGCTCGCCAACATCGTCGCGCAGGAGCTGGGGGTGAACATCCGCATTACATCAGGCCCGGTGCTCGACAAGCCGGGCGACCTCGCGGGATTGCTCACCAACCTCGAGCAGTTCGACGTACTGTTCATCGACGAGATCCATCGCCTGAGCCCGGTGGTGGAGGAATATCTCTACTCGGCGATGGAAGATTACCGCATCGACATCATGCTCGACAGCGGGCCGAATGCGCGGAGCGTGCAGATCAAGCTCAACCCGTTTACGCTCGTCGGCGCCACCACGCGCTCGGGATTGCTCACCTCGCCGTTGCGCGCGCGTTTCGGCATCACCTCGCGTCTCGGCTATTACGACGCAAAATTGCTCAAGCACATCCTCCAGCGCTCCGCCGGCATTCTTAACGTGCCGATCAGCGAAGAGGCCGCCTACGAGATCGCGCGCCGCAGCCGCGGCACGCCGCGCATCGCCAACGCGCTCCTGCGCCGCGTGCGCGACTTCGCGCAGATCAAAGGCAACGGCTCCATCGACGTGGAGATCGCGCAATATTCATTGCAGGCGCTGAACGTGGACAAGAACGGCCTCGACGAAATGGACATCCGCATCCTCAGCGCGATCATCGATAAATTCAAAGGCGGTCCCGTCGGCATCACCACGATCTCGACAGCAGTGGGAGAAGAAGCAGGAACGATCGAAGAAGTTTACGAGCCATTTCTCATCCAGGAAGGCTACCTCATCCGCACCCCGCGCGGACGCCAGGCGACGGAGCAGGCGTATAAGCATCTCGGAAGGCTCCCGGGCATGAATGCAGGCACACTGTTCCAGGAATAAGCTTGATGTGCAAATGTGCAGATATGCAGATGAATTTGCACATCTACTCATCTGCACATCTGCACATTCGCACATCATTCCCGGATCTCTTCCACGAATACTGTCAATCCTTCGAGGTCGCCGGAAACCGTTACTTTTTTCCCGAGATAATTTTCGAAAAAGTTCCCGGTAAATGGGTTTTCACCTTGCTTACGCAGGATGTACGTTCCCGCTGACGTTTCCAGCACGTAAGCCATGCGCTCGCTTTTGGAGCCGGGGGAAACTTTGTTCTGGCGGACAGTGCCGGTGAGCTTCTTTTTCATTTGCGGTGGTATACGCGGACGATGACCTCGTTGCCTGTTTTTTTGAAAACGAGAATGCGAGAATGATGTGCGGCCTTCTGCGCCCCGGTTTTTTCCGTGAAGCAATAATGTTCTTCATTCTTATGCCGCCCGCTGAACCCGAAAACGGCTGCAGAATGCTCGCCGAACTTCAGCTGTTTCAGCACGCCGGCGAACTGAGTGGATTTCACGGAACTGCGCGCTTTCTTTTTCGGAGCAGCAGAAATGCTTCCCATCGTGAGGCCGTTTTCTTTCAGGCGTTTTCTCCGGTCGGTGCGGACGGATTTGATCGCTGACACGGCTTTCTTTTTCAGCTTCCCGTTTTCCAGCACGAGCTCTTCTCTATGGGTAAGAACAAGGTGAACGGAAGGATCGCCGAGCAGGAGGAATTGTTTGATGGTTTTCATTTCCACTGCATCGAAACGCGGACCGGAAACGGCGATGAACTTCTGGCGCGCCTCGAGAAATGCACGGCCGACCGAATAGCCTTTGAGCACATTCACCACGAAATATTGAGTGATGAGATCGGCGCTGCCCTGCCCATCGGCGGGACCGTAGGCGACAGTCGTGCTTCCCACGTAAGCCGCGGCGTTGCGAAAGAGGTACGTGTTGGAAATGCTCATGCGCCCGCCCTGCGGAACGTCGTACAGCTCGGCGCCATAACAGCATTCGGCCGCCACGAACGTTCCCGGGCGCAGCTTCCGGTCGATGAAGGAAGAGGAATAAGCGACAGGATATTGCTTGCCGTGCTGGCCGAAGAACTGGTGATCGCGCCGTGCGCCGTGGCAGTTGAAGAAGTGCACACGGGCCTGCAGTTCCGCTTTGTACGGTCCGGAAGCCCGCGGGCTGAACTGGAGGCAGGAAATGTCGTTGAACATATTGATAACGGAAGCGGCTGTAGAACCGTTCCATTCTTTCGCGCTCAGCGCAAAATAATCTTTGTATTTCTCTCCCGGCAGCGGAACCGCGGCAATGGCGTTCCGGATGACCTGCACGAGGTACGACGGATCTTTTCCGCCCGTAATGTCGGGCAGGCGGCCGACGACGCGTGTCGGGGCGAGAAAATCTTTTCCGTTCTGCGAATGGCCTTTGTCGCACGCATACGGGAGGTCGCTGTCGATGAGCCTCCCGTCCTCGTCATTCGTCAGGTTGACGAGCTTGATGTGCGGCACCACGTCGCGCGAGCCGAGGATGAGCAGGTAGTCGGGATGGAAATGGCTGTACAGCTTGTCGATCGCGACTTTATTTTCCTTCTGGTTCGTGTCGTGCCGGACGGGCGTTGCGCCGTAGCTGCGAAGGGTTGCATCGTCGAGATAAACGATGCGCGAGTTCATTCCTTTTTTCGCATCGGCTTTAATGAGGGCTTTCACCGCCGTTTCGATCTTGGTGAAACCGGCGTTGCCGTATTTGCGCTTCAGCGCGCTGCGATTGGTGACAATGAGTTTGTCGACTGCCATAGGGGTGCTGTTTTTTCAAATATAGTCCAACTGGCTGGTATCGCGGCGGGTGCGAATTACGTCCCGATAGCTATCGGGAGGTACGAATCTACAAATTACGAATTGCTGCGAATTGACGAATGAGCAG
This sequence comes from uncultured Chryseobacterium sp., assembly GCA_966211705.1. GTDB lineage: Bacteria > Bacteroidota > Bacteroidia > Palsa-965 > Palsa-965. The sequence goes on from CBIHOC010000011.1 coordinate 135,703, forward strand.
GATTCGGCTGACGATCTGCGGCATAGCGTCATGGCCGGTTGTTTCACGATCTATGTTTCTTAGTGAATTTCACCGACCGCATGATCTTTAATGCTTCTTCTTCGTTCTTAAGATTGATGCCGTACAGGACAAGCTGCCGGCGTTTGTTTTTCATGTAAACAGCAGTAATTCCTTTACCGGAAGATTTCTGCTTCGCATATCGTGCAACATGACCTCTCTGGAGACGGAAGGAAATGCGGCATTCGTCTTCTTTTCGCCTGGGCTTGAATGAGTATATCCCGTAATCAAATTGCAGCGTATCCGTTCCATTTGTCAGCCCGCCCACAAACGAATCAACTCCTTGCGCTTTGATGATCGTCCAGTTCGATGGTACCCGCAGCGAAAAGGCGCCGAACGAAACGATGGAATCGTTCTCCACCTGCCCGAAACAGTATCCGGAAGAAATAATAAGGAGCAGGATCGTGAAGCAAATTTTCATGTGGCTTAACGGAGTTTGAACTGCGCTTTCCTTCGCGAATCAGTAAATTTGCATATTCCCGCGCAATTTCCTGTGAAACCCGAACAACATACCGCTATCGTCAAAGCAGAGGCAAAACGTCTCGGCTTCGATTATTGCGGTATTTCGAAGGCGGAATTCCTCCCGGAAGAAGCGGAGCGGCTGGAACGCTGGCTGAAATCGGGAATGCAGGGAGAAATGACGTGGATGGCCAACCATTTCGACATGCGCGTGGACCCGACGAAGCTCGTGCCGGGCGCGAAGTCCGTGGTTTCCCTGCTGCTGAATTATTTTCCCGGTCAACAGCAGGAAGATCCGTCGGCGCCGAAAATTTCAAAGTACGCGTACGGGGAAGATTATCACTTCGTCATCAAACGCAAGCTGAAAGAATTGCTCGACAGCCTCCAGGAAAAGATCGGTCGCAGCGTGGGCGGGAGAGCGTTCACCGATTCCGCGCCGGTGATGGATAAAGTGTGGGCGCGGAAAAGCGGGCTGGGCTGGACCGGCAAGCACAGCAACCTGCTGAACCGCGAAATGGGCTCGTTTTTTTTCATCGCAGAATTGATCATCGACCTCGAGCTTGTGCCCGACGTGGCCACCGGCGATTTCTGCGGCACGTGCACCAAATGCATCGACGCCTGCCCGACGGATGCGATCGTTGCGCCGTACGTGGTCGACGGCAGCAAATGCATTTCCTATTTCACGATCGAGCTGAAAGGCGCCATTCCGCAGGAGCAGCAGGGAAAGTTCGGGGAATGGGTGTTCGGCTGCGACATCTGCCAGGACGTTTGCCCGTGGAACCGTTTCGCAAAGCCGCACAGCGAGCCCGCCTTCGATCCGCACCCGGAATTACTTTCCATGAAACAAAAGGAATGGACGGAACTGACCGAAGAAGTGTTCCAGCAGCTCTTCAAAAAATCCGCGGTGAAACGCACAAAGTTCGAGGGGCTGAAGCGGAATATTCGCTTCATCAACCCGGAAACAAACCCGTAAAGTTCTTGTTATGCCTTCGTGAAGCTGCGGAACACGTCGCTGATCACGTCGCCGTACATGTGGCCGAACGTGGCGACGCACCATGCTTTGAGCAGCATTGCTTCGTCGGGCTTTACCCATTTAAGGGTTTTGGTCAATTCTTTTTTGAAGAGGTTCTTGTCAAAGCTTACGCTTTTGAGGATGTGCTGGCTGAATTCAAGCATATGTTCTCCTTTCGTCAAAATGTTCAACAAGAAACGTAGATGGGATAACTAATGTATATACCCGGCGTTAAATTTCCTAAAGAAAGGTCGCCCCGGGAGGTAAATTATTGTAGATCAACCGAAAGTTTTTTCCATACCGGAAAGTTGTAGGTACATGAAGCAATCGGCCTGGTACGAATTGAAGAAATAAACGCCGCAATTTTTATGAGGAAGATTCTATTTTCCCCGTTACTTAATTGCTGATCACTCCTTCCACCGGTACGTATCCTGCTCCAGTCCTGCCAGGTCGATCACACGGTCGATCACCGTCGCAGCAAGCTGTTCGAAGGTTTGCGGACCGCTGTAGAACGAAGGGCTTGCGGGACAAATGATGCCGCCGGCTTCGGTTACGGTTTTCATGTTGTTGATGTGAATGAGGCTCAGCGGCGTGTCGCGCGGGACGAGGAGGAGGCGGCGGTGTTCCTTGAGCATCACGTCGGCGGCGCGGGTGACGAGATCGTTGGAGATGCCGGCGGCGATGCGCGCCAGCGTGCCCATGGAGCAGGGGCAAACGATCATCGTGCGGAAGCTGGACGAGCCGGATGCGAACGGCGCGTTGAAATCCATCTTGTGGTAAAAGGTGAACGGGTAGTTTTCAAAGCTCGTGTCGCCCAGTTCCTGCGCCCACACCAGCTTCGCGTTGTCGCTCATCACCACGGCCACCTTGTCCACCTGGTTGTGCAGCGCGGCCAGCTTGTCGAGCAGGACTTTGGCGTAAACGGACCCGCTCGCGCCGGTAATTGCCACAACGATTCGATGCTTCATGAATTCAGAAATTCTTTGTGTCTTCGTGCCTTTGTGGCAATCTTTTATTCGCTTCCGCCGCCGAACCTGTAGCAAAGCGTAAGGCTGATCACGTTGTTATACATGCCGCGGTTGAACAGGTTGGGCAGGAACCGCGGGTAATACAGCGGCACCGCGAATTTTTTCACCGGCAGCAGCGAGTTCACCGTGCGGAAATCCACGTGCCAGCGCTCGTTGAAATTCACGCCGAGGCCGATGACGAGCGCCGTTTCCCAGCGCCTGAAATCCTGCGGCTGGATCTCCCCGAAGTCGTCCCATTCCCGCACCGAAGCCAGCATCCCGAACGTTTCACCGATCTCGAAATAGAGCTTGCGGTAATTGTACCGCGCCAGCAGCGCCGTCTCCAGGTAGTTGAAACGCAATTCAAAAAAATCATAATCGCCTTTCTCCGGGTTGGCGATCTTCCGGCTGCCTTTGCGGGAATACTGCAGCTCGAGCTGCCCGTACCATTTCTGCGTGGGATCCGTGCAAACAAACCCGCCCGCGACAAGCCCGAGCTGGTTGAACCCGGAATACGAATCGCCGTGGACCTGGCAGCCGTTGAGCCCCGCGTGCAGTCCTGCGCGGAAGGTGCGCTGGGCGGAGAGGCCGGTGGTGAAAAGAAGAAACGCGAAGACGAGAATGCGCCGCATGCAGCAAAGGTAGGGAATAGCGGTTGTCGGTTGTCAAAAGTTGTCCGGGGTTGGGGCGGGGGCCGGAGAGTGCAAGCCGGACAAACCCCACCAGGCCAACCCCCCCCAACACACACAGCAGTTAAATAAAACAA
>CBIHOC010000012.1:0-135443 GCA_966211705.1 uncultured Chryseobacterium sp.
GACCGAACAGGACATTACCCCGCCGCCGGATATCCAGAAGCCGGACTCCGTGCAGATCGGCACGAAGACCCAGGACGGCCTCGACGACGGCCCCCCGGAGCTGATCCAGCCGACCACCGACAAATTGGTGGAGCAGGACAAGCCCGAAGAGATCTTCACGTTCGCCGAGCAGATGCCTGAATTCCCGGGCAACGGCTTCACGGCGTACCTCCAGAAAAACATCAAGTACCCGGCCATGGAAAAAGATGCCGGCAAACAGGGCACCGTGTACATTTCGTTCGTCGTTGAGAAAGACGGATCGATCACGAATGTCGCGCCGGCCAAGGAAGTTCCGGGCGCACCGGGACTCACCAAAGAAGCCGTCCGCGTCGTTTCGCAGATGCCGAAATGGTCGCCGGGCATGATGAACGGCCGTCCCGTACGCATCACGATCACGCAGCCGGTTAAGTTCGTTCTTCAATAACGTACGCTGTTGAATTGGCTGTCAAACCCGGGCCCGGGAAAGATCAACCTCACGCTTTCCATAGCAATGGTTGGTATATTCTCCGGCCTGGGTTTGCTGTTTTTAACCACGAACGTATGGATCGATGATTACCCGCGCCCGACACGCACATACATCGGCGGCATGCTCCTGGGCTGGGCCGTTTTCCGCGGCATCTCCCTGTATTTTCGCTGGAGGCGGATGAAAAACGAAGACGAGGATGAACAGCGCGGTTATTAACCTTGCGTTCCTGTGCAGACCGGCGCCTGCTCAGCCGGAAGGTCAACATGTCCGGCAGCACGTATAAAAAACGTGTGGACGAGATCCACAAACGGCACGAGAGCGTTTCTTTTTTCATCGTGAATGGGGCGGCAAGCGAAATATCCAGGAATGACCGATATTCTCCATTACCCGGAGCCGGACATGCCGGAAAACGAAAAACCGAAGTAAAATGAAAGCTGCACGATTTTTTTCCGTTATCACGGCGCTTCTTTTTTTCGCCTGCAATCCGCCCGCTCCCGCCGAAGAGATTGACACGCCGACGACCGGGAAAGTGATCCTCAGCATTGACGAAAACATCCGCCCGCTCGCCGACCAGCTCATCGACGCATTTGAATATTCCTATCCCGACGCATTCCTCATCCAGTCGTATAAGTCCGAATCCGGCGTGATGCAGGAGCTTTACAGCGACTCTTCCCAGCTTGCCGTCATGACACGCACGCTCGATACGGCCGAGATCCGCTGGTTCGAGTCAAAAACATATTCCGTCGAGCACATAAAAATTGCGTCCGACGCCGTTGTGCTGCTCGTCAACCGCCAGAACCCCGACAGCATGTTCACCGTCGACCAATTGCGGCGCATTATTTCCGGGCAGGACACGTTGTGGAGCCAGCTCCGCCCCGGCTCCGCGCTCGGCCGCATCGAGGTGGTGTTCGACAACGGAACGTCTTCCAACCTCCGTTACCTCGTCGACACGCTGCTTGGCGGCGGCGCCCCGGGAAAAAATTGCTTTGCCGTGCGTTCCAACGATTCGGCTGTGGCGTATGTCAATGCGCATCCCGGCTCGATCGGCGTGGTGGGGCTCAACTGGCTGGGCGATAAAGACAGCGACGAAGACATGGCCCGGCGATCGCAGGTGACGATGGCGGCGGTGGGCAAAGATTCCGCTACGGCGGTGCGCCCCCACCAGAGCGCGCTGGTGACCCGCCAATACCCATTCACGCGGGGCATCTGGATCGTAAAGATCGGCAAACGGCGCGGCCTTGGCACGGGCTTTGCAACTTTTGCGCTGGGAGAGCGCGGGCAGCTGATCGTGCAGCGCGCAGGACTAGCTCCGGCCGCTCCTGCTGAAAGAAAGGTGGAAATCACCGTTCAGTGACCCTAGTCTGGAGAGATACTTATTTTTGTCCTTATGAACATGAAAACGCAACTCAAAACCGCCGCAGCTTTTATCGCGCTTTTTATCAGCGCCGGCGTGTCTGCACAAACACTGCAGGAAGCCATCCGCCTGACCGATAACGAACAGTACCAGAAGGCCAAAGGCGTATTTACAAAGCTCGTGACCGCCGAACCGACCAACGGCGACTACTTTTTCTATTTCGGCGACCTGATGCTGAAAATGGAAGACACGGACACCGCGCTCGTGCTCTTCAAAAAAGGCGTCGATATCAACCCGATGAACCCGCTCACGCACGTGGGCATGGCCCGTCACATGATGTACACCGGCAAAACCGCCGAAGGCCAGAAGGAGATCGCGTATGCGAAATCGCTGGTTTCCACGCAGGCCGGGAAAAAAGAGATGAACATGACGCCCGCACGCCAGGCGCTCGTGTTCCTCGAGATCGCGGAAACGTACACGTGGGCGCAGTCTCCCGACTATGCGGCCGCCATCGAGCTTACCAACCAGGCTGAAAAGCTCGATCCGAAAAACCCGGAAGTGTTCCTCGTACGCGGCGATGCGCTGTACAGCAAAGACCCGGTGAACGGCTCACCCGCCATTGCCGCATACACGCAGGCCTCGAAGCTCGATCCGAAAAATGTAAAGGCCTACGAGCGCATCGGAACGCTTTATGCCAACGGCAAGAACATGGTTTCCGCAATCGCCTATTACAACAAGGCCCTGGCGATCGACCCGGGATTCGCCCCGGCATATGCGCGCCGCGGTGAAGCACAATACCAGCTCGGCAAATTCGACTCGGCTTCCATCAGCTACAAGAAATACCTCGAGCTGAACGACGACTGCTATTCCCGCTACCGTTACGCCGCGTTCCTTTACAAAAGCGGCGATTACGAAGGCGCTATCCGCGAAGGAAATACAACCCTTGCCTGCGACAGTTCGATCACGGTGCTTTACCGTATCATCGGCCGTTCGTACATGGAGATGAAAACGCCCGATCCCGTAAATGCGATCAAATACTACCAGCTCTTCTTCGTCAAGCAAAAACAATACGGGAAAACTTACCCTTCCGTTACCGCAGACGATCATGTGAACCTTGGTAAAGCGTATGTGAAGAATGACCAGGATTCGCTTGGCGTGGAGGAATACCGTAAGGCGATGGCACTGGATACGACGCGTAAAGACATTTATTTCGATGTGGCCGGGGCGTATTTCAAGATGAGGCGCTACGACCAGGCCGCGCTGTTTTACAAGAAAAAAATTGACCAGAGCAGCGAAGGCGGCAACATCTCCGACTGGAACGCATACGGCCGCGCACTGTTCCTGCTGAAAGATTACGTGCATGCCGACAGCGCTTTCCGCCGCGTGACGATGATCGATCCCCCGAACCCGATCGGCTGGTACTGGCGCGGAAGGGCAAACGCCGCGATCGACACGGATTTCAAATCCGACAGCACACGTTACTTCTACGAGGTCTATTCCGACCTGGCGATGAAGGACAAAGAGCGGAATAAAAGAGATCTCATCATCGCTTCGAAATATCTCGCGGGCTATCATTTCATCAAGAAAAATTATGCCTGCTCCAAAGCGTATTTCCAACTCGTCCTCGAGCTCGACCCTACCGACGCGGGCGTGAAGAAGCAGCTCGACACCGACAAAGACCTGAAAGCCGCCACCGCTGCGGATCCCGGCACCTGCAAGCTGGCGGTGAAGCAATAAAAGGAATTTAATCATAGTGCAAAAGCCGCTTTCGTTTGAGAGCGGCTTTTTTGTCGGTATGACGATTTCCGTCAAAAGTCTTACCGCAGAGGCGCGGCGAGCGCGGAGGTTCGCAAAGAAATCTGCGCTAAGTTTCTCCGCGGTGCTTTGCGCTCTTCGCGCCTCCGCGGTAAAACAATCGTAATGTTGGGGCGAATTCGTTTAAATGAAAAATCCCCGCCACGGATCGTAGCGGGGATTTTCGTTTAATTCCGGTCGGCTACCGCTGTATGATGATCTTTTGTGTTGCCACGCCTTCGGTGGTGATGATACGGACCATGTACATCCCCTGGTCTGCATTTTCGATGCCGATCTGTTTGTTGTATAGCGTGATGCCGTTCTGCCTGTCGCTGTAAACCAGGCGGCCCGTGACATCCAGCACTTCAACTGTCACATCCTTCGCTTTTTCGAAGCTGAAGCTCAGCGTGAACATGCCGTCGTTCGGGTTCGGGAAAAGGCTCAGCGTGTTGGCAAGGTCCGTGTCCTGCATGCCCACCTGCGTGATGGTGATCACCTGCGTGTACGTGTCTGTGCCGCAGGGGCCCGTCACCGTGAGCGTGACCGTGTACGTGCCGTTGGACGTGTAGTCGTGGGTCGGGTTGGCCGTGTTGTCGAGCGGGCTGCTGTCGCCGAAGTTCCAGCTGTAGGTCACCGCGTTGGTCGACTGGTTGGTGAAGATGCCCGTGGCCCCGACCACGTTGGCCGTGAACTGTGCATTGGACATGGGAAGAACCGTGACGATTACAACGTCGCTGGCCGAGCAGCCGTTGGCGTCGTAGCCGGTCACGTAGTAGGACGTGCTCACCGAGGGACTGACCGAGGTGCTGCTGGTCTGCGCGTTGTTGCTCCAGATATAGCTCAATGCGCCGCTGGCAGAAAGGTTCGTGCTCTGGCTCGGGCAGATCGATACGTCGGGGCCGGCAGAAACACTCGGCGTGGCGTTGGTCGTTACCGTGATCGTGTCGGAGTCGGCGCACCCGGAAGGATCGGTCACTGTGACCGAATACGTGCCGCTGCCTACCGTGACCAGCTGGGTGTTGGCGCTGGTGCTCCAGGCGTAGGTGCTGCCCGGGTTGCCCGCGTCGAGCGTGATGGATGAGCCGCAGATGGCTGTGTCGGCGCCAAGGTCGGCGTCGGGCTGGTTGTTGATGGTCACGTTGATCGTGTCCGAGTTCGTGCAGCCGGCTTGCGTTACAACATAAACGTTGTACGTGCCGCTGGTGCTCACCGTGGTGGTCTGGGCTGAAGTGTTGTCCGACCAGAAGAAGAGCGAGCCGGGGTTGCCCGCGTCGAGCGTCACGCTTCCACCGCAGCGCGTCGTGTCGGCGCCAAGGTTTACCGCCGGGGCGGGACTGAGCGAAACGATCACGCTGTCGGTGGCCGGGCAGCCGTTGGCGTCGGTGATCGTGACCGCTACCGTGTCGCTGCTGGTGACAGAGGTGGTCTGCGTGGTAGAGCCCGTTGACCAGCTGTAGCTCGTCCAGCCAGAACCCGCGTCGAGGGTGACGGAGCTTCCGCAACTGGTGGTGTCATTTCCGGCGGAGAATGCGGGTGTGGGATTGATCGTCACCACGATCGCATCGGAGTTGACGCAACCGCTCGGATCCTGCACGGCAACTGAATAGGTGCCGGTGGCCGTTACAGAGATCGTTTGTGTGCCTTGTCCTGTGCTCCAGAGATAGCCGCCTCCCGGGTTGCCCGCATCGAGCAGCACCGGCCCCCCGCACGCGATCGTATCCGCTCCCAGGTTGACTGTTGGCGCCGGCAGCATGGTCACAAGAACATCGTCGACATCCCTGCAGCCGTTGGCGTCGGTAATGGTGAGCGAATAGTTTTGCGTGGCCAGCACCGTAGCATTCGATTGCGGAGCATTCGTGCTGGAAAGGTTCGTTGCGGGCGTCCAGGCATACGTGTACGGCGGAAGGCCGCCGGAGCCGTTGTTGGGCAGGCCGATGGTCACAACATCACCATTGCAGGCTGAAACGTCGGGCGCAGCGTTGAGCGTGGGATTGCCCGTACCGGCGGTGTTCATGGTCATTTCCACCAGCGATACGTCATTGGCGGAAGTGGCGCAGAAGTAACGGTCGAGCAGCACGCGCACGTTGCCGCAGAAGGTAGGCGTAAAGTTTACCGTAGAACGCAGTCCGCAGAAGTCATCGTTGTAAACGATAAAAGTACCGGTAGCGTCATCGTACACCGTAAGCTGCGTGTCCCAGGAAGATGTTCCTCCGCAGGTTGAGATGGTGTAGCTCGCACCCGCCTCAACAGCAGCCAGCATATACTGGTTCGCGTTGTAGGTCTGACCTGTTGTCTGACCGACTCCGGGAGGCGTCAGACTGCCTGCAACAAGAAGGTTGTCGTTCGCACATTGCGCAAAACCGTTCCCGGAAATTGCAATGAGGATGAACGTAAAAATCGTGTGTAAAAGTTTTTTCATGTTATTGCCAGATAACGTGGAAAGCAAAATTAAAACATTTGTTTGGATCAACAGCGTTTATGTTTTGGATCAGTTTTTCCAATACTTTATTGGCTATCAGTTAATTCTCCCGGGTGGGGAGAAACCTCTACGGTTTGCATCCTAAAGAAAAACCCCCGTCCCGGAATTCCGGAACAAGGGGTTTTTTAAATCGATATCCGTTCGAGCGCGATAGGCGACGTGAAACATCGCGCGCTACCGCTGTATGATGATCTTTTGTGTTGCCACGCCTTCGGTGGTGATGATACGGACCATGTACATCCCCTGGTCTGCATTTTCGATGCCGATCTGTTTGTTGTATAGCGTGATGCCGTTCTGCCTGTCGCTGTAAACCAGGCGGCCCGTGACATCCAGCACTTCAACTGTCACATCCTTCGCTTTTTCGAAGCTGAAGCTCAGCGTGAACATGCCGTCGTTCGGGTTCGGGAAAAGGCTCAGCGTGTTGGCAAGGTCCGTGTCCTGCATGCCCACCTGCGTGATGGTGATCACCTGCGTGTACGTGTCTGTGCCGCAGGGGCCCGTCACCGTGAGCGTGACCGTGTACGTGCCGTTGGACGTGTAGTCGTGGGTCGGGTTGGCCGTGTTGTCGAGCGGGCTGCTGTCGCCGAAGTTCCAGCTGTAGGTCACCGCGTTGGTCGACTGGTTGGTGAAGATGCCCGTGGCCCCGACCACGTTGGCCGTGAACTGTGCATTGGACATGGGAAGAACCGTGACGATTACAACGTCGCTGGCCGAGCAGCCGTTGGCGTCGTAGCCGGTCACGTAGTAGGACGTGCTCACCGAGGGACTGACCGAGGTGCTGCTGGTCTGCGCGTTGTTGCTCCAGATATAGCTCAATGCGCCGCTGGCAGAAAGGTTCGTGCTCTGGCTCGGGCAGATCGATACGTCGGGGCCGGCAGAAACACTCGGCGTGGCGTTGGTCGTTACCGTGATCGTGTCGGAGTCGGCGCACCCGGAAGGATCGGTCACTGTGACCGAATACGTGCCGCTGCCTACCGTGACCAGCTGGGTGTTGGCGCTGGTGCTCCAGGCGTAGGTGCTGCCCGGGTTGCCCGCGTCGAGCGTGATGGATGAGCCGCAGATGGCTGTGTCGGCGCCAAGGTCGGCGTCGGGCTGGTTGTTGATGGTCACGTTGATCGTGTCCGAGTTCGTGCAGCCGGCTTGCGTTACAACATAAACGTTGTACGTGCCGCTGGTGCTCACCGTGGTGGTCTGGGCTGAAGTGTTGTCCGACCAGAAGAAGAGCGAGCCGGGGTTGCCCGCGTCGAGCGTCACGCTTCCACCGCAGCGCGTCGTGTCGGCGCCAAGGTTTACCGCCGGGGCGGGACTGAGCGAAACGATCACGCTGTCGGTGGCCGGGCAGCCGTTGGCGTCGGTGATCGTGACCGCTACCGTGTCGCTGCTGGTGACAGAGGTGGTCTGCGTGGTAGAGCCCGTCGACCAGCTGTAGCTCGTCCAGCCGGAACCCGCGTCAAGGGTGACCGAACTGCTGCAGCTCGTGGTATCGTTACCGAGCGAATACACGGGGAAGGGATTCACCGTAATGATCACGTTATCCTGGCCGATGCAGCCGGCAGTCGTCTGCACGGTGACGCCATACGTTCCGCTTTGTGTGACTGAAATGGTTTGCGATCCCGCGCCGGTGCTCCAGAGGTAAGCGCTGCCGGGGTTGCCTGCATCGAGCGTGATTCCCCCGCAGACGGAAGTATCCGGCCCAAGCGGAACAGATGGTGTTGGATTGACGTTGACGACTACCGGGACGCGACTGCTTTCACACCCGCCATTGACGGACGAGACGTAGTACGTCACTGTTCCCGTGGAAAGCACGCCCGTGGTATAACTTGAGCCTGTGCCTAAAGGCGTTCCTCCCGTGGAGTTGGCCCACCAGGTGATCACGCCCGATGCCGCAGAAGCGGTGAGCGTGGCCGTTGTTCCGTCGCAGCCCTGGACAGGCGATGTAGTGGTCGGCGCGCCGGGCGTTGTGCAAAGGATGAGGCCGTAATCCTCCGTTTCCCCGAAAGACATGGTGACGCAGGGATCCGAAGGGACCGAAGCCCAGGTGCAGCGAACGCGGATGAGCGTGGCGCCGGCAGTTGCTGCTACAGGAACCGTAAAGGAGCCGTTGAATGCGGATGTTGACGAAAAGCCGGAATTCCAGACATCTTCGCCCGGATCCGTAAACAACCCGTTGTCGTTGTAATCCACCCACACGCGAAATCCCTGGTCCCACGATGATCCCGACTGCAATGTGAAGTTGATGGTGCTGCCGTTGCTTGTCGTGACGAACTGCGTGGCGGAATAATCGATGTAGTTGTTCGGGTTGCCGTTACAACCGGAGCTGACGTTGTTCACGTTGGTCACGCCGCCCGTCGTGGTGAACAGGTTGATGTAGTCGCCGCTGGTGCAGAACGAGGTATAACCGGGCGTACAATACGTTTGCGCGGAAAGCGAAAAGGAAAACAGCGCCGCCAGTAATGACAGCGCAGCTGTGTAATGTTGTTTCATGCGATAAACGTGTTTGTGATCAGTGCCAAACAAAAATAAGCAACCGGCCAGCCCCGGGCAAGTAAAATATCTTGTATTTTCGGTCGGTTTAACATTGGTAAATGTCCGGAAAAAAGTCCACGCCCGCCCAAAAAACCATCCGCACGGCAACGGGGAAGCCGGTCCGCAAATCGCTTCCCCGGCAGGACGGCTTTTTCCGCAGGAACGCTTTCCCGGTTGCCCTGTTCCTGTTGACTTTCCTCGTTTTCGGTAACGCCATTTTCAACGATTACGCGCTCGACGACGAATTTTACACCGCAGGCAGCAACAAGCTCACGAAGGAAGGCGCGAAATCCATTCCCGAAATTTTCAACACGCGCACCTTCAACAACTCCGACGGCTCCGGTTATTCCTACCGCCCGGTCGCCGTTGCGTCGTTTGCGCTGGAGATCCATCTCTTCGGGGAAGACCCGGTCGTCAGCCATTTCATCAACGTGCTGCTCTACGCATTCCTGCTGGTCCTTCTCTTCCACGTGCTGCGGCGCTGGTTCACGACGGCCGGCGACTGGTTCAGCTTTTTCGTTTGCCTCATTTTCCTCGTACACCCGCTGCATACCGAGATCGTTGCGAACATCAAATGCCGCGACGAGCTGCTGGCGATGCTGTTTACATTGCTCAGCATTTTTTTCCTCTGGAAATTCCGCGAAACGAGGAAGTGGTATTTTTTCGCGCTTTACCCGGTCTGCTATTTTGCCGCCATCCTTTCCAAGCACACGATCATTCCTTTTCTCGCGCTCATCCCGCTTGCGCTCTGGTTTTTCACGGATGAAAACTGGAAGAAGATCGGCCTGTACATGATCCCGCTGCTCGTGATGGCCGCCATTACGCTCTACATCGAACGCGAAGTGCTGCCCGACCAGTCGCGCACGTACCAGGAATTTGAAAACCCGCTGGTGAAGCACCGCGGTTTATTCCGCCGCTCCGCGCTTGCATCCTACGTGCTCGGGCGCTATCTCTGGCTGCATTTCATCCCCCACCCGCTCGTTTATTATTACGGGCAAAACTACGTGCCGTTCGCAACGTGGACCAACGGCATTGCCATCCTGTCGCTTGTCATTCACATCGGGCTTGGTGCGTTGGCATTCGTGGAAATGCGGAAAAAAACCATCCTCGGTTTCGGATTGCTTTTCTATCTCATCGCCATTGCGCCGTTCTCGAATTTGATTTTCGCCGCGCCGGGACTAATGGCGGAACGCTTCACCAACGCGTCGGTGCTGGGGTTCAGCATCGTGGTCATTTACCTCATTTTTAAATTCCTGAAAAAAAACCCGGTGGAATTCCGGTGGAAATCTCCCGACTATAAAACCGTCCGCACGGTGATCGTGGCGGTGGCGGCGATCTACGCGGTGCGCAGCATTGCGCGGAATGAAACGTGGGAAAACAAGCACACGCTGTACGGCCACGACATGCAGCATCTCGAAGAATCGGCGAAGGCGAACATGCTCTACGGCGCGCTGTTGTCGCGCGATGGAATGGAAGCGCGGCTGAGAGGACGGCAGTGGGCCAAGCAGGGCAACGCCGACAGCGCGAGGATCCTGATGGCAAAATCCAACGCGAATTTTCTCGAGGCGCGGGAACTTTACCGCAAAGCCACGGAAGTTGCGCCCTATTACCACACCGCGTGGAGCAACCTCGGCACAACATACTTTTTTGTGGAGCAGCCCAAAGAAGCACTGCCCTATTTCCTCGAGTCGCTCCGGCACAAGCCCGATTACAACGAGGGCCTCTTCAATTCCGCGATGGCCTACGACCAGCTCGGCAAGCCCGATTCGGCCATTTATTTTTTCCGCAAATCAATCGCCTCCGATTCCACTTACGTCACCGCGTACGAGCAGCTGAGCCGCGTGATGGTACAGCAAAAGAGCGACACCGCCGCCGGTATCGCACTGCTGAAGCTCGCCATCCGCAACAAGCCGGACGACGAATCGCCGTGGAACAACCTTGCCAAGCTGTACCTCGAGGCGGGCGATACGCTCAGCGGGGCCGCCGCAATGGAAAAAGCCGCGGAGATCAATCCATCCAACGTTTACCGCCTGGGCAACCTCGCGCAGTTCTACCGCTCACCCCGTACACGTGATGATGTGAAAGCCGCTTATTACGAAAACCTCTACCGCCGTGAAATGGCGAAGCAGCAGGGAATGAACCAGGGCCAGGGAAATCAGCAAGGGCGGAGAAGGCGGTGATTTACTGTGAGGAGAGGCGGTTGGCAGTAGCGGGGGCGGTTGGCGGGGGCAGTTGGCGGTTGGCGGTTGGCAGTTGGCAGTTGGCGGGGGCGGGGGCGGTTGGCGGTTTTGGTGTTTACTCTGAATTTGGCGGATGAAAATCGAAGAAATTTGATTTACGGGCTACTGCGATTACCCCATTGCCTCCGCCAACTGCCAACCGCTGCTCCTGTTACGCCAGTTTTCCGTTCAGCCATGCATTGTAGTCGATCACGTCATTCGCTTTCGCGGCGGGGGCGCTGGTGATGCGGAGAATTTTCTTGCGGATGTTTTTGTCGCGGCGGACGGAGGTGCTGGCGGACATCATGGCGAGCACGGTGAGCATTTCCTGCTGGCGTTTTCCTTCGCGCGTGCGGAGCAGGTCGGTGAATTCTTTTTTCACCTGGTCGAGGCGGCGCTCCAGCACGTCGATGTCGCCCAGCTCGTAGCGGATGATCAGTTCTGCCACGGCGATCTTCATGCGCAGCATGCGGTCGAGCGTGGCGAAGCCGGGTTCCATCGTGAGCTTGATGAGGCTGCGGATGGCCTGCCTGTAATTGCCGTTGTCGAAATAAACGACCGTGAGGTGAAGGATGAGCGTGAGGTAAAACGGCAGCTTTTTGATCACCGCGTTGGACGCCGCTTCGTTGAGGATCTCGATCGCCTTGTCCTTGTTCCGTATCGTGTAATTGTTCGCGAGGATGTTGTAATAGAACAATAAATAACGGTCGTGCAGGTGGCCGCCGAACTCATCCATGGCGTTTTTCAGGCGGGCGGCGGTGGCAATGGACTGCTCGTACTTGAGGTTTTTGAACTGCGCGTTGGCGAGGTAGGTCAGCAGCTGCAGCTTCGTGTCATGGTTGTTGCGGTTGAACAATCCTTCTTTCGAAAACTCTTCGAACGTCTGCTCCAGGTATTTTTCCAGCAGCACGAAATCCTGTTTCTGCAGAAGTATCCGGCTCAGCGACTGGTAAATTTTAAATCGGAGCAGGCTGCTGTTGCGGGTGGCTTTCTGCCGGGAAAATTCATTCACTTTTTTCCGCAGCGTTTCGATGATGCGGTAATCCTGCCCGGTGAAATTCTGCGTGGTGCGCACTTTATACACCACTTCCGCCAGCACGTCGTCGATCTCCTGGAGGCGGTTCAGCTGCTCGCGGTTGGTCTTTCGCTTGCGGATGTATTCGGTAGGGTTGATCTCGAGCGTTTCCTGTGAAAAGCGAACGTATTCGCCATAAACCAGGTCGAGCAATTCCGGGTTTTCAGAAATGGCCGCTTTTTTTTCAGCGCGCTGCAGGTAATGAAACGCCACCTGCGACTGGGATTTGGAAAGGAAAAGACGCGACAGCAACAGCTGGTGAACGACCTGGTTGAAATCGCTTTCATTGATGTACTGCAGCGTGAGGCTTTTCCCGATATCCTCGAGCAGGCGGTTCTTCAGCCGGTAAAGCGCGTTCTTGTCCCTGGGCCCGTACAGCTTCTCCTGGATCTTCGTTTCGTCGTACTCTTCACTGTGCTGCCGGATGTAATCGAACAGCTCCACGTCCTTGCGATCCCCGCCGGCATTGGTGCGGCTCATGAACAGCTTGAGGTGGCGGACCTCCTCCTTGTTCATCATCCCGATGATCTGCTGCAGCGTTTTCATATTCTTGAACGCGTAAGATTTATTCAAAAATACCTGTTTTTTCCGGTTAATCGGGGTTAATTTTGTTTCCGGTAATCTACACGTACTAATTTTCAAGACCCATGTTGAACCGATCTATTTCCCGGCTGCTTTTCCTCACGGTGCTCGCCGTATCGGGTATGATCCGGCCCGCCGGGCTCCGCGCGCAGGATACGATCGGCTTCGGGCCATCGGGATTCAGCGGCATGCCCGTTTCCGTTTACGCCGGCGATACGGTGACGGTGGGCGCATTCGTCAGGAACTATTCGGACTCGGCCTACCAGAACGATACGATCCAGATCAACGGTTATGTCGACACCGGCTCGGTGTTCATCCCGTTCTCCCTTCCTCCTGTTCCCGCCATCAACATCCCGGCTTACGACAGCATCTTTTTCCTGATCCCGATCGATTTCCGCGACAACTACCAGGGCGGAATATTTCGCATCGGCAACAACACGATCGTCATCTGGCCTTCGATGTACGACCCGAACTTCGGCACCGGCGATTCGCTCACGGCCACCGTGCTCGTCATCGACACGATCAACAGCATCGGGCCCGGCCATGAATACGACGACGGCGTGCGCTGTTATCCCGTGCCCGGCAACGGACCGCTGTTCATCATGAGCAACAACCCTTCGCTGCGCCCGTCGGAAGCGATCGTGCGCGACATTAACGGGAAGATCGTGCTGGTTTCGAAAAACCCCACCGCAGGCATTGAGATGGACGGATGGCTGAACGGAATTTATTTCATCGAGATCATTTTCGATAACGGAACACGCGGGATTTATAAGATCATGAGATAGCCGGGCAGCATTCGATTTTCAGTTGCGTTGACGAAAGCTCTTTTCCCAGAACGGGAGGGAGCTTTCTGCTTTCCTGCTAAAATAAGCGTGCGACTTCTTGCTTTTTCTTATGTTTGGATAAATTACTTCCTTATGAGATCGAAACTTATTTCCCTGTTTGTTTTGCTCCAGGGTTACCTGGCAGCTCAGTCTCCTGTTATTACTTCAGTTACTCCTGTTACCGCAGCTTACGGGAGCACTGTGACTATTGTGGGGACCGGTTTTAACGCCAATTTCTCGAATAATGTTGTTTTTTTCGGGCCTGTGCGTGGACAGAACGTTTCGGGTAACGCGACACAGCTTACCGTAGTCGTTCCGACCGGGACAAGCTTCGATTATCTTTCCGTAACGGATACGGCAAACCACCTGACGGGGTATTATTCGGCTCCTTTCCTGCCTGATTATCAGTGCGAGGTTACACCGGGAATCAATTCGGCTTCATTTTCGGCAAACAGTATTGTAACAGGCAATTCCCCGAGATGGAATGCAATAGGCGATCTTGACGGAGACGGAAAACCGGAAGTCGTAACGGCAAATTATTTCGGGGCCAATCTCAGTGTTTTCAGGAACACCAACTCCGGCTATAATTCGTTTTCTCTCTCCTCCTTAACTTTTGAGCTATACCTGACAACCGGAACATATCCCCGCTGCGTCGAAGCAGAAGATGTTAATGGCGACGGCCGTCTTGATCTCCTGGTCACAAATGAAAACAGCGACAATGTTTCCATTTTTATTAATTCTTCCTCCCCGGGTAATATTTCTTTTCAAAGCCGCCTGGATTTTGCCGCAGGCGACGGTCCTTTTACATTGAGCACGGCAGATATTAATCTTGACGGAAAACCGGAAATTATTGTTGCTCATAAAAACACAAATGACCTGTACGTGTATGAAAACACTTGCGTTTCCGGCAACTTTACGTCCGGTTCACTGGCGACACCGGTAATTCTTAATTCGGGCGTGTCACTCGCCAATGCTGCTGTCTGCGACATAGATGGCGACGGGGCAATGGATATTGCAGCTGGTGGCGGGTCCAGCGTCCTGACGTACCGGAATATTTATTCCGGGGGATCGATTTCCGCCAGCTCATTTGCTGCTCCTGTTTTGTTTGTTGCTGGGGCCATCATTACCAGCGTCACCTTTGCCGACCTCGACCTGGATCAGCTGCCCGAATTGATTGTGACAAGCTATACAAACAGCTACCTGTCTGTTTTCCCCAACACAAGCACAACCGGCAATATATCCTTTGGAACAAGAGTTGATTTTCTCACCGGTACAAACCCTTACAGGGCAACTGTTGGCGATTTCGATTCCGACGGTAAACTGGACGTTGTAACGGCAAATTCAGCCCCGGCAACGATCTCGGTCTTCAGGAACATTCACAACTCCGGGCCGCTTTCCAATTCTTCTTTTGCCCCGAAAATCGATTTCAACACCGGGAGCACCCCTTATTTTGTTTGCTCCGGCGACCTGGACGAGGATAGCGACTATGAATTGATCACGGCTGATTTCGGATCCAATTCGATGACCGTATACAAGAATCTCTTGAATACCTGTTCCGGTGTAGGGCTTGAAGAAGCGAGCGTTTCCGGGAGCAATTTTATTTCCTATCAGGATAAAAACACCTTGGTTCTCGAATTTGGGCTGGGGTTCCCGGAAAAACAAACGGTACTGCTTTATTCTTCGGATGGTCGCCTGGTCGCAGAATCGATTTGCCCGAACGGCATTTGCAAAATCGATGTCTCCGGGTTTGCCCCGGGCGTTTATTTAATCCGTGTTTCGGATGAGAACGGTTTGACAAACAAAACAAAAAAGGTGCTGATCGTGCGCGAATAACCTGGATAAAATACCATCTGTTCACCGAAAGCTCTTTTCCCAGAACGGGAGGGAGCTTTCTGCTTTCCTGCCCAGCAGCGTTTCCATTTCTCGAACGTCGGCGATGTTGTCCGTGTGCAGCAACTGGTATTGCTCGTCCGATAAAAAATTCAACGGCAAATATTTCGCCATGCCCCAGAGCAGGTTGGATAGCTTCCGGGGAGCGGGAACGGGCTTTATTGCCGCGAGCTGCAGCAACTGCTCCAGCCTGATTTCTTCCTCCCCGGCCACGTCGATCTTCCGTGTTTCATTGCCATGCTCAGCGATCGCGCACACCACGTCTGCCAGGTCGCCGGGAAGCACCGGTTGAACTTTTGTGGCCAGGAATTGCGCCGGGAAAGGCACGCGCGCTCCCGTGAACGCGAATAATTTTTTCAGCCGCTGCAGCGCCGCAACCAACATCGTCCCCGGCGTGCAAACGATCGACGGGCGAATGACATACGTGTCGGGCTGGCCGAGCACGAGCTGCTCCGCAAACGCCTTCGTGCGCATGAATGCCGACGGAGACGCCGGCGAAGCCCCGAGCGCCGACACCTGGATGATGCGCGGGTTGCCGGGCTTTGTGCGGTTGTCGAGCATGGCGAGCACCGGGAGAATGTGTGCGTTTTCGAATGACGTTTTGTGTTCGTCGATCGCGCCGATGCAGTTCACGATCACGTCGACATTTCCCAACATATTCCAATCGTTTTCCTGCGGATCGAACACGACAGAGCGCCGCCGCACATCGCCCGAAACGCCTTCGAAATGCAATCGCGCGCGCCTCACGCAGCCAAGCAGCTCAGCCTGCGGAAAACAGTTGCCGAGCGCCCCGAACAGCACCCGCCCGATCTGCCCGTTTGCACCGAGGATGACGATTTTTTGTGGAGTGGAAATGGTGCCTGTCATGCTGTTTTGCTGTTGGCCGATTCAAAGATTCAATCGCTTTCCCGGCTCGTCATGAAAAATGACGACCCGAGAAACGCTATTTAAAATTCAAGATTAAAAAATAAAGGATCCTCAATCTTGAATTTTAAATAGCGAACGCGAAGCGGAGCGATTGAGGTGCGAGCCATTTGTAATGGATCACTTCGTCCACCACGTAGGCGGATTCGAATTTTGCGCTGCGGAAGAAATTTGTTTCGAGCAGGTAGCAACCTACAGGGCGGATGGGCCATTTTTCGCGGAGGATGCGCACCATTTTTACTTCACCGTCCCGCACGGCATACGCGCGATCCAGGTTGCCGATGGTGTCCAGCTGTTCTGTGCCGTGATCCGCGACGGTATTGAGGTCAAGCGCGTAGTTAAAAAATTTGTCGCCCTGTCGCAGTTCCAGCATGCGGTCGAGGTTGCGGATCTCCGCGGTTTCCAGCCGGTAATCCGTGAACAGGTTCCCGCCCAGGGCGATCGATGCTTTGCCGGTGAAGGAGCGGAGAAAATAAATGCCTTTGCACGCGCCGTCGTTTTGTTTCGAATCGTCGATCGCCAGGCGAAAGGCGATGTACCGGTAGCCGAAATTCAATGCGCCGGGCAGAAATGCGGGATGCATTTTTTTCAGCTCCACGTTCACCATGGAGATCAGCGCGCGCCCTTTGAAATTGCGGACTTTCAGCGGGGACGGTACATGCGGCAGCACCTCCGCGATATCGACCGAGAAGTTGGCCAGCCGGATGTTATGCAGCTCGCCGATATACGTTACCGGAATTTTTTTGAGAAGTGTCATGGTCGGAAATTTATATCGTTCATAAAATAAAATGCCAAGCCCGCGGCGGTGAGCTGCAGGTAAACAAACCACAGCAGCGTCCACGCCTGCGAGCGGTTCATGATGCTGATCCGCCTTGCATGCCCGCGCAGCATCAGCAGGCTGCTGGCCAGCGCCGAGCCGAGGCAAACGTAAAGCCCTGCATTTCCCAGGTGCGGCGCGGCAATCGTGGCAGGCACGAGAACAAAAACTCCGGTTAATTGCAGCACGGCAAGATGGCCGGCATATTCCAGCCTGTCGCTTTTCATAAATAAAATTGCGGTAAGAATGGAAAGCATCCATCCCGTTCCGCAGGCGGCCAGCATTTTCAGTCCCGCAAAATTCCCCGCATAGCCAGCCGCCTGCGCCAGCGAAACACCGAAGCTCCATGTGATCAGCACCGAGATGAGGGCCGCGAAAACGATGAACAGCAAGCGATAACCCACGTGATAATCCGGCGCGCAGCTGCACGCGATGGTTTTGAATTTTTTTGCGAGGATGACGCGCCGGTTGTAAGAGATCATCGCGTAGAGCTGCCTGAAAAAAAGAGAAAGCGGACGAAAACGCATCGCCGTGCCGATCCATTTCCACCGCCTGGAAAGCAGGAATACCAAGGCATCCAGCCCATACAGCGTTTTTCCGCCGTCGAGATCCACGAGGGGAATTTCATTTCCCTGCCGCGACCGGTCCATGCGCGGGATGAATTCCTGGTCGCCTAATTCTGAAAACGCGATACGCTCCGCCGGCCGCAGCAGCTTCAGCTTCACGAACGCTTTCGTGTATGCCGCGCAGAGGGGGCATTCGCTGTCGTAGATGATGGCTTTGTGCGTGTTCATGGCAAGACGAATTAAGGAACCGTTGTTTTGTTTTTTAATCCTCCGCACCAACAGGTTTTACCCGGCCAATGCGCCCAGGGAGAAAATAAAGGCCCACCACAGGATGAACCAATTCGTGTATACCAGCCCGTAGGTTATGATGGCGCTAATAGCCAGCGTGCCTGCAGCGATAAGGATGATGTTGACTGTTTTCATGGCGACCAGGATAACGCGTTAAAGACTTTTTCCGAAAAAAATGGGCACACGCATCGTTGCTCCATTTTCCCTTCACAGCCCCCACGTCCATCACGACGCGGGGGCCGCTCCGGGCATCAGCGCCGGGGTCAGGCGCCGGGGTATTTGGGTGCCTGCGCCTGGACCTGTGCGTAATATTTCATCTGCTCTTCGCGGAAATGCCGGTTCTTCGCGCCTCTGCGCAGCATCAGCATGAGCAGCAGGTTAATGAAAAGCAGTGCGCCGATGAACAGCGTGAGCCCGCCGAGCTTGTACGCCAAAGCTTCCACGAGCTCCTTGTCGGAAGTCATGAATAGGTTGTGCGCAAAGCCGTTGTATTCTTCGGAGAATGGGTTGCGGATGCGCATGCGCAGGAATCCGAAACCGAACGCGATGAGGTAAAAACCGACCTGCAGCAGGTTGTTCACTGATGCGGCAACTTTTTCATGCGCGGGGAAGATCTCGGACAGGAATGCGCCTGTGTTGCGGTGAATGGTGCGGGCCACCCAGACGGTCAACCCGGCCAGGACGGGGATGTAAATGCAGTAGGCTGTGACGATGTAGTTGCTCATGGCTGATGGTTTTTAATGGTTTGATGGACGTGAATGATCCCCGTTATGACCGGGGTGAAATTTTGACCGGAGAAATTTTTTCAGCAGCGGCAGCACGGCGAGGTTGAAGCCGTGCATGAGGCCCAGCAGAAGGAGCAGCCGGCCCTGGTTCACCGCCACGTATTCGAGCGTTTGCGTGTACGAGGTGAATTCTTCCACGCGCACCAGGCAGCTGAATGCGCCGCCCGCGTTGACAAGGCAATAGCCGGCATACAAAAAACGGTTGACCGCATCGGCGATGTGCTCGTCGTGAAACAGCTCCACGAGGTAGAAGCGCCCGTTGCGGAAGATCAGCAGGCCGACGAACACCACCACGACAAGGGTGAGCGAGAGGTAGACAATGTAAGCGAAGACGTTGTGCATGGCGATTGTTTCTTTCTGTACTTTCAGTATTTATTGAAACATTTGTGCAAATTTTTTTACTTCACCAATTTCATCACCGTTCCCAGGAACCAGTTCTCGTCGGCCCGGATCATCTTGTCGAGCGTTTTGTCGGCCTTCGTGGCGAATTTGTAGATGCCTTCCACGGATTCAGTAAACGCTTTCTCCTCCGCTTTGCGTCCCGCCGCCGCCTCGATCTCGCGCAGGGATTCCAGCACTTTGAGCATCGGCTCCAGCTCGCGTTTGCGCCGCTCTTTCACCACCTGGCGGAACACTTTCCAGATGTCTTTTTCCGCCACGAAAAACTCTTTCCGCTCGCCCGCCTGCAATTGCTTTTCCACCAGGCCCCAGTCGATCAGCGCACGCAAATTCATGTTCGCATTCCCCCGGGAGATCTTCAGCTGCTCCATGATCTCCTCGGCGCTCAGCGCGTCCGGGGCCGTCAGCAGCAGCGCATGGATCTGCGCCATCGTCCGGCTGATGCCCCAGTTCGAGCCCAATGTTCCCCAGGCCTGCACGAACTTTTCTTTTGCCTCGTCGATCTTCATGGAACAAATGTATAGCAGGTTTTTGAACTTTCAAAATATATTGAAAGTTTATTTGGGGGAATAAAAAAAGCCGCTTCCCGGGGGAAACGGCTTTTCTGCGAATATGCTTTTGGCTTAAGGCTTGGCCTTCATCAGCTGAACAAACCCTGAGAAGGGATAAGAAAGCCCGTCGTAACCGATCGCCGTCACTACATAATAGTAGACGCCGTCTGCCGCAACTTTTCCGCCCTTGTCGTCGCCGTTCCACAGTTCGACCACCTGCGGTGATCCTGCCAGGCCTGACTGCGCGCCTTCGAAAACGCGGGCGCCCCAGCGGTCATAGATTTCAACGGAGATGTCTTTCACTCCGCTCAGGTTGGCGCTGAAGCCGTCGTTCGTGCCGTCGGCGTTCGGTGTGAATACATTGGGCAACGTAATGATCGCCTGCTCCACGACGGAGATGTAAATCGTGTCAACAACTGCGCATACGGCGAGGTCGTTCCATGCGGTGAGGACAACCATATAGGTGCCGGGCGTCGTGTACGTGTGGCTCGGGTTCTGCGTATTTGCAGTTGCGCCTGCATCGCCGAAATCCCAGAACCAGTTGTTGAGGCCGGAAGTTCCGCTTGCGCCGAAGTTTACCGGCAGCGGGTAAACACCGAAGTTCGGGCTCGCCACAGCGGTTACGTTTGCCGAGTTCTGGAAGCCGACCGTGATCACCTGCGATGAAACGCAGCCGTTGTTATCGGTCGTGACAACCGTGTAGTTGCCCGTGATCAGGTTGGTGACCGGCATGGTGACGGTCTGCGAATTGATCGTGTACGTAAACGGGCCGGTACCTGTAACTACGCCGTTGAACATGATCGTTCCGGTGGAGTCGCCGCATTCGGACGGTGTGGCGGTGAGGTAAACAAGGGGCAGCGGGTTTACCGTGATGGTGACAGAAGCGGTGTCCGTGCAGCCGTTCGCGTCCGTTCCGACAACCTGGTACGTCGTGGTGTTCGTCGGGTTTGCGGTAGTGGAAGCCTGGTTCGGGTTCTGCACGCCGACTGTCGGGATCCACGCAAATGCGCTTGCGCCGGCTGCATTGAGCGTGGTGCTTCCACCTGCGCAGATCGAGTTGTCGGTCGTTGTTGCGCTGACCGTCGGGATCGGGTTGACGGTGATGTTGAGCGTGTCGCTCGAGATGCATCCGCCGGGGCCGACTACGATAACGGTGTAAGAAGTATTCGCCGTGGGCGCAGCAACGACGCTTTGCGCGGTGTTGCTGCCGATGATGCTGGCGGCGGGCTGCCAGGTGTAAGAAGTTCCCGTGGTGGAGACATTCAGCGTGACCTGTGTGCCCTGGCAAACGCCAAAATCAGGACCGGCGAAAACAGCGGGCGGAGGAGCAACCGTAATTGTGATCGTGTCGGAGCTGACGCAGTTGCCGTTGTTGCCGGTTACGATGTATGTCGTAGTGGAAGCCGGGTTCACTGTGATGGAAGAGCCGGACATGTTGCCGGGCTGCCAGGTGTATGACGTTGCGCCGGATGCGTTCAGCGTTGCCGTTCCGCCGGAACAAAAGGTCGTGTCGTTTGAAACGGACAGCGGTGGCGCGGGCGTTACAGTTACGGTCACCGAATCCATTGCCGTGCAGCCGAACTGGTTCGTGGCGGTGACGGTATACGTGGTGGTGGCGGGCGGGTTGGCTGAGGGGTTCGCGGTGTTCGCGCCGGTCAGCGACCCGGAAGGCGTCCACGCGTAGGTGTTGCCGTTCGGGCCGGAAGCGACGAGGATCGTGTTGTTTCCCGTGCAGATGGAAACGTCGGGGCTTGCCGTAACAGCAGCGACCGAAGTATTCACGGTTACCATATCCGAATCGCTGCAACCGTTGATGTCCGTCACATACACCGTATACGTGGTGGATGACGCCGGGCAAACGTTGATGCTTTGCGTGTTGAGGTTGCCGGGCATCCAGGTGTAGGAAACGCCGCCGGTTCCGTTCAGGTTTGTGCAGGAGCCCGAGCAGACGGTGGTGTTTGCGCCTGCATCGGCAACGGGAGACGGGTTGACAACAACCTGCACCGGTGGGCTGGCTATGCTGCCGCAGCCGGTGCCCGGCCAGCCGGTGCCGGTTACGATCGCCTGGTAATAGAGCGACGATGAAAGCGGGCCGGTGCTCAACGTGTCGTTGTTGGCGCCGGAAAGGTTGAACCAGGTTATTGCGTTGGGCGAAACCTGCCACTGAATCACGTTCGAATTATTCCCCGCAAGAACGATCTGCGAGGATTGCCCCGAGCAAACAGACGGCGGAGAGGCGGTTGCTGATCCTGCAATAGGCGGGGGCCCGATCGAAATGCCGACAGTATCGTCGCTTGTGTTGGGAACGGGCGCGCCGCAACCGCTGGTCAGCGTGACCGTATAAACCGTATTGCTGGACGGCACGATCAAAGTGGGATTTGCAATGTTTGGATTGCTGAGGCCCGCTGTGGGCGACCAGGCGTAGGTGAAAAGCGTTCCCGGGCATCCGCCGGTAGCTGTGGCGTTCAGCTGAACCGTGTCGCCGGGGCAGGCGTCATACTGGCTGGCGGTTGTCACCAGCGTAACGGCGGGCGGGATGCCCGGCGTGGTAAAGCTGTACGTAATCGACCATCCGCCGGGCGAAAGCGAACCGCACACATACTCGCGTACACGGATGACATAGCTCGTACCCGGGCAAAGATCCCCGAACGGGATTGTGATCGTGTCGTACGGCTCCGGGACACAGTTGTCAACCCACCCGGAAGCGGCGTTGTAGTTCGGGATGTCCAGCAGCGAGAAATACCAGGGATAGGTATTCCAGCTCGCGCTTCCGCACGAGGGCGAAAGACCGGTAAAGCAGGCTGATGTAAAAGCAACTTCGGCCTGCAGGTAATAGGGCCCGCAGCCGCAGGTTGATGCATCTGAGGTTGCAGTAATGATGATGCTGGTGCCCGTGTTGACAAACGTAGGATTGATAACGCCTACGCCGTGACAGGCTTTCGCTTCATTCGCCGCTCCGAAGAACAGCACGAGCATTAGCAAGCACGCCTTTAAAAAGCGGGAAGCAGGAACGTAAGTTTTTTTCATTTGTTCGTGTGTTATGCCTGGTGATTCGTCGTGCGAAAATACGTACTCCTCGTTTTTTCGCACTACAAGTTCTGGATCAACAAAACCTCCCGGTCTTGGTGTTAACAAAAATAGGAAAAAGCAATTACACCCCGCAAGAGGTTTCAATACTTTTACTTTGGCCGGGAGATTGATTTAACATTGAAAAAGACTGGTTACCAGCTATGAGCAGAAAGAAAAAACCGCAGCAGCGGGCCTTATTCGAGGAAATACTCGATGTTTTTAACACTTCCCACGGAAAAACGTGGAACTACCGCCAGCTCGCGTCGGCCCTGGACATCACCTCCAAAGAAGACCGCCACCAGCTCAATGCGCTCCTGGAAGACCTTGCCCGGAAAGGCCTGATCGAGGAAACGGACATCGGGAAGTACCGGGGGAAATCCTCCGCACGTTTTGTGGAAGGTGTGGTGGATATGTCCCAGTCGGGAACGGCCTACATCACTTCTCCCGACCTGCCCGAGGACTTGATGATCCCGGCTTTCCGCACCAACGGTGCGCTGCACCGCGACCGGGTAAAGGCGAAAGTATTTTCCAGGCGCGGAAAAGGGCGGGAAGAAGGCGAGATCGTAGAGATCCTCGAGCGCAACCGCACGGAATTCCCCGGCACGCTCAAGATCGAGGCGCGGGTGGCTTTCTTTACTCCCGACAACCGGCGCTACCCGCAGTTCCTCATTCCGAAAAACCTTACCGGCAAAGCGGAAGACGGGCAAAAGGTGGTGGTGCGAATGACCGAATGGATCGACTTTTCGGATCTTCCCCGGGGCGAGGTGATCGACGTGCTGGGAGATGCGGGGGATAATGACACGGAGATCAATGCCATCATGGTGGAATACGGTCTCCCGTACAGTTTCCCGCGTGAAGTGGAGCGCGTGGCCGAGCTGATCCCCACAGAAATTACCGAAGAGGAAATTTCAAAGCGCCGCGACTTCCGCAAGATCACTACGTTCACCATCGACCCGTTCGATGCGAAAGATTTCGACGACGCGCTTTCCGTGCGAAAGCTCGACAACGGCAACTGGGAGATCGGCGTGCACATTGCCGACGTGTCGCATTACGTGAAACCCGGTTCCATGCTCGACCGGGAAGGGTTGATGCGCGCCACTTCGGTTTACCTCGTCGACCGCGTGGTGCCGATGCTGCCGGAAATTTTATCGAACCACGTTTGCTCGCTTCGCCCGAACGAAGAAAAGCTGACATTCTCCGCCGTATTTGAAATGGATGAAAACGCGGAGATCAAAAAAGAATGGTTCGGCAGAACGGTGATCGATTCCAACCGGCGCTTTACGTACGAAGAAGTGCAGGAAATTCTCGAAGGCGCCGGCGGCGACTTTAAAGAAGAAATTCTTTTGCTCGACAAGCTCGCAAAATTGCTGCGCGCCGACCGTTTGCGAAAAGGCTCGATCACGTTTGAAAAAGAAGAAGTGAAATTTCACCTCGACGAAGCGGGCAACCCGACGGGCGTTTATTTCAAAGTGATGAAAGATTCCAACCAGCTCATCGAAGATTTCATGCTGCTGGCAAACCGTCGTGTGGCGGAATATGTAACGCTCCGCCGCAAGGCCGGTGACGAAAAATCAAAGAAGCACAGCGACCTTCGCCGCCCGTTCGTTTACCGTGTGCACGCTTCGCCCAGCCCGCAAAAAGTGGAAGAGTTCAGCACATTCGTCGGCACGTTCGGCTACAAAATGAACGCCGGCAGCGAACGCTCCATCGCCGAATCGCTCAACAAGCTGCTCAAAGACGTGCAGGGAAAACCGGAAGCGAACATGATCGAAACGCTCGCGATCCGCACGATGGCCAAAGCCATTTACACCACGGAAAACATCGGCCACTACGGGCTCGGCTTCAGCCATTACACGCACTTCACCTCGCCCATCCGCCGTTATCCCGATGTGATGGCGCACCGCCTGCTGCAGCTTTATCTCGACATCGACGCCGGCAAAGGCGGAAAAGCGCCCGACCAGGACGAGCTCGAGGAACAGTGCGAACATTGTTCAGAGCGCGAGAAAGCAGCAGCAGAAGCCGAACGCGCATCGATCAAATACAAGCAGGTGCAGTTCCTCGAAGACAAAGTGGGCGTGGAATTTCCCGGGATCGTCTCCGGTGTTACGGAATGGGGATTTTTCGTGGAGCTGGAAGGGAACAAATGCGAAGGCATGGTGCACGTGCGCAACCTGAGGGACGACCGTTACGTGTTCGAGGAAGAAAGCTATCGCCTGCGCGGCCTGCGCACGGGAAAAATTTTCCAGCTCGGTGATAATGTGAACGTGGTGGTGAAAAGCGCGGACCTCGTGAAGAAGCAGATCGACTTCGAGATGGCGGATGGCGGCCGGGACGCGGGACGAACGACCACGGAGACACGGAGACACGGAGATGGAGGCAGGAATACCGGGCGGTTTTCGGAAACTTCGGGGAAAAGCGATTGGGACCCGGGAATGGGCGGGAAAAAATCCGGCGGCGGGAAACGCGACGGGAAGAAAAAAGGCCCGGGCGACGGGAAAGACAAGGGGCGCGGGAAGAGCAACGACCGCGGGAAAAAAAGGCGGTGGTAGGCTGAGGGTGCGAATTACGAATACACGCATAGAATACGAATTGCAAATGTGCCGTTTGCTGGTAACCAGCATGGTAAGCAACACTTGCATCATTCGTAAATTCGTACCATTCGTAATTCGCACTCGCTACTTTTTACAAAAAAGCCAAAAATCTTACATCTGAAAGCTTCACGGTCCTCCCGGCTGGACTTCGGGGGCGCGGTGGTGGTAAATTTGTTTTGTTAATCAACAACAAACAAATGACCATTTTCCAGCTTTTCATGCTCCTGGCGCTCACCTGCCTCCTGCAGGCGACCTTTTCTTCGAAAGTTCCCGCACGACCGGGGTTTGCGCTGGTCGGGAAAGCCAGCTAAAAACATATATGCCGGGCGACAAGTGCTGCTCTCTGCCGGGCAGCACTTTTTTATTTATACGTGGCTGTTGTTTCTTTTTCAATATCAGCACGAGGGTTTCCGTGAACACCTTGTTCCGGCATGACGAATTACCGGCACACCTGTGATCCGGATCAAAGGCCCGCAGCGTCTCTTCCGCTTCTTTTGTTTCCATGGAAAAGCCGCTTCTTCTCTTTAAACTGTTCGTCGCCTGCCTGGTCTGTTTCGCGGTGATCCTGGGAATAACCCTGGCAGTCCAATACAGGTTCTGAACTTAAAAATCCCTCATCATGAAAAAGAACATGGGCATTGCCGACCGCATTATCCGCCTCATCGTGGCGGCGCTTATTGCCGTGCTTTACTTTTCGGGAATCGTGCCCGGAACAGTTGGCCTGGTGCTTGTCATCCTGGCCGGCGTGTTCACGTTGACCGGCATCGCCGGCTTTTGCCCGCTGTACATTCTTTTCGGAATCAACACCTGTCCTGCAAAAAAAGCCTGACGCTGTTCGATTAAACGGATCTCATCAGGCCGGCCCGCGAAAGGTGACCACCAGCATCAGCACGAGATAGAGTGCGAACAGCACAAGGTTGCCCAAAAGTCCGAAGCGGTTCTGCGACGTTCGTTTTCCCGGCGGAAATTTTTCCCGGGCGCCGGCGTACGTGCCGACCGAAGCCAACGCAAAAAGAAAGACAGGGCCGAGCGCCACCCAGGGTCCGGGAGGAATTCCGGCGGCGGCGGCCCATACAGCTACACCGGCCAGCGCTACTGTACCGGCCAGCGCGATGAAAAAGATCGCGAGCGAAGCGGGAATACGTGCTGGTGTTTCTTCTGTCATGTTTCAGAATTGATTTTCCATATCTGGTTTTCCCTGCACAAAAAATCCCGCTCGCGGCGGGACTTTTTTTTAAACCTGGTTGATCTTCTTCGTCAGCTCGTCCTTGTAGGAACCACCGATCGGGATCGGTTTCTTTTCATCTTCGAGCATCAAATTCGGCGGCTCGATGGCGGTGATCTTGTCGATGCGCACGATGAAGGAGCGGTGGACGCGCACAAATTCGTTGGGCGACAATTTCCGCTCGATGTCTTTCATCGTGGAATGGATCGTGTAGCGCGCGTTGGAGGTGTTGATGACGACGTAATCCTTGAGCGCTTCGATAAAATAAATATCCTTCGTGCGGACTTTCACCAGGCGTGAATTGGATTTCACGAAGATGATGTCCTTGCTGTCTTTGTTCTCGACGATGCTGTAGAGGAAGTCGCGCTCCTTGCGGATATCGGTTTCTTTCTGGTGCTTGTAAAGCGCCATCTCGATGGACGTGCGCAGGTCGATCTCCTTGAACGGTTTGATGATGTAGCCGTAGGGCTCGGTGATCTTGGCTTTGCTGAGCGTGCTTTCGTCGGCGTACGCGGTCAGGTAAATGATCGGCACGTTGAAGCGCCCGCGGATCTGCTCGGCGGCGTCGATGCCGCTCATGTCGCCTTTGAGCATGATGTCCATGAGCACCAGGTCGGGCGTATGCTCTTCGGCAGCGCGGATGGCGTCTTCGCCGTTGGAGCAGATGGCAACCACGTTGTAACCAAGCTTGCGCAGGCTCATCTGGATGTCCTTTGCGACAATGCTCTCGTCTTCGACGATCAGGATGTTGGTCTTCGACATGTTGTTACGAATTGGGGGGAGAGCCCGAAAATTCGATCGTGAAATTAGTTCCTTTTTTGGTATCCAGCTTTATTTTGCCATTGATTTGCTCCACAAGGGATACTACAAGCTGCAATCCAAGCGATTCAGTATTCCTGAAGTCGATATCCGGCGGGAGCCCCACGCCATTATCCGATATCCCGATCGTGACCTTCCCGGCCTTCTCGCGGATGGTGATGCCGATCTTGCCTTTTTTCCCGGCCGGGAAGGCATATTTGAGGGAATTCGTGAGCAGCTCGTTGATGATGAGCCCGCAGGGAATGGCCGTGTCGAGGTGAAGCTGGATGTCGTCGAGATCGAGCTTGAGCGCCGGGGCGGAATCGGTGGCGGCATACGAATGGACGAGGTTGCGGCTGATGTTCTCCACGTATTCGCGGAAGCTGATGTTGGAAAAATCTTTCGTCTGGTAAAGGCTCTCGTGCACGAACGCCATCGACTTGATGCGGTTCTGGCTTTCGAGCAGGATCTCCAGCGTGCGCTTGTCGCGAACGTATGACGATTGCAAATTCAGGATGCTCGAGATCACCTGCAAATTGTTCTTCACGCGGTGATGCACTTCTTTGAGCAGCACTTCTTTTTCCTTCAGCGACAGGCGCAGATGTTCGTCGGCTTGTTTCTTGTCGGTAATGTCGTTGGCGATGCAGGACACTTCCACCACGGTCTCGTTCTCGTCGAAGATCGGGTTGAGGAACATTTCCCTCCACGTGGTGTGCCCGGCTTTGTTCACGAAAGAAAGCTCGAAGTTGAGCGAGGTTCCTTCGAACGCCTGGTCGATCTTTTCGATCCAGAACGCGTTGTATTCATCCGTGGAAACCATCTTTCCCGACGTCATGCCCATGCCGACATACGGGTTGACGCCGTAGCTGCGCTTCAGCCATTCGGCCTGGTTGCGGTTGAATGACGTGAGGCGGTACTGCCGGTCGACCGTCCAGATCATGTGCGTGCTGCTTTCGAACACGGCGTTGAGCTTGGCGGCCTGGATGCGGATCTGCTCCTCGGCGCGGCGCTTCGGCGTAAGGTCTTCGTACACGTACACGAAATACAGCGGGCGCTGGTCTTCCCCGCGCACGAGCGAAATGGTGACGTTGACGATCACCGCCGATCCGTTCTTGTGCCTGTAGCGATGCTCGTCGATGATGCGCTCGAAACCGCGGCGGATAAATTCTTTCCCGGCAGGCAGGCGCGACAGGTCGCCCGGCAGGCGCATTTCGTGCACGGTGCGGTTGCGCAGCTCGCCGGCGGAATAGCCGAGCATGTCGCACAGGCGCTGGTTGACGTCGATGTAGCGATCGTCGTCGGTGGTGACGAGCGCGATGCCGATGTACGCCTGGTTGTAAATAGCGCGGTATTTTTCCTCGCTCAGGCGAAGCTCCTGCTCTGCGCGCTTGCGGTCGGTGATGTCGCGCGAAACGCCCATGGAGCCGATCACGTTTCCCTTCTCGTCCTTGAGGCTGCTGGCGGATAAAAGCGCGGTGAACGTTTCCCCGTTCTTCTTCCGGTTGACGACCTCGCCGGTGAAAAAGCCGGTGCGGTTCATCAGCTCTTCCATCACTTCCATGCGCTGCGCCGGGTTTTCGTAGAGGAAGGTCACGTGCTTGCCGAGCACTTCCTCTGAGCTGTAACCGAACGTCTGCTGCGCGGCTTTGTTGAATTCGGTAATGCGCCCGTCACGGTCCGACGCGCAGATCATGTCGATCGAGCTGTCGATGAGCAGGCGAAGGTTTTTTTGCGTGGCGGAAAGCTCTTTCTCGGCGCGGTTGCGGATATCGATCTCTTCCTGGAGTCGAAGGTTCGTTTCTTCGGCAAGCTGCGCGCGCAGCTGTTCCTTTTCGAGCCTGCGCTCGGCGGTGATGTTCCGCAGGAACACGAGGATGGCGGGCTTGCCGAGATAGCTGTACAGGCTGGGCCGCGATTCAGCTTCCACGATTTTCCCGTCGGCGTGCTGGATGCGGATCACTTCGAACGGAACCGGCTTCCCCGCGATGATCTCTTTGATGCGGCCGGCCGAACGTTCGCGCTGTTCGGGAGAAAGGAAATCCAGCAGCTTGTGGCCGATCAGCTCTTCTTCGCTTCTGATGCCTGAAATATCGAGAGCGGCCTGGTTGGCGAATATTATTTCCTGGTCGAACCTTGAAATGATGATGCCGTCGGGGTTTTGCTGGATAAGCGTCTTGTAGCTTTCCCGGCTTTCGATGAGCTCGAGTTCGAACTGTTTTCGCGCGGTGATGTCGCGCGTGATGCCGTCGATGGCCTGCAGCTTGCCGTGCGCGTCGTACACGAGCCGGGTGCGCGTTTCGGTCCAGATCTCCGTGCCGTCTTTGCGGATGTTGCGGAATACGAGCGGGCCCATGTCTTCCGAAACACCGGCAAGCATTTTCTCCGTGGCCTGGTACATTTTTTCGACATCGTCGGGGTGGACGATCTTCACGCCAAGGTCGGGATCGGTATAAAATTCTTCGGGCGTGTAGCCGGTGATCGTTTCGGCGGAGCTGCTGACGAATTCGTAATGCGGGTAGGGTGAAAACCGATAGCGGTAGATCATGTCGCTGGCATTCTGCGCCAGCACGCGGAAACGTTCTTCGCTTTCTTTCAGCTTTTCTTCGGCGCTCTTGCGCTCGGTCACGTCGCGCGCCACGCCGAAAATTTCGAACAGCTTCCCGTTCTCGTCGAAGCCGGGTGTAACACGCTCCTCGATCCAGATGTATTCGCCGGTCCCCGGGTGGCGGAAGCGGTAATAATAATTCTTGGGCGCTTTGTCGGTCTCCAGCTCTTCCGACGTTTTGCGGATCCGCTCGAGATCTTCCGGGTGGTAATATTCCAGGAAAACATTTTTATCGAGCAGGAACGTTTCTTTCGGGATACCGAAGATGGCTTCGATGCTTTCGCTGACGAATTTGATGCGTTGTCCCGCTTCCTTCCGCAGGTCGATGTGGTACACCGCCTCGTCGATCGTGTTGAGCACGGTTTCGAGGGCGGAACGGCTTTCGCGCAGCGCATTTTCCGCTTCGAGGCGCTGGGTGACGTTGCGGATGATGCCGAGGTTGGCGCTGTAGCGCCCGTGCGCGTCGAACTGTGGATAAACGGTTTCCTCGATCCAGGTGTATTGACCTTTTTCCCTGTGTAAAAACCGGTAAATGAATGTTTGCGGTTTTTTCTCCACGCGCAGCCGGCGGGCCGTTTCATAAACGCCGGGAAGGTCGTCGGGATGACAGCAGTCGATCAGGGCGACTGCGTTGTCGGTATATTCTTCGCGGGTAACACCGAGCGTTTTGTCGATCTGCGGCCCGACATAGCGCACCGTTTTTGTTCCGTCGGGATGGATCTCGACGTAGTACACGAATTCCTCGATGCGCGCCAGCACGGCGTTCACCAGCTGCTCGTCGGAGGTAAAAAGCTTGTCGTTGAAATCGACCTTGACGTCGGGGCGATAAGTAATGTCCGTGGTTTCGAAACGACCGATCCGGCGCTCAAGCTTCCCGATCTCATCGATCAGGTCTTGTTTTGTCCAGGAAGAATAGTTGTTTGTCACGGTCGGGGAACTGTGTTACTGCCGGTCGTCATTTCCTTTCGGTTCTTCCAGCTTCACTTTCACGCCGTCGAATTTGATCTCCACGTCGTCTTTGTAGGTGATCGTGAGGATGAGCATTCCTTCTTCGTCGAAGTAGCGCCAGTCGTCTTCCTTGCGGCCGTAAATGAATTTTCCTTTCTGCCACACTTTCCCGTTCTCGTGCCACCAGGTTTGTTCTCCGTCGGGTACGCCATTGATGAACACGCCTTCAAAACGCGGCTTGCCGTTGGAGGTGTATGTGTGCTTCCACGTGCCGTTGCGTTCGCCCGCGGTGTAATCGCCTTCTTCCCGGTAATCGTCGATCTGGAAAAACCAATGGCCTTCCTTGAGTCCGTCGATGTATTCGCCCTGCGTGATGATGTTCCCGTCCTCGTCGTACTCGGTCATCGTGCCGTTGCGCAAACCGTCGGTATAGGCTTCTTCGCGCAGCATCTGCCCGTTTTCATAATACCATTTCCATGTGCCGACCGGACGGCCTTTCTGATCGTACTTCCCGATCTGATCCGTTTTTCCATCCTGGTAAATGAATTTCCATTGCCCCACGCGAACGCCGTCTTTGTAATCGCCTTCGCCTTTGATCTCGCCGGTTTCGTAATATTCTTTCCAGTGGCCTTGTTCGCGGCCGGCAGCATCGTAAACGCCTTCGCCGATGAGAATGCCGTCTTTGTAAACTTCCGCGGCAACGATGGTTCCGGTGGTGTCGTAAATGCGGAACACGCCTTCGGGCACGCTGTCTTTGTAATTACCGATCTCCTTCGGGCGGCCGTTCGGGTGATAAGTGATGCGCGTTTCGATCTTCGCCAGCTCGGGCGGATTTTTCACGAGCACGCCATTGTCCCACTTGGTGATGTTGACCAGGTTTCCGAACTCGTTGAACTCTTTGTAATAGCCGTGTTTTTTATCGGCCATGTAATACGCTTCCGTTTTGACTTTCCCGTTCGGCCAGAATTCTTTCCACGTTCCCTGCTTCAGCCCGTTCGCATCGCGGCGGTTGAGGCGTTCGCTGCTTTTGATGAACCCGGCTTTGTATTCCGTGATGCCGATGATGGTTCCGCTGGTGTCGTATTCAAAACCTTTTCCTTCTTCGCGCCCTTCCACGAACGGGATCGTCTTCTGCACTTTACCGCCTTTGAAAAACGTTTTCGTCGTGCCCTGCTTCATGTTGTTGACGAACATGTCTTCCGTTTCCACCCAGCCTTCGGTGTTGTAGGTGCGTAGCGGACCGTTCTTTTTCCCGTCGCGATACGTGTATTCGAACGTGAGCTTTCCCTGGTCGTTGTAAAATTTCCAGGTACTGTCGAGCTCGAAGTTCTTGCGGTTTCCTTCCGACTTGATTTTGCCGTTCATGTGGTACGTTTTCCAGTAGCCGTCGGGTTTGCCGTCGCGCATGGGTCCTTCGCTGGAAAGTTTCCCGTTCTCGTAGTAGAATTTATTGTACCCGTTCGGATTGTTCGGTTGCTGACCGCCGGGCTGTGCATGAACAAAAGCAGGGAAAATAATTCCGGAAATAAACAGTATTAAAAAAGCGAAACGCATCATGATAAATCTCCTGGGTCTGAAAAAAGCAAAGCAGTTCTGCAATGCAGGTAAAAGAATTTCAGTTCTAACAAATATACGGCTTTTCAACGGCCTTTTTTGATGTTGAAAAGGGTAAATATTCCTTCCCTGGGCTGGTCAAGTAGCGACACGAAGCCTCGTGTCGCTACTTGATTAATCCCAACTGTTTTGAAATATCTAACATCTTCCGGATCGGCATTTCCGCTTTTACCCGCAATTCTTCCGGCATGGTGATCTCCGGTTTTTCGTCGCGCAGGCACTGGTACAGCTTTTCAAGCGTGTTCAGCTTCATGTGCGGGCATTCGTTGCAGGCGCAGCTGTTGGTGGGAGGCGCGGGAATAAAGGTTTTCCCGGGTGATTCTTTTTCCATCTGGTGCATGATGCCGGTTTCCGTACCCACGATGTAGGTCTGCGCGCTGTCGGTTTTGGTGTAGTTCAGCAGCGCGGTCGTGGAGCCGATGAAATCCGCCAGCTGCAGCACGGCTTCCTCGCATTCGGGATGCGCGATGAATTTTGCGTCCGGGTGCTTTGCCTTGAGGCGGGTAATCTTCTCCAGCGAAAAAATTTCATGCACCATGCAGGAACCGTCCCACAGCGCCATGTCGCGCCCCGTTTTTTTCATGATGTATTTCCCCAGGTTCTTGTCCGGCGCGAAAATGATCTTCTGGTCGGGCGGAAGGCTGCGCACGATCTGCTCGGCGTTGCTTGACGTGCAGATGATGTCGGAAAGCGCTTTGATCTCAGCCGTGCAGTTGATGTAGGTGATGACGATGTGGCCCGGGTGCGCAGCTTTGAAGGCGGCGAACTTGTCCGGGGGACAGGAATCGGCCAGGGAGCAGCCGGCGCGGAGATCGGGCAGCAGGACTTTTTTGCCGGGGTTGAGGATCTTGGCCGTTTCCGCCATGAAGTGCACGCCGGCGAAAACGATGATGTCGGCTTTCGTTTTTGCGGCCTGCTGCGCAAGCCCGAGACTGTCGCCGATGAAGTCGGCAACATCCTGAATATCGTTCTCCTGGTAATAGTGGGCGAGGATGACGGCATTTTTTTCTTTTTTCAGCTTTTCAATTGCTGAGAAAAGGTCGATCTCCGTATCGTCGATTTCCGCTGCGTCCTTATTTGCCTTATACATTATATATCTTTTTTAAATAAAAACTACTACTACTATTAGCTTGTTCAAACTGTGTAGAAAAAGTTCCACGAATGCTTGTGTTGTCGATTTATTAAAACGAAGCAACAGGATTTGAACAGGGGTTTTTTGGTAAGTGGTTGAGTGTGCGGGTTATTTTTTGGTTATCAACAGGCTGTGAATTGCCGGTGTGAATAACCATTGTTGATCTTTTTCCATACAAAGTTCGTGAGGTTTTTGTTTGTTTCTTCTCCCTTTCATTTTTTTCACAATCGTAGGTTCCTGTGCTTTTTATACTAAGGCGAAACCGGATCGGGAAAAGCAAGAATAATTTCATCCGATTTAATAACCAATGATCGGCGTTGTAAACAGTTTTTATGTTGAAAATCGGCATGCTAACGTATTGATTAACAAGGCGATTTTTTATAGACAAAGCTTGCAATGTTGATAGTCTTTGCTGATATGACGAACGTCATTGCGTTTTTGAAAATGATGACTTTATTAATGACTTAAATAAGAAAGGAACACTTCAATAAATACTCCCCCCCTCCTCCCTCCATTCTCCCCTCCTCCCCTATCTTTGTAAAAATACACATCCATGTCACTTACCATTGCCATTGGCGCCGATCATGCCGGGTTTCAGCTGAAAACAGCTGTGGCGGAACATCTTCGTTCAAAAGGACATACCGTCCAGGATTTCGGGGCGCATTCGGAGGAAAGCGTCGATTACCCCGATTTTGCGCACCCGGTAGCCGAAGCGGTGGAGAACGGCGCGGCGAATTTCGGGGTGCTGATCTGCGGATCGGCCAACGGCATCAGCATGGCGGCCAACAAGCACCGTGGCGTGCGCGCGGCCGTCTGCTGGAACCGCGAAGTGGCAAAGCTGGCCCGCCAGCATAACGACGCGAATATTCTTTCGCTCCCGGCCCGCTTCATCAGCACAGAAGAGGCCCTCGCCTGCGCCGACGTCTTTATGGAAACGTCATTTGAAGGAGGAAGGCACGGAAAACGGGTGGACAAAATTCCTTGCATGTAAAGGAGTAGCGTTTAGCGGTCACGTTGCCGCCTGCGGGAAAACGTTATCTTGCAACTCCTTATGAAAAAGGCGGCGGTCATTTTCTTTTCGTTGCTCTCCTTTTGCCTGTCGGCACAGGTACTTCCCTATTCCATTAATAACGGGATTCTCCCGGCAGACGGTGATTCCATTCAGCCTTTCATTTCATATACCGGCGGCAATTTCGGCCAGGTCGGTTTCCAGGTGGGAGAGATCGTTCCCGACTTTACGTTGTATGATACGGCCGATGTGGCCGGACAGCTGAGCGCTATTCTTTCCGACGGCAAACCGGTATTGCTGGTTTCCGTTTCGCTTACCTGCCCGGTTTCGAGGCATTGCCTGGCGAACGTGCTGCCGGATATCCATTACCTGTACAATTCGCAGATCAATATCGTCGTCGTCTACCAGCTCGAAGCGCATCCGCGGGCGCCGCACATTTCTCCTTACGCCGACAGCACCTGGGTGACAGCGGCCAATTACCAGGACAGCATTTTGCTCGATCAGCCGGCGACATACGGCGAGCGAAAAGACCTGGCCGTGACATTCCAGGACGGCTCCCCGGTACAGATCCCCATGTACCTCGACGGTCCCGGAAACGAATACTGGCAACTTTTCGGTCCCGCACCCAACAATGCCTACCTGCTGGCGCCGGACGGCATGGTGTTCGCCAGATACGACTGGCTCGGCTATTCCGAAAGCGCAGCCATGGAGGATATTTCATTCCTGCTCGCAACGGTAGGTGTTGAAGAGAATGCCGCGCCGGGGAACATTTCGCTTTTTCCGAACCCGGCAGCGGGCAACACGAAGCTGGTCGTGGAAAATGAAACGGCATACAGCTTCCGCATCGTGGATGCTGCCGGGCGCCTGGTGGCTGCGGAGTCGAATGTCGTGTCGCCGGTGAGCGATCTCGAACGTTACGGGCTTTCCGCAGGCGTTTATTCCGTGGTTGTGGAAACGGCTTCCGGTGTGACACACACGCTGCCGTATATCCGCCGGTGACAGCGGCGCGCAATTAACATTTCCCCTGTGCAAAACCTTTTCTCCTGCATTCGTGCCGCCGGGCGCGCTCGTCTATCTTTGTAAGACATGAAGCGTCCTTTAATTATCCCGGCTTTCCTCGCGGCATCCGCGATCACGTTTTTCTCTTTTGCGCGGCAGGCGAACGAACCTCAAAAGGTTTACGCCGAAACGATCACCGCATCCGATCTCAAAATCCATCTCGACATTCTCGCTTCCGACGCTTACGAAGGGCGCGAGACGGGCGAAAAAGGACAGAAAATGTCGGCTGAATACATTGCCGCGCAATTCAAATCGTTCGGCATTCCCGAACTTCCCGGCGGCGGTTATTACCAGGACGTTCCGCTGATGAGCAAACGCCCGGGCGCGGGAACGGTGGCGGCGGGCGGAAAAACGTACCAATTCCGCGAACATTTTTATTACACCTCCGGAATTACAGACGGGGAAATAAAAGCGGGAGGTTTCGTGTTTGCGGGATACGGCATCCGCGACAGCATTTACAACGATTACAAAGGTGTAAATGCGAAAGATAAAGTGGTCATGGTGCTGGCGGAAGAGCCGACGGACAAAGACGGCAACTCGAAGATCACCGGCACCAAAAAGAAATCGTCCTGGACCACGCAGCGCCGGCTGAAGATCGGCGAGGCCCGCAAACAAGGCGCCGCTGCGTTGTTCATCGTGTGGCCCGATTTTGAAAAAGCGCTGAAGGATAATGCGCACGCCATCGAATCGCCGACGCTGGAGCTGCACGAGGAAATGACGATCGAAATTTCCTCCGGGCAAAAACCCATGCCGGTGATCTACATCAGCAAAGCGATGGCCGACGAGCTGCTCGCGGCGGGAAAGCAAAAGAAAAACGTCGACAAGATCATCGCCGCGGCCGCGAAGAAAAAGAAAGCGCCGCCGGTCGCGTTCACGCTTCCCGTAACGATCGACATCACGCGACCGGGAACGGTCATTCATTCCGAAAACGTGCTCGGCTATCTCGAAGGTTCCGACCTGAAAGACGAGCTCATCGTCATCACCGCGCATTACGACCATCTCGGGAAAGAAGGCGAAGTGGTATTCAACGGCGCTGACGACGACGGCTCGGGAACGGTTGCGGTGATCGAGCTGGCGCAGGCGTTCGCACAGGCGAAGAAGAACGGTCACGGCCCGCGCCGCAGCATTTTATTCATGACCGTTACAGGCGAAGAAAAAGGCCTGCTCGGTTCCAAATGGTACACAAAACACCCGGTTTTCCCGCTGAAGAACACCGTGTGCAACCTGAACATCGACATGATCGGCCGCATCGACGAGGCGCACATCGGCGATTCCGCTTTCGTGTACGTCATCGGGTCTGAAAAATTGAGCAGCGAGCTGAAACAGATCAACGAAGAGGCGAACGCGAATTTCACGAAGCTGAAATTGGATTACCGTTACGACGCGCCAAACGATCCGAACATGTTCTATTACCGTTCCGACCATTACAATTTCGCGAAGAACGGAATTCCCGTGGCCTTTTTCTTCAACGGCGTGCATGCCGATTACCACAAGGAAACCGACGAAGTATCGAAGATCATTTACCCGCTCATGGCCGTTCGCACGAGGCTCGTTTTCCACACCGCGTGGGAGCTCGTCAACCGCGACAAGCGCATCGTCGTCGACAAAAAAGAAAAATAGCATGGACGCGGCAACGCTTTTTCAGACCGAAGCAGAAAAGAACGTGTTCGACGCCGCGCACCGGCAGACGCTGCAGCACAACATCGCCCAGTACGAAAAGAAAGTCGTGCAGGGAAAGCTGCAGTACAGCAACTACGAGCTTGCACGCACCCGCGCCGCCGGCCTGCGCAACAAGGTGATCGAGAACCTCGATAAATACCTCATCGAGTTTGAAGCGAATTTCATCCGCCGCGGTGGAAAAGTGATCTGGGCGCAGGACGCCGCCGAAGCCAACCGCGAGATCGCCCAGGTGCTGAAACGCTCCGGTGTCACGGCCGTTGTGAAATCGAAGTCGATGGTGACGGAAGAGATCGGGCTGAACGAGTATCTCCGGAAGGAAAACATTGAATCGCTGGAAACCGATCTTGGCGAATACATCCAGCAGCTGGCCGGGGAGCCGCCGTACCACATCGTTACGCCAGCCATGCACAAATCGAAGGAAGAGATCGCCCAGCTGTTCCACGATAAACAAGGAACGCCGGCAGATCTCACACCGCAGCAGATCGTAACGTGGACACGCGAGCACATGCGCGGGAAATACCGCGAGGCCGGCGCAGGCATCACCGGCGCGAATTTCCTGGTGGCCGATACCGGGGGCGTCTCCGTGTGCGAGAACGAAGGCAACGCATTTATGTCGATGGCATTTCCCAAAGTGCACATCGTTGTCACGTCCATCGAAAAGATCATTCCCTCGCTCAACGATCTCGACCTGTTCTGGCCGTTGTTGGCTACGAACGGCACCGGGCAACAAGTCACCGTGTACAATTCCGTCATTACCGGCCCGAAACAGGCCGGGGAAACCGACGGTCCCGAAGAGCTCTACGTTGTGCTGCTCGACAACGGCCGCACCAACGTGCTGGCGCAGACCGAGCAGCGCCGCGCGCTGGGCTGCATCCGCTGCGGGGCATGCCTCAACGCCTGCCCCGTATACGAAGGCGTGGGCGGACACGCGTACGGATCCGTTTACAGCGGGCCCATCGGATCGGCGCTGATGCCGAACATGGGAAACATGGCGGAGTACCGTCACCTCAGCTTTGCCACGCCGGTCTGCGGGCGCTGCACGGAAGTGTGCCCGGTGAAGATCGATCTGCACAAGCTTTTCCTGTTCAACCGCCGGGATTCCGTTGCGGCCGGGCACGTCACAAAAACGGAGAACATGATGTGGTTCTTCTGGAAAAGCGCGATGCTCAAACGTGGCAAGATGGACAAAGGCGGCCCGAAGCTGAAGAATTTCATGCTCCGCCAGTTCTTCCGCAAATCCTGGGGCGAGCGCCGCGAACTTCCCGCCGTTTCCCAGAAATCCTTCAACCAGCTCTGGCGGGAACGAAAAGGAATTAAGTAGAAAAATTGCTGCCCTGATTATTCAAAGATTCAATCGCTCGTCCCGAAGTCTCGGGACTTCGCTATTCAAACGCTTCGCTATTCAAAGATTAATGTAGACTTCCTTAATCGTTGAATCTTTGAATAGCTTGTCACGTTAGTGACAGCGATTGAATCTTTGAATCATCGAGGGGCAAATCCACTTCAAAGAAACGGCGGCACCGGGAAAATTCCCGGGCCGCCGTGGCTGCTGTTTTGCAAAAAATCAGATCACATCCAACACCACCAGCAGCGCGTGGACAATGGCGATAAGGCCAAATATGCCCAGGTATATGTATCCTCCCGGGATAATGAGGATGAAGCCGAAGCCGAGCAGCCAGAAGATGAGGTTGAGCAGGAAATGAACGCCCAGCCCGTCTTTCAGGAGCACGGCAAGCGGGGGAAGAATAATGGCAAGGATGACGAGCAGCACAAGGATCAGCACGTCTTCTTCATCGTGCGGTCGCGCTTTTACCGTTTCTGCGGCCTGGCGCGTGACCTCCTTCATTTTTTTCACCGGGGCGAACGCTTCTTTTTCTTCAACAGCTTCCGCTTTCCCCGAAGAAGATCCGTTCAGCGAATTATTTTCTTCTTCGGCGGCCGGAGATGCCGGCGAAGACGTTGCAGCGACGGCAGGCTGTGGAGAATTTTGCTCAGCCGGAGCATTATTTTCCTTAACCGCTGCATCGTTTTCAGCAGGCGCCGGTGTTTCGGGAGCCCCGGTTGTTGCCGGCGAATGCGCGTCGGCGTGCCGGCCGTTCACGCTTACGTAAAACCCTTTTCCATAGTGCCGCTTCTCGATGCGCACGTTGTCGAACATGCTGCAGGACGGGAGAACAAGCGCTGCAGCGAATAAAAGAAAACAGGTAATTGTTTTCATAAGAAATAGAATTTAGGTTATCGGCAGCTGCACTCTGGGAGACAAATTGTTTGCCACGCGCAAAAAAAAAGAGAGCCCCGGGAAACGGAGCTCTCAGCGGGGAAAGTAAAAAACCGGCTAGATCACATCGAGCACGATCAGCACGGCGAACACGATCGCAAAGAGCAGCAGCAGGCCGCCGTAGAAGAACGGGGAAAAGAACAGTCCGCCCCCGAGGATCCAGCAGATAAGGTCGATCCAGAACCGCGTCGACGCGCCTTCTTTCAGCCACACGGCAAGCGGGGAAAGCAGGATGGCGAGGATCACGAGAATGATCAGTTCGGTGTCCCCGCCTGCAGGTGCAGGACTGTCAGCTGCCGGTTGCGCGACATTTTCTGCGGGAGCATAAGCTGTTTCGCCCGGTGTTTTTTCAACAGGCGCATCCGGGCGGCCATTGTTGTCCTGCGGCGGTGCGGCTTGCTGTGCCTCGGGGGCGGAATGCGCAGGCGTGGCGGTAGTGGTGCTGACAGGTTCCTTTGTTTGCGGTGCGGGCGCGGTGTAAACGGCCTGTTCCGGCGCGGCTACGGTTGCTGCCGGTTGTGCTGCCGGCCCCGCGTTGCGGTTTTCGCTTTTGTGAACGTAAAAGCCTTTGTTGTACCGGCGCTTTTCGATGCCGAAGTTGTCGAGCATGCTGCAGGAAGAAAGCAGCAATGCAAAAGCAAGCGGAAGAAGGAGGGAGATTTTTTTCATAGCGGAAATGTTTGCCGTAAAGTACCGTAATCCGGCGCGCATTTTCAAATGAGTAAATTGTAGCGGGAAAATGGCAAAGATCAATGTACGGCTCCCAATTACCATTTACCCGATTACTTATTTACTTTTGCTTCATGATCTCTCCGA
Source organism: uncultured Chryseobacterium sp. (assembly GCA_966211705.1). Taxonomy (GTDB): domain Bacteria; phylum Bacteroidota; class Bacteroidia; order Palsa-965; family Palsa-965. The sequence continues at coordinate 40,403 of CBIHOC010000012.1, forward strand.
AAATCGAAAAGGCGCTCAACGAACAGATTGAGCTGGAAGGCAATTCTTCCCAGTATTATCTCGCGATGGCTTCCTGGGCCGAAACGCAGGGCATGAACGGCGTTGCCGCATTCCTCTACAAGCATTCCGACGAGGAGCGCATGCACATGCTCAAGCTGGTCAAGTTCGTCAATGAGCGCGGCGGTCACGGCGTTGTCCCTTCCCTGGGCGAGCCGCCGAAGAAATTCAAATCCGTTCACGCCATCTTCGAAGAGGTGCTGAACCACGAGATCAAAGTCACCAACGAGATCAACAAGCTTGTCGACATCTGCCTGAAGGAACGCGATTACACCACGCACAACTTCCTGCAGTGGTACGTCTCCGAGCAGATCGAAGAAGAAGCCCTCGCCCGCCGCGTGCTCGACAAGCTCAAGCTCATCGGCGGCGACAAGAGCGGCACCTACTTATTCGACCGCGACCTCGAAGGACTGGCCAAGGCCACCACTGAAACGGGGGTGTAAGACAAAAATTCCCTCCGCCTGGAAAAGGGACGGAATGGGACGAGGGGCGGGGGACGTTTGAGTTCTTCGTCCCTCGTCCCTTTCGTCCCCCGTCCCGTTCCCCCCCGAAGCGGCAAATTCCCGCCGCATTGTTAATTGTAATTAACAAAACCGCCCGCCTGTTCAAAAGTCAACGCAACCTGAACTGGTGTTTCGGCGTTTTATTCCTGAACTTTGAGAAAAGACCCTTCCCCATGACCCGCGCCGAATTCATGGCGTTCAATGACCAACCCTGTCGTTTCCGGCTGAAGTCCGGAAAGGAAGTGTTCGGTGTGATCTGGGAAAAACCCCAGCCGGGACAGAATTCCTATTATTTCGCAAGCCTGGGCGAGCGCTTCAACCGCAGCCGCGGCAATTCCATCGGCATGATGATCAACCTCGAGGACGTGGTGGGCGCGGAGTTGCTGACGAACAGCGGGACGCTGGTCGGGTAGGATTCGATATGCGCACTGCGTAGCCCGAAGGGCGTATCGAAGTCTGCCGTAACTTTCCGTAGTGAAAGCCTTTTTCGCCGTATTGCTGGCAATCGTTTTTGCCTTTGGCGCTTGCGTGGAGCCGCGGACGGCGGTTTCCTGTTCGGGCGTGAACAACAGCGGGGGCGCGGAGGAAGGACAAGGGCAGAACACGGCGAAGGATCCGCATTTTTTCAAACGCAGGAAACGCGCGTCGAAAGCGCAGGACGGGTTTAAGCAGAAAACACGACAGGAGAAACGTTCGGCGAAGAAGGCGGAAAAGGGGAAGAAAAAACAGCGCGACCTGACGAAGGTGGAGAAGAAATGGCGGATCTTCCGGAAAAAGCAGCAGGGGAAAAACGACGCGGCCACCAAAGAAAAACGCAATTCCGCGAAAAACGAACGCAAGCAGAAAAAGCTGCGGGAGAAACGAAAGAAGCATCCGCAGATGGACCTTTTTCCGAAAGGAGGGCCCAGGTAAAAACTCAAAAAAACAAACAGACAAATCCCAAATCTCAATGGCCGAGATCTGGGATTTGTCTGTTTGGGCTTTTTTGTTTTTCTAAACGCGGGTTTTGATCACGGCGAAGCGGGACTTCAATTTCAGGAAGGGCTTTTCAAGCAGCTCGTAGCTCATCACAGCCGCGCCGATCGTGCCGAAGATCATCACCAGCCAGTACACGTATGTGTTGCCCAGCGGGAAAAAACGCCACATGAATTTTGTCACCACGAGCGGCACAAGGATATTTCCCCAGATGTAAATGCCGTAGCTGCAGCGCCCGAGATAGGTGAATACATGCTTCGGGCCGAAGCGGAAAAGCGCGGTGGGGCTGAAGAGATAATGCGCCATCAGCAGTCCCGACAAGCCGACGTAAATGTATTTTTTCCCGCACGCCTCAGCCACGTTGAGCCATTGGTTATAGCCGTCGACAAGGAACAGGGTCACGAGCGCCCCGAATGCGGCCACGCGCACATATCCCGGCAACCGGAACGTCACCGGCCGGCGGAAATAGAACCAGGCGCCCAGCCCGCCGATCGCCATCACGTCGATGCGCGCCAGCGTATTCAGGTAAAGATGGTACCATGCGTGCTCCGCGTAATAAAAAGCCCACGCGCGAAAGCCCACGCTCAGCACGATCACCGAAACCAGCACCAGCGGCAGCCGCCGCACCGGCACGAGCAGCACGAGCAGCGGCCACACGAGATAGAAATGCTCCTCGATGCAAATGGACCAGAAATGAGCGAAGGGAAAATCCCAGCTCATGGTTTTGATCGTGTGGAAATTGTTGTAAAAAAGCGCCGTCGGCAGGTAATCCGGTTCCGGTGTCTCGGAAGAAGTGTTCAGCCAGCTCACCATCAGGGGCGTGATCGCCACCACGAAAAAATAAAGCGGCCAGATGCGGAGAATGCGGCGCAGGTAAAACCGCGGAAGATTGATCGTTCCCGCATCGTTTTTTTCCCTCAGCAACAGGTAGGTGATGAGAAACCCGCTGATGAGGAAAAACATGTCGACACCAAACACCGCATTCGCCGAAACGCGATTGACGATCTCGCCCGTTTCCGACCATCCGCCGGCCCCATCTGACAACTTTCCGGGAATGCGGTACCACCCGATCCACCCGTCGAACACGTGGTGGAACACCACCATCATCGCCGCGAAAAAACGCAGCGTATCCAGCGGCACGAAGTGAAGGGGTTTTTTATGTTCGGCAAGATCCTGCACGGGAAGTCCCGCCAAGATACTGAAAACGGTTGTCGGTTGTCAGGAGCTGTCGGTACGCGGCTTCGCCGCCTTGGTTGTCTGTTTTAGACACAAAGTCCTTGGGGTCAGACCGACAACCCAAGACAACCAACAACCCTGGACAATCGCGCTACGGCTTATCCGGCTTGATGCCGATACTCGGGTTGATGTTTTTCCGCGCTTTGCGCACCAGCGGCTCCGATGTTTTTCCTTTCACCAGCAGGAAATAGCCGGGCCTGCTGTCTGTCAGGTACAGCGTGTCGCCGGTGCCGGAGAGGCGCAGGCCGGTGGTGTCGGTGTAATTTGCGGAAAGCGAGATGCCGGCGCCGGTAAACGAATAGTTTGCTGCGGCTTTTTCCCTCGGGCAAAGCTCGAGTGCGAGCTGTTCGCCTTTGGCCCACGTTTTTTCCTGCGGCAAAAAGAAATAAGCGGTTACCGGGAATGAATGGCAATTATCGACCGGCGGTGGTGGTGGTGGCGGCGGGGTCAGCTTCACGACAACCGGTTTTGAAGTGTCGGCAACATTGCCGGTGCTGTGGTCTGTCGTATCGGTGACGGGGGGCGCTGCCGGCTGCGGCAGTGATTCCGGCGCAGGGCGGGTCTGCGGTTTTTCATCGCCGGGCAGGAAGAACCAGGTGGCGATCGCGATGGCTGCCGCGGTGGCGGTGATCACAGGCCACCATTTGCCGAAAAATCCCGGGGCCCTTGGCGTGAGAGCGGGTTTGTAAGGATCCAGCGCCATGTCGGGAATCAGGAGGGCGATGGCATTCACGCGCTCTTTCATAAGCCCGCGCCCCATTCCGCGGATCTCGCCCACTGCGGATTCCATCCAGCCCAGCTCTTCCCGCATCGCGGGGTCGGCCTTGAGCGAGTTGTGAAAGTTCGCGAGCTCTTCCGGGCTCATGTCGCCTGAAAGATATCGGTCGAACTGCGAGTATTCCTGTTCTTGTCTCATTGGGTGCTTGTGGTTATTTCCTCGACAAATGAATGGTTTTCAGTTTCTGAAGGCACTTATATTTTTGCGATTTCGCGTTGTCTGCATTCGTGTAGCCGAGGTCGGTGGCGATCTCGTCCATGCTTTTCCGGAAATAGTAGAACAGGAGCAATAGCTGGCGGCAATGCAGGCCGAGCTGTTCCAGGCTTTTTCGCACATCCCTGGAACGGTCGTCGCCCCCCATCCTTTCTTCCGGTATTTCAAGCGCCTCGAAATTCTCGAAATCGAGCAGGCGCACGTTTTTTTTTCGTTTGGCCAGCTGCTTCATCCATTTGTTGCGGCAGACGGCGTAAATCCAGGTTTTCAGGGAAGACCGCTGCTCGAATTTGCCGGCGTTAAGCTGCTCGAAAAGCGTCAGGACAACTTCCTGGAACACATCGCGTGCATCGTCTTCGTTTCCGCTATTGTTGATGATGAAATAGCGGACCATGTTGAAATGCTGTATGTAGAGTCTTCTGAAAGCCGAAGAATCCCCCCTACCCAGTGACGCCAGGAACTCCTGTTCAGTAGCAAATTCCGACATACGCTTGTTAATTACGCGGTGGATTGAAAAGTAACCCGCAGGTGATCAAAAAAAAATTTTGTTGTCGGGGGTTACCTTTTCCCGGGTCGTGGAATTAAAGGCAAATCAACCCCCGAATTTACGAAGCAGAATGATTGTACGTGCGCAGCTCCCGGCGCACGTACATGAAATAATAAGTTACAGGACCCGATTATGAATACCGCCGACGAGCCGAATACGTCCCCCGCATTCACCGTAAGGACGGCAAAAAAGGATGTACCGGGCGATATGCGCCAGCGGTTCACGCTGAACCCGAAGGTGGCGCGCGTGATCGTCGGGAAAAGCGGCATTATGGTCGCTGTTCCGGCAGATGCGTTCATTGACGCGAACGGGAAAGCCCCGGAAGGCAAAGTTCGCATCGAGCTGATGGAAGGCCTGACCGAAGCCGACGTCACCCGCATGAACCTTGGCACTATGAGCCAGTACGGCCCGCTCGAAAGCGGCGGCATGCTGTACGTTAACGCCTACACGGAAGAAGGCGACGCGCTCTCCATTGCCCCCGGCAAATGCCTTTCCATCGAAATTCCCACCGTCAATAAAAAAGAAGGCATGGAAGCGTGGGAAGGCATCATGCAGCCCGACGGAAGCCTCGCCTGGGTCAATCCGCAGACGGTAAAAGATTCGCTGCGCCGCGTTCCCCAGGGTTCACTCGAGGCCTACCTGCCCGAAGGCGTTCCCGTCAAAGGCCCGCTGCTGGTCGGCGACGACAAGCTGGTCTGGCGGTCGTCCGTTGGAAGCCCCGAAAGCATTCCCCTGCTTTCCCGCGGCAACGGCAATTACGTCGGGTCCGTGAACCTTTACGACCCGGTATTCAAGAACACGAACATCGACACCGCCGAGTTCCGTTCGCGCCTGCAGTTTATCCGCCAGTCCTGCGACACCCGCGTGCTGTTCTGCTACACGCTCCATCCCAACCGCGATCTCTGGAAAAGCGATCTCGAAGCCGCAGACGCGCTGGACCGCATCGGCTGCTCATTGTCACGACTGTTCCGCGAATTTGCAAAAACAGGCCAGTGCAAGGCAGAGCCCATCGACGAAGACCAGGTGGCCGATCTCGATAAAGCGCGAAGCGAAGCGATCCTGAATTTTTCGCGCCTGATTTACAGGGACCAGCCCGACCTGCGTTCCGGCTTTACGGCGGCCTATACGTTCAGCATGACAAAGCTCGGCTGGATGAGCTGCAACAGGCCGATGAGCGGGGTAAATGTGCGCCGCATGTTTTTCAACGTGCATGTGATCAATCCCGGGTCTGACGTTTACCAGGTCGCCCTCATCATCCCGGGCCGGAATGTTTTCCTGGCGGGAACAAAAACGTCTGCCGGCGATTACACGTTTACGGCCGACGGCATGCTGGCCTGCCCGCAAGGCGAGCACGCCTATATCCTTGTTAAGGCCGGGCCGCCGGACAATTTCCGGTTTGCCCTTAAAAATATAGTTTTCGGATCGGCTTATATCGAAACGGTGATCCTGCTCCCCGGAACGGAAGAGGATTTGACGCAGTCGCTTGCCAGCCGCAACGATGAGCCATTGTCGCTGGTGGAAGAATGGAATACACGTGCTGTTCGCGGAAGCAAAGGAGCCTGCATGTGTGTTGCCGCCTGGGATACGGTAAGGTGGAGCAGCTCTGCAGGGTAAACAAGCCGGGCGGAATAGAGGAGAATGCCGGAGAAAAGGCTCGCTAGGAGGATGGCGGGCCTTCTTCTTTTCAGAAGCTGTCAGGAAATTTTCTTTTTAATGCTTTCGCGCCTTTTCGCACCATGCTTCGTTATGTTTTTTGACCGTAGCTGCTCCGCTATGGCCTTCAAAACATGCCTCGCCTGGCACAAAATCAAAGCAAAATAAAATTCCCTGACAGCTTCTTATAAAAAGGCAGGAACAGCGGCTCGCCAGGCACCGCTGTTCCTGTTTTTAAAACAATCTTTTTACCGTCCGCGGCGTCCGCCGGAAGCGAGCCCGCCGAGGCGGCCTGCCCTGCGCGCTTCGCGGGAATCCCACTCGTGCGCGTTTCCGCTGCGGTGTGCTGCGCGTCCCCCGCGGCTTGCGATGCGGCGCTGCTCCTCGCGGTCCATTGCTGCGAACCCGCGGCGACCGGATGACGTGCGTGTCCTGCGCGAACCGCCGTTTCCGTTTCCGCCACGTGAGCCTCCGCCGTTTCCGCGGGAAGAGCCACTGCGGGAAGAACGCCCGGCGGAACCTGCCAGCCGGCGCTGATCGTCGCGATCCATTGCTGTGTACCCGCGACGGCTTCTTCCGCTGCGCGAGCTTTCGCGTTCGTCTTCTTCCTCTTCTTCATAGCTGCTGCGGCGATCATCGTAATCGTCTTCGTCGCGGCTGCTGCGGCCCCAGCGCGCTTCTCCGCCCATGCGGGAAATTTCGCGGCGCTCGTCTTCATCCATGCCTGCAAATCCGCGCCGGCTGCGGGAGCTTCCACGGTCGTCGTCGTAATCGTCCCAGCTGCTTGTGCTGCGGCGATCGTCGTCTTCATCATCCCAGCGGGATTCGAAACCGCGGCGTTCGCTTTCGTAATCGCCTTCGTCGTCATAGGCAGAGGAATAACCGCTGCTGCGGCGATCGCTTTCGTAGTCGCCTTCGTCGTCCCAGCTGCTTGTGCTGCGGCGATCGTCGTATTCGTCCTCGTCATAGCTGCTGCGGCCCCGGCGCGCTTCTCCGCCCATGCGGGAAATTTCGCGGTGCTCGTCTTCGTCCATGCCGGCGAACCCGCGCCGGCTGCTTCCGCGCGGGTTTCCGCGATCGTCGTCTTCATCTTCCTCGTCGCGGCCACGCCCGCTATGCGACGAACGTCCGCCCATGCCTGAAATGCGACGCTGCTCTTCGCGGTCCATTGTTGCGAAGTCACGCCTGCCTGAACGACGGGAGCCGTTGCCGGAATTTCCTGAGTTTCTCATTACTGTTTTGTTTGGTTGGTGAATACTGGATTATTTTTTTACCCCGGGGAAACGAAGCTTCATCTCCAGTGTAAAACGTATGCCAGAGAAACGAAAACAGGAAACAAAAAAATAAGCGGAACATTTTCAGCGGGTTTGAAAATCAATTCATGCTCAGCGGGAAATTCTGGCACGGGGAAAACAGGGGACGCTTTGGCGGTTCTGGGCAATGGAATGCACAAAAAAGCGGACGGATGGAATTCTTCATCCCGGCCGGCGACTGCTATATTTCGGTATTTTTACCCCGATCAGCCCAGCAACAACCCAGTGGTTTTCAGCAGCGCCGTTTTCCTTGTTTATTTCCTGCCGGCCCTGCTCCTGCTCTACTTCATTGCGGCGAAGCAGTTCAGGAATGCCGTCCTGCTTGCGGCCAGCGTTGTGTTTTACAGCTGGGGCGCGCCGAAATTCATCTTCGTCATTCTCGGCACCACGCTGCTCGACTTTGTGCTCGTCAATGCAATGTACCGGAGCACGGCGCGGCGAAAGCGGCGGTTTTTCCTCGCGCTATCCATTCTCATCAATCTCGGGCTGCTCGTTTATTTCAAATATTCGAACTTCTTCGTCGAGAATGTGAACGCGATGCTGTCCGTGTTCGGGAGCGGAACGATCGGATGGACAAAACTTGCGCTGCCCATCGGCATTTCGTTCTACACGTTCGAAACGATGACGTACGTGGTGGACGTGTACCGGGGCGTTCACGCGCCGCAAAAGAAATTCGGCGACTACCTTCTTTACATCATTCTTTTCCCGAAGCTCATCGCCGGCCCGATCATCCGCTACCACGAGATCGCCGGCCAGCTCGACCCGCAGAACCGGCCGGATTCGGCCGACGGGCGCATCCTTGGTTTTGTGCGTTTCTGCATCGGCCTGGCGAAAAAGATGCTGATCGCCAACATGGTCGGCTCCTATGCAGATACGGTGTACGGCAACGAAGAGCTGCACATGCCGGGCCTCGACCCGGCCGCCATTTCCACCGGCGTGGCATGGCTGGCGGCAATCTCGTACACGTTCCAGATCTACTTCGACTTTTCCGGCTATTCCGACATGGCGATCGGGCTGGGGCGCATGTTCGGTTTCCGGTTCCCCGAAAATTTCAACAACCCGTACATCGCGGAAAGCATCACCGATTTCTGGAGACGCTGGCACATGACACTCGGCGCATGGATGAAAAATTACCTCTACATCCCGCTCGGCGGAAACCAGGTGAATGCGCGCCGCATGTATTTCAACCTCGTCGTCGTGTTCCTGCTTTCCGGCCTGTGGCATGGCGCTTCCTGGAACTTCGTGATCTGGGGCGCATGGCATGGACTTTTTCTCGTGCTCGAACGTGTGTTCCTGCTGAAGTTCACGGCGCGTCTCGGGCGTGTTTTCCGGATCGGCTTTACATTTTTCATCGTCGTGCTCGGCTGGGTGATGTTCCGGAATGAGCACGTGGGCGAGGCGTTCCGTTACATCAAAGCCATGTTCGCCGGGGCGCCGGGCAGCTTCGAATACATGCATTACCGCCAGCTGGCGATCACGCTTGCGCTTGCCGCATTTTTCTCGCTCTTCTGCCTGCTGCCGGGCGGGCCGCGCATCCAGCAATTCTTTTATTCGGGCGAACGCGCGGGAAATCCCGGCTTTATCCTGCTCACAGGGGTTTCGCTGGCGCTGTTCCTCTTTTCGCTTTCCTACGTAGCGACAAGCTCGTTCAACCCTTTTATTTATTTCCGATTCTGATGGCAGCCGGGAAACGAACGACAACGATTTTGCTGGTCGCCATCCTGGTGGTGCTTTTCCTGCCGATGGTGCAGGAAAAATTTCACCTGTTCACATTCAAACCGCTGGCCGGCGCGTTCATACCGGCGAAAGAGCCGGCACTGACGAAGGAGAATTGGTTCTCCGGTAAATTCCAGGACAGCGCGGATAAATACCTGACCGAAAATTTCGGGTTCCGCACCGTGCTGGTCAAAGGTCACAACCAGGCGGAATACGCGCTGTTCAGGAACACGAACGTAAAAGACGTGTATGCCGGCAAGAACGACTACCTCTACGAGATCAATTACCTCAAAGCCTGGCGGGGCGATAATTTTGCCGGCTACCGGAAGCTGCGCCTGCAGGCCGCGCAGATGAAAGCGTTGCAGGACTCGCTGGCGAAGGAAGGCATCACGTTCCTGTTCGTCATTGCGCCCAGCAAAACGTATTACGTTCCAGAACATCTTCCCGGCGCTTATGCAAAAGAAGGCAGCATGACGAACTACAAAGTGTTCACCGCGCTCGCCGATTCGCTGGAGGTGAACGTGATCGACTTCAACGATTATTTCGTGAAGAACAGGCAACAGCTGAAATACCCGGTCTACCACCCGTCCGGCGTTCACTGGAGCCGCTACGCCTCAACGCTGGCGGGCGATTCCATCATCCGCTGGCTGGAGCGCAAACGGCAGATCGACATGCCGGGGCTGCAGATGGGGAAGCTCACGTTCACCGACATTCCGCGCGATCCCGACGACGACATGGGAAAAACGATGAACCTTTTCTTCCCGGTCCGTTCCCTGGAAATGGCGTACCCGAAATACACGTTCGAGGACACGGCAGGCCGCGTACGCCCGCGCATGCTGGCCATCGGCGACAGCTATTTCTGGAGCCTGTGGGACATGGGCATCCGCGACAACGTATTCAGCACGATCGATTTCTGGTATTACAACAAAATCGCTTCGCATTCCGACGGCCGCCCGGATGAGGACATCACCAACATCGACCGCTACACGGAAACGCGGAAATACGACGTGATCATGGTGATCGTGACGGACCCGAACCTGGGACAGGCCGGCTGGGAATACCTTTCCGCTGCAGTGCGGCCGGTCGACAATTCCGAGCGGGAACGCAAGATCCGGGAAATGGAGCGGGCGATCCGCAGCGACCCGTCGTGGATGGAGCAGATCCGGAAAAAAGCGATTGAAAAGAAAATTCCCCTGGATGAGGCGGTACACCAGGATGCGGTGTACATGGTCAACGAAGGCTACTGAAAGCGCATCTCAAAATTCCAAAACCAAAAACCCAGATCCCAAAGGTTTGTCGATGCATCTTTCAAACCAATGATTTTATTGAAGTTTGGGATTTGGATTTTGTGCTTTGGTTTTTCTTTTGAGGGATGCGCGGCTATTCCATCTCGTGGTCGCGCAGCTCGCGGGTCAGCTTGGTAAAGCCGATCACGTCCCCCTTGTCGTCGTGCAGCGCGGTGATGACGATGTTGCCCCAGAAAACGGAGCCGTCTTTGCGCACGCGCCGGCCGATGTGCCTTGCCCGCCCTTCCCGTTTCGCCAGGTCGATCAGCTTCTGCGGCAATCCCTCCTGCCGGTCGAGCGGCATGTAAAAGATGCTGAAGTTCTGGTCAAGGATCTCGTCTTCGGTGTATCCTTTTATTTTTTCCACGCCTTTGTTCCAGGTCAGGATCGTGCCGTCAATATCGAGCAGGATGATCGCGAAATCCTGGATCTCCTCGATCATTTTACGGTGAAGCTCGGCCAGCTTTTCTTTTTTCTTTACATCCATAATCATGCTTTAAGATCACGATACAGGCAACAAAAAAAACCCCCGAAAGCCAAAGCCCCAGGGGTTATTGAAGAGGTCCCGAGCGGATTCGAACCGCTGTAGCAGCTTTTGCAGAGCTGAGCCTAGCCACTCGGCCACAGGACCCTATTTTAAGAACACCGCCCCTGCAATGCTTTCTTTTACAGGGGACACAAAAGTAATAAAAACGGCGGGAATGCCGTAAACCGGCGACGGCCTATTATTTCTGCATGGCTTCATGCAGCTCCCGCATGGAATTTACAAATAGCAAACCCTTCGAGGGTTGCGCGCGGCCATGCGCACCGGCAACCCTCGAAGGGTTTACTATTCATCCTTCCACCGTCACCGCCACGCTGTCTACTGCGCCATTCAACGGGGGAACGATCTTCGTCACCGTCACCGAAAACGTTTTTACCGCAGGGTAATTTTTCCGCAACGCCGCAACGATGCGTTGCGCTACGTGCTCGATGAGCTTCGAACGGACGGCCATTTCCGCCTTCACCACGTCATGCACCACGCAATAATCCACCGTGTCCTCCAGCTCGTCCGTTTCCGCCGCTTTCGAAAAGTCCACATCGATGCGCACATCCACCACGTACTCACCGCCGATCTTCGCCTCTTCGGGAAGACAACCGTGAAACGCGTAAACCCGTATCCCGTTGACGTGGATCAGTCCCATTGGAAATGTGCAGATGTGCGTATGTGCAGATATGCAAATGAGGTTCTTTTGTGTTCAATGATTACTATGCTGTGCGTGCATCTGCACATTTGCATATCGACACATTTGCACATCATTGAATTGTCTTCAAAGCTGCGTTCAACCGCCGCACCACCGTTTCTTTCCCGAGCAGCTCCACCATTTCGAAAAGCACGGGCCCTCCGCCCGCTCCGCTCACGCACACGCGGAAGAGCTGCATGACGTGGCCGGGATTGGTGCCTGTGGCTTCGGCGGTGGATTTGAACGTGGCTTCCAGGTCGGCGGCGGTCCATACGTCTTGCTTTTCATACGCATCTTTCAGCGCGGTGATGAACGTTTTTGCCTGCTCGTTCCAGCGCTTTTTGATCACGCCTTCGTCGTAGGATTCCGGGTCGGAGAAGAAGAATTTTCCCTGCCCGTAAATTTCATGCACGAAGTTTACCTTCTCTTTCATCAGGCGGCAGACGTGCGTCAAATACTCAACGTCCACGGTTCTGATGTCGCACTCTTCCGCAAGCAGCTTCGCCAGTTCGCGGTCGCTTTTCGCCCTCAGGTATTGCTGGTTGAACCACTTCGTTTTTTCCGCGTCGAATTTCGCGCCCGACTTGCTCACGCGCTCGAGCGAAAACGCTTCGACCAGTTCTTCTTTCGAATACAATTCCTGGTTGCCGCTTCCGTGCCAGCCCAGCAGCGCCAGCATGTTGATGAACGCTTCGGGGAAATAGCCTTTTTCGCGGTAGCCGGAATACACTTCATCCGACCCCGGCACTTTCCAGTTGAGCGGGAACACCGGGAATCCCAGGCGGTCGCCGTCGCGCTTGCTCAGCTTGCCGTTCCCGTCGGGGCGCAGCAGCAGGGGCAAATGCGAGAACAGCGGCATCACGCTTTCCCATCCGAGATAGCGGTACAGCAACACGTGAAGCGGCGCGGAAGGCAGCCACTCCTCCCCGCGGATCACGTGCGTGATCTGCATCGTGTAGTCGTCCACCACGTTGGCGAGGTGGTACGTGGGCATGCCGTCGCTTTTGAACAACACTTTGTCGTCGAGCTGGGAGCTGTGCACCACCACCCAGCCGCGGATGAGATCGTGGAAACGCACTTCTTCGTTACGCGGCATTTTGGCCCGCACCACGTACGTCTCGCCGCCGGCGATGCGCCTGTTCACTTCGTCTTCGGAAAGCGAAAGGGAATTTTTCAGCTCCTGGCGCGTCACGGCGTTGTAAGAAAACGTTTTCCCCATCGTCTCGAAACGCGTGCGCTGCGCATCGAGATCTTCTTTCGAATCGAACGCGTAATACGCATGTCCCGCGTCGATCAGCTGCTTCGCATATTGCGCGTACACGCCCGCGTCTTTGCGCTCGCTCTGGCGGTAAGGCGCGCAGGGCCCGTCGCCGAAGCCCACGCCCTCGTTCGGCTCGATGCCGCACCACTTCAGCGATTCGATGATGTATTCTTCCGCGCCGGGAACAAAACGCTCCTGGTCGGTATCTTCGATGCGAAGGATAAAATCCCCGCCCATTTTTTTCGCAAACAGGTAATTGTACAACGCCGTTCGCACGCCGCCCATGTGAAGCGGGCCGGTGGGACTTGGCGCAAAGCGTACACGCACTTTTCGGTTTTCTGACATGCCGCAAAGATAGACGTGAGATGTGAGACTTGAGACGTGAGAGGGAAGGAAATTCAGCTACTCAGCCAAGCTCGTATCTGCCCCGTTTTTGTAAATCGACGAATTATCGGCCCCGTTTCGACGGCAGTAAATCCCCCTCCACCGGATTTTTAATTTTGAATCTTTGAATTGTTGAATAGCCCCGAGTACTCGGGACGATTGAATCTTTGAATTTGTCATCTTTGCAGATGCTTCTTCTGTCCCCGAAAAATTGGAAAGACTACGAGCTGCTCGACACGGGCAACTTCGAAAAGCTCGAGCGTTTCGGCAGCTACATCACCATCCGCCCGGAACCGCAGGCGGTGTGGGACAAAACGCTGACCGACGGGGAATGGAAAAAAATGGCGCACCTCGAGTTCGTGCCGAAAAGCAGCTCGTCGGGCGACTGGAAGAAATTGCGGCAAACGCCCGACCGCTGGAACATCAGCTATGAACTGCCCGGCGGGAAAGAGATCACCATGCGCCTTGCGCTTACGGCGTTCAAGCACGTGGGCGTGTTTCCCGAGCAGGCGGTGAACTGGGATTACATCTTCTCCTCCATAGGCGAAATGAAAACGCCGAAGCCGAAATTTCTCAACCTCTTCGCCTACACCGGCGGCGCTTCCCTCGCCGCACGTGCTGCCGGCGCGGATGTAACGCACGTCGACTCCATCCGCCAGGTGGTGACCTGGGCCAACGACAACATGTCGCTTTCGAAGCTCGACAACATTCGCTGGCTGGTGGAAGACGCGCTCAAGTTCGTGAAGCGGGAACAGCGCAGGGGAAATTTCTACAACGGCATCATCCTCGATCCGCCGGCGTACGGCCACGGCCCCAGCGGGGAAAAGTGGAAGCTGGAAGAAAACATCAGCGAGATGGTGAACGGCGTGCTGCAGCTGCTCGACAAGGAAGAACATTTCCTCATTCTCAACGCATACTCGCTCGGCTTCTCGGCGATGATCCTCGAAAATTTATTTGCGGGAACGAAGAGCAAGCTGGAAACGGGCGAGCTGTTCCTCAAAGCCAAATACGGAAGCGTGCTGCCGCTGGGCGTTTTCGGAAGGCTGCGGAATTTCTGATGTGCAAATGAAGAATGTGCAGATTCAGGGACGTGTGAATATTCATCGGGACATTAATTTCTCAAAAAAGAAAAGCCCCCTTTGCAGGAGGCTTTTTCGTTTTGCGCAAAACGGGAACTTAGAATTTCGCGGCAAGGCCGGCCTGCAGGTATGATCCGCCCCAGCCCAGCTCGGCGTAGGCGCCGATGTTGTCGGTGAAGAAGTAGCGGCATCCCACGGTCGATTCGAACGCGAGCGGGATCGGGAACTTGAAGGAAAGCTCGCCGCCGTCCGGGTCGTCGGTGAAATAATCGAAATTGTAGCTGCCGTAGCCGATGCCGAAGCCCCAGTACGGATCGAACTTGTCGCCCGTGGCGAAGTGGAAGTTCATGCGCGCCATGATGCCGAGGGAAGAACCTTTGTAGCCGGAAGTGTACGTCACCGGCGTGGTTCCTGTCGGGTTGCCGAGCGTGTCATACGTGGTAACGGTTCCTTCGTCGCTCCACTGCACTTTGTAGGTCAGGTAACGGATGCTGAGGCCCAGGCCGATCTTATCGGTTACGCCGTATTCGTATTTCAGGTGCGCAGGCCCGAAGCCGGATACTTTGTAATCGAGGTTCGATTCGTAAGCCCTGAACGCCGATTTGATCAGGCTGGGAAAACCGTAACCGACGGTGATCACCGATTTGCCCTGCCCGAATGCCTGGTCGCGGCCGCGTTTTTTTCTCCTTTTCTTCATGAAATCTTCGCCCGAAGACGGGGAAAAAGAATTGGCGTCAGTTCCCTGCAGCATGCTGAAAGAAGCAGGCAAAGAAAAATTCTGTTCCGGTTGTTGTGCGGAGACGTCACATGCGGCCATGACGGCAGCGGCAAGCGCAAGCGCTTTCAGGTTGAATTTCATTCAATTGAGGTTAAAAGGGTTAGTAATTGGGGTTACTCAGCGCAAGATCGATGTGCTGCTGAGGAAAATCTAGAACGTAAATCAGATTTTGCCCGGCAAATTGATAATGCACCGCAAAGTTGGACATAAAAGGCGTCTATATAAAGCCGCCGCCGGGCAAAAGATACATTTTAATGAAAAACTAATTTTTTGTCAGTTCGCTTTACAAGGCCCGGATCCGTTCGCAGGCAGCTTCGGGTTATTCTCCCGCCGTGCCTGTTCTTCCTCGCGCAGATCATTTTTTTCCTCTGTCCTTTTTCCCGCGCGCTCTTTGCAGAACTGCAAAAATGTTTCGAAAGCTGGCGCGGAAAGAACGGGCAGAGCGACGATATTCGTGCCGGGTTTCCGGGTTGGAATGAATATCGCATTTCGCGGAAACTAATTGCGCCGGAAAAACGTTTATGGAAATGATCTGTCGATGATGCGCCCGCGAACATACCTGCTTGTGCTGCTTGCCGTGCTGGCCTGTGCAGCGCGATTACCGGCACAGCTGGTGATCGTCGCGTTCGATGCGCAACAGTTCGGCAGGCAGGTGCAGCTGCAATGGACGGTCGGCCGCGGGAACACCTGCGAGGACCTGGAAGTGCAGCACTCGTCCGACGGGCAAAATTTCAACACCGTATTCGTTTATCCCGGTGTCTGCGGGGAAGCAACGTTCGACCAAACCTACAGCTGGACGCAAACCGATCCGTCTCTGAATGCCGACAACTATTACCGCCTGAACAGCAACACCGGCGGCGTGCTCTCCGACACGATCGTGCTGCGTGTTGTTGGTTATTCCGATGCCGGCGTGCTCGTTGCGCCCAACCCTGCCGGGGAATTCACAACGCTTTATTTCTACAATCCCGCCAACAGCCCGCATCATGCCGAACTTTTCGACGCGCAGGGAAAGCTCGCCTGGCAAAGCGAACCGACGGCCGGCAATTCGTTGCAGCTAGTCCCGCCCGGCGGGCAAAGCGGCCTTTACTATTTCCGCCTCGTCGCCGAATCCGGGAAAGCCGTTTCCGGGCCAGTGCTTTTCCACTGAGACAATCTGCTAATGGATTTGTGGTAGCACAAATATTTGACTACTAAAGCGGGAAGATCGTGCGCATTAGCACATTGTGCGTCGGCCTGCGCGCAGACACATTAGCAGATTAGCACATTCAATACGCTCCCCGCCGGTTCTGCTTCTTGTACTTCTTGTTCTTCATCCCGAACTTATGCTGCCCCGTGAGCAATGCCGAGTTGGTCTTCGCCGACTTTTTACAGGCCGACTGGCAACTTTCCGCGAACAGGGAGAACCCGAAAAGCGAGGCGATTAACAGGAGACGTTTCATCGTTCGGAAGATAAAATGTGCAGATGTGAAAATATGCAGATGTGCGGATGCCCGCAGCCCATCGCTTAAAAGAAAACGTTCCGTCCCGTAGAAAAGTATAACCCTAAAGCCATCTGCACATCTGCATATTTGCCCATCTGCACATCCTGCGCGTGTGAAATGTGCGGCCGCTCAGCATCTTTTAACAAACGCGTGCCGCGAATCAGTAACTTTCATAGGGCAAAACCGTTATTTAAGAGTTAAATTTGTGGGAGACCCTTCAAATGGAAAATACAGCATCCAGTTACGACGTGCTTATCGGGAAGCTCGATGAGTTTATCCGCAAGTATTACAAGAACCAGCTGATCCGCGGGCTCCTGTATGCGACAGGCATCCTCGTCAGCGGATTTTTGATCATCAACCTGCTCGAATATTTTGCGCACTTCGACATCATCGTGCGCACTATCCTGTTCTGGAGTTTCATCCTGGCCACCGGCGCCGTGCTCACGCGCTTCGTGTTCATCCCGCTTTTCCACCTCAACCGCATCGGCACCATCATTTCCCACGACCAGGCCGCTTCCATCATCGGGCAGCATTTTTCCAGCGTGCAGGACAAGCTCCTCAACGTGCTCCAGCTGAAACGCGACGCGGGAATTGCCGGCACCAGCCCCGCCCTCATCCAGGCCAGCATCGACCAGAAGATCCGCGAGCTGAAGCCCGTTCCTTTCGCTTCCGCCATCGACCTGCGCCAGAACCGCAAATACGCCAAGTACGCGCTCATCCCGCTGCTGGCCATCATCGTCGTCATCTTCACCAACGCCGGCATCATTACCGAAAGCACCAACCGCCTCGTCAACCACACGGAATTTTTCGAAGAGCAGGCGCCGTTCCGCTTTGAAGTGAACGACGGCAAAGCGCTGAAAGTGGTGGAGAACGACGATTTCCCGCTGACGGTGAAACTGAGCGGGCAGGAAATTCCCGCCAACGTCGTTATTCTCGTCGACGGTAATGAGCACCCGCTCACCCGCGAGAACACGATCACGTTCAGGCACCTGTTCAACAACGTGCACAAGAACAAAACCTTCCGCCTGAGCGCAGACGGTTACACCTCCAAAGAATACACGCTCGAAGTGCTGCCGAACCCCATTGTGCTCAATTTCGACGTGGAGCTGAAATACCCGAAGTACACGGGCAAGAAAGACGAGATCATCAAAAACACCGGCGACCTCGTGGTTCCCGCGGGCACTACGGTGACGTGGAAATTCAACACGCGCTCCACCCGCGACTTCCTCTTCGCGCTCAGCGACACCAGCTTTTCCCTCAAGCCCACCGGCGATAACGCATTCACGTTTACACGCCGTTTCCTCGACAGCCGCAACTATTCGCTGCGCACCAGGAACGAGTTCATCGAAAGCAAAGATTCCATCCGCTACAGCATCAACGTCATTCCCGATCTCTACCCCGCCATCAGCGTGGAGGAGAAAAAAGATTCCGTGTCGCGCCTGCGCATGTATTTCACAGGCGAAGTGAAAGACGATTACGGTTTCTCGGGGCTGAAATTCATTTACCACCGCCTCAGCCACAAAGATTCCCTCGGCAACGAGATCCCCGAAAAAACGCAGACCGTCGCCGTTCCGGTGAACGTAAGCCTGCGCCGCGACCAGTTTTATTATTACTGGGACCTGTCGAAGCTGGGCATCACCGCCGGCGACCAGGTGGAATATTATTTCGAAGTGTGGGACAACGACGGCGTGCATGGCGCGAAATCGACCCGCACGCAGCGCATGGTGTACCGCGCGCCCAGCAAGGAAGAGCTCGAGCAGTTGAACGACGAGAACAACAAGAAGACCGAAGAAGAGCTCGCAGCCAGCCTCACCGAATCGCAGGCATTGCAGAAGGATCTCGACGCGATGTACAAGAAGCTGATGGAAAAGAAAAACCTCAACTGGGAAGACAAGAAGCAGGTGGATGAATTGAGGGAGCGCCAGCGGAAGCTCCAGGAAAAGATCGACAACCTCAAGCAGCAGCAGGCCATGAACCAGATGCAGCAGATGGAAATGCAGCCCAACGATCCCGAAGCCGCGGCTAAACAGGAAGAAATGAACCAGCTCTTCAACCAGCTTTCGGTGGACGAGATGAAGAAGATGCTCGACCAGCTGGAAAAGCTGCTGCAGAATCCCGACAAAGACCAGACGCAGAAGGCGCTCGACCAGATGAAGCAGGAGAACAAGGACGCGCAGAAGGACCTCGACCGCACGCTCAACCTGTTCCGCGACCTGCAGGTGCGCCAGAAGCTCGACGACGCGATCAAGGACCTGGACGCGATGCAGAAGACGCAGGATTCCCTGTCGCAGGCCTCCGCGCAAAAAAATCTCGACAAGAAAGAGCAGCAGGACATCAAGAACGCGCAGGACAGTTTGAACAAAAAGTTCGAAGAGTTCCGCAAAGAGATGGACGAGATCCAGGAGCTGAACAACAAGCTCGAGGATCCGCATGAAATTCCCAACACCGACATCAACGAGCTCGAGATCCAGCAGCAGCAGCGCGAAGGCAGCCAGAACATGAACGAAGGCGCCCCGAAAAAATCGTCGCAGTCGCAGAAGAACGCCGCCGATAAAATGGAGGAGCTTTCACAAAGCCTTCAGTCGGCCCAGCAGAAAATGAACGAGGAGGAAAACGCCGAAGACATGCAGGCCATTCGCCAGCTGCTGAGCAACCTCATCCAGCTTTCTTTCGACCAGGAAGCGTTGATGCAGAAAGTGCGCAACACCAGCGTCAACGACCCGCAATATCCCGCCCTCGCCCGCGAGCAGAAAAAGCTGCGCGACGATTCGAAGATGATCGAAGACAGCCTGCTCGCGCTCAGCAAGCGCAACCCGCAGATCTCCCCGCTCGTCAACAAAGAGATCACCAACATCAACATGAACATGGACCGCGCACGCCAGTCGCTCGGCGACCGCAACACGCCCGAAGCGCAGAGCCGCCAGCAGATGTCCATGACCTCCATCAACAACCTCGCGCTGCTCCTCAACGAGTCGCTCGAGAACATGATGCAGCAGCAAAACCAGCAGAACAAGGGCGAATGTTCCGGCGGAAAATGCAAAAAGCCCGGCAACGGCAAAAAGAACAAGCCCGGCATGTCGAGCCTGCGCCAGCAGCAGCAACAGATCAACAACCGCATCATGCAGCTCCAGAAAAGCGGGGGAAATAACCCCGGCGATGCCGAAGAGCTGGCCAAATTAGCCGCCCAGCAGGAATATATCCGCCGGATGCTGCAGGAAGCGTCTAAAGACGGACAGGGCAAAGGCAAAGAAGGAGAAGGCGGGCCCGACCCCGGGGGACAGACCCAGTCCAAGATGGAAGAAACCGAGAATGACCTTGTAAATAAGCAGATTACGGCCGAAACGATCAAGCGCCAGCAGGAGATCCTGGACAAGATGCTGGAATACGAAAAAGCCGAGCAGCAGAAGGAAATGGACGAGCAGCGTCAATCAAATGAAGCAAAAAATCAACAAGAAAGTAACCCTGAGGGTTTTTCTGAGTATAACAGTCAGAAACAGAAGGAAGCCGAATTGCTGAGAACAGTTCCCCCTGCCCTCTCGCCGTTTTATAAAAATAAGGTAAACACTTATTTCAGCGGCGTCGAGCAACAATGACCGCTCTAAAATGACCCATGCAGAAGAAATGATCCGGGAGCAGAAAATATCGTTCCCCTCCGTTGCCGATAACATCGGACTTGTCGAAAAACTGATA
This sequence comes from uncultured Chryseobacterium sp., assembly GCA_966211705.1. Lineage (GTDB taxonomy): Bacteria > Bacteroidota > Bacteroidia > Palsa-965 > Palsa-965. The sequence goes on from CBIHOC010000012.1 coordinate 60,576, forward strand.
AACGAAATTTGTTCGTCCTACGGAATTTCAGAAGATCACTACGGAAATATCCTCGTGGCCGTGACAGAGGCTGTGAACAACGCCATGCAGCACGGCAACAAGCTCGACCCGGGCAAAAAGGTTAACCTCGGCTTTCTCGCCGGCGAAAAATCCCTGTCTTTCCACGTCACCGACCAGGGCCAGGGTTTCGACTTCATGAACCTCCCCGACCCGACCAACCCCGAAAACCTCGAGAAGCCAAACGGCCGCGGCGTGTTCCTCATGCGCCACCTCGCCGATACGGTCGAGTTCTCCGATAACGGGCGCACGGTCCACCTCAACTTCCATTTGTCAGGGAATTAATGGCCCGAACAGGCAGAGCCCTTAAAAAAGCCAATTCCCGTCCAGGCAAAAATTTATCCGGGCCGGATACTATCCGGCCCGAAGTTTACTTTTTCGCCGAAGGAATTTCCTTCACCCTGCGCGACAAAACCCATGTGCGCACCTGGCTGGCCAACGTCGCTGCCCGGCATAAAAAACGCATCGGCGCCCTCACCTACATTTTCGTCAGCGACAAGCATCTCCTCGCGCTCAACAAGCGCCACCTCAGCCACGACACGCTCACCGATATCATCACTTTCGATTATTCTGAAAAGAATGTCGTGTCCGGCGATATCTACATCAGCATCGAGCGCGTGCACGAGAACGCCGCGACGTACCAAACCACGAAACGCGATGAGCTGCACCGCGTTATGGCACACGGATTGCTGCACCTCTGCGGCTTCGGCGACAAGTCGGCCCGGCAGGCGAAACAGATGCGTGCCGAAGAAGAAAAAGCACTAGATTTACGTCAGTTTTAAAGGCAAATCACCCATGAAAACAATCCTTACTTCTGTTCTTCTTCTCGCTGCCGGCGCGCTTTTCGCACAAGCCCCCGCAGCAAAGACTACCACCACCACGGTTGCCACTACCACGCAACAGGCCCCTGTTCTTTCCGACAAAGCCAAAGCGCTTTGCAAAGAATGGCAGCTTACCAAAGTCGAGCTCTTCGGCGATCCCCGCGATCCTGAAGCGAACCAGAAAAACGATCGACTTATCCTTTTGAAGGAAGGTCGCTACCGCCTCATCTATAACGGCGTTGCCGAAGGCGGCACATGGACCATTGACAAAGCCAACACCTGGATCACGCTCACCACGGATGCCGGCGTTGTAAAGAAGTTCAAAGTGCTCGAGTCAACCGACACAACGCTGAAGATCGATTACAAAGACGCAGACGACATTCACAACGTATTGTTGTACACCGCCGGTCCTGCCCAGAAGCGGTAGATCGAAACAAAATACATTTCAAAAAGGCCGGGTTCTGCCCGGCCTTTTGGTTCTTGCGAAGCGCCGTTGATGCATAGCCCGGTGTTTGGCCCAAAAGACCAGCTGCAAATGACGCGATTCTATTTGGCATAGCCGGTTGTTTGCACACGGAGATTGTCCAGGAATGGCTCCATGCTTATAGAAAGACTTGCCATGACCGACTAAGTTCCACGTGAAACGGTTGCCGGCCGACCCGCTTTCCCTCCCCTGAAACGTTAAATTACGTCATACCGCTCTCCTCCACCCCATTAATCCGTGTAATCCGTTCAATCTGTGGCTTATCTTTGCACCCCCGTTTCAAGGGATTGACCATGCTCAGGGATTACGATGTCATCGTTGTAGGTGCCGGCCACGCCGGGTGCGAAGCTGCCGCTGCTGCTGCCAACCTGGGCTCCAGCGTGCTGCTTGTGACCATGAACATGCAGACCATCGCCCAGATGAGCTGCAACCCCGCAATGGGCGGCGTCGCCAAAGGACAGATCGTTCGCGAGATCGATGCGCTGGGAGGATATTCCGGCATTGTCACCGACAAAACAGCCATCCAGTTTCGGATGCTTAACCGTTCCAAAGGTCCGGCCATGTGGAGCCCCCGCGTGCAAAGCGATCGCTGGCGTTTCGCGGAGGAATGGCGCCTGATGCTCGAGCAAACGCCCAACGTTGACTTCTGGCAGGACATGGTCAAAGGCCTGATCGTGGAGAATGGGAAAGCCTGCGGCATCGTCACCGGTATGGGCCTGGAGGTCCGCGGTAAAGCGGTGATCCTGACCAACGGGACTTTCCTGAGCGGCGTGATCCACATCGGGGAGAAACAGTTCGGGGGCGGACGGATGGGGGAGAGTGCGGCTGTGGGAATTACCGCCCAGCTGCTTTCCCTCGGCTTCGAAAGCGGCCGGATGAAGACCGGGACGCCTCCCCGCGTGGACGGACGCTCCCTGGATTACTCAAAAATGGAGGAACAGCCCGGCGATGAAAATCCCGAGAAGTTCTCCTATTCCGACCAGACGCAGCCGCTGACAAAGCAGCGCCCCTGCCACATCACGTACACTAACGACGCTGTTCACGATATCCTGCGGACCGGCTTCGAAAAGTCGCCCATGTTCGCCGGCCGGATCCAGGGGCTTGGCCCGCGTTACTGCCCGTCGATCGAGGACAAGATCAACCGTTTTGCGGACAAGAACCGCCACCAGGTCTTCGTTGAACCGGAAGGCTGGAATACGGTGGAGGTCTACGTAAACGGCTTCTCCACGTCGCTTCCCGAGGACGTCCAGCAGAAGGCGCTGCGCATGATCCCGGGCTTCGAAAACGTTCGGATGTTCAGGCCCGGCTACGCCATCGAGTACGACTATTTCCCCCCGATCCAGCTAGATTCCACCCTTCAGACCAAGCCGGTGGAAAACCTCTATTTCGCGGGCCAGATCAATGGTACGACGGGCTACGAGGAAGCCGCCTGCCAGGGACTGATGGCAGGGATCAATGCCCACCTGAAGATTGCCGTGAAGGCGCCGTTCGTGCTTCAACGCTCCGAAGCCTATATCGGCGTGCTGATCGACGATCTTGTTACGAAAGGCACGGAAGAGCCCTACCGGATGTTCACCTCCCGGGCGGAGTACCGCATTCTCCTTCGCCAGGACAACGCAGACGTCCGCCTTACCCCAAAGTCGCATGAGCTGGGCCTGGCTTCGGCTGAAAGACTGAAGCGGGTGGAGGAGAAGATCGCCAACTCGAAGGCCATCATCAGGTACTTCCGCGAGGAAAGCATTGCCCCGGAAGAGATCAATCCCTTCCTGGAGCAGATCGGCTCTTCCCCGGTGAGCCAGCGGGTGAAGATGTTCTCGATTCTTGCCCGCCCCGGCGTGTCTGTTTATGACTTCTACAATGCCAGTGAAGCGGTCAAATCCCATCTTTCCGCCTTTCGCCGCGAGGACGTGGAAGAGGCCGAGATCCTCATGAAGTATGACGGCTATATCCAGCGCGAAAGCGAGATTGCAGACAAGCTGACCCGCCTCGATCATATCCCGCTCGATGAGGATCTGAACTATCACCAGCTCACGTCTCTTTCCCTTGAGGCACGCGAAAAGCTCTCCAAAATCCGCCCTTCGACCCTTGGCCAGGCATCCCGAATCAGCGGCATCAGTCCATCTGATGTTTCGGTTTTGATGGTTTATATGGGCCGATAAGCCCTTCCTCTTTCTTCTTTTCACCTGCCGCCAAATTGGCGGAGACTTCCCCTTGTTTGTTTCACGTGAAACAGGAGAAGGAAGAGCTGCGTCTTGGCCGAATCAACGGCTACGCTTTTCTGGGCAAAAATGGACCGATTCCTACCCCTATTGTCATTTCTACCAATCGAATAATTTAATTTAGTATTTAATTGATTAACAATCATATAATTATACATATTTTAACTATTAATATTTAATCAAAATGACTTCTACAATTAGTTCCACGTGGAACATTCGTAATTGTGGATATTATGTGCATAAAAACAAACATAATTTATTATTAAAAAGGCTGATTATCAATATATTTGACAGTCACTAAACTTATGTTTCACGTGGAACAAACAAAAAATCTTGTCGAAGTCGCGGAATGTCCGATTTGCGGCGAAAAGAGCCGGAGCCAAATCCTTTCCTGTGTTGACCACACGGTTTCCGGGGCTACATTTTCAATCGTTGAATGCTCCGGTTGTCAATTCGCATTTACATCGCCCAGGCCGGCGGAAAGTGATCTCGGCAGCTACTATGAGTCGGAGGAATACATTTCGCATTCCAACACGAAAAAAGGGCTCGTAAGCCGGCTTTATCAATCTGTCCGGAAATACACGCTCGGAAAAAAACTTGGGATGGTGAACCGCTTATCGGGCAAAAAAGGGCTACTGCTCGACATCGGTTGCGGCACAGGGGAATTTCTTAACATCTGCAAAGTCGACGGCTGGGAAACGATCGGCATCGAGCCGAGTCCGTCAGCGAGGAAGCAGGCGCAGGAAAATTATGGCCTTGACGTGCGCGAAGAAAGCGCCCTCGATCAGCTGGAGAAAACAAGCGCAGATGTGATCACGATGTGGCATGTCATGGAGCACGTTCCCCATCTTCGTGAGCGCGTTGCCCGGCTGAAAGAATTGCTCAAAAAAGACGGAACGCTGATCGTAGCCGTTCCCAACCGCACCTCCTACGACGCGGCCTATTACGGTCCCGACTGGGCGGCTTACGATGTTCCCCGCCACCTCTGGCATTTCCGTCCCCAGGACATGCGCAAGCTGATGGAGCAGTTCGGCTTCGAGGTGAAACAGGTACAGCCGATGAAATTCGACAGCTACTACGTTTCCATCCTCAGCGAAAAATACCGTACCGGCCTCAACCGGCTCGTTCCCGCCGCATGGCGCGGATGGATCTCCAACCGTAAAGCCGGAGCCGAAGGATGGTCGAGCCTCATCTACATCATCAGGCACAAAGCGTAATGAAAGGTTTTCTCACCATCCTGCTGCTTGTCGTGTCCAACGGCTTCATGACGATGGCCTGGTACGGCCACCTGAAATTCAACGAATGGGGATGGTTTGCCAAGGCCGGTCTTTTCGGCGTTATCCTCATCAGCTGGGGATTTGCCTTTTTTGAATATTGCTTCCAGGTCCCGGCCAATCGCCTGGGCTATTCGGACAACGGTGGACCGTTCAGCATGGTGGAGCTGAAAGTTATCCAGGAAGTGGTTTCCCTTGTCGTGTTTACCTTTTTCCTTGCCGTGGTTTTTAAAAAGGAGACATTGCAATGGAACCACTTCGTCGGTTTCGGCTTCCTCGTGCTGGCGGTTTACTTTGTATTCAAAAAATAATGTGCAAATGTGCAGATATGCGAATGTGCGGATGGAAATAGCATAATTGACGGATTGCAACAGGCTCTATCATCAATCCGAAAGTTTGAAAGGTTTGCGCTCTAATCTGCACATTTGCATATCCACACATTTGCACATCATTATGGATCTTTCCTACATCCTCAACCACCTCGGCGAAGACCGCGAAAATTATTACAACGCGGTCAACCCGCCTGTCATGCTCAGCTCGAACTTTTCGTTCGGGAGCGTGGCGGAAATGCGGGAGCGACTGACGCGCGAGCTGGAAACTCCATTTTATACGCGCGGTTACAATCCCACCGTTGCAACGCTCCGGCAAAAGATCGCGGCGCTGGAAGGGACGGAAGACGCGCTCGTGTTCTCCAGCGGGAGCGCGGCCATTGCGGCGGCGGTCATGTCGGCGGTGAAAGGAGGGGAGCACGTGGTGTGCGTGGCAAAGCCGTATTCGTGGACGGGAAACCTGTTGTCGAAATACCTCGACAAGTATGGCGTAACGGTTTCGTTCGTGGAAGGGGAGACGGCGGAAGATTTTGAAAAGGAAGTGCGCCCGGAAACAAAGCTGATCTATCTCGAAAGCCCGAACTCGCTCACGTTCGAGCTGCAGGACATTTCCGCGATCTGCGAAATGGCAAAGCGGCGCGGCATCACCACCATTCTCGACAACAGCTACAGCTCGCCGCTCAACCAGCAGCCGCACGCGCTGGGCGTCGACATCGTCGTTCATTCCGCCACGAAATACCTCAACGGGCACAGCGACGTGGTTGCCGGTGTCGCCGCCGCATCGAAAGAGCGCATCAAAAAAATGATGGCGGAAGAGTACATGACGCTCGGCGCCATCATCAGCGCGCACGACGCCTGGCTGATGATCCGCGGGCTGCGCACGCTGGAGCTGCGCGTCAACCGCTCGTCGTCTTCCGCGCTGCAGATCGCGCAGTGGCTGGAAACGCACCCGGTGATCGAAAAACTCAACTATCCTTTCCTGGAAAGCAACCGGAATTTTCAGCTCGCCAAAAAGCAAATGCGACAGGGAGGAGGTTTGCTTTCTTTCCAGCTGAAGACGAAAGACGTTGAGACGGTCGAACGCTTCTGCGATGCGCTCAACTATTTCCTGCTGGCCACGTCATGGGGCGGGCACGAATCATTGTGCTTCCCGATGTGCGCGTTGAAAGGCGCGGAAAGTTTCCGGAACAAACAGTCGCTGCCATGGAACCTTGTGCGGCTGTATATCGGGCTGGAAGATCCTGCGGTGCTGAAGGCTGATCTGGAGCAGGCGTTCGGGAAGATGTGATCGATCAGGAATAGACTTTCACCTGTCGCGGAAAGCGGTTTCGGAGCGCGCGCGCTGCTTGTCCATCCACCAATCCCTCCGCCACAAAAAACAACACCTTATAAAGGCACCAGCAAGTGACTCCGGAGCACAAAACGCGTGAAGAAAATGCCCGCCGGGCATTTTCTTCACGCGTTTTGTGCTCGTCACGTTTTGCGTGACGAAAGAATCCCTCCGCCAAAAAAATGTCCCGTCCCGCCTAAAGCGGGACGGGACTTGCAAGTGACTCCGGAGGGATTCGAACCCCCAACCAACAGGACCGGAACCTGTCATTCTATCCAGTTGAACTACGGAGCCTTTTGTTTGCGGGTACGAAGATACGAAGGAAGCGAACAAAAAGGCCCCTGTCAACACAATAAACACGCAACGCGGGAGTTATAATGCGGCATGAAATGCTTAATATTGCTGTAATGCGAACCGGCAAACGCACCACCCTTTTTCTCAGCATCCTCGCGCTCCTGGGCATATTGCCCGCGCTGGCGCAAGACCTTCCTATTGGCGGATGGCGGATGCACCTTCCGTACAAAAAATGCGAGCTCATCACCGGGTCGGCCTCGTCCATCTGGGCGGCCACCGACAACGGGCTGTTCCGGCTCAACCGGGCGGACAACGCGCTGGAGCGCATCACGAAGATCGAAGGATTGAGCGATCTCACGATCACCGCAATTTCCTACAACGCGTACAACAACATTCTCGTCGTCGGTTACGACAACGGGAACGTGGACCTCGTGCAGGGAAAAACGATCGTCAACCTGCCCGACATCAAACGTGCGCAGATCATCGGGAGCAAGGCGATCAACAACGTGTACTTCGTGGGCGCGGTGGCGTATGTTTCCACCGGCTTCGGAATCGTGGTGCTGGACACGGACCGCAAGGAGGTGAAGGACACGTACCTCATCGGGCCGAACGGGAATTACCTGTCGGTGTACGACGTCACATCCGACGGAACGACCTTGTATGCAGCAACACGCTCCGGCATTTATTACGCGCCGATCAACGATCCGTATTTGTCGAATTACGCTACGTGGAGCAAATTCCTGAACATCCCGTTCTCGCGCTCGAACAGTATTTTCACCAACATCGTGTTGTTTGAAAACAACCTGCTCGTGAGCTATGAACCGGTTTACCCCGATATTGTCTGGGGCGGCGGAGAGGTTTATAAATACAACCTGGTTACGCTGGCGTGGGACACGTTTCATTTCTGGAGAAGCGGGCACAACATGAAGGATGCTTACGTGGACGGCAACTCGCTGTACATGGTCGACAACCTTGTCATTTTTAAATACGACAACATCACGGACACCTCGCCGGATGCGTATTACCTTATTGACGGAACAAATTCGATCTGGCCGAAGACGGTTTTTGTAAGCAACAACGAGATCTGGGAAGCGGACGAGCGTTACGGCCTCGTCAAAATGATCAACCAGTTCGCCGGCCAATCCTATTATCCCAACGGCCCGATCAGCACGAACTCCTATTGGATGGTGCAACAGGAAAACAAGCTGCTCGTCGTTCCCGGGGGGCATGACGATGCATGGAACAACGTGCTGAACAAGGAAGGCATTTCGACTTTCCAGAACGGCACGTGGAGCAATCTTTCGGGCGTGGACATTCCCCAGCTCGATACATGCTACGATTTACTTTCCGCCGCCATCGACCCGTCGGACGCCGATCATTATTTCCTCGCCTCCTGGAGCAAGGGATTGATCGAGATCAACAACGGCGCGTATGTGACGGCGTGGGACAACAGCAACAGCACGCTCGAATCGAAGATCGAATACCAGTGGGTGGGCATCGGGGGAATGCAGTACGACGAGGACAACAACCTGTGGGTGACGAACTCGCATGCGGTGACGGCGCTCAACGTTTACAAGCCCAACGGGACCTGGCAGGCGTTCGATTTCACGGGCCTCATTCCCATCGGAACCACGGTGAGCGAGCTGCTCATCACGGAGTCGGGGCAGAAATGGATGATCCTGCCGCGCGGGGGCGGGCTGCTGGTGTTCGACGACAAAGGCACGCTGACGAACACGGCCGACGATTCGAAAAAACGATTGGGCTTTACGGCGGGCAACGGAAAAATTCCCGGCACGGAAATTTATTGCCTGGCGGAAGACCAGGACGGCGAGATCTGGGTGGGCACGGATAAAGGCATCGGCGTGTTCTACTGCGCGGAAAATGTGTTCGCCAGCGGCGGATGCGATGCGCAGCAGATCCTCATCGAGCAGGACGGCTATTACCAGATCCTTCTCGAATCGCAGGTGGTGACGTGCATCGCGGTGGACGGCGCGAACCGGAAATGGATCGGCACGGAAGGCGGCGGCGTGTTCCTGATGTCGCCCGACGGCACGACGGAGCTTGCGCATTTCGACGCGTCGAACAGCCCGCTGCTCTCGGACAACATCACGAGCCTTTCCATCAACCATAAAAGCGGCGAGGTATTCATCGGCACGTCGAAAGGCATCGTTTCCTACCAGGGCGACGCGATCGAAGGCGGCGAGCACATGGGCGACGTTTTCGCGTTCCCGAACCCGGTGAAGCCCGACTATTCCGGCCCCATCGCGATCCGCGGGCTGGTGAAAGACGCAAAGGTGAAGATCACCGACGTCAACGGCCGCGTGATCTACGAAACCACGTCGCTGGGCGGGCAGGCCATCTGGGACGGGAATAATTTCCAGGGCGAACGCGCGGCCACGGGGGTTTACCTGGTTTTCGTGCTGAACGAGGACGCAACGGAAAAGGCGGTGACGAAAATTCTTTTGGTCAATTAGGTTAGGTGGGGAGGGCGCGATTGATCGCGCCCGAATGAATCATTTGCACTTATGCTGCAATCGACGCGAGGCATCATTTTTCACACGATCCCGTACGCGGACAATCGCGTCATTGCGAAAATTTACACGGAGCATGCGGGCGTGCAATCCTTCATCGTCAACGTTTCGCGGAGCAAAAAGGGGAAGAACAAAGGCAACCTGCTGCAGCCGCTGACGCAGCTCGAGATCGTTGCCGATTACCGCGAGAACAAAAGCCTGCACAGCATCCGGGAAATCTCCTGCCGCGAATCGTATCACCACATCCGGGAAGACATCGTCAAGACGAGCATCGCGCTGTTCCTTGCGGAGGTGCTGTACAAAGCGGTGAAGGAGGAAGAGGCGAACCCGCAGCTGTATTCGTTCATCGCCAGCTCGCTGCACATCCTCGACCTGCAACAGGAAGGCGTGGCGAATTTTCACCTCTGCTTTTTGCTCCAGCTCACGAAATTTCTCGGGTTCTTTCCGCAGCAAAACAACGCCGGCCCGAAAAGCGTGTTCGACCTGCGCGACGGCGTTTTCCGCACGACATTCCCCGAACACCCTTTATTCATGGATGCCGCAGAGGCGCGCGTGCTGGAGGACCTGCTGAACATGACGTACGGCAACCTGCACACGTTCCCGTTGTCGGGCGAGATCCGTCGTGTGATGGTGAAACATTTGCTGCGTTACTACGAATCGCATTTGCACAGCATGCACGAAGTGAAGTCGCATCATGTGCTGGAGGCTGTGCTGGCCTGATTGACATATTCAAAGATTCAATCGCCCGGCTTCGCCGTGGCTATTCAAGCGCTGCGCTATTCAAAGATTAAAAGAGATTTTTCTTAATCATTGAATCTTTGAATTGTTGTTACGGCAATCGTTCCGATTCATCCTTGTATTTCACATGCACCACGTAGCGGAAACCGACGGTGCAATGCTGTTCTGCGGGATCGAGGAAACGTTTGGGGTGAATGCCTGCCTCATTTCGTTCGGAGCGGACCCTGCGGCCGAAACGTTCGTCGTACCAGTTTGCACCGCGGACGAGACGGCCATTTTTCGCGTTGCCTTTGTCGTACAGGATTTCGATCTGTTTCGCCAGCTGTGTAGCTTCGCTTGTGTCGACGTCGAGCACCAGGAGATGTTTCTGAAAGAAGGGCGACCAGTTTTGCGCATGGCTTTCCAGCATCCATTCGGAAACGTTGCCGTCCAGCCAGAGAATGCCGAACGGGTCTTCATGTCCTTCATAAGTCCGTGTAACCGGGCCGGTGTGAAAAGGGCCATCGGAGATGTAATCGCCACGGAAATGTTGATCCCTGGTGAAAAGATTTTTCAGGTAATTCGTGCGCTGGTAAGGATCGTCGTGGCCGGGATAGCTGACGCCCAGGTTGGTCAGCCAGCCCATCGTGCAGTCGTAGTAGAAGTTGAAGGCGGTGTTATTTCCCAGGAGGATGGAATTGGAAGTCAATTCCCATTCGATATCGGAAGGCAGCGTGTATTCAATCGTGTACGGCACGTTTTCAGCGTCGAGCTGCTTTTGATGCATGTGCGTTTTCCAGTCGAGAAAAGCCATGGCCTGGTACCAGCTCACGCCCACCACGGGATAATCGTCGTACGCGGGGTGCCAGAAATACATGTTCGTCATCGGTTCATTGTAGGAAAATGTAAAGTCGGTAATCCAGGCGATGGTGTCAGGTAATACGAACAGGTTCTTTTTCCCGGATTGCGTTACGGCCTCGTTCTTTTCGTTGAAAAAAACATAATTGAACACGTCTTTGTAATCTTCGGTTTGTACGGTTTTTCGCACAACACGGTAGCGCTGTCCTTTGATTTCGAACTGTTCGCCGGATTTATCTTTCGGGTTGGTGACAGGTAACGTGTCGGTTTCAAAGCTGGCGATCGGCTTGCCGGCATACCCGTTGGATGCGCGCACCCAGGCGAGGAACTCGCGGTATTCTTTATTCGTCACTTCATATTTATTGATATAAAATGGCTGCAGCGCGCCGCGGATTCCCTTTTCCGGGTACTTCTCCAGCACGAGCTGCGCATAGGGATCGCCCGACAAGTAGGTCTTCCCGTATTCAACCGTAACATCGGCGCTGTCGGCATAAAGCATCACCGTCCAGGGCATTTGCCAGGGGAAAAGAGTGGTCTGCAGGCGCATGGTTTGCTGCTTCATTTCCGCCTGTGCGCGCTGTGCATATTCTCCGAAATTGAAATACTGCATGTCGCGGAACCCTTTTTTGAAAGGCTCGCCGGTATAATAAACCGCCGCGAAGCTGTCCTGCTTTGCCCGGAACATTACGCCGCCCGTAGTTGAAGTAATCACACCCCCGGTGGATTTCTTATCGGGCGTGAAGTTTCCCCGCCGCACTTTGAAATTTTCCGGCGAAGCTTTCACCGGGAACTCCGGCCCGGGAACATCGACGATGTAGTTTCCTTCATACCAATTTTCCTGCGGGGGCATGTGCGTGTTCGTGTGGCCGTAACGTTTCGGTCCGGGAATTCTCTCCGTTTTCGCCGAATCGGCTTTGCCTGCGGAATCAATGACCACAGCGGCGGAATCAGCTGGCGGAACGTATGCGGCAAACTGCCGGGCGGCTTGCGAAGTGTCTTCACCCGCAGGTGAAAGGGCCGCAGGCGGGGGCGTGTTCTTTGCAGGTCGGGGCGTATTTGCGGGAATTTCCGGTTCACGACTATTTGCGAAATACATCCACGTTCCGGCGGCGATGGCGAGGACCAGCAAAAGGCTGTTCAGCCGCCATCCGCCGAAAGGCCGGGCGATGAAACGGCGTTCCAGCTTGCTGATGAGGGCACGCTCGCGTGCGGTGGCGGGTGTAGCGGGTTGCGCAAAGACAAAATCTGCATTCATATCCACGAGGTTTTGGGTGAATTCATCGGGGCCTCCGTCCAGCACGAGCTGCCGGAGAAGCGTATCCAGTTCGGATTCGGAATATGCCGGATCAAACTTTTTCATTCGGATCTTTTTTGGCAAGCTGTTCGTGCATCCGTTTGGCCAGCGTGGCTTTCAATCGCTGGTAATAAACTTTCAATTGTTCGGCGGGCTTGTTCACGTATTTCGCGATCTCGCTGTACGGCGCGTCCTGGCTGCGCATCAGCAACAGCACCCGTTCCCAGTCTTCCAGCTTTTCCAATTCCTTTTTCAGCAAAATCATTTTCCCGGAATCTTCCTCCGCTTGTTCTTCCCGCGCCGGCTTTTCCTCCACGGATCCATAATCGACACGTTCGAGCCGCTCGTTCTCTTTTTTCTTCACGCGGTACCGGTCGCGCAAGAGGTTGATGAAAATGCGGAAAATGAAAGAAGCATATTTCTGCTCCGAATCGAACGTGTACGAAGCAGTCGTTTCAATGACTTTGTAAAGCGTTTTGTAAACAACATCCCACGTTTCATCCTCATCCAGTTTCCAGCTTGCCTGCGCGTAGCGGTACAGCCGGCTGCCGTAACGCTCGTACAGCACCTGCGCGGCGTTTTTGTCCTTGCGGGCGACGATCCGGTATGTTTCTGAAGGTTGTGGCAAATGGCGTGGAATGCGGTTCCACTAGTATAACGAAATGCGGTAACACAGATTCAAAAATTCAAACGTCCCGAGTACTCGGGACTATTCAAGATTCAAAGATTAAAGGATATTTGATTTAATCATTGAATCCCACAGGTTGCCAGATACGAAAATTTGTTCCTGGACGAAAAGCGTCGAAGTGGTTTAGGTTCCAGGCGGCGGGCAATCATAACCAACCCACAATGTAAGTTGCAGGAGCGCCGCCAGTGAAGTAGTTTTTCTTCCAGTGGGTATGAAAACTGTTACCCTCCGCATCCCCAACGGAATACATATTGATCACGAAGTTGGTAGATTGTGATCCTCCTTCACTGCCAAACATTTCGATTGTCACAATATCCGAAGAGCTTTTAGCGATCACCGCTCCGTAATGGAACTGATAATCTTTTTTCATGAATTCATCAGTTGTCGGATCTCCCACAATCACAAGCGCCTGGCCCACATCAGGGTCTGCCGCCGCGTCTTCCCCGGGAATATTCAGCGCGCGTACAAAGATCGGTGAAGGTTGAAGGTTTTCTTTTAGACCGCTTTTATCCAGCTCTTCTACCGGGGTATTGTTCTTTTTCAACCGTTCATTCATATTGGTCTTGAAACCGATATTTTCACTCTCCCCGGCTATCTTTTTATCGCTAATCGTCTCTTTATCGGTTAACTCGTCATCCGCAAACCGGATAATCATGTTGTAGGCTGCAAGGCCGCAGTCTTTTTGGAGCTTATTTGGAAATCTGTAACCCACAAGATTGCCTTCGGGAATATTAAAGTCTGTCGCCTTCATTGAAGGATGAAGCGTCACAATCCCATTTATAAACAATAAGTCATCTACCAGGAACATCAACCCGTCTTTTGATTCGACTCCAGGCACTGTGCCGGATTTTATCTTCTTTCTGTAAATGTCTTTCGACTTATTCGAATACGCCTGGATAACAGCGGCTATCGGTCGCCCGGCAAAACGTTCAGCCGCAGACGGGAGCGCAGACTGCAATGGCTCGCCGGGTGACCGCCGGATAGCGGGCGGACTGAAAGTTACGCCCGGGTATTGTTTTTTACCGGCCGTATCTGCAGCTGCCGCACGGGATCGTTCGTTATGCTGCGAATCCTTATTCATCACCAGGGGCTGCACCAAATCGACTACTGCTTCGTAAAAACATACGACATCCCATCCACAAAATCCGCCACCGAGATCGTAATTGATTCGACTTTTCCTCCACGAATCTTGAACGGCGCGGGTTTGATGCCCCAGAGCGGGGAGCTGTAGGTGCAGAGGAACGTGCTGTCGCCGATGTGCTCGAACTTCGCGAAGACATTGGGATGATGCTCGAACGTCGCGCCCAGCTTGTCGCCGTCGGCGGTGACGACCATCTTTCCGTAAACAGGATTGACGTAGGTTCCGGCGAACTTTTTCGCGTCAACGGGAAGCGGGATCTTGCGGTCGACGAGCAGCTTCCAGCCGGTGAGGATGTTGTCCTGCGCGGTTTCGCCTTTCACGTGGTTGGCGAGGTACATGGCGCTGTAGTTGCGGTACGGGTTGCCCACGTACGCATCGAGGAGCTGGTAGCGGAGCGCATTGTAGAGGCTGTTGTTGTCGCTGTTGGTGAGGATCACGAAGCCCATGTTCAGCTCGGGCACGAAACACGTGGTGGAAAGAAAGCCGCTCGCGCCGCCGTTGTGCCAGATGATCTTCTTGCCGTAAAAATCCGCCGTGTACCAGCCTAAGCCGTACGCCTGGAAATGCATGCCGGGAAAAATGGACGGCGTGCCGGGGATCACCATCTGCGGCTTGCGCGTTTCCTGCAGCACGGAAAACGGGACGACCTGCTTCCCGCCGTACCGGCCGCTGTCGAGCTGCATCTGTATCCAGTGCGCGAAATCGTTCACGCAGGAATTGATGGAACCGGCCGGGCCGAGGTTATCGATGTTGTCGTACGGCATGGTCTGCTCCTTGTCCTGCCAGCGGGTGTGCGGCTTGCACGCGTTTTTATCCGTAGTGATGGCGGCGAAGGTCGTCGACGTGCGCTTCATGTCGAGCGGGTCGAAGAAGTTGCTTTTCACGAACGCGTCCCAGGACTGGCCGGTGACGACGGGAATAATTTCACCCGCGGCGAGGTAGGCGGAATTGCAGTAGCCGTATTGCGCGCGGAAGCCGAAAACGGGTTTGTGCCTCGCCATGGCGTCGATAACTTCTTTGCGCGAAAGATTGGAGCCCCAGTTGAGGAAATCGCCCTGGAACGTTTGCAGCCCGATGCGGTGCGTGAGCAGGTCGCGGACCGTGGTTTGCTGCGTGGCGAGCGGGTCGTACAGCCTGAACCCGGGCAGCCAGCGCGTGGCGGTGTCGTCGAGGGAAAGTTTTTTTTGATGGTCGAGAAGCGCGAGCGACGTGGCGGTAAATGCTTTGGTGCACGACGCCACCTGGAAAAGCGTTTCGTCGTTCACCTTTTTATCCGTGCCAATTTCCTGCACACCGTAACCTTTCGACACCACGATCTTTCCGTTGTGCACGATGGCGATGGCCAGGCCGGGCAGGTTCCACGCTTTCATCTCGCGGTTGATGTAGACGTCGAGGGAATCGGTAACGAAAACGGGCGGGCGCTGTGCGCCGGTGGGTCCCTGGCTGAAGGAAAGAAGCAGCAGGATGGAAACCGGCAGGGAAAGAAGGAGCAACTTTTTCATAGGGGAAAGTTAGCAATTCGGGAGTTGGGCAAGTGGCAATCCGGATGAGGGGTGAAATTGATGTGTGCCCGGCGGACCGGGAACGATCGATCTCATTGCCGGGGAGCTTCTTTCTCAATGTTATTCCGGTTTTATTGTAAATTCCCTTCGGCAAACCAACTTAAAACCCAGGCACATGAAAAAAATCTACACGCTTGGCCTCATCGGCCTCCTGGCATTCCTGCAGCACGGGAATGCGCAATGTTCCTCTACCCCAAACTACGACCTCATCGTTTCCGGGAGCGTCGTTCTTCCGCCTTCGCCGACCTCGCAGTACATCAGCGCTTACGTTTGCACCACCGGCACGCTTATCGACAGCATGTCCTGCTGCACGCGGATGATCCACGTTGAGCCGGGCGGAACGCTGATCGTCGGCCCGTTAGCTTACGGCGCGGTGTACCTCAAAAGCGGCGCAACTTTCGACGGCCAGAACACGTCCATGTCATGGATGGTCTTCGCCGAGGCTGGTGCGATCATCCTGAATTATCCCGGGACCGTCACGCAGTGCGTTGCCGTTACTTTCCCGTCGGCCAACTGCGTTACGTCGACCGGTGATGCGCCGGCATCTTCACCGGTGTCCGTCATCCAGGGCGACGGACAATTGCAGTTTGATTTTCCCGCAACGGTGAGCAACCTGCGTGTCGAGCTGTATGACATGAGCGGACGAATGGTAAGCAGCGAAACGGCTACGAATGCAAGCCGGCACACGGTAAATCTTGCTGCGCTTCCCGCCGGAATTTATTTCTGCCGCGTGTACGACAATGATGCGGCGATTTATTCGGATAAAATTTTCGTGGGGAACGCGACGCGTTAAAACCACTGAGGACACAGAGGGGTTTTCACAGAGGGGCACAGAGGGTTTTTCTCAGTGCTTCTCAGTGCATACAGGTCGTGGACGACTCTGTGTCCTCTGTGGTTTTTTTCACACGTAGAGATCGATCAGCTCGCGCACGCAGCCTTCGCCGCCTTTTTTGGAAAGCACGATGTGCACCATTTCTTTCACGTCGTCCACAGCGTCGGCAGGGCAGGCGGAAAAACCTACTGCGCGGATGATGTCCTCGTCGTTCAGGTCGTCGCCGATGAAGCAGACGTTGGCGGGAGTGATGCCGAGCTCGCCGCACCAGCGCTTCAGCGTTTCGAGTTTCGGCACCTGCGATATTTCCACGTGGCTGATGTGCAGCCGTTCCGCGCGGCGCGTGATGAGGTTCGTGTTGAACCCGTGGCTGATGATGCCGGTGTGGATGCCGCGCTGCTTCACACGGCGAATGGCCAGGCCGTCTTTCGCGTTGAACTTTTTCAGCTCGTCGCCCGACTCGGTGTAATACATGCCCGCGTCCGTCAGCACGCCGTCGATGTCGAACACCACGAGCTTGATCTCCTTGCTGCGCTGCTCTTCGCGGAGCTCGAGGTCCGTTTTCAGCAGCAGGTCGGTGGTGAGCGAAAAGCGGGCGGCGATGTTCGGGATGTCGTCGGGAAGCGGGCGGGAAAGATCCTTCAGCCCGAGTTCGGAAGAGAGCCGGCCGGCGTCGAGGCCGTTTTTGCGGAGCAGGTAAGAGAGGTTGGCGGCGTAGAGGCTCATGGGTTGATTGGATTGGCCGGAGAGGTCGCGTGATGATGCGACCTTACAAGTATATTCTTTTCAGATAATCCTCCGGCCGATGGCTTCCGCCACTTTTTTCAGCGAGCCGTGGAGCGCGCGGAACTCGTCGTGGTTGAGCTGCTGGGAGGCGTCGGATTTGGCGACCTTCGGGTTCGGGTGCACTTCGATGAGCAGTCCGTCGACGCCCATGGCGGTGCAGGCGCGGGCGAGATCGGGAACGCCGTATGCGTAGCCGATGGCGTGGCTCGGATCGAGGATGACAGGCAGGTTGCTGTATTCCTTCATCCACGCCGCGCCGCAAAGGTCGAGCGTGAAGCGCGTTTTGGTTTCGAACGTCCGGATACCGCGCTCGCAGAGGATGACGTTGGGATTGCCGCCGGCAAGGATGAACTCGGCGCACTGGAGAAATTCCTGGAGCGTGGTGCCGAACCCGCGTTTGAGCAGCACGGGCTTCTGCGTTTTCCCGCAGCGGCGCAGGATGCCGTGGTCGTACATCGACTTGGCGCCGATCTGGATAATGTCGGCGTATTCGATGATGTCTTCCACCTGCGTGGCGTCGCGCACTTCGGTGATGATGTTGAAGCCGTATTTCTCGCGCATCTTCGCCAGCAGCTTCAGCCCTTCGAGGCCCATGCCCTGGAACGTGTACGGCGAGGTGCGGGGCTTGTAAGCGCCCGCGCGCATCGTGGAAATGCCGAGCTCCTTCAGCAAGGCCGCGCTCTGTTCGATCTGCTCTTCCGATTCCACCGAGCAGGGGCCGGCGATGAGCAGCGTGTTGTTTGTATTCCCGCCGATGGTGACGTTGCCGATCTTTATTTCACGTGTTTCTTTTTTCCACGCGCGGCTGGAAAGCTGCATGTCGTCGTTCAGCACGGTGACGCGGTCGGCTTCGGCTTCGAATTTCGGGTCGAGCGATTTTGTGGAGGAAGACGTGATGAGCACGTATTTGCCTTCATAGTGAATGCAGAAGGCTTTCACGTCCTGCGCGATCTGCTGTGCGCGGGCTTCGGTGACGGATGATTTTAATTCGATGATCATTGTTCTAAAGATTATTAGCGGCGGATATAGCCGCCGCTAATGAAAAAACGGCAGGATCAGGCCTCGCCTTTTACGAGGTTGAAGAATGTCAGCGCGCCGGTGACGCGATTTTCGTTGTCGACGACGGGCAAATAAGTGATCGGGAATTTTTTCGATTTGATGAGGCGCAGCAGTTCCACCACGCTCGCGTTCTCATTCACGGTGACGGGTGTGCGGTTGGTGATCTCGTTCTCTGCGATGGCGTCGAGCTTGCCGATGTTTTTCAGCAGTCCTTTGCGCACGTCGGCGTTGCTGATGATGCCTTCGAGCTTTCCGTCGTTATCCGCGAGAATGGTGAAGCCCATCGCGTACTCTTCGATCTTGCGCAGCACGTTCTCGAAGCTGCGGTTGCCTGGCTTCAGCAGGGGAATTTCATCCAGCCCGAGCATAAAATCCTTCACCAGGAAATGCGACTCGTTCTCGTGCGTTTTCAAATTCAGCAGCGCGAGTCCGAGCGTGTCGGCTTTGAAAAGATACGAGCCGGAAACGCTGGCATACACGCCCATGTTGCGCAGGATGAACGATACTTCGCCGTTCACGCCGCCGTCGACGTGCACGCGTTTTTCCGGGTAACGCTTTTTGAACATGCGGATCTTCCGGAAAATTTCCTTGTTGAATTCGCCCCCGCTTTTTCCGGGAATGGTCGCCATCATCAGCATGAAATCAAAACGGTCCTTATAGGGCCCGAACACGTCGATATCGGAAACCGCGGTGATGGCGAGGCCGAGCTTGCCGGTGATGGAAGCGGGAATTTCAAGCTTGCCGGGGAGATCTTCATGCTGGAACGTGACGAATTCGACCGGCGTTTTTTCGAGCAGCGGGAAGTATTTTTCAGGCGTTTTCGAAATGATGTGCAGGTCGATGGGGGTTTTGCTCCATTGACGAATGCGTTCGATGTCGTCAAAAACTTTCGGGTCGTCGTTGCAGTCGACGTGGAAAAAGTCGATGCGATGGGCGTCGAGGTCGCGCACGACCTGTTCGAGATCGCGGGACGTGGAATAGATGGACGCGGAAATTTTCATGATGAAAAAGCTGGGCAAAGGTAAGGGATAGTTGGGAGTCCGGAGCGTCCGGAGTTGGGAGGGAGGAGGAGGAGGGAGGAGTTGAGAGCGTGCGGGACAGGAGTGGCGTGGAAGTTTCCTGCATTGCGGAAGAATTTCACCAGGAAAGCCCGGCAGCGAATCCCGGAAACTGTTGATTTCAGGGGAATTCACCGCTGGTACGCTTTTTTCTCTCCGTCACATTATGACAACAATCGAACTCAACGGTCTGAGACGGGAATTCGCGGTCAACAAACGTTACCCGAAACAATATGAGCATGCGATCCTCTACGCACTGGCCGGTTATCCCGAGCTCCGCCACACCCACATCGTTTTCGGGCTGACGTATCGCGGCTCCACGCCTTATTCCACGCGCCCGACATTGGCCAGCATGTTTCTCCCGGCTGCAAAACGAACGTATTGCGTGCAGATCCTCGAGCGCGCGAAAGGCCCGGAAGAAGCTGCATTGCTGAAAAACCTGCCTGAAGACGCACAGGTCGCCGTTATCGCGCACGAGCTGGCGCACGTGGTGCAATACAATGCGCGCAGTTCGTGGGAGCTCATCAAACGATTGACCAGCGCCCCGCTTCCATCGGCACGAAAAGACATCGAACGTTCGGCAGACATCGCCGCGATCCAGCATGGTTTCGGGGAAGCGCTGCACAGCCAGGCCGTTTACATCCGGAGAATTCCGGGCTACACCGAACAGCGCAAGGCGGTGAACAAATATTACCTCAAGCCGCACGAGATCATGGAATACCTGCGCAAGCCGCGCGCCGGGCGTGGCGGGTTAGCCCCAGAATAAGTAGGAGAAGAGGATGGCGGAATTTATCCGAAGAACAAATAGGTCACACAAATTGCCGCGATTATTCCCGCGAGATCAGCAAGCAATCCATAGCCGATCGTGTAGCGCGTTTTTTTGATCCCTACCGCGCCGAAATAAATCGCCACGACATAGAACGTGGTTTCCGTTGATCCCTGGATAATGCAGGAAAGTCTTCCCGGGATTGAATCGGCCCCGTATGTTTCCATCGACTCGATCATCAACGCCCGCGCACCGCCTCCGCTGAGCGGTTTCAGCAGCCCGGTAGGAAGCCCCGGAATGAAATCGGTACGCGGATGTTCGATGAACAACCCGGCAATTCCGACATACACTTTTTCAATTCCGAGCAGCACCACGTCCATCGCGCCGGAAACCCGGAATACGACGATGGCCACGAGAATACCAAGCACGTATGGCAATAGTTTTATAGTGAACATGAACCCGTCTTTGGCGCCGTCAATGAATGCGTCAAAAACATTCAGCTTTTTTATCCAGCCGGTTGTAATGAACGCGATGACCAGCCCGATGATCAGTATGCTGCTCGCCAGCTTCGACTGGTAATTTATCTGATCCTTCGTCAGGCCGCTGAAGTACCAGATCAGCAAACCGACGGCTACGATCAGGCTCAGGATGCCGCCGATCAGCACAACATCAGGCTTGATCCGTTGCCGGAAAATGCAAAGCAGTAATCCTGTCAGCGAGGAGAAAAAAGTGGCAATGATGATGGGGACAAATACGTCCGTCGGGTTTGCGGCGCCGGCCTGCGCGCGAAACATCAGCACGGAAATCGGGAACAGTGTAAGACTTGAAATGTTGAGAACAAGGAACATGATCTGCGCATTCGAAGCGCGTTCCTTTTCGGGATTCAGCTCCTGCAGGCTCGACATTGCCCGCAATCCTAACGGCGTGGCGGCATTGTCGAGGCCAAGAATGTTTGCGGAGAAGTTCATCATCATGTGTCCCATCGCCGGGTGGCCGTGCGGGATTTCAGGAAACAGGCGGCGCATGAACGGGCTGACCACACGGGAAAATGCATGAACTACGCCGGCCATTTCCCCGATTTTCATCAGGCCCATCCAGAGTGTCATGATCCCGACCAGGCCGAGTATGATCTCGAATGCGGTTTTCGCCATTTCAAAGATCCCGTCAAGCATCGCCGGGAAGATCGTTGCACCGCCGTATTCCGGGAAACCGCACACAAAAAGGACGAACTTCCCTAACGCGAGCAAAAAGCCAACAAGGAAAAACCCGATCCAGACATAATTCAGCACCATGAAGTAAATGTAAATCATCAGCTTTTCCTCCGTGTCCCCGTGCCTCCGTGGTTATCAACACCCGCTGCTTAATAAAGAAGCCGCCCGGTTTGTGGATAAACTTCTACAGGAATGTCCGTTTGAAGCACAGTACGCGTTCGCATTTCAGGTTAAAAAAACACAATCGATTTCCATTTTGTAATTCCCGAAGCTCAGCAACTGCGAGGCTTACAGCCTGTTCCCTTCCTGCCGGTTTTTTCTTCTCCCGCTAGTCCGAAAACTGGGACTCAACTTTGCCTCTCGTTTAAAAAACGAATCCTCATGCCCAGACAGCTACTGAAAGCGGTGTTTTTTACAACACTGTTTTATTCCGCAGCAATCGCCCAGCCGGCAATGACGCGAACGACGCAGCCTGCGCTCTACACGGCCATCAGCATTGCCGGGGGCGCAACCGCCTCCACGGCAACCGGCGACAACGCGCTCCAGGACCTCGTCCCGATCGGCTTCACGTTCAATTATCTCGGAACGAACTACACGACCATCGGCGTGAACACGAACGGCATTGCGGCATTCACAGGCATCACAGCTTCCGCGGTAAACACGGATTTGTATTCCGGCGCCGCGCCGAACACGGTGCTCGCCCCGTGGTGGGACGATCTCGAAGTGGTGAACGGCACCGGCGCAATTCTGTACCAGCTGCAGGGAACGCCCGGCTCGCGCACATTTACGATCCAGTGGACGGACGTGCATTCTTACAATACCGGCTCCACCGCGCTGCTCAATTTCCAGGTCGTGCTGTTCGAAGGCAGCAACAACATCGACTTCCGTTACGGCGCAATTCCGGCAGGAACATTCAGCGCGCAGGAATCCGCATCGATCGGGATCAAAAGCGCGACAGGCGGCAACGGCGAATACATCGACGCGGTGACAGGCTCTTCCTTCACCGGCAACGCCATGCTCTCCGCATCCGTGACATGGCCTGCGCGACGGTTCCGTTTTTCGCCCGGCGCACCGACACCGATCAACGGAGGATCACGAACAGTCGGCGCTACGGGTTTTTACAAAAACATCAGCGACGCGATCGCAGACGTCAACCACCGCGGGCTCACGGCCGGGCTTACGCTCTCGCTGATCGACAGCCTCTACGACAACACGCCGGCTTACGGCAGCAATTTCTTCCCGATCCTCATCGGCCCCATCGCGGGCGCCAACACGACCGCAAGCCTGAACCTTTCCACCATACAGAATACAGGCCACCGCGCAATCGTGCGCTCCCCGGGAAGCCAGGCAGGCGTTTGCGTTTCACAGGCTTCTTCCTCCGTCATTACAACATCCACGGAGCCTGTTATCGGGCTGATCGGTGCGCAGTTCGTTTCTGTTTCGAACATGGCGATCGAATCCGCCACGCCGAATGTCGACCGCGGAATATCCGTGCTCAATGGCTCGCCCACCGCAGGGACACAATATTGCGGCGTGCAGAACATTCACGTCCGCCTCGACCGGTCGAACATGAACACGATCGGCGTCGACCAGCGCCTGCCTTCAGTTCCTTCATCTGCGGCCGGGTCGAATTCGCTCAACATTTACCAGGACCTGGTCATCAAAAACAGCTACGCGGGAATTTTGCTGGAAGGAGACGCTGCGTTTCCCGACCTCAGCTGTACGGTCGGATCATCCGCTGCCGGCATCTATACGTGGATCGGGGATACCACGGCAAACAACATCGGCAACGGGCCCCAGGCATCGTATGGTGTCCGTGCGGTCAACCAGGCCGCGATCGTGATCAACAACATCATTGTGCGCAACGTCAGCGTGACTGGCGCCGTCAGCTGCGACGGGATCATCCTCGAGGGTGGCCGTGGCAACTGCCGGATCTATAACAACAGCATCTTGTATCTCACCAACAGCAGCCTTACAGCCACAAGCGAGGTGACGGGAATACGCGCTTCGCTGCACGTTTCGGCGGGACAGGAGCTGCACGTGTACAACAACCTGGTGCGCAAGCTGGCATCGGGCTACACCGGGACGGCGACGGCGGTGCGGCAGCTGAAAGGAATATGCGTGCAGCCGCAGGGCGGCGGATCATCCGCGCAAACGATCAACGTCGATTTCAACACGGTGCAGATAGACGGCGGAATTTCCGCGGTGTCGAACACGTGCTTTGAAGCCGGCACGACGACGGGCGCTGTGATCAACGTGCGGAACAATATTTTTTCAAATATCACCGGCGCGCAGGCCGCACCGGCGGCGCATTATTGCTGGTGGTCGCCCACGGCAGGCGCTTTCGGGAATACGGGATCGATCTCCAACCACAACAACTTTTTCCTCACCAACACGACGCGCGGATTTACAGGCGGAGGCGGAACGTCGGACTACGCTTCACTTGCGAACTGGCAAAGCGCGATGGGGCAGGACGGCAATTCGCTGGCGATCGATCCGTTGTTTGTCAGCGCCGTCAACCTGCATATCAACGAGATCATGCTGAACGGCGCAGGCACGACGATTCCGCAGATCTTCGATGATTATGAGGGCGACATCCGCGGCACGCCGCCCGATATCGGCGCGGATGAAATTCTCAACGTGGTTTATGACGTGGGCGTTATTTCACTCACCGCGCCGGGCACAGGCAGCTGTTATTCCGCGAACCAGCAGGTCACGGTCCGGGTCATGAACTACGGCACTTCGCTTCTCGACTTCAGCGCCGACACGGTATGGCTGACGGTGAACGTTTCCGGCTCACTGGCGCAAACGTTCAACATGGCGATCGCGGATAATTCCTACAACAACGGTTACCCGCTTCCGCCGAACGCGTTCATCAACGTGCCGGTGGGAACGATCGACATGTCGGTCGCCGGCGTGTATGATTTCGACGCGTACACGTCGATGCCCGCCGATCCTATCCGCACCAACGACACGATGAGCCAGGCCAGCGTGAGTTTCGACGCAGGCGCTGCAAGTTCTTCGTCGGTAAATATCTGCGAAGGCAGCAGTGTCACGCTCACCGCATCGGGCAATACTTCTTCTTCGATCCAATGGCAGCAAAGCATGGATGGTGGTGTGACATGGGTGAACTGCACCGGCCCGGGAAATACGACTTCGCCGTTCACCACCACGCCGTTCGGTCCCGTGATGTACCGGGTGCGCATGTGCGGCATGCTCAACACGAATGCGGTCAGCGTGGCATGGAACGCCATTCCCCCGGTGACGGCTTCCGCCGGCGATGCGATCATTTGTTCCGGCGACACGACAACGCTTATGGCATCGAGCACGCAGAACTACAATTATACCTGGTCGCCGTCCGGCTCGCTGAGCTCATCCACCGGCGCAACTGTTTCCGCGTGGCCGGCAAGCACAACGAGCTACGTGGTCATCGCCGATTCGGCCAACTGCAGCACGCGCGACACGATCGAGATCACGGTCGACACGGGACCTGTGCTGACGCTGACCGTGACCGATCCGGCGATCTGCCCGGGAGACAGCGATACGATCTTCATTACAGCTTCTGGTTCCTATGCGTATAGCTGGACGTCTGACCCTGCGGGGTACACAGGAACGAATGATACCATAATTGTTTCACCCGCCATGACAACGGAATATATTCTTTCCGCGACGGACGCTACATCCGGCTGCAGCAGCGAATACACTGCAACCGTCACCGTCGACTCGCTTCCTGTAGCAGCGTTCAGCCAGAGCGCATCCAACGGTGTCGTCACATTCACCAACATGTCGACATCCGCCGACACGTACCTGTGGGACTTCGGCGACAGCCAGACATCGACGGCCGAGCATCCCACGCACATCTACAACATCAGCGGCGCGTACAACGTGATCCTCACCGCGACGAACAGCTGCGGCTCCGATACGGCTTCCATGCTCGTGCCGGTGATCGTCGGGCTTGCGGAGGCGGATTCGCCCGATTACATTTCCGTGTACCCGAACCCGGTGAGCGAATCCCTGACGGTGATCCTCGACGATGCGGACGAGCACGTGGTGGTGGAATTGTTCGACGCGCTCGGCCATCTCATGGAGCAGCGCAACCTCCAACATGTGAACGCCGGCTCATCCTTCACGATGAACGTGAGAGGTTACGAGGAAGGCGCTTATTATTTAAGGGTTTCTTCAGAGCACGGGGTGCGTACGATCCGCATCATGGTGCTGAATTAGATGTATTGAAAATTGAAGATTGAAAATTCAGAGGTCGATTTGAATTTTCAATCTTCAATATTACATCGAAGTGACCAGCAGCGCCACATCTTTCATGCGGGCCAATTCTTCGGCATGCTGCTGCAGCAACGTTTCACCGATCTCCTGTTTCATGACGATGTCCAGCGGGTCGTCTGTGAAGCCGATCATGGCGTAAGCTTTGTTCGTGGTGTAGGAGAATGCGCAGGCGGTGGCGAAGAGGCGGTCGACCTGCACGAGGTTTTGCCGGCGTTTCGGCGTAAGGATTTCCTGGAAGCGGGAAGGGCTGTTGGTGTAAACGGAAAAATGCCCGTCGAATTCCGCGTCGCCGGTGGTGACATTTTTGCGCGAGCTGTGCGCGTATTTGCCTTCCGTGATCTCCGCCCAGTCGTCCACTTCCCCTTCGATTTTCCGGTGGCGCGGAAACACCCACACGTCGCAGGGAAAGATCACGGGGCAATGCACGCGGTAGAAAAAACCGTAAAAATGGTTCTCCGGGACCTCGACGGGAAGCAGGCCGGGACCTTTGACGGGGCGCGGATCGTTCGACTCGGTTTGCAGCGCGATCTGGTACACTTCCGCCACCACTTTTCCCGCCGGGCCGAAAAGATAATCCTCCCGCGCGATGCGATTGGCCTTATCCTGGAACAAGCCGCTTTTTTTGATGTCTGCGTTCTTGAGCCGGTGCGTGGTTGAAGAGACCCAGCCGGGCAGCACCTTTGGCACAAGACGGCGAAGCATCATGCGCTTGTACCGCATCGACATCGTGTCGCGGTCCGGGAAAGCAAAGGTCAGCCAGGCCACCGCGCCGAAAAAGATCAGCGTCACGAACAGCACCACCACGATGGGCCACGCCGCGTCTTTGTATTTCGTCAGCTCGTGCAGACCCGCCATAACGCCCACCACCAGCACGAACGTGACCGACACGAGCGTCCACAGCACCGGCTTGCGCCTCAGCACCTTCCGCTGGATCTCCAGCTTCTGGAGCGACTGCTGCTCTTCAGGTGTAAAAAGCGAAAAAAATGTCGACGAAGAATCCTTCATAGCACCAGGCGCGCCCATGGAATAAAGTTCCGAAAAATTCCGGTGAAAGAGGCGAAATATACGACAAACGGGAAGAGCGGAAATACAGCATTTAACTTTTCACGCTCGCCGCAGAAGAATGGAAAGCTGTAACCATTGCCGTAAAAGAATTCAGCTTATCGTTCAATGCTTTTACACCTTCGGGATAAACAGGGCCGTCGAGATCGAGCCCGGACCGGCGGATACCGACGTGCATGTATGCGCGGTTTTCGCAAAAAGAAAATGCGGGGGCATTCGGCGACGCGGTAGAAAAATTCAGCAAAAATTCGCGGAAAGCAGGCTGAAGCAATTTTGCCGCCTCCTGCGCGTGCGTGGCATACACAAAAAAATGTTTGTCGAATGCGCTGTCGCCGGTGAGCACGGCATGCACTGCATCGCCTGACCGCAGGTACTCGCCAACAGCTTTCAGCCAGTCGTCGCTTTCGTGGGAAGTGGCGCGTCGAATGGGAATGATGAACGTGTTGCCGGAAAGTTTTGGAACAGGAACGTGCAGCACCCAGCCGTAAAAAAGATTGGTATGCATGTGAACACCTGGAACACCAGGCGCAAATCCCTGTCTTCCTTCACGCACCTGTACGGCAAGCTCGTATAGCCCGAAACGGATGCCGTTATATTTTCCGATAATGCCATCGTAACGTTCGAAGTGCGTATAGCGTTCCCTGCAAAGCCCCGACTTCTGGAAAGCGTCCCCCGAAAGTCCGTTCCGGGCAAAAAATTCTCCCTCGATCCCGGCTGTTTTCAGCGCTTCCGGCATGACCGTTTTTTTAAACAGATTGGAAACTTCATGCACCGTCGGAATGACCAGGTGGATGAGCGCGCCTAATCCGAATATGACGATGAAGCACCAGATCACAGCGAAAATGTACATCCCCGCAATGACGGGCAAGGCAATCAATACAGGAGCTGCAAGCCAGAGCCTGAGGCGCATTTCCGCAAGCCGGCGTTTTTGTTCCAGGGCTTCCAGGTCACGCAGCAGCTCCGGCGAAAAATTGATCGGAGGCTGGGCCGGTGCAAACGCCATTGGAAAAGAGTTATGAAAATTCGTGAAAGAGATGGATATCTACCGTGTCACCATCACCCGCTCCGTCGCCAGCACGCCGTCTGCCGCAGAGATCACGCACACGTAGGAGCCCGCGTCTACATCGCCGAGATCGATCGCGGCGGATTTTATTCCCGGCTGCAGCACCTGCGTGCGCACCAGTCGCCCGCTCATGTCGTACAGGGAAACCGTTGCCGCATTTTCCGGGATGCCCGAAAGCTGAAGCACATCCTGCACGGGGTTCGGGAACACCAGCAGGCCCGGCGCCGTCAGCGAAGTAACCGACGTGGTGATGCAGGAGAGGTACGTGCGCTCGGTGAAGTAGGTGAGGTTGATCACCGCGTATTGCTGCTGCGTAAACGTGGTGCGGCAAACTTTTCGCGAGTACGACATCACGTTCGTCACGTCGGGCACGTAGAGCTGGTTGTTGTTGTCCATCGCCGTGCCCGTGTACTGGCAACCCGTGTCCACCACCGAATTGCTGAGGCCCGGGTCGGCGGGCGTGTCGCAGATCAGGTCGCCTTCCGTCGCGCAGTTCGAGCCGTCGGCCAGCTCGTCGTTGGAGCCGCCGTGCGTGTGCAGCAGGCCGAAATAGTGGCCCAGCTCGTGCGCGAGCGTGCTCCCGTTCACCGCGCAGCTCGCCGCAAGGAACGCCGCGTCAGGACCGCCCGGGAAAAACGCGTAGCCGCAAACCGGCCCGTTCGACGTGGAAACCGTGTTGGCGAAATACAAGTTGATCACGTCGTTCACGTAATGGTTGTTGAGCATGTAGCTCTGGTCGGTCGTCGACAGGAAATCGTAGTACGCGCTGTTGTCGATCATCTCCGCCGCCTGGCATTCGTAGAACACGAGGCCCGCATTGGCGTAGAACGTGTTGACGGAATCCAGCTCGTTCTGGATGTCCTGCAGCGTGAGCACCGAGTTCCCGTTCGTTTCGCGGATGAGGTGGACCTGCACCGGGATCACGATAAGGCCGCCGCTGCGGTTCACCGGCTGGAGACTGGCCACACGCGCGGCGAGGGTTTGTTCATAGCCGGCGGGGACGACGGTGCCGCATTCGTTGGTTTGGGCGAATGTGGTGAACGTGAAGAAAGTAACGAGCAGGGTAAAAAGTGTTCTCATTACTGTAAAGTTAGGGAAAGTCCGGCGTTAAAGAAATCGCGTTGGCACAGAAACCCCGAAGGCCTCCGCGGGCGAGCGCGTTGTGGTCTTCGAGGGTTTGCAACATTCGATCGGAAGCAAGCTTATTCCTGTATGTCCCGTCAAGCTGGTCAAGCCGAACCATGCAAGCTTCTCACCGGCACAATAATTACTTTACTTTTAGAACTACAAACCAAATAAAATGGCGACAAAAAAAACAGGAAGCCTGGAGAATGGCGACCAGTGTAAGGTTGTGGCAGGAACCCATGCCGGCAAATCCGGTACGGTGGAAGATTTAAACGTGAGCAAGACCGGCCACATCACGATCACCGTCAGGCAGAAAGATGGGGCCAGGTTTAAGACGTTGGGGAAGAATGTGATTGTAGTTTGAGGAGAAGCTTTCGGATTGTGGAAAATTTGTTGGAAAACCTACATCAGCGGGCGGCCCCTCGAAGGTCTCCGCGGGCCTGCGCGCTGTGACCTTCGAGGGTTTTGCGCGTTTGTATTGAAAAGGAAATTTGCGCGCCGACAAAAGTTTCGTGTTGCGGTTTTTGCATCGGGAGATGATAGTATCATTTGATACGATCATCAGTTCAACAATTCATCACAAAAGCGAAAAATTTCCTGCTTGCCCGAGCGAAGTCGAGGGCGAAATGGGATTTCGAAAGAAAATGTTGGAATGAAGGGAAAATGGCCCTCGGCTGCGCAAGCAGGGAAAATCACCGGTGAAATTTGTACTTCGCCATTCGTTTATCCCCCGTGCGTTTCAGCATCCCGCTTTCCACGCCCAGCTTCAGGTCGCGGCTGGCCGTAGGCGCGGAAATGTCTTTGAACTCCCGCATGTACTCCTGGCGCGTGAATTCTTTTTTCCCGAATAATTCCGCCGCCAGCTTCAGTCGGTCTTCTGCACGCAGCGTCACGTGCTGCGCCCGCAACGCCTCTTCCAGCGCCGCATCCAGCACGCCGAGCATGAATTCGATGAACGGAGTCGAATTACCAGCCTTGTCCGATTTTGAAAGCGCTGCGTAATAGTCGCGTTGCTTTTCTTTCACGATCGTTTCCACCGGGAGAGATCCAAAAATCGGGTAGTTCTCTTGCAGGATCAGCGTTTGCCAGAGCCGCCCCATGCGCCCGTTGCCGTCGGTGAACGGGTGAATGAATTCCATTTCATAATGGAAGACGCAGCTTTTGAGCAGCGGGATATCTTTGCTTTTTTTCAGCCAGGCGAACAAGTCTTTCATGAGCGGTTTCACGCGGCTGCCCGGCGGGGCGAGATGCGCGACCTGGTTTCCTTTCACGATGCCGACGCTTTTCGTGCGGAATTTTCCCGGCGCATCCACGAGGCCGTTCATCAGTAACGCGTGTGCTTTGCAAAACGAATTCAGACTGTTTGGGTTGAACGTGTCGAGTTGTTCATACACGTTGATCGCGTTCTGCACTTCGAGGATATCTTTCTGCGGACCGAGCACGCGTTTGTTCTCCATGAGCGCGGTGATCTGCTCCACGGTCAGCGTGTTGCCTTCAATTTCCAGGGAAGACTGGATGGTTTTGATGCGGTTTTTACGACGTAATTCCGGGGCCGGTTTTTGCAAATGTGCGGCGTTCACCTCGCCGATCTTTTCGGAGATGGAGGCGATGAGAGCGAGGATTTCAGGCGTAATGGAGAAGGGCGGGCGCAAATTTATGATAGTATCATTTGATACTATCAAAGGTAAGATTTTTCAGCGCTTTTTGTATGGAAAAACTATAATGCCGTTAGCGTAAAGGACGTGCCTGGCACAGTCGAGGGGGGAGAAGTAACGTTTTCAAAAGGAGATATTGGAATGAAGAGAAAATGGCAAGCAGGGCCAAAATGTTTAAAAATAGAAGGGATCAGCAATTTTTTAAATCCGAAACTAGTTGTGGGTCGATAAGACTTTCCAAGAAAACCATTTTTAGTACCAGCATCAAAAACTCTAGTTGACCATCTCCATTAATGATTTGGAATTTCCCCGTGAAATCAACAGGTCGGCCATGAGCAATTTCACTGCGATATTTATACAAAGTTTCAATAATTATTGCCAAGGTCAAGGTGTCCGGGCCGCGGAAATATTTTTTAAAATCAACAGACCACTTGGATCGATTATTTAGCAAGGAAATTTTAGATCTTAATTGGCTCGTGATAGAGGCTTCTCTTTGTCGATCATCAGTCGTGAGTAGAAGCTCCAGAATTGCAAAAACACCAATTATTTTAAATGGTGAACGCTTCGAAAGACCCTTTAGGAAAATAATATCCTTATGAGCTTTTGCAATATCCGGGAATTGATCTTGATTTTTAGCAAATTCTTTCAAAAGCGAATAATAGTTACGAATTTCAAGCAAGTCCGCCTCTGATATACTCTTTGAGGTAAACGCAAAAGTTTCCGCATAGAATATTGGCGGACCTAATGTATGATGTGCAATACTCCCATCAGAACGACGATCGAGTATTAGGGTTAAATCGAGAGAGCTTAGTTTAGCTGCAAGCTCAACATTAAATGTACTGGTCTCTGAAGGGTCAAGATCGAAATAGTTTAGCACATAATAGTTCCAGTCTTGCTTTTTCAAATGCTCTATTGTGAATGATTTTGGATTATCGGGAGTGGGTATTTCCTTGATTTCGTATGGATTAGTACTAAAAACTCTATTATGAAAATAGCCATCTACAAATTGTTTAATTACGAGCACTTGTTCCTCAGAAGCCTTATCAAAGGAAAAATCTGAGTCTACCCTATATGGAGTCACAACATTTGGAGTTAATAAATCACCAATAAACGCAAATGGTTGAAGCTTCTTTGGCTTGTGGGTCATAATATAATTTCGTGTAAAATCTATCCTAACAAATCTCCCCCTTTTTCCAACTTTTTCTCCCCAAATCTTTTCAACATTCCCCCTTACTTTTCAGCCCCTTACAAAGACTATTAACAACATTTCAACACACCCCGAAAAGCCCGTCAATCCTGATAAATTTGTATCCCTATGACGGAACAGCTTTCTCTCATCCCGCCCGCCCTCCGCACCGGCCGGCAGCTCCACTTCCCGAAGATCCTCCGCGAACGCTATAACCTCCTCGTCCCGAGACAGGAAGACGGCCTGATCGTGCTTGCGCTCTACCAGAAAGTACGCGCCGGCACCATCGAGCGCGCTTTCCCCGAACGCATCATCACCGAAACCATCAAGCAGGTGCTCACCGACCTCGGCCAGGCTTCGGCACGCGGCGAGGAAACGCAGAAGTACGACGAAACGCTCCATCGCCTCCTGCGCCACTTCCTCGACAAGAACATCGAGGAGAAATCGTACCAGCTCAGCTCCTACGCGGAAAATTTCTGCGACATGCTCGAGCGCGAGGTGCACACGGCCATCAACCCTTCGCAGATCCAGAAAACGTTCAACGACCTCGTGCTGCTGCTTTCGGTGAAGCTGGAGACGATGGACGATTTCCGCCACTGGTACCACACGCAGTTCTTCAAGCACAAGAGCGACATCGGCTCCCAGCTGCGCGCGCTCCAGGCGCAGATCGAAGACACGGTGGAAGCGCTCAACGACCTCGTGAAGAACGAGTACGACAACTTCCGCGACATGCTCATCGGCTGCGAAGCGCTCCTCGACCGCATCAAGGAACAGGCCGACAAGCTCTCGAGCGCGTTCTCCTCGAAAGACGACATCAAGCAGCTGCTCGACGACGCGGCGCTGACGGAAGAGTTCGAGTTCCGCGAGATGAAACGCGAGGTGCGCATGTACTTCAAAGACATCGAGCAGCGCCTCATCAACGTCTCGCACACGATCGACCGCATCAAGCCGAAGATCAACAAGCTCTACAACGATTTCGAAAAACGCGACTTCGACCGCAAGATCGAAACGTTCCTGCTGTACCTGCTGAAGAACTCGACGAGCAAGTTCGGCCGCTCCAAAAAGCTCGTGGGCCGCACGGTGCACGAGGTGGAAGTGTTCCTGCCGAAAAACATCGCCGAAAAAGATTACTACAGCGACCGCTCCCGCCTCACGGGCATCGATTACATGCAGCTGCTCGAGCCGCCCCCGGTGCAGATCATCCAGCAGAACTGGGACGAGGAAGACCTGCAGCGCCAGGCCGAGCTGCGCCGCTCGCAGATCGCCCGCGACAAGATGGTGGAGATGTGGTTCGAAACCATCGCGGCCGAAGTGGAAAAAAAGAAGAAAGTCAACTTCGACGACTTCTACTTCAAAATTCTCCAGAAGGAGAACGACTACGAAGCCGCCATCAAGGAAGCGACGATGGTGCTCAAAGAATTTTCGAAAAAAGAAGGATATGAAGTGATCGTCCGTGAAGAGTTCGCGCTCGATCCCAAACAACCCAACATCGGAATATGGAAGATGCAAATCAAAAAAAGTACGGCTTCTTAGAAACCGACGAAGCTGAAAATCTTTTCGCCGATCTCGACTTCGCGCTGAAGAGCGGGCACCACATCCAGAACTACCCGCACCAGGTGGAGCTGTTCAACTTCCTCGAGAAGTATGAAGAGGAGGTCCGGATGTACTACCGCAACCTGTTCAAGGTGGGACTGTCGGCGAAAGGCACGGACTACACGCGTTACTTCTACCTCGAAATGGACGAGGAAAGCCGCGGCATCGTCAAGTCGCGCGCCAAGAAGCTCTCGCCGGAGTACACGCTGCTGGGCATCCTCCTGCTGAAGATCCACCGCATCGACAAGTACTTCGTCAACGACATCTACGTTCCCGACCTCATCCAGCTCATCAAGAGCAACGACGAGTACAAGAACTACATCTACAACCTCTTCGCCAAGCGCCGCGAAAAAGAGGCAACAGAGATCGACGAGAACACGATCGACGAATGGGTGCGCAACGCCCTCAAAGAGTTCGAGCGCCTCGGCTGGGTGCATTACGACCCGCGCAACAAAGACCTCTTCGAGATCATGCCGTCCATCGACCGCCTCTTCTCGATGTACTCCTACGAGATCCACAACATCGACCGCCTGATCGACGAAACGAACACGATGAGCGAAAAGACAGGTGGGCTTTATCCTGTGGAAGAAGGCTCTGAACAAAACGACTAACTGTAAGGGCGCGATGCATCGCGCCCCAACCACACAACGCCGGGATTCATCCCGGCCCATGACACAAAATCATGAAGCAGTATCCCAGAATCTTCTCCCTCTCCACGGTAGGAATCATCTACCACAACAACTGCGACTACCTCCTGCACCCGCTGCGGACGGACTTCACCGGCGGCTCGGGCTCCGGGAAATCGGTCATCGCCGACTTGCTCCAGCTCATCTTCGTGGCGAAGAAAGAGTTCTGGGAATCGGGAACGGACGTCATGACCACGGAAAAACGAACCGTGGAAGGCATCGTGCTCAAGCAGGGCGGCGAGCAGGGCAACTTCGGCTACTCGTTCGTGAACGTGGAGGTGGAAAAAGGAAAATACATCATCGTCGGAACGCACGTGCAGACGAACTCGCGCTCCATCTACCCGTTCATCATCCAGAAAGGGTTCGACTTCGGTCCCGAATCGGAGATGAACCTCGACCCGATGGACCAGTTCCTGCTGTACCGCGATTTCCTGCCGAACAACCAGATCCTGCCCATCGACAAGATGAAGGAGCTGCTGGAAAAGCGCGGATTCAACCTCCGCCACTTCAACAACCGCACCGCGGAATTCCACCGCGTGCTGTACAACAACCAGATCCTTTCCACCGACCTCAGCCACGACGAAAAGAAGCTGAAGACCTTCGCGCAGATCATCCAGTCGTTCGCGCGCGGTAAAGGCGTAGGCGCGAAATCGGAAGACCTCAAGAACTTCCTGTTCGCCAACGACGACGACCAGAACAAAGAATACGAGAAGCGCAAGAAAGAGATCGAAGAAGCGCACGAAGAATACAAACGCCGCGCGCGCGTGTATGAAACGGTGAAGCTCAAGAAAGACCGTCTGCTCGCGCTGCTCGAAGACAAGAAGAAACGCGACAAAGCCCTGCAGCGCTCGCTGTGGCTCGAAACCGGCTGGGCCTACCAGCAGAAGGACGTCATCGGCCGCGACCTTATCCGCACCCAGAAAGAGACCGCCACCGTCAACCTCCAGCAGATCATGCTCGAGAAGCGCGTGAACGAGCTGAACATGGAAGCGGTGGAACGCGAGCTCGACACGATCGTTTCCGAGCGCGAGCGTTTGGAGCACGAGCTCGACAACCGCAAGAAGCAGAAAGAGTTCGCCGAGAAGAACCGTGCGTCGTATGAAAAAGCATACGGCATCGCGCAGCAGGAATACGACGAAACGAGCGCGCGCTGGACAAAAGTGAAATCGGTCGACGGCTGGCTGCGCATTTACAAAACGGTGGATGCCGTCCGCGAGCAGTTCAACAAGCAAGACAAGATGGCGAAAGACCGCCAGAAGCTCGAAGAGTTCGAAGACTTCCTGGTCGACCGCCGCGTGTACGACGAGTTCACCGGTTCCACCTGGGCGCAGGATTACCGCCTCGCGCAGGCCGAATTCGACGGCGTGATGGACCAGCTCAACACGGAAATTCTCCGCCTCGAACAGCTGCTCCCGCTTTTCGACAGCGACAACAAAGATTCCGTCGTGCAGTGGGCCATCCGCAATGCCGGCAAGCTCACGAAGGAAGAGGAATCCGTGCTCATGCACTTCAAAGCGCTCAGCACGAAGAAACCTTCCGAGATCGCCGACGGCACGCGTTTCATTCCCGATCCCGAAACGGTTTACAAGAACCTTTCCGCCGTTGAAAAAGACGCGAACGGGTTCTGGGTGAACATGGGCGGCGTGCTCGAATACATCGCGTACGTTCCCAAGCAGCTTTTCAACAACCCGAAAACGATCGAGCAGGAATTGAAGAAATACGGCGACACGATCGGCAAGGAGCTCGAAAAGCTCACCGCCGACCGCGACCGTCACCGCAGGCTGCGCGACATCCTCATCGAGTTCGGCTTCAACCAGCAGGTGGCCGACACGTGGCTGAACCGCGAGGCGATCATGAAGTTCATGCCCGACGAGCAGATCGCGATGACGAAAGAAGATTTCGAGCTGACGATCGAACTATATACAAATCCGGAAAGCAACCTGCGCCTGCAGTACGAGGAAGCGAAGAAGAACTGGGAAGACGCGCTGCAGAAATTGCGCGAGGCCGACGACATCATCGCCAATTCCCACGGCAGCCTGATGGCCATCGACGGGCAGATCAAGCAGCTCGACATGACGCAGCTTCCGGAAAAAGAGCGCGAGCTGAAGAATTTCAAACAGGAGCAGAAAGCGCTGTCCGAACGCTTCTCCGACTGGGAGAAAGACGTGCTCACGTACCTGCGCGCGTCGGAAGGCGAGCAGAGCCAGGTGAAAGTGAACCAAGAGATCCGCGCCATTGAAAAAGAGCACGGCTCCAGCACGAAGATGCTGTACAACGCCTTCTCGCAGCGCCTCCAGGAAATTTCACGCAAGCAGGGATCGCTCGAGCAGCGCCTCATCGGGCTTATGGAGCAGATGCCGTCGCTCGAAGGTCGCTTCAACGAAGCGCACAAGCGTTACGTCGAAGTGATCGGCGAGTTCAGGCCCGAAGAGCTGACGGAGCAGATCGAAGAGTCGCTGGTGAACAAAACGAAAGTCACCGTCATCACCACGCAGAAAGCGTACGAATCGAATTTCGACGGCATCCTGAAAGACGAGAAGTTCAACATCGACGACGAGCGCCTGAAGGGCAACCACATGTACGATTTCCAGACGCTTGCGGAAGTGATGCTGCCGAAGATCGTGCAGAACCCCGGCAAGATCGAGGAAGACCTGGCCAGCGATATCGAAGAGCACCTGCGTTCCATCAACAACAAGATGAACGAGATCAACGACCACAAGCTCAAGATCATCACCGGCATCTTCTCCAAGATCGAGGAAGCGTACAGCGATTGCCACGACCGCATCGACGACATGCGCGAGTTCTTCCGTTCGAATAAAATTTCCGGCGGCCACTACGTCGAGATCAACTTCGAGCCGTCGAAAGGCTACCCCGTTTCGTGGATCCGCAACCTCAACAAGCAGATCGCGGCCAAAGCGCAGAACGTCGGGCTGTTCAAAATGTTCGAAACGGAAAATGAAGGCGCCGACGCCATCATCCTCAAAGCCTTCCTCGAGCACAGCGACGGCAAGAACGTGAAGCCCGACATCAAGAAGCTCACGAACCCGAAATCGTATTTCGACCTTTCCATCAGCCTCAAAACGCCGAAGGGCGAAGACGCGCCGGGATCGAACGGGCAGAACTACACGATGCTCGCCCTCCTCTGCATCGCGCGCCTTTCCATCATCGACAGCGACCGCCTGAGCCGCAAAGACCGCAAAGTGAAACGCGGCGTGCGCTTCATGACGATCGACGAGGTGGCCGGTCTCGGCGAGAACTTCGACATGCTCTACGAGCTGGCGAAGAATTACGACTACCAGATCCTCACGATGACCATCGACCCGATCGGGCGTTTCGAGGAAGGCAAGCAGAACATCTACACGCTGCGCAAGAACAACAACCCGGAGTACCACAACATCAACCCCACGCCGCTCGCGCAGTTCAGCTACGACCAGATCGTCGACAAGCTCGAGGATTACATCCACCAGCTGCAGACGCAGAATTAGGCTTCGCTGAATAGAAACAAAAAGCTCCGAAGGATGAATTTCCTTCGGAGCTTTTTCTAAACCCCGGAGGTTTGCCTGTGCGGGGCACGCGCGCAAACCTTCGAGGTTTAGAAAATCTACTTTTTTTCATCTTCCCACAGCACCGAGCTGATCTTCCACCCGTCTTCCGTTTTGATGAACTGGAAAAATTTGTTCCCTTCCTGTTCGAACGGCTTGCCCCCGAGCACCCCGCTTTTCCGGTAAACGGAATAGCGCTGGGCGATATTATTCACCACGGTTGTCTCTTCCTGTATTTCGCGTTCCTGGAATTCCGTCAGCGTGCCGTCCGACAGGATCTCCCTGCGAGGTGTGATAAACGAGTCAAGGTTGTAGACCGTGTGCTTCGCGCCGTCTTTGCAAATGATCATCGCCCCCGGAATGCAGATGCGATCGGCCAGGCTCCAGTCCGGGCGCCGGTTGCCCGTGTTCGTAAAAATGCCGAAGAAGGCGCCGGTGATCTCGTTCAGCCTCAGCGCGTCGGCGCCGGCGCCGTACACGTGCAGCAACTCGTTTTCCACCCGGATCTCTTTTTCAAAACGCAGTCCCAGCTTGTGGAGCAGGCGCACGGAGCTGGTGTTCCCGGGCACCGTCGTGGCAAGGATGTGCGGGAGGCCGCGCGCGCGCATTTCCGCGTTCAATACCGTGGTGGTCGCTTCGTACGCGTAGCCGGCGCCGGCATATGCGGGAAGAAAAGCGAAACCGATGTCGGGATGTTCCAGGTACTCGCGTTTGAACAGCGTGACGATACCGATCGCCTTTTGATCGGACCTGCGCCTCGCTGTCCAGCAGCTGGAGGAAGGCTTGTCAAGGATCTTCCGGATATATTCGGCGGCATCTCCCGCCGACGCGACATTTCGGTTGCCGATGAATTTCAGCCAGCCTTCCGTATTGACCAGCTCGAGGAAAAAATGGTCGTCGCTTATTGCGAGCGGTTCCAGGCTGAGCCGTTCCGCCAGGTATGTAGCCGGGGTGTTCAAGTCACCGAAGATACAACAGGCCGGAAGAACGCCGGAAAGCCTTTTTTCCCGACCGCACGGACTTGGTGAAGCTGATCTTTCCGGAAAAAGAAAGTCCCATCACCGGTCAGCCGGGATGGGACTTTTCCAATCTTGATTTTTTAATTATTCAACCACCACTTTCGAAGTAAGCGTGCTGCCGTTCGAAGAAACGTTCAGCATGTACACGCCTGCGGGAAGCGATGAAACGTCGATGCGGACGGTATTGGCGCCGGCTGCAAGACTGCGTTTTTCCGTCAGCACCGACTGGCCGATCGTGTTGAACAGCGTGATCGTCACGTCGCCGGAATTTACCAGCCCGAGGTTCATGCTGAGCTGGTCGCCGGCCGGGTTGGGGAACGTGGAAATTGTTCCGAAAGCCGTTTGTCCTTCTTCCACGCCCACCACGAATTCGTTCTGGTCGAACGTGCACTGGTCGAAGAAATAATGATCGAACGTTGTCAGCACGTCATGCGAGCCGTCGCGGTCGACGGAATTGGTGACGCCGACACGGTACGTCGTTCCGTTCACCAGCGCAACGTTGGAGGAGTAATGGAAATAAAAATCCTGTGCGAACGTAAACTGCTTGCGCGCCGTCCACAATCCCGTGTTCAGGTCCCATGCTTTGCCGAACAGGTCGGGAAGGCCATTCTCTCCCTGCAATGCGGTCGGGTCGGAATCGACCCAGGTGTAGAACAGCCTGGTGCGGTCGGCGGTGTAAGAAAGCTGGATGCGCGCGTCGGTGGCGATAGCAGCGCTGCTCTGGCTGTCGAAGAAGATCGTCGTGTTGTCAGAGCTTGTGGTCATTAGCGAGTCGACCAGCACTGCGCCCCATGTGCTGCCCGAGGTGTGCACGTCGTAGATGTAATGCCGCGCAGTGGTGCCGCTCTGGCCGGTGAGGATCCATGCATAGCTGAGCGAATCGTCGTGGTTGGAAGAGCCGCTCTGGATGGCGCACACGATGTGCAGCTCGCCGTTATTGTCCACGATCACTTCCGAACCCTGCGACTGGCTGAACCAGGGCTTGAGGTTTCCGTCGGTGGCGGGAATAAGGCGATTTGAAATTTCGGGAAGCGTGGTGAAATCGAACATGGGCTGCAGCGTCCAGTTTGCGCCGCCGTCGGTGGTTTTGTAAACGATCGGCAGGAACGTGCGCAGGCTGGGATTGGTCTGGCCGGCGGTGGCGCCGAAGAACACGACATATCCGGTCTGCCCGTTCGGCGAGAACGTGATGTGCGCCTGCGTGTACGTTTCATTCACGCCGGTACCGTCCTGGTGGAAGTTCGGCTTGATGGAATCGTACGTCCAGTTCACGGTGGAGCCGGTGTATTTTCCTTTCAGCAGTATCGCGCCGCTGTATGCCTGGCCGGCTGCCGTGGTGGCGTTGGGATTGGCATAAATGCCGCCGGTGACCCACACGGTGCTGTCGCTGTACGACGTAATGTCGATGCGGGGGAAGGAAATATTCGGGTAACCCGCTGCCTGGATCGTCGTGTTGCCTGAGCCGCCCGATGTTGAAGAAAGCGCCTGGTGGTTCAGGTAAAAGCCTTGCCATCCCGCGCCGGTGGTGTACGGACCGGAGGAAACCGCCATCGCATTTGCAATGGTGGTATTACCGGCAGGATTAACGATCGCGCCTGAAGGATAACGGAAGCGGCGGTCGGTCTGTACGAATTCGTCGGCGTAATACGTGGAATCCCACGTGCTGCCCCAGCTGGGCGTCCAGGTGTGCTGGATGTAGCCGTTCGACGTGTTCGCGTCGGGCGTCCAGTCGGCGCTGAGGCGGTGCGTGAACATCACCGCGTTCAGGTTCGGGTCGGCGGTGAGGCAGTTCGACTGCGACACGTAAAGTGTAAGCGCGTTGCGCGAGCTGGAGAATTTCGTTCCCTGCGCCGCGATGGTTGGATTTCCGTTGCGGGATGCAGCGGTGGCGGAAGCATAAAAGCTGCCCGTCGTGCCGTCGTTCGTGCTGGTCTGGCTCAGCGTGAGATCGGCTTTTTTGACACCGGCAACTTCCGGCGCCTGTGCGGCAAGCCCGAGCCCGGCTGTAATTCCGATTGCAAGAAGTAATTGTTTTTTCATGGGTGGAAAATGAATGGGTGAATACGTAACTAAAAAACGACTTTCCGGCGTCCCGAAAATAGGCAGTTCCGGCGGTAAGAAAAAGCGCCGAAAAATTAGCGCCGCCATGCATGCCCCGCTTCCTCCCGCTTTTCAGCGGCTCCCGAACGCCCGGCCATTATCAAATATGGAAAAATGGTAACGTATTTGCAAGAATCCCGTAAATAACCTGAAGAGGGACGAAAACAGGGGACGAAGAGACGAGGGACGAAAAAGGGACGAAGACGAAACGAATAAAATCTATTTCCCGTCCCTTCTCCCTCCCGCCCCGCGCCCCTTCGCCCCTCTTTAGCTATCTTCGCAACCCATGTTTCATTTCGCCATACCTACGCCCAGCCCGCGATTAGCCCGGAAGCAGCGGAGAAGCTTTTACGCCGGAACCGGGTTCTGGACCGGCGCGGTGCTGATGCCGCTTGTGTTCGGACTGGTGATGGCGGGCGAGGCATTTACGCCAGCCCCGCAACGTGCCGGCCATGCGCCCGTGACCGAAACGCCGGATTCCACCGCGACGGTCATGCTCAGCTTCGTGGGCGACCTGATGTGCCACGCGCCGCAGCTCAACAACGCAAAACAGGCCGACGGCTCGTATGATTTCAATCCCAGCTTTAAAGAGATCACGCCGTACCTCTCGGAAGCCGACGTGACGTTCGCCAACCTTGAAACCACGTTCGCCGGCCCGAAGAAAGCGTATGGCGGCTACCCAGCGTTCAACACGCCCGACGCTTATCTCGACGCGCTGAAAAATGCCGGGATCGACTTTCTCGTCACCTCCAACAACCACAGCATGGACACGGGCGAGGACGGCCTGCTGCGCACGATCGAACAGGTGAAGCAGCGCGGCTTCGCGTACACCGGCACACACGAGTCGCAGGCGGACCGGGATTCGGTGCGTGTGCTGAACGTGAAAGGAATTACGGTCGCGGTGCTGAACTACACCTACGGCACGAACGGCGCTTACCCGGCGGCTTCGCGGAAATGGATGCTCAACGTGGCCGACAGCGGGCTGGTGCGCGGCGACGTGCTGCGCGCGCGCAACATGGCCGATCTCGTGCTCGTGTTTTATCACTGGGGACTCGAGAACAGGCAGGAGCCCGACGCGAAGCAGGACAGCATGTTCCACTGGGCCGCAGATGCGGGGGCGGACCTTGTG
The DNA here is from genome assembly GCA_966211705.1 of uncultured Chryseobacterium sp. Taxonomy (GTDB): domain Bacteria; phylum Bacteroidota; class Bacteroidia; order Palsa-965; family Palsa-965. The sequence continues at coordinate 102,328 of CBIHOC010000012.1, forward strand.
ATCGGCGCGCACCCGCACGTGCTGCAGCCGGTGGGTTATTTCAAAACCGCAGCCAACGCGCGTCTCGACTCGGGCGTGGTGGCGTGGTCGCTGGGAAATTTTCTTTCCAACCAGTACTGGCGATATACCGATGCGGGCGTGATCTTCAACATTTCCCTGGAGAAGAATTTCACCACGGGAAAAATTTCAGTGGCAAAGACCACTTACGTGCCCACGTGGGTGTACCGCTCCTACGATCCTTCGCTGAAGCAGCACGTTGTGCTTCCTGCGGCATGGTGCGGGCGGGAAGCATTGCCGGCATGGATCAGCACGGAATCGAAAACGAAAATGTGCGAAGCCTTCGACGACACGAATGCGCGGCTGACGAAATATTCCACAAAGCCCGTGGTGCATACGCTGAAATAAGCTGTCCGGGTTCACGTCCTTTTATTTTCCGCTGCGGTTTTATTCTCTTTTGCAGGAACTTCTTGTGCAATCAGCCGCGCGTCGCGCTTCGGAATAATTTTCCCTTCGTAATGCAGCGTGTACTGCTTGGTAAATTCCGCGCCGAAGAATACGATCATGCACGAATACGACACCCACAGCATGACCAGCACGATGGAGCCGGCGGCGCCGTATGTGGAAGCGGGTTCGGCTTTTACGAAATAAATTCCGAGCGCATATTTCCCGAGCGTGAAAAGCAGGGCGGTCACCACCGAGCCGATCCAGATGTTGCGCCAGCGCGTTTTTACGTCGGGAAGGATCTTGAACATCAGCGCGAACAGCACGGAGATCACCGCGATCGAGACGACAAAGTTGATGATGTGGAAAAACGCCAGGATGAATTCCGGTATCCGCCCGCTGAGCCATTCGGAAAAAGCCGCGAGCGCCGCCGTGACGAGAAGCGAGATGAGCAGCAGGAATCCGATCGACACCACGAGCCCGAAGGAGAACAGCCTGTCGCGGATCGTGCGCAGCCACTTTTTCTTCGCGGTGACTTTCACGTCCCAGATGCGGTTGAGCGAAACCTGGAACTGGGCGAACACGCCGGTGGCGCCATAGACCAGCGTCAGCACGCTCAGTATCGTGGCGATGATGGAATCCTTTTTATCGCTTGCGCGCACGATGACATTCTCGATCTCTTCGGCCGCTTTCGGGCTGATGGCGTTGCTGACCTGGCTGGAAATTTCACCCCGCACCGCTTCTTCGCCGAATACAAAACCCGCCAGGGCGATCACAATGACGAGCAGGCCCGGAATGGAAAAGATGGCGTAATACGCGATCACCGCGCTCAGCCGGAACGGATCTTCTGCGACCCAGGCTTTCGCTGTGTTTTTTGTGATCGACCAGAGACTTTGCAGGAAACGTTTTTTCTTCGGCATACAGGTCTTGTTAACGGAAAACGTTAACAGCCTGAATCTAAAATGATGCCGTTACAAAAACGCAGGAAACAAAGCGGTGGAATTTATTTCACGATGTTCCGTTGAGGAAAACAATACCCACTTTGGACGGGAGATTCAAAAATTCAATCGCTTGCTACGCTGCAGGCGAAGCCAACGATTGAACCTTTGAATAATTACAGCTTCGCGATCTTGATCTTCTGTCCCACGTGCAGGATCGTTCTGTCGCCGAGCCCGTTGAGCTTTTTCAGCTCGGCTACCGTGGTTCCCGTCCTTTTGGCGATCACGGAGAGGTTGTCGCCTTTTTTGATCGTGTAATATTTATAGCCGTTGGCGGATGTGGTCGTTGTTGAGGCAGTCGTTGTAGCAGGCGGCTTCGTGCTGGTCGCGGCAACGGTTGTCGACGGCTTTTCGGTTGTGGAAGGCGGGGCCACTTTTTCCGGCATGTAGATCACCAGCTTCTGGCCGGGCTTGAGGTAATTGCTTTTCAGCCCGTTCCAGGCGCGCACGTCCGTCACGGAGCATTTGTATTTCCGGGCAATGGTGGTGATCGTTTCCCCTTTCTTTACCACGTGCGTCTTTTTCACCTGCTTTATTGCCATCGCCGCCATCGCCGTGTCGGTCTTGATGTAATTGTAGATCGCCTGCTCGTTGCTGACGAACGTGCCCACTTTATTCACCGGGAGCACCAGGTTGTACGGCTGATCCGTGATCGAAAGCGGAACGACGCCGAGCTTGTACATCGGGTTGAGGAACTCCAGCTCGTCGTACGACATGCCGAGCACCGATTCCAGCTGCGTGAAGGTCACCTGCTGCCGGATGGCAACGGTATCGACGTCGAAAAACACTTTGCGGGGCGCGTTTGAGTATAGGTTATGTTCCGCGTGGTAATTCATCACATACGTCGCGGCGATGAATGCGGGAACGTATGCCTGTGTTTCCCGGGGCAGGAAAGCGCGGATCTCCCAGTACGTCTTTTTCCCGCCGCCTGCGCGCCGGATGGCTTTGTTCACCGTTCCCGGCCCCGCGTTGTAAGCCGCCAGCACCATCTGCCAGTCGCCGAACATGCCGTACAGGTCCTCCAGGAACCGGCAGGCCGCCTCGGTCGATTTGTAAGGATCGCAGCGCTCGTCCACGTATGAATTCACGTTCAGGTCGTACATCACGCCGGTGCTGTACATGAACTGCCACAGCCCGCGCGCGCCCGCAGGCGAAGTCGCCGAGGGATTCAATGCGGATTCCACCACGGCCAGGTGCTTCAGCTCCAGCGGGAGGTTGTATTTGTCGAGGCGTTCTTCGAAAAGCGGGTAATACAGCTGCGAAAGCCCCAGCATCTTTTCCACGAGGGTGCGGCGGCGGATGGCGTACAGGTTGATGTAGGCCGCGACCTGGTCGTTATACACGAAATCGAACGGGGACTGCGCGTCGAGCTTAGCCAGGCGGGTCTGGACTACCGACGGTACGCACGCGGGCACGGAGTCGGCGGTATAATTGAACTTGTTGTTGTGCTGGACCGGCTGGCGGGGCATTTTGGTGATGTAGCTGTTGCGCGCGAGGCTGTCGAGCATTGCCGCCACCGGGTCGTCCTTAAAAAGCACGGAATCGTGCTGCGCCTTCAGCCCGGCTGAAAAAAACAAAGCAGCAAAGAATAGAAAGATACTCCTGGTCATGGGTATGTCGCTACAGGTCTGTTATGTTATACGTACCCGGGGGCCGAAAAGTATACCTGTATTTGCAAAGATCGCAACCAGAACCCGTATTTCAAGCCCTGGATATGACGTTTATCAGGAAGAAAGTGTTAAAAAGCCCGAAAAAATGATGTGCATATCTGCACATCTGCACATCACATCGATTGCACGTACTTCGCGGCGGCCAGCAGCTGGCTTTCTTCGAAGCGGCGGGCCATGAGCTGGATGCCGAAGGGGAGACCGGCCTTGTTTTTGCCGGCGGGGACGGAAATGGCGGGGAAGCCGGTGAGGTTGGCCTGCACGGTGAAAATGTCCTCGAGGTACATTTTGATCGGGTCGGCGGAGTTGGCGCCGAACTCGAAGGCTGCGCCGGGCGTGGTGGGAAGAAGGATGAGGTCGTAGCTATCGAAAATTTCCTGCGTTTTGTCGCGGAGCAGGCGGCGCACTTTCTGGGCTTTGGAATAATAGGCGTCGTAATAGCCGGCGCTCAGCACGAACGTCCCGAGCATGATGCGGCGCTTCACTTCCGGGCCAAAGCCTTCGCTGCGCGATTTTTTATACGTCGATTCCAGGTCCGTCGCGTTGGGGCTGCGGTAGCCGTAACGGATGCCGTCGTAGCGCGCGAGGTTGGAGGAAGCTTCGGCGGTGGTGAGCACGTAATAAGCGGGAACCAAATAATCGAGGTACGGGAAACGCGCGGCTTCCACGGTATGCCCGTCTTTTTTCAGCTGCTCCATCACTTCTTCCAGCCGCGCCTTGATCTCCGGGTCGAGCCCGTCTTTTTCCAGGCAATCGGCGAGGTAAGCGATGCGCAGCTTTTGCGGCTTGGCCAGCTCTTTCGAATAAGCGGCAACCGGTTTCGTGGAAAGCGTGCTGTCGAATTCATCCGCGCCGGCCATCACTTCGAGGAGCAATGCGGCATCGTCCACGTTGTTCGTCAGCGGACCGACCTGGTCGAAGGAAGACGCGTAGGCAATAATTCCCCAGCGGGAAATGCGGCCGTATGTCGGCTTGAGGCCCACCACGCCGCAGAAGGAAGCGGGCTGGCGAATGGACCCGCCGGTGTCGGTGCCGAGGGCGGCGAGACAAAGTCCTGCAGCCACGGCCGTTGCCGATCCGCCGGAAGAGCCGCCGGGCACGCGTTTGGGGTCGTGCGGGTTGCGGACGTTCCCGAACGCCGAATTTTCGTTGGAGCTGCCCATGGCGAACTCGTCGCAATTCGTACGGCCGATGATGATGGCGTCTTCCGCGAGCAGGCGTTCCACCACGGTGGAGCTGTACGGGGAAACAAAATCGCCGAGTATTTTCGAGGAGGCCGAAACTTTGTGGCCGGTGTAGCAAATGTTGTCTTTGAGCGCGATCACCATTCCCGCCAGCTTGCCCGCTTTACCGGCAGACAGCTTTTCATCCACTTCTTTCGCTTTCGCCCGCGCGCTTTCGACGAACACTTCGAGAAAAGCGTTCAGGTCTTTTTGTGATTCAATACGTTCGAGGTAATGATCGACAAGCGCCGCGCACGAAACGCGCCCTGCGCCAAGGTCTTCACGAATGGCAGAAAGGGAAGTGTAGCTCTTCACGGGAAATGCTGAGAGGCCTCTGGATTCCGATTGCTGAATGCTGATCTGGCTTCAGGCTTCAGAATTGTAATTGATTACTGCGCTGCGCCGTCTTTTTTCTCGGGAGTGTTCGGAGCATTGCTGTCAACGCCTTTGGAAGCATCCTTGAAATCCTTGATGCCCTTTCCGAGGCCTTTCATCAGCTCAGGAATCTTGCGGCCGCCGAACAGCAGGAGCACCACGATCAGGATGATAATGAGTTCGCTGGCACCAAGACCGAACGGGGCGAGAATGATAAACGGGTTCATGAGAAGTCGTTATAGTCTGCAAAGATACGGAAAAACAATGTGCTGATGTGCAGATGTGCGGATATGCAGATGCCCGCAAGCTTCCCGCGATCAATCGCCACTATTTGATTCTCAAAATGATGAATGCCAATGTTTTGCAAACACCCAGATTCATCCTCGCATCTGCACATCAGCATATCTGCACATCTAAAGTTTCGTGCCTACAGGCTTTTCAGCACTTCAAGCAGCTTCGGCTGGGGAGAGCAGTCCACCTTGTCTTTCCTCACGCTCGTGTGCGTCCAGATGCCGGGGGTGCCCGTCAGCGCGTCTTTGCTGATGTCGAACATGCCGGCGTTGTACGTTTTCGGGATGTTATATTTTTCGCAGAGGTAAACGAGCAGGTCCTTCAGCGCGGCGAGCTGGGCGTCGGTGTAGAGGTGGTAATGGGTTTTCCCTTTGTAGTCGAGCGGAAGCACGTCGGCTTCGGGGACGAACGCATTCGGGATGTACGTTTCATACTTCCCGTTTTTCGGCGTCACCGCGCCCCAGTTGCAGATCTCGATGGCGACGCTGGTTTTATCGAGCGGCTTGTACGGAACGCCCTGTTCGGTGAACACCGCTTTCTTCAGCCCGAGGTGATAGCCCCAGTGCTTGCTCGGGAACGCCTGGTAAATGTCCCCGTCATTATATCCCGACGTGGCCGAAGCAGGTTTCCCCGCGATCACGAACGCCGTGCTGACGCGGTCCGTGCGGGTTTTCCACCCGTTGATCACGTTCGCGGCGTTGCTTCCGCCGGCGGTATGGTGAATGAAGATCTGCGTTTTCGGAATTTCTTCCTGGAAGTAGCAATTCGCAGGAAGCTTTTGCTGGATGATCTTGCCGATGTCGAGCATTTGTAGGGGTTATAATGTGATCAATAACTGCGATAGTGTTGCTGGTGCATTCCGGGGAAAGAAGCGCTCAGTTCCAGCTGCGTTTTGTACCCGCTGATCTTTACCCAGTAAATGATCCACATCACGAGCCCGGCGAGGCCTGCAAGCCCGCCGATGAACGGAATGATCGAACACACCTGCAAAATCGCCATGGGAAAACCCTGCGGATAACCCGGGCGCGGATTGTCCACCGGCAGGTTTCTTCGCTGGAATTCTGCAGCAAGAGAATCGGCAATGTAACCGACCATCATGAAATTCCAGATAATGCCGAAAACCGGGATCAACAAAAGCCAGACCTGCCCGGGCGACATTTTTCGCAGCTCGGGGGCGACCATTTCCATGGTACGCTGAAGCGTCAGAAGGTAAAAGATCATGGGAACCAACATGAGCAGCAGCACGAAGAATAGGATCATCACTTCTGCCGCGCCCAGTCCGAATGGCCCAAGAATTATAAAGGAAAATTTCATTGATGTAGGGGTTGGATGAATGCTGTAAAATCCGGATGACTAATATATAAAGGTTTTCCGAACGGAGAACAAAGCTCCATTTGGTCAGTTTGGCCAACTAACATCAGAGAGACAGCAGCAGTCAGCAACCTTACTAATCCTGATGTGAAAATATGCGGATGCGATGATGAACGTTTTTGCAACCCCCATTCGCACATTTTCACATCCGCATATCTTCACATCATTTCGCGTTTGCGAAATTCTCCGCCACCTTCTCCCAGCTCACGATGTTCCACCATGCGGCAACATAATCGGGTCGCTTGTTCTGGTATTTTAAATAATACGCATGCTCCCACACGTCGAGCGCGAGGATAGGCGTGCCTTTCACGTCGGACACGTCCATCAGCGGGTTGTCCTGGTTCGGCGTGGAGCCGATGGACAGCTTGCCGTTGTTGACCACGAGCCAGGCCCAGCCCGAGCCGAAGCGGCTTTTGGCGGCGTCGTTGAATTGCTCTTTCATTTTCTCCAGCGAGCCGAACGCGCTGTTGATCGCCTCGGCGAGCTTGCCCGAAGGCCCGGTCGCTTTCGCGATGGAATAGCTGGGGCGCATGCAGGTCCAGAAGAACGTATGGTTCCAGTGACCGCCCGCGTTGTTGCGCACCGCCGCAGGATATTTCGAAATGTTCTTCAGCAATTCCTCGAGCGAGGCCGGCGCATCCTTCACCGATTCGAGCGCCTTGTTCAGGTTCGTAACGTACCCCTGGTGGTGCTTCGTGTGGTGGATCTCCATCGTCTGCCGGTCGATATGCGGCTCGAGCGCGTCGTACGGGTAGGGAAGGGCCGACAAGCTGTACGGGCTGTTCGTTTGCTGGAAATTCATCGCGGCGAAATCATTGTCAGTGCCATTCGCCATCGCTTTTTTCCCGAGAACGGAAATGCCGATCCCGGCCAGGAGGCTCTTGAAGAGAAAATCCCGGCGTGTGTTGTGTGTTCCCATTTGAATTTGGATTTATTGAAAAAATTAATTCTCCGGCAGAATGTGGTCAGTTGTCCAGAGTTGCCGGTTGTCAGTTGTCCTGGGTTGCCGGTGTTCAGTTGTCTGTATCTCCGGCAACTGAACACCGACAACTGACAACCCCGGACAACAGACAACTGTTTACGCAAACTGGATCAGCACCTGGTTCTTCTCCACGGCTGTTCCTTTTTGCACTGAAATTTTTTTCACCGTCACATCCGCCGGCGATTTCAGGATGTTCTCCATCTTCATCGCTTCCAGCACCACCACCGGCTCGCCTTTTTTCACTTCCTGTCCTTCGCTCACGATGATGTCGAGCACGAGTCCCGGCATGGGCGCTTTGAGCTCGTTCACTTTTGTGCCGGCAATTTTATCCATGCCCAGCGAATGCAGCAGCTCGTCGTATTTGTCCGCCACCTTCAGCGCGTAGGTGTGCCCGTTCACTTTCACCGACAAGGTTTTTTCCGCCAAATCGTGCTCGAGGATCTCCACGTCGTACGATTTGTTGTCGCGGATGACGTGGAATCTTTTGCTTTCTGCGCTGGTATCGAGCGAAGTCGAGATAACATCGCAGGCGAACGATTTCCCGTTGATGGTTCCGCTGTACATGCCTTTCTGATCGAAAACGATCTTGTGCTCTTCTTTTCCGCCTACGGTAACGGTGTACGATTCGTTGGTCATAAAACTGTTGGGGTGAAGAACAAAGTTAGGGGGAAAAAGATGGAAACGGAAAGTAGGAGTAAAAATGGGTAGCGGGTCAGTTTGAGGGTTTGAATTCAAAATAAATCAAACTGACCCGCTATCGTAAAGTCGCACGGAGAATGTACAATGCCAAATGTTCAATGAACAATAAACAAGGAAATGACGGCACCGCATTTTCTTTTAACCGGTCAAAACCCCTGACAGGCGGATTGGCCTTCCCGCGAAAAATAGGCAACTTTGGAATCCAGTTGTCGGTCAATGCTTCTATTGATGATATTCGCAGTCCTCACCCGGCGACTGGCAAACCGACAACCCGGACAACCGACAACTGTTTTCCCGATGCACAAATTCATTTTCCCCCTTACCATTTCCCTCTTCATCACGCTGCTCGCCTGCAATCACCGGGAAAAAGCGGTCGTGAAAAATAATTCCGTAAAAGCTCCGCACACGTGGACCGCAGGAACGGCGACAGTCGATCCGAACATCAACCCCGATTCGCGCGGCGATTATCATCCTTCCGCAACGCGCACCACCGACGTGCTGCACACGAAGCTCGACGTGCGCTTCGACTGGAACAAACGCTACGTGTATGGCAAAGCGGTGATCAGCGCGCGGCCGTATTTCTACCCGCTGCAGATCACGGAGCTCAACGCGCGGGGCATGGAGATCCGCCGCGTGGCGCAGTTGACCGCCGGAAACGCGATGGCGCCGGATACGGTGAAGCTGAATTACGAATACGACGGCAAGCTGCTGAAGATCGACCTCGGGCGCAAGTACACGCGTGCTGAAAATTTCACGCTCTTCATCGATTACGTGTCGAAACCCGACGAGCTGAACACGGGCGGAAGCGCGGCCATTTCTTCCGACAAGGGAATTTATTTCATCAACCCTGACGGAAAAATTCCGAACAAACCGCGGCAGGTATGGACGCAGGGCGAAACGGAATCGAACAGCACCTGGTTCCCGTGCGTGGACCACCCGAACGAAAAGATGACGGAGGAAATTTACATCACGACGGAAGACCAATTCGTGACGCTTTCCAACGGCCTGCTGGCGGATTCGAAAAAGAACGCCGACGGCACACGCACCGACCACTGGCGCATGGACCTGCCACACGCGGTGTATCTCGTGATGATGGCGACGGGCGATTTCGCGGTGGTGAAGGACAAATGGAAAGATAAAGAAGTGAGCTACTACGTGGAACCGCAGTTCGAGCAATTCGCACGCCAGACGTTCGGCAACACGCCGGAGATGATCGACTTCTTCTCGAAAAGATTAGGCGTGGATTATCCCTGGCCGAAATATTCCCAGCTCTGCGTGCGCGATTTCGTTTCGGGCGCGATGGAAAATACGACCGCCACCATCCACGGCGATTTCGTGCAGCGCGACGATCGCGAATACCTTGATCGCACGTACGAGGAATACATCTCGCACGAATTGTTCCACCAATGGTTCGGCGATTACGTCACCGCGGAATCGTGGGCCAATCTTCCGCTGAACGAATCGTTCGCGACGTACGGGGAATATTTGTGGGATGAATACAAATACGGCAAGGAAGCCGCCGACTACGGGCATTACCAGTCGCTGCAGGGTTACCGTTCGGAATCCGCGGCAGGTTACGCCACGGAAAAATGGCCGGGCAAGCGCGAGCCGCTCATCCGTTTCCATTACGAGAACCACGAGGACATGTTCGACAGCCACTCGTACAACAAAGGCGGGCAGGTGCTGCATCTTCTCCGCCAGTATGTGGGCGACGATGCATTCTTTGCGGCGATCAAATTGTATCTCGAAACGAACAAGTATCAATCGGTGGAGATCGCAAATCTTCGTCTCGCATTTGAACAAACGACGGGACAAGATCTCAACTGGTTCTTCAACCAATGGTTCATGTCGCCCGGCCATCCCGAGCTGGATATTACGTACAGCTATGATGCGGCGAAGATGAAGCAGCGCGTGATCATCCGGCAGACGCAGGACCGCTCGAAAGGAACAGCGATATTCCGCATTCCGCTGAGCGTTGACATTTACCAGGGCGGAAACGTGAAGCGGGAAGAGATCGTCGTGCAGTCGATCGCCGATACGTTTTATTTCAGCGTCGCGGGTAAGCCCGATCTCGTGAACGTGGATGCGCAGAAGACGTTGCCGGGTTACAAAAAAGACAATCACACGGAAGAAGAGTGGGCGTTCCTCTACGATCATTCAAAGCTGTACGTCGACCGTCTCGAAGCGTTGAACGGCGTCGCACCGCGTGTTGCGCAAAGCGAACTGGCGAGAAAAACGATGCTCAAAGCGCTCGACGATCCGTTCTGGGATATCCGCCGCACGGCCTGCGTGAAGCTGAACAAGGTAATGGCGCCGAAAGGCACGGAAGTTCCGACGCTGGTAACGCCGGAGGTAAAAACAAAGCTGGTCGCGCTCGCAAAGAACGATCCGAAGTCCGACGTGCGTGCATCGGCGCTGTATGCGCTGAACATGGGTTCGGAAGACGCCGACCTGGAAGAGCTTTACCTCGCTGCGCTGAACGACAAATCGTACACGGTGGTGACGGGCGCGTTGCAGGCGCTGGTGGCGCATTACAAAGAAACGGGCATGGCCGAGGCGAAAAAGCTGGAGGACCATCCTTCGCGTTCGATGAAGCTCGCAGTCGGCAATGCTTACGTGATGGCGGGAACGGACGCGCAGCAGCCCTGGTTTGAAAAAACGATGCCGGAGCTTTACGGGAACCACCAGCACCAGTTCATCCAGCAGTACGCCGCATTCCTGCGCCGCTGCAGCACAGCCACCGTGAAGAATGCGATCCCCGGTTTCGAAACGATGTATAAAAACACGGATTCTCCCGGCGCAAAATTATATCTCAGGGGCGCGCTCAGCTCCCTCCAGAACCATTACGAAGGAAAAGCGGATGCGAGACAGAAAAAGATCGACGAGCTGAAATCGGTGAAGAACAACGCCACGGGGATCCAACAGCTGGAAGCTGAAAAAGCCGAAGCGCTCGAGCTTGCAAAAGAATTTAAGCTGGTACGCGAACGATTGCGCTGATCACGAATTCAAAGATTCAATCGCTCACGCTTCGCGTATCGCTATTCAACAATTCAAAGATTATTGCTGACAAAAGAATCTTGAATTCTTCAGCTACGGGCATTTTCATAACCTACGTCGACAAGTAAATCTCCTCCCAAAGCAGCGGCTACGGCGAGCTCGTCGCAGCGTTCGTTGTAGGGATTGTCGTTATGGCCGCGCACCCAGTTTAATTTCACGCGGTGTTTCGGGTAGATGCGGAGGAAGCGCATCCACAGGTCTGCATTTTTCTTCCCGCTGAAATTTTTCTTCTCCCAGCCGAACACCCATTTTTTCTCGATGCTGTCGACCACGTATTTCGAATCGGAATAAATGGTGACAGTGCTGTGCGGAACTTTCAGCACTTCCAGTGCAACAATGACGCTGAGCAGTTCCATGCGGTTGTTCGTCGTCAGCCGAAATCCCTGCGACAGCTCCTTACGGTGATGGCCCGACATGAGGATGATGCCGTAACCTCCCGGCCCGGGATTTCCGCGCGATGCGCCGTCGGTATATACGGTAACGTGGTGTGACATAGTTCGGTTGTCAGTTGCCGGGTGTCCGGGGGTGTCGGTTGTCAAAGGTTGTCAGTTGTCAGTCTGAGCGACAGCCGAAGACCGACAACAGACAACTGATAACCGACAACCGATTTTCCACGCGCGAAGGTAAGTGCTGTCGCGGAAAATGCGGCATTGGTCGGTGCTGTTTATATATTGATCGCGGCGCATTTGGAATCGGGGAAGCGTTTTTCTAATTTGCTGATGGCAAACAACGTCAACTCAACTTCTTATCTCCTACATCTAAAAGGCAGGACATTTTCCCTGTGGCAATACCCCTACACCATGAAAAAACTTTTTCTCTTCACGCTCTGCGCTTTCGGCATGCATTCGTTGCACGCGCAATTTACCGTGACCGCTTCGGTGACGAACACGACATGCAACGCGGCCTGCGACGGAAGCGTTACGGCAATCGCTTCGAACGGATCTCCTCCGTATGCTTTTTTATGGCAGCCCGGAAACTATACGACGCAATATATGCCCGGCTTGTGCGCCGGCACATACACGGTAACAGTTACTGACGCATTGGCTTCAGTAGCCTCCGCAACCGTTACCGTTAACCAGCCCGCGGCATTGACCGTAAGCATCGCGCCGGGATCGCCGGTCATTTGTGTCGGCAGCAGCATTGCGTATGTTGCTTCCGTCTCCGGGGGAACGCCGCCGTACACGTACAGCTGGATACTGAACGGCGGAAACCCCGCCACCTCCACGATCCAGAACCCGATCGTCGGCTATTATACGCCCGGGGTTTATAGCACTACGGTCACGGTGACCGATGCGAACGGGTGCACCAACTCGGCAGCAACGACGCTTACGGTGAACGCGAACCCGGCGATCACGTTCAGCAACGTGATCGAAGCCTCCTGCAACATGCCGAACGGCAGCGCAACGGCGTCGGGCGGTGTGGCCTATAACTGGTTGCCGATGAACGTGGCCGGCGCTACTTTGACCAATGTTTCCCCTGGAACCTATTTCTGCGTCGGCATGGATGCAAACGGATGCGCTGACACCGGGGCGGTTTTCATCGGCGACTCCTGCGACTTCGTGTGGCCGGGCGATGCGAACGACGATGCGATTGCAGACAACCTCGACATCGGCATCGCCAACGGTGCAACAGGAACGACACGCGCAAACGCGACGCTGAACTGGATCGGCCAGCCGTCGGCGCCGTGGGGACAAACGCTGCTCAGCGGCACGGATTACAAATGGGTGGATTGCGACGGCAACGGGATCATCCAGGCGGCCGATACGAATGCGGTGGTGCAGAATTTCGGCCTCACGCACAACAACCGCCTCAGCGGTCCCGCGGAATATTCCGGCGCATACGCGGACCTTTCCGTCACGCTCAACCAGGATTCCCTCGCGGCGAATTCCATGGGAACGCTCAGCATTTCGCTCGGCACTTCTTCCGTGCCGGCAACTAACGTGTATGGCGTTGCATTCACGCTCACATTCGACGGCGCACAGATCGACGCCACGACGTTCGGCATGAACCTCGGCACGTCGTGGATGGGAACGGTGGGCACAGACCTCATGGGCGTGGTGCTTTCACCGGGCGCTTCCGCAGGCAGCGTGCAGGTGGCGATCACGCGGCTCAACCAGGTCGACGCGCCCGCCAATTCCGGGACGATCGCGGAAATGGGATTCATGACCACGAACGCGCTCGCTGCAACGGGCAATACCGCCGGCGTCACGTTCGGCATTTCCAACGTCACCGTGCTTTCCGCGAATGAATCCACGCAGCAGGTGAACACGTACGGCGATTCCGTCATCGTCGCCGATCCTGCGGTCCTCACCGGGATCGAAACGTTCGGGGTTGCTGAAATTTCCGCCGTTCCCAACCCGTTCCATGAATCGGTGCAGCTTACGCTGCCGGCTTCGGTGCGCGGTAAAAACTGCGACGTGACGTTGACGGATGCCATGGGACGCGTTGTACTTTCGCAGCAGGTCCAGAATTCCCCGATCGTAACAATAGAACGTGGACAGCTGGAAGCGGGTGTTTATTTCTGCACGGTGCGTTCGGAAGGAATGGTCGCAGGCCTGGCGAAATTGGTTGTAGAATAAAAAGTTAAGTTTAAAATTCCGGGAGGCTGAACAATCTGTCTCCCGGGATCCACACAATTCAGAATGAAAAAACCGGTCGCATTTATCCTGTTCCTGTTTGCAGTGAACGTGCTTTTCGCGCAGGAGCAAACGGTCCTTGAAGGAATTTACCAGGGGAAGAATATTTTCGTGCAGAATCCCGTTAAAAATTCCGGCACAGGATTTTGCGTCGATTCGGTCAGTGTGAACGGCATTGTGCAGAAAGAGAAGATCCAGTCGTCGGCGTTCGAGATCGATTTTCCTTCGTTCAGGCTGAAGCCGGGCGATACCATCGAAGTGATCCTGCATCATTCCGGGAATTGCCGGCCGAAAGTGCTCAACCCGCATGTGGGCGGCTACCCGCGCTGCAATTTCAAAGAGACCTGGGTCGATACGGCGGCGGTATTTCATTTTGTCACGTGCGAGGAAAACGGGACAGTCACGTACACCGTGCAGCAATTCCGCTGGAACAAATGGGTAAAGATCGGGGAGCTGACTTCGGCGGCGAATGTCGATCCGCAGGAATATACATTCGATGTAAAGCCCTTCCTGTTCAACGGCGAAAATAAATTCCGCGCGGTTTTGCCGTATTCAAAAAACATCAGCGCCACCGCTTCGTACACCGCCGACGTCCCGGAATTGATCGTCGACGCAACGAGCTGGTGCAACGTGATCGCGTTTTCCGGTGAAACGATGTGGGAGCTTTATGATGCGTCCGGCAACATCGTGAAAACCGGGTTCGGCAGCCAGATCGATTATTCCGGCCTCGCTTCGCGGCGACCGTACTACCTGAATTATGCGGACAAAACGGAAAAGGTGAAGCTGAAAAAATGCACGCCGGAAGAAGAGAAGAACGAGCCCGATGTGAAGAACGGCGTTGCCGTTTACCCGAACCCTGCGAACACGGAAGTAACTGTTTCCACCGACCAGGACTACGCCGGCGCCATTCTCACCGTTGAAATTTCCGACACGAAAGGCCAGCGAATGAAGCAGACGGAGATCCAGGGGAACGCGGCTGTCGCGATCTCCGTGGCGGAGCTGCCGGACGGAATGTATTTCATCCGTGTTTTCCGCGGAAGTGAACGCGTAAGCAGCCAGAAGATCGCCGTTCGTCATTGATTTTCCGGGCTACAATTTCCGTACCTGCGCAAACGGATTGTTGACGCGTAGAAACTTTTCCGGCATCCGAACCGGTAACCCTGCGAGGGTTTGAATTCAAAACAAATCAAACCGACCCACCACCTCCGAACGGATGTCATAGGAATTTCTTTCCTGTGCATGTAAATTGCTGGCATCCGTCTTGCGCGGTAGTTCATGAGCAGCGATCTTAAAAACAAACCTTGTCGTTATGAAAATTCTCGGACTGGTGGATTTCTCGGCGCTTTCGGCTAACGCAGCGGAGTACGCGGCCGGGCTGGCAGAAAAACTGGATGCGGAACTGTCGCTGCTTCACGTCGTTTTTGTTGAGGGTTTTCCCCGCGCGGAAATGTTGAATTCAAGACTGCTGGAGAAAGCGATGGAGGAGCGCGCGCAACTGGAAGGCGACCGGCTGATGAAACAGCTTGAACAATCCCACAAAGGAAATGTCAAAATGAAATTCGAGCGCCTGGACGGATACCCGCTGGAAAAAGAAGTTGAGAAGTATGCCGTGGGCCATGGGATCGATCTTGTGGTGATGGGAACCAAAGGCGCAACCGGGCTGAAGAAAGTGCTCATGGGCACCAGCGCCACGGCGGTGATCGGGCACAGCAGCATCCCGGTGCTCGCCATCCCGGAACATGCGCGGTTCAGGCAGCCCCGCCATATCGTGTATGCTTCCGACTTCTCCGACCTGCGCAATGAAACGGCGAGGCTGGTCGGGTTGCTGGGTGTTTTTAATGCAACGCTGCACATCCTCCACGTCGGAACGGCGGATTCCCCGGAACCGGTCGATGTCGTGGAAGCGCAGGAGCGGCTGAGAAGCGAATTGAATTACAGCAAGCTGAACGTCGAAGTGATGTCCCGGAATGGCCTGGTCGAAAGTATCGACCGGTATCTTGAAAAAACGGATGCGGACCTGCTCGCCATGTTCACACACGAGCATGATTTCCTCGATGTGCTGTTCGGCGAGCGTGTTGTCAGGGAAATGGCTTTCCACAGCCGGGTTCCGTTGCTGTCCATCAAGAAAGAAGCTACCTGATGAAGAAAAAAAGCAGGAACGGCAATATCGTACAACTGGTAGAATCGGCCCAGCAATTCGTCAGCCTTGAAACACTGGGAGGGATCGTGCTGCTGCTTTTTTCGGCGCTTGCGCTTGTCCTTTCGAATTCGGCGCTGGCCGGGAGGTTTCATGATTTGTGGGATACGGAGATCGGCTTCGTCATCGGGACATTCCAGGTAAGCCATTCGCTTCATGCGTGGATCAACGAAGGGCTGATGGCCGTTTTCTTTTTTGTGATCGGCCTGGAGATCAAGCGGGAGCTGCTGTTCGGCGAGCTTTCTTCCCGGGAAAAACGACTGGTGCCGGTTGTCGCCGCGGCGGGCGGGGCGCTCGTGCCTGCATTTCTGTACTTGTTGTTCAACTATAATATGGAAGGCGCGCGCGGGTGGGGAATACCCATGGCCACCGATATCGCATTCGTGCTCGGCATCATTGCGCTGCTCGGCAAAAAAGTGCCGCGCTCGCTGAAAGTGTTCGTGCTGGCGTTCGCGATCATCGATGACCTGATCGCCATCCTTGTCATCGCTTTTTTCTACACGCCCGAGCTGAACATTCCTTCCCTGCTGCTGGGCCTGGGCGTGATCGCAGCTGCGCTGGCCCTGAAATCGGTCAGGCTGTATCACCCGGTTTTTTTCCTTATGCTCGGCATCACCAGCTGGTTTGCGCTTTTCGATTCGGGCGTCCACCCCACGATCGCGGGCGTGGCCATGGCGTTCGCCATACCGGCAACACGCAAAACAAAACCGGGAGAGTTCGCCGATAAAGTGATGCCGCTGATGACCGCATACCAGGACATTCCCGGGAATACCGACCGGCAAAAGGAGAAGCGCCAGGAGATCATCAGCCGCATCAAATACTACAGCAGCACCACCCAGTCGCCCATGTACCGGCTGATCCACCTGCTGCACCCGGTTTCTTCCTTTTTGATCATGCCGGTTTTTGCGCTTGCCAACGCCGGCATCCCTGTCGACGCCGGATTTTTCAGCGCGCTGCAGCACCCGGTGAGCGCAGGCATCATCACCGGTCTTTTTATCGGCAAACCGGTCGGCATCTTCCTTTCCATGCTGGCGTGCGTGAAGCTGAAGATCGGCTCGCTGCCCACCGGCACGAACTGGAAGCAGATCTTCGCCATGGCGGCATTGGGCGGCATGGGCTTTACGCTTTCCCTGTTCGTTTCCGTGCTTGCATTCGAGCACACGCCTTTCCTTGCCGCCGCAAAATACGGCGTGCTGACAGGTTCGCTGATCTCGGTGATTATGGGTTGCCTGCTGTTCATTTTTTCCCGTACACCGCCGGCGCCGGGGGAGAAGGTTGTGGCGGGTTGAGATGTTGGACCGGGAAGCGCGTTTTCCGCGTGGGTTGTTTTTCTGTTTTTTTCCGGGGAAATGAATGCGTCAGGCACCGGGAGATTGTTGTTTGTCATTAACTTGGTAACTCTATACTTGACAATTCTTATTTGTTCAAACATTCGCAAAGGCAATCAACACTGAGGGCTTTGTGAAATGGCAGGGCGCAAATCTCGTAGTTACCAGTAATTGTAAAATGAGACCGCAACGACAATATATACAGGAAGATTTGGTGAGTCTATTTTTACGACTTAACGGTTATGTGACAACTGGACTAGTTATTCATTCTCCGACCTTTGGGAAAAACCAAACCGAACTTGACACGATTGCTATTCGTTTTCCATATCACAACCAAGACGACAGGGTTGTAAAATGCTCAGAATATCTACAAATTCCCAAAGACACAATTGACATAATTATTGGTGAAGTAAAAAGTGGAAACGAGCCTATTCAGTTTAACCAGGCATTAAGGGAAGACAGGAACTCAATTGAGAAATTAGTTAATTGGATTGGCGCATTTAATACTGACGAAGTAAATTCAGTTGTTAATGCTTTAAAAGACATACTTAAACCTAAAACAATCAATACACCAGACAATTTCAATTCTCATTCTGTTCAAAATAAGACTGGAAAATACTCAGTACGACCAATAATATTTTCTATAGACAGACCTTTCCCGAAAAAGAATCAAACAAGGTTTGTAAGCGGACAGACAATTCTTGATTTCATTTGGAGCTGTTTTAGACCTGATACTGAAAGAAAAAGCTGTGCAACGACATATAACTTGAATATGTGGGGGCACACTTTGCGTCCAATCGTTCAATATTTTAAAGACCCCCAAAAGACTTCAGTAGGCGACATCAAGGACTTTTATAAACACTTTAATTGTTAGTATGACGAGGAAACAACTACTGGTAACAGCACATTTGCAATAGGCGGGACTTCGTGCTCCGCATGCGGTTTTGTGGTTAAAGAAAGTTCAGTTTTTCGAATGAACATTTGTGCTGAAAAGCCCGCCCATCGCAAATCTGCAAACCGTTAGCGGCCATTGTAAAAACACCTTCAATCACCGATGAACAAACAGATTTTGAAATAATAACTAGCAAAATAATCAGGAAATGGAATTCTCTCCCTTCAACAATGTTGTTAAACTCTGTCTTCAAGGTATGGACATGGAGGAAAAAGGCAAACATGAAGAGGCAATCAACCTATTTCAGCAGGCATGGAACGAAGCGACAAATGACTTTGAAAAATTTCTTGCAGCCCATTATATAGCCCGGCAACAAAAAACGGTTTCCGGCAAATTAAAATGGCTTGAAATAGCCTTGCAGCTTGCTTTAAAAACAAATAGTGACGCTGCTAAAAGTGCGCTTCCCGCTCTCTATCTGAACATTGCCAAATGTTATGAAGATTTAAATGACCAGAACAAAGCAAAAGAGAATTCTGAATTGGCAATTTCATTTCAGAATAATCCTTCCGACAAAGGTCCATTTTACCATGGCACGAAAGCAGATCTGCAGGTTGGCGATCTATTAACGGCAGGAGGTAATTCTAATTACAAATCTGAAATTAAAATGAATCATATATATTTCACAGCCCTGGTTAATGGTGCCGGACTTGCTGCTGCATTAGCAAAAGGCGATGGAAAAGAACGAGTGTATATTGTTGAACCAACAGGGAATTATGAAAATGATCCCAACCTTACGGATAAAAAATTTCCAGGCAACCCGACGCGTTCGTACCGTTCCGAATTCCCATTGAGAATCGCGGGAGAAGTAACAAATTGGGTCCGGCCAACTCCCGAAGAGCTTCAAAAATTTCGTGAAAAGTTGGCGAACAATAAAGGAGAAATAATTAATTAACGAAGGTGTGAAACAACGAACCGCTAACTGCCAACATCAAACTGACGAGCTTTGAACGAACATGGAAATCATTCTTGAAATATTTTCAACAAGAGAACTTTCGCTGCTACTTTGGATAACCTTGACAGTTAGTGTAATATTGTTTATTAAGGATGTTCGTGAATCGCTTGGTGGCGTTCCCAAGCTGTTATTCGGCAGCCAAGTCGGGATAATTCTTTTAATGCTGACAGTTTATGTTGTTGCTATTCTTTTCGTGCTATACAAATTTGGGACTTGGGACTTCACACTTTTGAAAGACACAATTTTTTGGTTTGCATCAGTTGCGTTGGTTTTGTTTTTCACAATCAACAAAGCAAAGCACACTCACTTTTTCAAAGACATTGTTAAGGAAAGTTTTAAGTGGACGATTGCGCTTGAGTTCATCGTAAATTTTTACACTTTCAGTTTGCCGACAGAAATAATTTTAATGCCAATAATTATTTTTCTTTCGTTAGTGTTGACAGTTGCCAGGACAGACAAAAAATATGAACAGGTAAATAAGATTCTAACAAATGTTTTTGCAATTATTGGTTTGACATTTATCGTCATCGTTGCTTACAAGACATTTATGCACTACCATGAAGTTTTAACGCTTCACACTCTTTTCTCTTTTCTGCTTGCACCCATCTTAACAGTTTTTCTGATTCCATTTCTATACTTGTTGGTTGTTTTTATGAACTACGAAGAACTTTTTATTCGTATTGACTCCATGACAAACGACAAAGGCAAAAGGCGGCTTATTAAAAAAGAAATTTTTCTTTTAGCAAACCTGAACCTAAACCGACAGACCGCAATCAGCAAGAAGATGAACAAGTTTGATAGTTACCATTCCGGCAATCTTAAATCCTATCTTAGAACATTGACAGGCCAATCCGCAAACCATTAGAATTACCAATTCTACAGTTACCTTAACTTTACTGCAACAATCCCCCTGCAATGACGCTCATCGACGGCTCGTCCCTGCTTTACGTTTTTCTTCGCCTGGTCGAGCTCGCGCTTCTTGTTACCATGACGATCTTCTGGCTGCGCAGCATGCAGCGCGCGCTGGAAGCCTGCCACCCGCTTTCCCGGAATGGAGAGCCCGGGATGGTGTGGCTTACGTTCATTCCCGTGTTCGGCCTCGTGTGGCAATTCATCGCCACCACGCGGGTGAGCGAAGCGCTTGCGCGCGAATACCACCGCCGCGGCTGGCACAGCGAGGAAGGCCGGCCGGGACTGGAGCTGGGAACCATCGCCTGCGTGACGGTGACGCTCGTGTTCATCGTACGCGGCATCTGGCAGATCCACCCGGGCATCGGTTTTATCGGCACGCTTGCCATCAGCGCGTTCATGTACCGCCACCTCGACCGGCTGAATGCCTACCGCGAGCGTCTTGAAAAAGAGCCGGACCTTTCCATGCAATTCGGGCAGAACACGTTTGCTCCCGGCGCTTATGCGGGCTGGCCACCTCCGCCGGGAAATGTTCCGCCGTTCCCGCAACAGTCTTACGGACAACCGCCGTTCCCGCCCCCTCCGGCATACCCGTCGTATCCGCCCCCTCCGGCATACCCGTCGTATCCGCCCCCGCCCGCATACCCGTCATATCCGCCCCCGCCTGCCGGTCCCAATTTTGTTCCGCCGCCGGCAAATTATCCGCCGCCCGCTGATCCGAATTTTATTCCGCCGCCACCAAATTATCCGCCTCCGCCGTCCAATCCGTGGATGCCGCCACCGAATCCCTGGGCGACTCCGCCAGCGCCGGACCTGCAGCAACCACCACCGCCGCAGCAGCCCGAGGACCCGATGAAACGCTGGATGCCGAAAGAAGACAACAAATAACCGGGCCACGATGCAGGACCTTGCACATTTGTTTCGCGAAATGGATTCCGGCACCGCCGGCATGTTCCTGCTGGGCATCCTGCTGGTCCTGTTCCTGTGTCTCGGCGCGCTGATCTTTTTCCTGGTCACGCTGCAGAAAACGCTCGAGAGCATTGCGCCCGATAACCGGAAGATGATGCCGGGACTGGTGTGGCTCATGCTCATCCCTTATTTCCACCTCGTCTGGCTTTTTATTCTTTCCGGGAAGATCGGCGATTCGCTTGCTGCGGAATTCAAACGGAGAAACATCGTCGTGTTCGAGGAGCGGCCGGGATACGGGACAGGAATGGCGTGGGCGTTCGTGGGGCTGGTCAGCCTGCTGCTCGGTTTCGCGGGAACGAACATGCTGTCGGTGATCCTCAATATCGTGTGGCTGACCTGCGGGATCACGTACTGGGTGAAGATCGCAGGGTTCCGGGCGAAGCTGGCGGAATCGGGGCACTGGTCGCAATATGCCGCGCCGCCGGTGTACCCGCCGTATGCGCCGTTCCCGCAACATCCGTACGATGCCATTCCGACGCTTTACCCGCCCGTTAACCCGTATGCGCCTCCGCCGCAGTTCCCGCCGCAGCCTTACGTGAACCAGCCACCGGCTGCGCCTCCATATTACCCGCCCCCGTATTATCCTTCCGCGAACTACCCGCCTTACAATCCCGCGATGCCGCCGCCTCCGTTTCCTCCGCCGTACGATCCCAACGATCTTTCCCGCTGGGCACCGCCGGCCGAGCCGCCAAAAGAAAAAGAATGACCCCGCTGGTCGAATACACGTTCGAAAATGCGCTCCGGGGAATTCTTTTTGTTTCCTGGCTCACCACCTCCTTGTTCTGGTGCAGGACGATGCAGCTCGCCATGGAACGCATACCGCCTTTGCAGCGCGACATGCCGCCCGTCAATGTGTGGCTGGTGTTCGTTCCGTTCTTCGGGTTGTACTGGCAGTTCGCGGTTACGAACGCCGTCGCAAACGGACTGGGAGACGAATACACGCGCCGCCAGGTGATCCCCCGCGAGGCGCGCCCGGGATTTTCCGTGGGCATCACCGCCGGCATCCTGCTCTGCTGCGCACTGATCCCCGTTTTCGGGATCCTCCCCGCGATCATCAGCGCTATCCCGCGGATCATTCATCTCGTGCGGATAAAAAACTATTGCGCAGAGCTGGACCGGATCGTCGCGATCCAGTCGCAATACGTTCCGCCGCCACCGCCGCCCGTGGAATGGCAAACGCCGGAGCCGCTGCGTGACAGCACGGAGAACCCGGAACGCTACATGCCGCCGCAGACGGAGGAAGAGATTAAGAAACGGTGGGGAAAAAAATAATGTGCAGATGTGCTGATATGCAGATGTGCCGATTGTAGCGTCACGAGGCCTCGTGACGCTACGCGACGTATTGCGCACATCCGCACATCGATTCGCCGAAGGCGAATCACGCCACCCCAATATGGATCAACGCATCCCCCTGGTTCACCACCGGCTGATTATTCACACCGACGATGTACCCTGTCGCAGGTGAATACAATTCGTGCTCCACTTCGCCGTATGGATCGCAGATCATTCCGATCATGTCGCCTTTTTTGACGCGGCCGCCGTTTTTCTTCGTGGTGTGAAACAGGCCGGAACTTTTCGCGCGCACCCAGGTGGATTTTTTCAGGAATACAGGTGGCGTTTCTTTCGGAACGTGCGTACCGATCATCTTGTAATGTTTCAGCACGCGCAGGCAGCCGTTCAATCCTTCCTCTACGCTTTCGTAATCGAAACGGCGCGATTCTCCTCCTTCGAAAACGAGGATCGGCTTGCCGAGTTTGGCGGCGGCGAGGCGGAGTGTTTTTTCGCGGAACGGGGAATTGATGACCATCAGCGGAGAGAAAATCTTCCCGAGCGCGAGGTTCTTTTTGTTGTCGAACACGCAGCGGATCTGCGGGTAGTTGGAAATTTTTGCGCCGCCGGTGTGAAAGTCGATGCCGAAATCGATCTGCGGGATGATCGTTTCCATCAGGTCGTGCGCGATGCGGCTGCCGAGCGAGCCGTTCTTCGAGCCGGGGAAACAGCGGTTGAGGTCGCGCCCGTCGGGAAGGTCGCGTGAGCCGGCGAGGAAGGAAATAATGTTGAACACGGGAATGGCCACCACGCAGCCGCTTTTCAGCTGCTGCACGTCGTCGCGCTTGATGAGCTGGCGCACCACCTCGATGCCGTTGATCTCGTCGCCGTGCATGCCCGCAAGGAAGAGCACGGTCGGCCCCGGTTTTTTTCCGTTGAAAATGAACACGGGAATTTCGATGAGCGTATGCGTGGGCAGCTTGTAAATGTTCAGCACCACCTGCGCGTGCTCGCCGGCGGAGATCGTTTGGCCCTGGATGTGAAATGGTTTTCCCATTACTGAAAAAGTGGGTCTGAAGAAAATTTCATTCGGGTCGAAGATTATTAGCGTCGGATATATCCGACGCTAATAATTCGTTTTTCTCAAACGTGTCCGTGAAATTCGTTCCGTTCGATGTACTCGATGATCTTCCCGGCGATGTCGACGCCTGTCGCGCCTTCGATGCCTTCGAGGCCCGGCGAGGAGTTCACTTCCATCACCAGCGGCCCGCGCGATCCCTGCAGCATGTCGACACCCGCGATGGCCAGGCCGAGTTTTTTGACGGCTTTGATGGCGGTCGCTTTTTCTTCGGCCGAGAGCTGGATGAGCGTGGCTTTTCCGCCGCGGTGCAGGTTGGAACGGAAGTCGCCTTCCGCGCCCTGCCGGCGCATCGCACCCACGATCTGGCCGTCGACGATGAACGCGCGGATGTCGGCGCCGCCCGCTTCCTTGATGAATTCCTGCACGAGGATGTTCACTTCCACGCCGAGGAACGCTTCGATCACCGACTTGGCGGAGTTGTGCGTTTCGGCCAGGATGACGCCGATGCCTTGCGTGCCTTCCAGCAGCTTGATCACCACCGGCGCGCCGCCCACCTGCTTGATCACGTCGTCGATGTCTTTCGGGCTGCTTGCGAACGCCGTTTTCGGCATGCCGATCCCGGCTTTGGCCAGGAGCTGCAGGCTGCGCAGCTTGTCGCGCGAGCGAACGAGCGCCTGCGACTCCACGGTGGAGAACACGTGCATCTGCTCGAACTGCCGCACCACCGCCGCGCCGTAGAACGTCACGCTCGCCCCGATGCGCGGGATGATCGCGTCGAGCCCTTGCAGGTCTTCACCTTTGTAAACGATGCGCGGCTGGTTCTGCTCGATGACGAGCACGCATTTCTGGTGGTCGATGACCGACATTTCGTGCCCGCGTTTTTCGCCGGCTTCAACGATACGTCGTGTCGAATAAAGGTTGCCGTTGCGGGAAAGTACTCCGATGCGCATAAGTGGGAAAAATCAAAAAAGGGAAAAATCAAATCCCAAAGGGTTGCCGATGTGATTGACTTCTGACCGTTTGATTTTTGTTTTTTGAAGGTTTGGTTTTTTAAAATTTACGCCAATGCGTTGAGTAAAGATACGTCGACATTGAAACGGTTCTTGAGAAACCGCCGGCCGATGAGGACAGGATATTTCATATTCTTGCGATCGCTGAGCGATATGATGCTGCGGATGCTGCGGTTGCCGATGCGGATGCGTGTGCGCACAATGTAACGCAGCTCCTGTTCCCCGAACGAGCTTTTGATCAGCTTCTGCTCGAACTTTTCGAAGCAATGCTCGCGGTCCTGGTATTCGGGATGGTTTTCATCGAGCAGCCTGAAGCAGAGCTTGCCGTCGTTGTCGATGCGCACATGGTGACAATGCAGCGCCGTGGTGTTCGCGCCGGTGTCGATCTTCGCCGTGAGCCCGAACAGGCCCAGGTCGGGGAAGTCGACCGTTTCGCGTCGGCCGACGGTTTGTTTCGGGCGGGGCGCCCGCTTCTTTTTTTTACGCAGCTTTTCCACCTCGTTCAGCCCGCGGAAAATTATTTTTTCGCGCTCCCGGCCGGGCTCAGGTCCATCTGCCCGATCGCCATCATCTGGCGCATCGTTTTTTCCATGCCGTCGACGGAGCCGTCGAGGAAGATCACGTTGCCCTCGCCGTTCTCGGCGAAGTTCTTCACCGCTTCCGTCCACATGCTGAACAGGATCAGCGACGCGTCGAGGTTGGAATCGTGCATCATCTTGGCGGCCTCGCTCATGCCCTTGGCGACTTCTTCGCGGAACAATGCCACGCCCTGGCCACGGAGCTGCGCGGCGTCTTTTTCGGCCTGCGCGGAAATTTTGATGGCATTGCCTTCCGCTTCGGCGGCTTTCGTTTTGGTGATGAGCAGCGCCTGGCCTTCGTTCTCCGCGGCGGCTTTCAGGTTGTTCGCCGCAACGATCTTTGCCATCGAACGCATGACTTCTTCGTCAAACGTAATGTCGTTCAGCTGCATGTCGATGAGGTGATAGCCCCATCCTTCGAGCGTCGTATCGAGCTGGTCCTTCACCGCCTCCACGATATCGCGGCGAAGCGAAAGAACTTCCGATTGTTTTTTCGTTGCCACGAAAGAACGCACGGAACCTTCGACCGAGCGCACCAGTGCCTGCATCAGGTTCTGATCGCTCACGAATTTGAACGACACGTCCTGGATCGTTTTTTCATCCTGGTTCAGCACCGAATACAGGAGCATCGCTGTAAAATTGACGTTCGCCTGGTCGATCGTGATGGCCTGGAAGTTCAGCTCGGCCGAACGGTTCTGGATGGAAATGCGTTTGTACACACGCTCGATCAGGGGGATCTTGAAGTTAAGACCCGGGGGAAGCACGCGGTGGTACTTCCCGAAAATGGTGGTGACGCCGACATATCCTTGCTGGATTGTAACAAAGGAAGTGACGAGCAGTATGAACCCGATAAAACCGAGAACAATGTAAAGGATCATATTTTCAGGCATGGGACAGAGTTAGTGTGTGGTTTTGGAGAGGAAAGGTATAAAAAAATCGTGGCGCGGGATAAGCTGCAGCCGGCAGGCGGTTTGCCTGTTCGTGCACCCGCTGATTCGCCGGAACTTTCCCGGGGGCCGGCGGCGACGCATCCAAAAATAAATTATCTTCATCCGCGTAAATTACTTTTGCCCACGGCCTAACCCCGCCGCACATGAAGCTCGTCCGCCAGCTTAAGCTTTACTTCAGGGAAGATAAATCCGACAAAGTTTACGAGATCGACCTGTGCGAAACGGGGCCGGGCGAATACATCGTCAATTTCCGTTACGGGCGCAGGGGAACCGCGTTGAAGGAAGGCACAAAGACCATTTTCCCCGTGCCGCTGGCCGAGGCGGAAAAACTTTTCAATTCCCTCGAACAGGAAAAGCGCCGGAAAGGATACGCTGAAAACGAACCGGGAGTGCCTCCATCCTACCAGGCACCACAATCCAATACAAAAGATAAAAACGAGACCCGTGAGCGCGCGGTGCTGCTGCGTTTGCGCGAAGCTGTTTCGGGAAGGATACAGGAAGACTGGAAACTCTCGCGCATCATCTGGCGGGCGGGAGAATTAAAACTGCACGAAGCCGGACCACTGATCCTTCGGCTGGCCAATCCCGCCGATGCGTTCAATTGCTACTCTTCCGTATGGGCGCTCGCCCGCTGCGGGAGCGCGGAAGCCATTCCTTTCCTGGAGGATGTGCTGCGCGACACGAAACAACCTGCCCACATCCTGCAGGCGGCCTGGATGGCCCTTTTTGCGCTGGTGCAAGGTGAAAAGCGGGAGAATTTCAAAACATCCATCGTCAACAGTCTCCCGGAAAATGTGAAGGCGCTCCTGGCGGAAAAGAAGTTCATCACGCTGGAACAGCAGGCAGTCGCATCCTTTGCAAATGTGGCGGCTGACCAGGGCTTCCTCGTTTCGCTGTTCGTGCTTTCGCAGGATGATGAAGAGCTGAAACCCACGCTGTGCCACATCCTGCAGCAGGTCCCGCTGCAGCCGGGCATTTTCAGGTTCATCCGCGTGATCTTCAAAGCTGCGGAAATGCTGGACGATTTCGAAACGTATGCCTTGCTGGCGAAACGATTCGAATCTTCACCTGCCGGCTACAGCAGTTCGAAGTCCGGTATGATGGTGGACCGCGCATACGTCAGCTTTGAAAAAGAAAAGAAGAAAAAGGACCCGCTGATCGCGTTCTCTTCCGCCACGAAAGCCTACCTCGAACGCCGCGTGATCCGGCGGCTGAACGATTACGGCGAAACGGAGCGTGAAGCATACACGAAGCTCGCCTGCGAGATCCTGCTGTGCTATTCGGATGCCGCCGCCAATTCACAGCCCCGCAAAGAGACGAAGTACAACTACCATTACGATCCGGCAACACGTCAATACAATACGGAAACCGTCACCACGCATTTCGACGCGTTCTCTTCCGCGCATTTGTTCAATACCATTCTTTACACGAACAGCCCGCGGTATCAGCGCAAGCAGAAGAACAAAGAATGGAAATGCCTTCCGCCTTACGAACCGGGCCAGCCGGCGCCTTCCATACGCGAAGAAGCATTCCCGGAACGCTGGAACAAGGACCATGCATCCGTTTTCCGCCTGCTCGGGGAAAGCAAATGTTCGCGCGTGCAGGAATTTGCGGTCAAAGTTTTCCGCGCTAACCCGGGCTTCGGGGAAAAAACGACAGAGCAGGACCTGGCAACTTTTCTCCGTTCGGGATATGCTGCCACGGAAACGCTCGCGGTGGAGATCGTGCAGGAAAGATTCCAGCGCGCATCGCCCGGGAAAATGTTGCTCGTTGCTTTGCTGGGATGCAGTGTTGTGGCCGGCCGCGAGCTGGCGCGTCAATGGGTGCTGAAGCAGCGCCCCGCATTTTTTGCCGACGCGGAGTTTGTCGCCGCGCTCATCGGCATACGGAACGAAGAAACACGCGCCTGGCTGGACGGCATCCTTTCGATGGAAGCGCTCCCCGCCGCTGTCGCCGTGAACGTGGCGGAACGCGTGCTGCAGCAGATCGTCCTGCTCTCGCTGGCCGGCAATGAAGAAAAAGAAACAGAAGCGCTCAGCGCATTCCTGCTGCGGAACTTTGCGGCAACGCTGGCCGTTCTCCCGCTGGAACAGGTACGCGGACTGGTGACTTCACCGCTGGGGAACCTCCAGGCGCTCGGCGGACGCATCCTCCTGCGTCACCAGCGGGCGGATGAGGCGGCGGATGAATTTTTAGTGCTGTTGCTGCAATCGCAGGATGCAAATGCGCGCGCAGCGGGGATCGGGCTGCTGGGGCGTTTGCCGGACGACCAGCTGGTGCAGCGCAAGAACATGCTGATGAGCTTCTGCGTGTCGCCGCTTCCCGACGTGCGCGCGTCTGTGCGGCCGCTCATCGAACGGCTGGCTGCAGCATATCCTGCATTCGCGGCTGAAATGGCCACGCTGTTCCTCCCGGCGATGCAGATGGCGGAAGCGTACGAAGGCCTGCACAACGACCTGCTCGGGCTGCTGCGCGGCGCGCTGGCCGCACAGCTGAATACCACCGGCAAAGAACAGATCCTCGCGCTCATTCATTCCAGATTCCTCGCCACGCAGGAGCTTGGTTTCTTTTTGTTGAAACAGAACCTGGCGCCCGATACGATTTCCGTTCGTGAGCTGGTGAAGCTGGGCAGCCACGCGCTGCTCGACCTCCGCCATTGGGTGTGGAACGTTTTTGAAACCAGCGTCGCGCGCATCCAGGCTGAAATGGACGAAGCCATTCGCCTCGCCGATTCCATTTGGGAAGACACGCGCGCATTCGCATTCCGCCATTTCCGTGAACGGGTGGAGCAGCAGTGCTGGACGCCGCAGCTGTTCGTTGCCTTGTGCGACAGCGTGCGGGAGGATGTGCAGGCATTCGGCCGCGAAATGATCACCCGCTGTTTTGAAAGCCGTGACGGGCAGGACTATTTGCTGAAGCTCAGCCAGCATCCCGACAGCCGCATGCAGCTGTTCGCTTCGTCATTTTTAGAAAAATATGCGGGCGGCAACGCGGAGACCATCAACCGTCTCGAGCCTTATTTCCTCATGCTGCTTTCACAGGTCAATAAAGGACGCGCGGCAAAAGAACGGGCGTTCGCGTTTCTCGAAACGGAAAGCATGGCGCATGCAGAGACCGCGGCGCTCACCGCGCGGCTGCTCTCCCGCATTTCCGCCACCATCGCGATCCGCGATAAAGCAAAATGCATCGCGCTGCTGGTGAGCCTGCAGAAAAAATATCCGTCCATCGCATCGCCGCTGGTCATCCGTGAAACAGCTGAATACAAATTGGATTAAGGGACATGGAGTTCAACTATAAATTCAGCGGAGAATCGTCGGTGCAGAACACCGCCTCGTCCACGTCGATGAGCTTCGCGCCCGACCTGCTCCGTGAGCCCACGTTCTTCAACGGCCTGCTGGGAAAACACATTCCTTTCCGAGAAGCTATTTCCGCGCTGCACGACATCGTGGTTTCCGATTTCCGTTTCAAACCGAAAGACAAATCGGACTACAAAGCATGGGCGCAATCGCAGGAAGGCATCTGGCTGGCGGAATTCATGAAAGGCGCGGCAGGCGTTAAAGAGCAGACGGATAAATTAAGAATGGAGCTGAACGAACTGCGCGGGGAAAAAGAGCGCGTGATGGGCCCGTTCAACAAAGCAAAACAGAAATACTTCAATTACCTCTACCAGGCAAACCGCGACGCATGGTTCGTGCTCGACCCCGTGATCACCGTTCATCCCGATGAAGTGTTCTTCGAATGTTTCAGCCAGGATGAATCCTCCTACGGAAAGCTGAGCTGCAATTACAATGTTTTCCGGCAGATCGATTCCTTCCAGTGCGGAACGACCAACATCGATTATTCGTCGCTGCTGTACGACGAATTCCAGAAGATCCGGGATTACAAGGAAACGCGTTTCTCCATCGATCCTTCCGGTTTCGAAGTGCAGACACAACGCGAAGAGAATTACAAGGAAGTGAAGATCGACGTGCCCGATACCTGGGTGCGCGGTTTCCTGCAGGTCAGCTCCGCGATGACGATGCCGTCGGTCAGCTTCGTGCTGCACCCGATGGACATGCACAACATTCTTTTTGTGCTCAAGCGCCGGAAGGAAAAAGAAGGCCCCCGCTCGATCCGTTTCCGCCTGCGTCCCGGCGAGCCGGTGAAGCTCGTGTTCGACCCGTGGAACCTCGAGCTGGAATGCCCGCGTTCCCGCTACGAAGGCAACGTGGAGCGGGAGATCCGCATCTGGGGCCGGCGCCGCCTGGTGCTGCTCGAACGTTTGCTGCCGCTGGTCAGCGGCATTCGCGTCGTGCTGCTCGGCTCGGGCATGCCTTCATTTTACATCGCCGACCTCGGGGACATGAGCTTTACGCTCGGCCTTTCCGGCTGGTCCGCCAACGACTGGTCGCGCGCCGGGAACTTCGACCTGCTGGCGCCGCGCGCGGAAGCGGATGCGATGACGATGCAAAAAGTTTTTCTCGGGCTGAAGGAAAACTGGTTCGAAAAGCCGGGCGACCTGGCGCGCCGGTTAGGTCTTTCCGAAACAACAGTATGGGGCGCGCTGCAGGCATTCACCCAGGCCGGGAAAGTGATCTACGACCTCAACGCAGCTGTTTTCCGCGTCCGCGAGCTGAGCCGTGACCCGTTGCCGATGGAATTGCTCCGTTTTTCCAACGAGCGCGAAGCCTCCGCCTCGAAGCTGGTGCGGGCGAATGCGGTGACGAACATCAGCACCGAAATGCGCGACGGGAACACGCACCTGGCGGGAACCGTGACCGATTCCGGCAAATCACAAAACACGACGCTGGTGATGGATAAAGACGAGCGGCTGGTGTCAGCCGGCTGCACCTGCTGGTTTTATAAAAACAATCACCTGCGCCAGGGACCGTGCGAGCACATGCTTGCGCTGCGAAGCGCGTTTAAGAACAGGATAAACAACTAAAACGCATCTCAAATCAAAATCCAAAAACTAAAAAACCAAATTCCAAATCGATACTTCAGCAAGTGACAAACGGTTAATTTTTATTGAAGTTTGGGATTTGGGATTTTCGTTTTGAGATTTCTTTTTAAAAACGATACAATGACAAAAGCGGCAACAGGCAACAACCTTGCAACCCGGGCGGCGGATCGCCGTCCATGTTCACAGACCATGAACGCGTCACTGGCGCGTTCTTAACTGTCGCGGGAACACTACTGGTAATCATTCCCGGGACGATTTCCGTGAAATGAAATAATCACCAGTAGTGTTCCCGCTGGAGTTGAACACTCCAGTCCTGAGAAGGAGCGAAGAAAAAGCCTGTTGCCGCTTATACCAATGAACGGGAACAAAACCGATTGAAGCATGCAAAAAAACACAGCGGCGGCAGAACACGA
This sequence comes from uncultured Chryseobacterium sp., assembly GCA_966211705.1. Classification (GTDB taxonomy): domain Bacteria; phylum Bacteroidota; class Bacteroidia; order Palsa-965; family Palsa-965. Next base: position 133,618 of record CBIHOC010000012.1, read on the forward strand.
CCTTGCAACCCGGGTGGCGGATCGCCATCCTTGTTCACAGACCATGAACGCGTCACTGGCGCGTTCTTAACTGTCGCGAGGACGTTATGATTAATCATTCCCGGTACGATTTCCGCGAAATGAAATAATCAATCATAACGTCCTCGCTGGAGTTGAACACTCCAGTCCTGAGAAGGAACGAAGGAAAACCCTGCCGCCGCTGTTATTATGAAAAAACTCCTACATGTCTGCAGATAACATACAATCGCTCACCCGCCAGCAGCTCTACGACCGCATCAAAGCCTCGACGAAGGAATCGGTCGTGCTGGAGGAAATGCAGAAATACGGGTTCTGGGAAAAGAATAAAGACCAGCCGACGGTTGCCGAAGAGCTGATCCGGCGCGAAGCGGAATTGACACAGGCGCTGAACGAGCTGGTGGAGAAGCAGCGGTTGTATAATGACAAGGAAGCTGCGCTGCGCGAAATGCGAAAAGCGCGTATGGCAGCCGCAAAGGAAAAACGCGAGGTGACGAAGCAGCAGCGGAAAAAGGATGCCGAAGAAAAAACGAAGTGGTGGAACGAAAAGAAGCAGAAAGAGATCATTTACCTCGGCGAGGACGTTTCCGCCGGGCTGAACAACCGCGAGAATGATGCGGAGAAATTAGCGAAGCACAACCTCCCGCATTTTCAGAACGAAGAAGCGCTCGCCGCAGCGATGAAGATCGGCATCGGGGAGATCCGTTTCCTCGCGTTCAATCGTCCTGTCAGCCGCATCTCGCATTACCGCCGTTTCACCATTCCGAAAAAGACCGGCGGCGTGCGCCGTATCGCCGCGCCGATGCCGAGGCTGAAAGCAGCGCAGAACTGGATCTACCAGGAAGTGCTTTCGAAGATCCGGCTCAACGACGCCGCGCATGGATTTGTCGCCGGCCGTTCAATCGTTTCCAACGCGACCCCGCACCTGGAAGCGGAAGTGGTGATGAACCTCGACCTGAAGGATTTTTTCCCCACGATCGATTTCTACCGCGTGAAAGGCATGTTCCGCGCGCTCGGTTATTCGGAACAGCTGTCCGTCATCTTTGCGCTGATCACCACCGAGCCGGAAACCGAAGAAGTGCAGATCGACGGCCGCACGTATTATGTCGCCCGGGGCGAGCGTCACCTGCCGCAGGGTTCCCCGGCCAGCCCGGTCATCACGAATATCATCTGCCGCCGCATGGACGCACGTTTCCGCGGGCTGGCGAAGAAGTTCGGCTACACCTACACCCGTTATGCCGACGATCTCACGTTCTCCGCAAGCGGTGAGGCTGTCCTGGAGCTGAAACGTTTTCTCGCGCACATCCGGCAAGTGATCGCCGATGAAGATTTTAAGCTGCACCCGGACAAGCTGCGCATCATGCGCAAAGGCGCACGCAAAGAAGTCACCGGCATCGTCGTGAATAAAAAACCGGCGATCAAACGCGACGTGTACCGCCGTTTCAAAGCGCTCGTGTACCAGGTGGAAAAGGACGGTCCGCAGGGCAAGCACTGGAACAACAGCCGCAACCTTCTTGCTGCCATGCGCGGCTACGCCAACTTCATCGCGATGGTCGACCCGGAAAAAGGAAAGCCGCTGGTGGAACGCGTGAGAGCGATCTGCGCGCAGCACGGGTACAAGCATGTGATCCGCCACCCGAAAAAGATGCCGGCAGTTCCCGTAAGCGCAAGCCTTCCCAATGTTCCGGCGTCCGCGGCGCCCAAAAAGCCATGGTGGAAGTTTTGGTAATGAACAACGAAAAGTTCAACGGCATTATGCGCGACACTATGAAACAGAAATCATAATATCCCCCGCCGCCTCCCCCCAACCG
>CBIHOC010000013.1:0-130147 GCA_966211705.1 uncultured Chryseobacterium sp.
TGATCTGAACGGAATAAGTTCCTGCGGTGAGGCCGGTGCGGTCTTCAGTGGTCGGCCCTGAAGGCAGCCAGTTGAACGTGTACGGACCCGTTCCACCGGAAGGTGTGAGGTTGATCGCGCCGTTCGATCCGCCGAAGCAGGCAACGTTGGTGACAACCGTGGAGCCTGAAACCGGGGAAGCAGGTTGAGTGATGTTGAATGTTGCTGTTGCGTTACAGGAATTCGCATCGGTAACCGTCACTGTCCAGGTACCGGCGGTGAGGCCTGTTACGCTGGTGGTGCCGTCGCCGGTGGGGCTGCCGGGTGTCCAGTTGTAAGTGTATCCGCCTGCGCCGCCTGATGCGGTGATGGAGGCAGCGCCGTTCGATCCGCCATTGCAGGAAACGTTGGTCTGCGAAACAGGGGTGACGACGATTGCGGGCGGTTGTGTAATGTTGAACGTGCGTGTGCCTGTGCAAGCATTCGCATCGGTCACTGTTACTGTCCACGTTCCTGCAGCCAGCCCTGTCACGCTGGTGGTGCCGTCGCCTGTCGGGCTGCCCGGTGTCCAGTTGTAGCTATATCCGCCTGCGCCGCCTGATGCGGTGATGGATGCAGCCCCGTTGTTTCCGCCGAAACAGGCGACGTTGGTTTGTGAAACAGGAGTAACAACAAGCGCCGGCGGCTGGGTGATGTTAAAGGTCCGCGTGGCCGTGCAGCTGTTCGCATCGGTAACCGTCACAGTCCACGTTCCTGCGGCGAGACCCGTCACGCTGCCCGTGCCATCGCCTGTGGGGCTGCCCGGTGTCCAGTTATACGTGAGTGTGCCCGTTCCGCCGCTCGCTGTGACTTGTGCTGCGCCGTTGTTTCCGCCGAAGCAGGCAACGTTGGTCTGCGAGATCGGCGTGATGACGATCGCGGGTGGTTGGGTGATGTTGAAAGTTTTCGTGATCGACGAGCTGATTGCGTCGGTTATCGTTACCGTGTAGTTGGTGGCGCAGAGTGAAGAAGCGGTGGCGCCGGTGCCGCCGGATGGCGACCAGCTATACGTGTACGGCGCTGTTCCGCCGCTGGCCACTACTGTCGCCGAGCCGGTGCAAACGCCATTGCAGACGAGGTTGACCTGCGACTGGGTTGCGGAAAGCGGTAATGAAAGATCGTTGATGCGCGCGAGGAAGAAGTCGTTTCCTCCGTCGCCGGTGAGCGCAGGCTGGGCTCCGAAAGTTACCGAGCCCTGGAAGTTACCCGTGACAAAGACGTTTTGTACGTAAGGCGTGGTTTGAACATAGGAAGCAATACCGCGAACATCGTCGCCGGTACCACCTCCGGCTGAAAGCATCCATGCGGGCGTACCGCTGGTATTGTAACGACCGACAATAATGTCGTTCGCGCCGGCTGAAATCGGAACAGTGGTGCTTCCGAAGGCCCAGGTAACCGACGCAGCGTTGGAACCGCCGAACAGGATACCGCCCTGGCCATCAGCCGCGATCGCCCTTGCCGACTCGTTGCCGGAAGAGCCGACATTCCTCGCCCAAACAAAGTTGTTCCCGCTAACCGAATAGCGAGCTATCACCACGTCTTCCCCGCCGTTCATCGTCATCGCGGGAGCGCCCGGGAACGTAACGACAGCACCCGCGGTGAAGTTCAGGTAACCGGCAATAAAAACTCCGCCGGAAAAAGGATCATACGTTGCGCCGAGGAACTCATCAATGCCGGTGCTGCCGACGCCAAAGGAATTGGTGAATGTAAGAGTCGTATCCAGCTCCAGCACCACCGCGTCTGCGCTCCCGGCATTTGCGAGCGCCGGAGTCGCACCGTACGTGGCCGCTGCGTTGTTGTAGGAACCTACCGCTACCAACGCAGGCGTTGCACCCGGCACATAGCAGATGCCGCCGCCGTTTACAGTCATATCTACACTAGTTGTTGAACCGCCATTTACAAAGCGTTTTAGTACGCCCGTAGGACCGAACTTCGCAATATAAAGGTCAGAAGTACCGCCCGGGGCCGGGGCCGTAACACCATTCAGGGTAAAACCGGTCGTATACGATCCGATGACGTAGCAGAAGCCGTTGGGGTCAATGCAAATGCCCTGGCCATTGTCGATGCCCGTACCACCATAACCGGTGACCCATTGGATTCCTCCGTTGGAACAATTGAGCTTGCCAACGATCGCTTCATTACCGGTACCGGTAGAAGTGATGGTCACCGTATTGGTGCTGCTGATCACCTGGGGAGCTCCGCTGATGTGCGCATTTCCTGTGAACCATACGTCAGTACCGTTCGTGCAGATCGCACCGCTGGGCGAGCCGAAATGGTTGAACGAGCCCGAAACAAATGTCGCCCAGCGGAAAACGCCGTTCTTATCGTAGCTGGCGATGTAGCCCGACTGGTTGGTCAGCGTGGGATGGAAATAGGTTCCGGCCTGCAGGTTAAAATCCGATGTGTTGCTGCCGAACTGGCCGATCGTGTACACGTTCCCGCTGGCATCCGTGCAGATCCCTCTTCCGGTTTCGACAGCAGCCGAACCAGCGCCGTCTGTGGGCATTGCAAGGTTCCAATTCGTTTGAGCTTTAAGGTGCCATCCTGCGAGGAGGAATACCGGGAGCAGGAATGCAATTAACCGTGATCGTAAATGATGTTTCATGGGTGTAGAGGCATTAATTTTTTTGCGGGGAAATTAAACGTGGGGTTAAAAAATTCGGGGTAGAATTTGCGGCCAAAGGTATTCAAACTCTCTTAACTGCCGTTACGATAATTTGAAAAAAAGAAGGCAGATCATAGGAAATTTATCAACTTCCCAAAACGTCCCCCGCCTTCACCCCGAACTGTACGAGTTTTCCCCCTGCGAAGAAGCCTTCTTCGGTATAGATCACCTCGGCTTTCACCGCCGTATCGCCCACGCAGGCAATGACCAGTCCTTCGCTATCCGATAAGTTCAGGATCGTTCCGGGTATTGTCCCTGCGGGAACGGCAATACCTGTCACAGAAGCATCCGTAATGCCGACGTTCCATCCCCGGTAACGCGTGGGCGCCCCTTTCAGCCAGGGATTGCAGGCTTTGACCAGCGCTTTCACCTGCACGGCCGTCATCTTGTTCCAGTCGATGAACAGGTCTTTAGGCTCCGGCCGTCCATACCAACCGGCCTGTTCCGCGTCCTGCACCGTTTCCGTTAGGGTGCCTTGCTGCAGGCCTTGCAACAGGCGGGGCAGCAGATCCATGCCTGTGTAGGCGAGCTGCGTGGAGCAAATGCCGAATGTGGCGTCCGGCGCGAACGGCACTTCCTGCTGTAACAGGATGGGGCCGTTGTCGAATTGCTCGTCCATGCGGTGCACTGCCACGGCGCCTGTCGTTACGCCTTCGCGGATCATCCAGAACAGCGGGTTGGAGCCGCGGTACTTCGGAAGCGGTGCATAGTGGAAATTGATGAAGCCGTACTTCGGGATGGCGAGAGCCGATGCGGGAATACGGAACGGAAACGTTTTAACGATAACGACGTCCGGCCGGTGCTGTTCCATCCATGCATGCAACGTGGCTTCGAAATTTTTCCGCGTGAACACCTGCGAAGGCACGCGTGCCTGTGCGGTGATCTGCTGCACCACGGCGATCATCTCGGGCGAGCGGTCGGACGTTCCGACGGCTTTCAGCAGGCCGCTTTGCGAGAGTTGCTGGAGGGCGGGAACGCCGAGGCGATCGTTGCAGAGTACGGCGATCCGCATGCTGAAGGATTTTTTTTCGTTTTTTTTCTTGAGTGAACTTTCTTTTTTCGCTTGTCACATTAAATAGGCTGCGAAAAAAGATCCTTCGGCATGATTCAGATGCAGAGGAAGTTATTCTTCCACCGTGAGTACTGCCCTTCGGGGCGGGAGAAGAACAGCTCGCGGTGCGCTTCCGGTGTCACGTCGATCTTTTCACCGGTCACCAGGACGCATTGGCCCTGATCGCCGGCTTCGATGCGGCCGTTGTACAGCGGCGACATCGTCGTGTGCGTTTCGGGGTGAAACTGCACCGTGCCGCGCGGGCCTTCGAATGCCCAGCCATCAAGGGAGCCGATGCCACCGGCAGTGATGTGTTGTGCTGCAAGCGCCGCTTCCCAGCCCAGCAGGTGAAAAATGTTCGCGGTCTTGTTCTTTTCTCTTTTCACCGTGTCCACGAATTCCCGGTTCGCCGCGTTGCCAAGCGTGTGCGACCAGGGAACGACGGTGTGGAATTCCCCGCCCGGGAACGGGATTTCGGGCAGCAGCTGCTCGTCGGCCATGAAGGGCGCGCAATAGAACGGCAGGGCAGTTGCGGGAGCGCCGGCCTCGCGTATGCCTTTCATGAACAACCCGTCGAGGTAGCTGGAAAAGGAAGCGAGCACCGCTTTTGCGCCGGTCGTGCGGATCAGCTCCACCAGCGGCGCAACGGTGAATTCGGAATCTTTATAAAGGCTGACGAAATGCCCGGCGATGTTTCCGCCGAGACGGTTCACCGTTTCAGAAAAGACCCAGCTGCTGCGGTAGCCGCCATCGAGAAAAGAGGAGGCGCAGATCACGCTTTCACCGGGTCGCGCGCATTGTTCGGCGAGCACGCGGCAGGCCATGAGGCCCTGGAGGGTGATGTGGCGGCAAAGCCGGTGCGGCGGCGCTTCGAAGATCTCCATGCCGGGGTCTACGAAGAGGATCGGCTTGTTCGTCGTTTCCGCGAACGTGTAGAGCGCTTCAGCATTGAGCGAAGTGGAGTAGGAAATGATGAGGTCGACGTCGTCCTGGATGACGAGCTTTTCGGCGCGGGCGTTCGTCTGTTCGGGGTCTTCGCCGAAGCCGGTGTTTTCGGTGAACAGCTGCACATCAAGGCCGAGCTGTTTGGCATGAAGACGAAACCCGTCGAGCAGGTCGAAGCTCATTGCGGGGAATTCGGTGGAGCGCGGCAGCAGCACGCCGATCTTTGCAGGCATACGAGATCAGGAAAAGATGAGGGGCAAAAATGAAAAGAAAATGGAGAAAATTTCAAAAAACAAAAATCCAAATCCCAAAAGAATGGGATCTGGACTTTTGCATTTGGATCTTCACTGCATCAGTTGCGCGCGGGATAAACGCCCCGCAGGCAGATGATGTAGTTCATGCCCATCAACGGGCGCAGTGTGTTGAACGCCTGGTTGCCGCCGGTGGGGGCCATCGTCATCGAACCCTGGAGCGCGCCCATGCTGACGTTCGTGCCGCCTGAATAAGGGTTTACTCCGTTGATGTCGCGGCCGTAAACGTTGTTCGGCGAAGTAGACAGGTTGGCCGGCTCGTCGGTCGACGGGTTGGCCGCGACGACGGCGACGGGGTGAACGTGGGCGGGCATTGTGTTGAGGTTGAGCGTTTCCGTTTCCGAGCCGCCCATTTGTCCGAGCGAGTACTGCGACAGGCCGGGTCCCTGGCCGACACCGACGATCGTGCGTCCGCGCAGGTCGGGCAGGCCGAAGGTGGTGGTGCCGTTACCGCCGTACACGGTCCCGAGGATCGAGAACAGCGCGGTGTTGCTGGCAATGGTGATGATCTGTCCCTGGCAGAACGCCCAGTTTTTTGGGGCGAAATTGCCTGCGAACATGGTGGTATATCCGATAACTCCTTCCATGATGATTGGAGATTTTTTTTAGTGAGATGAATGATTAGTTGCGCGAAGGGAAGATGCCTTCCACCGCGATGATGAAGTTCATGGCCAGGTACGGCTGAAGGATCGAGACGGGCTGGTTGTTGCCTGCGATAGGCGTGGTGCCCATGCTGGAGTAGCTGCCCATCGCATTGCCGTCGGTCGAGTTGAAGAACTGCATTGCGCCGGATGCGGGATACGCGTTCGTCGGCACATCTACACCGGACGTCGCGGTGGAAGCGGCCTGCTTGACGGAAAAAGTGAGCACCGAGTGGTTGTGGGCCGGCATGTTGAGGGACAGCAGGGTGACGTTTTCCGTGCCGGCCATTTCGCCGAGCGTGTACATGCTGAGCCCCGTGCCTTGTCCGGCATGGATAGCAATACGGCTGCGCAGGTCGGGCAACGCGAAGGTGGTCTGGCCGTCGCCGCCGTAGGTGGTGCCGATGAGTGCGAACAAAGCGTCATACGCGGCGATCGCAAGGAGCTGGCCCTGGCAGAACATCCACGCCCGCGGCGCGAAGTTGCCGGCAAACACCGTTACATTACCAAGATAAGGTTCGATAAACATATGAAGTGTCTTTTTTGAGGTGAAAGTTCGGTTAGTTGCGCGAAGGGAAAATGCCATACATGCAGATGACGAAGTTCAGCGTCAGGTATGGCGTGAGGATCTCGAACGGCTGGTTGCCGCCGGAAGTGCCCAGTGTCGTGCTGATGATGTTCGGCCCCTGCATGAACGTGTTCGGGGTAGGCGTGGTGGCATAGCCGTTCGTCACCTGGCCCGGCCAGTTGGCCGTCGCGTTGGAGTCGTCAGCGCTGTTGCCTGCGCGGGGTGTGACGGTAACGTTGCCGTTGTGCACGTGCGCCGGAAGGTTGTTGATCGTCAGCGTCGTCGTTTCGGCGCCGGTTATTTCACCCAGCGTGTAATTTGAGAGTCCCGCGCCCTGTCCCGTGCCGACCGGCGTGCGGCCCTGCAGGTTCGGAAGCGCAAACGTGTTGACTCCGTTGCCGCCGTATGTCGTGCCCAGCAACGAAAAAAGGGCCTGGTTCTGTGCAATGGCCAATGTTTGCCCGTTGCAGTACGCCCAGTTTTTTGGTGCAAAGTCGTAAGCTACCATGGTTACGACCGCCATTACTCCTTCCATAAGGTTTCAGGATGTTAAGGGTGAATTGTTTTTTGAGGATTAGGGTTGAATTGGATGCTAAAGTAGAAAAGTGAAGCAAATAAAAAATTTTATTTTAATAAATATGAGTAAATATATATTTCAATAACATTACAGAGATATTCATTAAATAAGAACATACATTACTGAAGGCTATGCACCCCCCGGCGAACGTCAACCTCAGGCTTCCTTTCCTTTTCGATACCACGCTGCTGCAGCGCGACCTGGCGACCTGCCTTGCCGAAGAGTGGAAACTTCACTTCAACCAGCACGACTATGACGGCAGCTGGACCGGCATCGCCCTGCGCTCCGCCACCGGGAAGGCCCATGATATCCACGCGCACCCGGTCGACAACGCTTACCACGATACGCCCCTGCTCGCGCACTGCCCGTATTTCCGCGAAGTGCTCGGCAATTTCCAGTGTGAAACGGAAACGGTGCGCCTCCTGCGCCTGGCGCCCGGCAGCGTGATCAAAGAGCACCGCGACCGTGGCCTCGGATACGCGTACGGCGTTTTCCGGCTTCACATCCCCATACGCACCCATGCAGCCGTTTCCTTCCGCGTGGGCGGGGAAGAGCTGCCTATGAAAAGCGGCGAATGCTGGTACGCGGATTTCGACCTGCCGCACAGCGTAACGAACGAAAGCGCTTCCGAACGCGTGCACCTGGTGATCGACTGCCTGCGGAATGCGTGGTCCGACGAACTTTTCCGCGGTGCGGGTTATGATTTCGCAGAAGAAAAACGCGCGCTCGAGCCCGACGCGGAAACGAAACGCCGCATCCAGGAAGAGCTGCTGCGGATGAACACCGAAATGTCGCGGAAGATGGCGCAGCAGCTGGACGAAAATAATCGCAGCTGAACCGTGGACCTCAACGGGCGCATACCTTATAAACTCCTTCACGGCAGAAATGGCCGGCCGGAATTTCGCTGGCTGCATACCGGCGGGAAAAAATTCACAGAACCGTTCTTCGGCGAAACGATCAGCAGCTGCATGTCGCTTTTTCCCAACCGCGACGGTTTCCCCGTTTCTTCCGCGGAAGAGTTGGTGGCAGCTGCTTCGAAAGAGGATGCAGTAGAACCCACGGCGTTCATCTTTCACATTTCCCGGTGCGGCTCTACGTTGCTTTCACAGCTGCTGAGCCGCGACGAGCGCTGCATCGTGCTGTCGGAAGTGCCGCTGCTCGATGAGTTGCTGCGTTTCCCGTTCCGGCATGACGCATCGCCGTCGCAGGAAGAATTGTTTCGCGCGACGCTGCGCCTGCTGGGAAAAAAAACGAGCGGCAAAGAAAAATTTCTTTTCGTGAAAGCCGACAGCTGGCACGTCATGCTCTATGAACGCATCCGGCGCTGGTTCCCGCAAACGCCGGCATTCCTGCTGTACCGCTCGCCCGCGGAAGTGATGCGTTCGCACGGGAAGCTCAAAGGCATGCACGCCATTCCCGGGATGATCGAGCCGGAGCTGTTCGGGTTTGAACGGGAAGCGATCATGCACCTGCATCCCGCGCCGTATCTTGAAATGGTGCTGGAACGTTATTTCGAAACATACCTTGAAATCCTCGGCTCCGGTCCGGGCGCCACCCCGCTGAGCTTTCACGCCGGCCCGATGCGCATGCTGCAGCGCGTGGCGGAAGTTACCGGCATTCATTTCGACGAAGCGATACTTGCAGGAATGAGGGAACGTGCGGGCGAACATTCAAAATTTCCCGGGCAGTCGTTTGTTCCGGAAGTTGGGTTGCAGGAAGAGAAGGGTAAGGTTGGGGAACTTTTCGAACGATTGAAAAGTTTGTCGTTTGTTGTTTCTCGTTAGTCGTTCGACAACAACAAACAACAAACTAATCCGGGCATTCATCCACGCTTCCGCCTTTTTTCAGCTTTCCTTTTTGCGTTTTCGAACCGCCCACCGGGAAGAGCGGCACTTTCAGCGCGAAATAAATATCGGCGTTGTAGATCGTTTTTCCGCGGAAGGCCAGGTTGAGAATGTCCGTCGTGCCGATCACCAGCGGGCCGAGCCGGAAGCCGGCGCCCAGGCTCACCGTGCCCATGCGCGTGAAAGAAACGGGCGCCCACACGCCGAACCAGCGCGTTTCCCAGCGGGGCGTTACGCTGATGCGCGTGAGCTCGTGCACTTTTTTGAAATTCGTTCCGCGGAGATACAGCGCTGTGTAGGATTGCGCGTTAACGTAAAAATTGTTCCCCGCGTTGTAATCGCCGAAAAGGTTGAGCGCGAGCGGCAGGCGCATCCAGAACGGCTGACCTTCTTCCAGTCCGTGGTTGTTCAGCGTGAAATTGTTATACAGCGCGCCCGGCGACGTGTAATCCAGCGCGTCGCCGCCGATGTCCCATGCTGATGCGCTCATGGAGTAATGATCGGTGAATGCGCCTGAGCGGAAACGGATAATGCCGAGATCGGTAATGGATGCGCCCAGACGATACTTGTACCCGGGTCGTTCACGAAACCCCGGCCAGGGACGGGGCTTGTCTTTTTTATCTTTCTGCATCGCCTCCGGACGGTGCTCGTAAATAATTCCGATGTCAAGCCCGAAGCCGGGATTAATTTTAAACCGGTACGACGGCTGGAGATTTTCATCGAACGCGAAATGGTCCGAGTGCCCGAATTCCGCATCGGCTTCGTACAGCGCAAGCGTCGTGTCGTTGAAAAATTCGTAGCCGGCCGTGTTGATGAACGCGTAGCCGGCGGCAAGACCAAGCAAAAATTTCGGACGCACGCCGATGCTGACATAATGTTCCGCGCCTTTCCACATCGTCCGCGCGTACGTTCCCCCGAGCTCGAACCAGCTCAGCGTATTCATGCCGATGTGGCGGTTCACGCGGTGCACGTTGAAATCCGACGCGTCCCGGAAACCCGTCGCAAGGATGTGCGCGAGCGGCTGCTCCACGCCGTCGACATTCGCGTACGTGCGCACTTTCATGTCGATGCCCCAGCCAAATTTCTCGTTGGAGAACATAATGCCGGGCAATAAAATTTCGTTGCGGAAAAAAACCGCTTTTTTCGTGTTCCGCTCGCGGAGGTAAAGATTTTGCGTGCCGAACGCCGGGTTGCGAAAATCTTTGCGCTTTACGCCGACGTAATTATTGGCAGCTTCCACGTCGAGCCCCACGAGCAGGATGTCCATGCTGTACGGGTTGTCCGCCAGCGAAGCCGGGTTGTAAGAAGCGCCGACAATACCTGCGTACAGGCTGTGCTCGTAACCGAGAAAGCTCTGGGCCCAGGTCGTTACCGGCGCAGAAAGTGCGGTAAGAAAAAGCAGCAGGGTTTGGCAAATCCGGCGCATAGCAATACCAAAAATGAGGAAAAGAAATGAGAAGTGAACAGCGAGAAGTGAACAGAGCCAGCCCTTATCGCTTCGATCGTCCGCAGTTATTTCTCTAACGCAGAAGAGTACGCCTTTATTGTAAAACCGAAGGCGCAAAGGACGCGAAGAAGATCGCGGAACCTTTGCGCCACTGGTGTCTTTGCGGTTTATCTCTACTTGCGTACCAGCCGGGTAAACACAGAACCTTCCGGGGAATGGATCTCTACGATGTAAATGCCGGGTGACAATGTTTCAACGCCGAGGCTGATCTCGCTTTTCCCGGACGGCATCGTCCCCAGCGATTTACCGGGCAGCGCTTTTTTTCCTGTGATATCGAACACCTGCACGTCGAGACGGGTTGACTTTTTCAGCTCGAGTTGCAGCACGGTAAGATCCGTCGCCGGGTTCGGGGAAAGCGTTGCGGTGAACAACGCCGTTTTGTCGTCGACTGAACCGATAAAGCTGCTGTAATTGCAGGAATCCACGTAGTAGGTCTGGATGGGCATAGAAGCGGCGACCGACTGCGAGCAGGAATCGAGGAAGATCCTCGAACCATGACTGAAGCAGATGAGGAACTGCTCGAACTGGTGCTGGTTGCCCGGGCAACTTGTGAAATAGCCGCCGGAGTTCATATTGTTGAAATACGGGTACAGCACGTCGTTGAGCTGGCCCACGCTTTCCACCCACGTCACGGTCGTGCTCCAGGACACGCTGTGGCAGTTGAGGTGGAACGCACGGCGCAGACCCGGCCCGATCGGGAATGTAGTAATGGAGTCGAGCGTGTACATGCCGGAAACGTATTGCCCCGGGTAAAAGCTGATCGGCATCGAATCGCCGACCTGCATGGAGAAATCGTACAGCAATAGTTCCGGGTTCAGCTGGTTGTCGATGAAATAAACCTTCTGGGTCGCGGTGTCTTCCCGCAGATATCCCGCAGTGCAAGGCATATCGCTGTTCATGACGACCTTGTAGGAAAGACTGTCGATGATCGTGTCACCTGCCGTGTAGTGCCGGAACACGTTGTACGACGTATACGGGTAGGAGCACGGCGACGCCTGCAGGCTGGACGGCGAAACACCCAGGATCTGGACGGTGTATGTCCATTCGTTCGCGGAATCCAGCATCGGGTAATACGTTTGCGCATTACCGTTAGAAAAACTGAGCAGGAAGATGACGGATAAGAAGTAGAGTTTCTTCATGGTGCAGAGATTGGTTTCTGCAAAAGAACAGCAATTGCAGCCTGAAAAAAATGTAAAACCGGGGAAATATTACGCACCCAAAAAGGTTCTGAGTTCTGAGAGCTGAGGACTGAATCTACAACTCTCAGAACTCAGCTCTCAGCTCTCAGAACTCAGATCTTCTTCACGAAACGTACATCACGTCCTTCACCGCTTTGATGAGCTTGGCGGCGTTGGGCAGCGCGGCTTCGATGAGCGGGGGGGAATAAGCGAGAGGAACGTCGGCGCTGACTACGCGGCGGACGGGCGCGTCGAGGTAATCGAATGCGTGGCGCTGCACGTGGAACGCGATCTCGCCGGAGATGCTGGCGAGCGGCCAGGCTTCTTCGAGCACGACGAGGCGATTGGTCTTTTTCACGGAACGCACGATGGCCGCGTAATCGATCGGGCGCACGCTGCGCAGGTCGATGATCTCGGCGGAGATGCCTTCTTTTGCAAGTTCCTCAGCGGCGAGGTAAGCCTGCTTGATGATCTTGCCGAACGACACGATGGTCACGTCGGTGCCTTCGCGCTTGATGTCGGCCACGCCGATGGGGATCAGGTATTCGCTTTCGGGAACTTCGCCTTTATCGCCGTACATCAGCTCCGATTCCATGAAGATCACGGGATCGTTGTCGCGGATGGAAGTTTTCAGCAGGCCTTTCGCATCGGCCGGGTTGGAAGGAACGACAACTTTTAATCCCGGGCAGTTCGCGTACCAGCTTTCGAAGGCCTGCGAGTGCTGCGCGGCCAGCTGGCCGGCGCTGCCCGTGGGACCGCGGAACACCATGGGAATGTTGAACTGCCCGCCCGACATTTCCAGCATCTTCGCCGCCGAGTTGATCACCTGGTCGATAGCTACGAGCGAAAAGTTGAAGGTCATGAACTCCACCACGGGACGTAGACCGTTCATGGCCGCACCGACTGCGATGCCGGCGAAACCGAGCTCGGCGATGGGCGTGTCGATCACGCGCTTCGGCCCGAATTCGGCGAGCATGCCCTGGGAAACTTTGTAAGCGCCGTTGTATTCGGCCACTTCTTCACCCATGAGGAATACTTTTTCGTCACGGCGCATTTCCTCGTTCAGGGCTTCGCGCAGGGCTTCACGGAAGGCGATGGTTCTCATAGTTCGGTAGTGGTTGAAAAGAAGGGTCAAAAGTACAGAAAAGACGTGAGACTTGAGACGTGAGACTTGAGACGTGGGATGTGAGACTTGAGACGTGGGATGTGAGACTGAAATTCCTGTGTGGCGGCGGGCTGGATTTTTTTAAGGAAAATTTTCTTTAATGATAAACCAGCTTTCCGCCCACGATCCGCGCGGGACTTGTGTACGGGTGCTCTTCCGCCTTTTCCGGGCCCATGATGTGCATGACTGTCCAGCCGCGCGATTTGAGGTAATCGGAAACGAGGGCGCGGTGACAGCTCCACCACACGGCTTCAGAACACATGTACGCCACGCGAAATTCCATTCCCAGCTTTTCCAGTTCGGCGGCTGCATCACGGAATGTTTCGGTTTCCATGTAATCGGCGTAGCCGCGAAAAGCTTCCACGCGCCATGCGGTGTTCTTCGAATCTTTTGCCGGCCTTCTCCTGCCGCCGAGCGTTTTCAGGTGACGGTATTTTATTCCTTGCTGCGGCAATGCAGTTTCAAGGTTCGTTTTGCTGAAATGCGGGTAACGCCGCGAGCCGGGGAAGTTGCGGATGTCGACCAGCATTTCGATACGAAATGCATTCAGCATTTCAGCGAACGCTTCGAATGTGCGCGTGGAATGGCCGATGGTCCAGATGTGTTTTTTTGCCTTCGCCCCCATATCCTAAAGTTACGATGGATGACGAATGCAGAAACCAATGGTTTATTATAAGGCTGTTTTCGAAGGACTTATTTGTAAGCATGACGAAGAAAGCCCGCAATGTTTATTTTTTGCGTGTCGCAGGAAGATGTAATGATGAGCGCCTGGTCTTCCCGGATGATCGTGTTATACCAGGGATAACCGATCGAATTGCAGATGCTCAGTTCAACCGTTTCCTGCTTATCGACAAGTAAACCGGAAACTACAAACTTTTCTTTGGCATCAGTGCTCTCGGCGATATAACAGACGAAGTTGCCGGCACTGTCAATGTACTCGATGTCTTCTTTGAAAAAGCGATAACGAAGCTCTTCTTTTAAAGGCAGGAAAAGATGCTGCGAATAAGGCCCGGTCCAGTTGGTCATTAAACAAATGAACTCGTCGTTATGCCATAACACTCCGGGCGGCATGCGGAAGCCTTGTTCTTCCGTCATTTTATCCAGGTTGCCATTCCACGTTTTCACACTGTTGCCCCATTCGATGAAATAATTTTTGCTGCTGTCGATCAACGTCAGCCGGACAAACGGGAATTTCGCAACGGAAGTGTCTGTCAGGTAAAACGCCAGATGCTCTTCCCGCCGGGTTGGATTTTTTACCGATGAGTCAGTAGTGGGTTCCGGTGCATTCCCGGTAGAGCAGGATAATGCCAGGACGAAAAATGCCGTCAAAAAAACTACAGTGGAATACGCTTGCTTTTTTTTCATCACATGAAGATACCTGTTGATCTTGTATTCCGGCCTGCTTTATGATAAAATGGAATTTAACGATTGCCGGCTCACTTTGCCGGCTCTTCTTCAAACGTCACCTTCACCGTATACCCCGTCAATCCGAGCGGGTGCGTCATCACGCCGCCTAAAAATGCATGGTCCGACATGAACGTAATGCATCCCGCGAGCCGGTAATGGTTCACCGACTGCGGATGATTTTTCACGTTCATATATGTCAATCGCTGCTTGCCTGTTCCGTCGGTGTTCATGATCCACCAGTCGGCGCCTTGCACTTCGAGCGGGAAAATATCGCACCGGTGGCCGGTCATGTACACGAGGCGATTGCCGGAAGGCGAATACGTGGCGGCCTGCGCGAAGCTTTCGGTGGTGAGGCGTCTGATGTCGCCGGTGCCGATGTTGATCGTGTAGATGGGCGTGGCGAAAAGATTTTTCGTTTCGAACGTGCTGTAGAACGAGATCGTGGTTTTGTCCCTGGAAATTCCGTCGAGCTCGTTGCACGCATCCACGCCGCCGGGCTGGAAGGTGCGTATGTTCGTCAACCGGGGCAGGGAATCGAAAACGAAATCGGCCACGCGGATGACGTACGATCCTGCCGCCATGTTCATGTCCATGAACTTCGGGGCTTTGATGCGCTCGCTCCAGGCAAACAGCGTTCCGTCTTCGGAGATCGCGCTGTGGATGATGCCGCTGTTGTAGCTGTTGGGCAGGTCGAGCAGCTTCCACGCTTTGCTGCCGTCGCGCGAAACGAGCCAGAGGTCGGTGTATGCGCCGTAGCCGGGCGTGGCGTCGACGGGTTTGCGCTTGTGGCCTTTTTCTTTTACGTAGTCCGCTTTCTCGATGTAGCAGAAAAGATAATCGCCCGACGGATGCCATTCTTCGGCCCACTGGTGGCAGGCGCTTTTCCAGCCGGCATGCGTGAGCGGCTGCTCGTTATTGCCGAGCGTGTCGGAGAGAAAAATCTTATAAGCGCCTTTTTTATCTTTTTTTCCGTACGCGACAGACTGCGTGGCTTTGTTGTAGATGGCGCCGATGGCGGAATCTTTCCACAGCGTGATGGTGGACGGCGCTTCGGAAATTTCGGGTTCCGTGTTCGGAAGTTGCGCGTTGGCGGGGGAGCCGTACGTTGCAACAAGCAAGACGATCAACGGCAAAGTGATCGAAGCAAGAAAAAATTGCCGGCGCGTTACGTCCATTTTATTTCTCCAGCTTTTTCACCATTTCCCCGATGATCCGCTGCAATTCCTTTTTGCCGGCTTTCACCGCGTTCATATCCTTGAAGTACATCATCCGCCTGTCTTTGTAATCGCCCCCGAGCAATTCCGATTTGATGTCGACAATGTACGGATGATGGAAGACAAGGTGGACGTGCTGCAGCGCGCGCGGGTTGAAGGTCACGAAATCCTGGCCGAACGTGTGGTAGCTCGGCGCATTCCACTTGATGCGCTCGGAAATATTTTTGTTGTTCCCCTTGATGATTTTCCGCACCGCTTCGATCTCCTCTTTCAGCGGGTGCTTCAGTTTTTCCATGAACGCTTCCACCAGCTCGGCATCCGTCGGTTTGGCTTTTGCTGTTTTGGAATTTACAGCTTTGGGTTTTGCCGCTTTGGAATTTGGAACTTTGGTTTTTGCTTTTCCACTTTTGAACGCAAGCCCGTTTTCCTCCAGCGCTTTTTTGAGAATGCCGAGCGCTTTCGGTCCCATGCCGTGCAGCTCCGCGAGGTCTTCTTTCCGCCACAGGGAAACCTGTTTCAGCGAAGTAATGCCGGCGGCTGCCAGCGCGCGCATTGCCGGCGCTCCGATTTTCGGAAAATTATTTTGTGTACGCATGATGTGGTTGTTTCTGCCTCTCAGCCATCCTGCAATTTACGTCCTTTCAGTCGCTTTTTTCCAGCTGAAAGATCAATTCCACCGTTGTGCCGAACACGCGTGCCATCTTCAACGCAAGAACGGTCGAGGGAACGAATTTGCCGGTTTCGATGGAGTTGACCGCCTGCCGCGATACGCCGATCTTTTCCGCAAGGTCCGCCTGTGTCCAGTCTTTCTTCGCCCGCTCCACCTTGATCGTATTTTTCATTCTGCGCTGTATTTACGTTTTGAAATGAAAAGCCCGATGATGTAAAAGAGCGCGAAATAGGGAACAAGGTGGCGATATCCCCAATCTTCTTTGTTGAGCGTTACGACAAGGTCGAGCAGCCCCAGCGTCATCAGCAGCAACAGTCCGAGCGAAAATGCAATGACCGCAGCTTCCATCTGGACCCTGATCTGCACTTCGTCCATCGAAGCAATTCCCCGGACCAGTGCGAAAATGAACAGCGCGAATGTCGCCACCGGAAGGAAAGAAAGCACTATGCCTGTTGTTGCATCCGGCGATAATTTTTTAATGACCAGCAGGCTGATGCTGTACGTGATGAGCCAAAGGATGGCGAAGAAGATCACCTTTTTTGAAGAAGCTTTTTTTGTCGTATCCATGCGTGAAATGGTTTTGCGTTTCAGTTACAAAGATACGCATACCTTTCTAAAAGTCAAGTAAACTTGACAAATAGTGCGTTTTACTTGTCTAATTGATTGTGCGTCAAAAAAATAAAATGTGTTTCAGGATACCTGGTGTGAACGTGTGGGTTACGCTCTCCGGGGTGATCGATCAGTCCTTCCGCCAGTAAACCGCTTCCTTATCGATCGCGATCATTTTTTCCGTGATGCGGTGCTGCGCGCGGTATTCGTCCACCGCCTGCCTGCAATTCGGAAATGCGTTGTAATCATCGACGATGACAAAACCGCCGGGCGACAGCTTCGGGTAAAGATGGTGCAGCGCCTGCATCGTGGATTCGTACATGTCCGCGTCGAGCCGGATGAGCGCCAGCTTTTCCACCGGGGCCGGCGGCAGCGTGTCTTTGAACCAGCCTTCGAGAAACACGACCTGGTCGTCGAGCAGGTCGTATTTCCGGAAATTGTTCTTCACCGTTTCCAGCGATACGGAAAGGATCTTCTCCCGGTGAAGGCCGAACCCGCGATCGGCTTCGTACTTCTCCGCGTCAGGCGCCGGCAGGCCGCGGAACGAATCTGCCGCCCACACTTTCCGGTCCGTGATGCCCAGCTCTTTCAGCAGTCCGCGCATGAGGATGACCGCCCCGCCGCGCCACACGCCGGCTTCGATGAAGTCTCCCGGCACGTTCCCGGCGACGATGGCGCGAACGCAGTGTTCAATGTTGTTCAGCCGGTTCATCCCGATCATCGTGTCGGCCTGTGCGGGCCAGTCGTAGCCGTTCAGGCGATCCTCAGCGGAAACGTATTCCATCTTGCAGATCGTGAAGTTGCGGGTGCGCAGCACGCGATCGATGGGAAGGAGGATGGCCGTTTTCCAGCTCGTTCTTACCTGCGTGAGCGGGTGATACTCGAAGGAGCCGATCCGTGAATGGTCGATGAGCGTTCTTTTGAGCAGCTCGATGTAGAGCGACGTTTGCCCCTGTTCCTTCATGCCGGGTAAAAATACGGAATGAGAGGGAACAGCTTTTGAACGAGCAGTTTTAGATTTCGGTTTTTGTTCTAATGCGTTTCCGCGTATTTTTTGAAGTTGTCGAGAATGGCCTGCCATCCCCCGCGCTGCATGTCGAGCGGGTTGACGCTTTCCGCTTCGAACGTTTCGGTGATTTTCGTTTCACCGCCGTTGCCCGTAAACGTCACCTGCACTTTTCTTTCGTCGCCCATGGTATAAGCGATCAGCTCGTTCGTGCGCACCTCGTCATACTTCCCGCTGAAGTCGAAACCGAAGCTGCCGTCTTTGGCTTCCATGCGGGCGCTGAAGGTTCCGCCCGGGCGCAGGTCGTTCTCCGCGCGCGGCGTGTGCCAGTCGTCGGAAGCGTTGTTCCATTGCTTAATGGCTTCGGGAGAGGTCCAGAGCCTCCATACTTTTTCTACGGGAGCTTTCACAATAGCTTCCACCGTAATTTTCGTCTTTACAGTTGTGGTCATGGTTTTGAATTTATGTGCATTAGACTTACGGAATACGACGCCGGCACATCGCATGACTTCACGACCAAATTTAAAAAACGGCGCCTTTGGATGTGAAGAAACTGACAAGAGTCATGCTTCAGTTCCGACAAGACAAAAGTAGATGACGCACAAAGCGAATAAAAGGGGAGAACACGACATTCTTCGGGGTTGATTGCGAATCCGAGAGGTAAATTGTTTTACCAATTAAAGATTCAACAATTCAAAGATTCAATCGCTTCGCTATTCAAAATTCAAAAAACAATATGCCGATCCTGAATCTTTGAATAGTGAAGTGTGCAGCACAAACGATCCGATAGCTATCGGATGAATCTTTGAATTGTTGATCTCAGTGGGAAATTTTGATCGTAATGAGCTTTTCGATGTCCTTCAGCACTTTTTTGTTCCTGACAACGATGCGGATGCCTCTTCCTTCGGCGTAGACTTTCGTATTGCGGAGCTCTTCCTTGATGCTGTCGGCGATGTCGCTGTTGAGGATCGCTTCGTACGCTTTCGGGCCGAACACCAGCGCCGCTTTGAAATATCCGTCGCGGGGGAGAAGGTAAAGCAGCACACGCTTTTTGCCGCTGATGCGGAAACTCCAGCCGTATTTCGCGCCGGGGAAATTCCAGTTTTCCCTTGCGCCGGGATACGCGTCGTGCGTGAACGCGGTGAGCGATTGCCAGAGCGGGTAGGTAGAGCCCAGCGCTTTCTCGAGGTCTTTATCGGTCGGCTGTTTGGCTTTGTCGGTGAAGATGCTTTGCATGACGACCGTAAAGTTCCGTATTTTTTACCGGTTATGATCCATGCTAAGCGGATAGCTCCGTTAACGTGCGATAAGCGAGCGGCTTATTTTGTCAGCACTTTTCGGGTTACAAAATACTTGTCTTCAAATACGAAGGTCAACATTAATACCTGGCCGCCTGCTACATCGCCCAGCTGAATAGCGCGGTAATTGCTGCCGGCCTGCACACCTTCGAGCCGCCCCTGCCTGATCACCTGGCCCGCCGCGTTCGTGACAAAATAGCTGACGCTGACCGGTTTTTTCAGGATGAAAGCAACCTGCGATTCATTGCCGACCGGGTTCGGAAAAATCGAAATGTCGTACGGGTTAATTCCGTCGATCGCTTCCATGCCGATGGTCGTGTTCCTGATCAGCCGCACGGCGTATATCGCGGGTGATGCGCTCGTCGTACTTGCCTGGTTGTTGCTGAACGGGTTCAGTGCCGGGCTTAAAATGCCTCCGTAAATGTGCCCGATAAGAATGGTGTCCTGGCTGATGCTGCCGAGCTTGATGATGTCCGATGGATAATGCGGCAAGCTGTGGTCGGGAAAAAATTCTGCGCCTGCTCCCTGGAGGGCCGGCATCTCCACCGGGAACCGGTATTCCTGCAGCGTTCCGTTTGCAGATCGCGTGAGCCGGCTTATCGTGCGTACGAAAGGGACCTGGTTGTCCTGGACCAGCGTTGCATTCTGGTAATAATATTGACTGATGCCGCCGAAAAAAAGCGTGTGCATTTCATTGGCCGAACTGTCGTACAGGCAGGCGTATGCCGAATGGTAATTGCTCAGGTATTGGTTGAAGCCTGTTACCGGCGTATAGCCGCTTGCGGTAATATCAACCGGGTATAAGAACGGGAGATCGACATTGGCCTGGAAAACGCCGGAAGAGATCGTGTAGCCTTCGTCGCCGTTCGGGAAGATCTGCGGCACGAGGTTGTAATCCCTTCTCCTCAAATGCACCGGGTCGGTGAGGACGGTGTAATTTGAAACGCTTAAGGAAGTGCCGCTGTTGTCGATCGTGAACTTCCTGACCTGGTTCGTATAGGTTTGCGTGTAGGTCGGGTTTCCCATCGGGTTATAAGCGCCGTCGAACCGCTGTCCTCCCACCAGGTAAAACGTGTTGCCGATCTTCCCGAGCCGGCCGCCGGTAACTGCAAAAGCCGTATCGGCAAGTTGTTTGAAATCAGCAGAGATCGGCGCGCCGCTGATGACGTGGGCGATCAGCGAGGGAACGTCTACGGATGTGAGGTACGGAAATGTGATGTGGTCGTTCGCAGATGCGGAAAACGCATAACCGCCGATGATATAAAGCGTGTCGTTGTCCTGGTAAAAATTCATGTTGGTCGACTGCAGCTGCTCCGCAAGTCCCGCGGAAAGTGTGGTGACGGGCGCGCTCCAGTATTGCTGCGTGCCGATGTCGATCACGAGGATGCCCGTGTTGTTTTGCGCCTGCGGAAAAGCGTTGAACGGCTGCCTCGCGTGAACGCCGTCTTTACGGCCTCCTATGATCAGCCATTTGCCGTTGTGCTGGGCGCAGGCATACGAATGAAGGCCCGGCAGCCCGGGCACATTTACGGGCTGGAGATCGATCGTGTAATCAAAAGACGTTTGGGCGGGGGCCTTGCCTGCCATGACAAGCAGCAAGCCGGAAAGCAGGATCAGCCTGGACATTTGTTGCGAGGTTTTCGTCAAATGTCGTCACCTGCAAATTTGTTTTTCGGAACAAATGTTACGTAAACCCCATTTTGAAAACCGGGAACAGTAACCGACCGTCGTGCAGTTCGGGATCTTTTTACTGCACCGAACCGTGCTTCACCGTCATCGCCAATTGTCCTGCGTGGTAGGCGGTATGTGAAATGATCCTGCCGAGCGCTTCCGCTTTTGTGCGTGTGCCGAATTGCGGGGTGGTAATTTCGGTTTCCCATTCCGCATCGGCCTGCTTCGCGATGACGGACTTCAGCGCGTCGAAAGAAGATGAAACATACCGCTTCAATTCTTCCAGGTTGGTCCATTCGCCTGTGTCTTTCTGTGCGATCACGGTTTTTGCGGAAACTTTCACGTCGGCGGCGCCGAATACGTTTTTGGCAAACAACAGCTCTAAATCGCCGATGTGGCGGAGGAGAAAGCCAGCAGTATTCGTGGAAGGCGAAAGTTTCTTTTGGAGATCCTTTTCCGTTATTTTCTCAAGCTGATCCGAAAATCTCGTCCGGGCTTCCAGCCATAAGTCGAGGAACAATTGCGTCTGGCTTTTCATCGTAGCGTTGTTTTGATCTGCCCGGTAAAGATAAGGACGCTGTTCCGTCAGCTGTCCTGCTTTTGCAACGTGCTGCCGGCGGCAACATTTTTTTCTTCGCCCGCGTAATCGGGAAGCTGCACCGTAAACGTCGTTCCTTCGCCTTCCGTGCTCGTAAAGCCGATCGTCCCGCCGAGCAGCGTTACGTAGTGCTTCACGATATTCAGCCCGAGGCCGGTGCCCTGTATACTGCCCGCGTTGTTTGCGCGGAAAAATTTGCTGAACACGTTCTCCTGTTGCGCCGCAGGTATGCCGATGCCGGAATCCTTCACGGTGATCGTTACCTTGCCGTTCGCCGCTTCGGCAAGCAGCTCCACGTTCTTCTGCGAATATTTGATGGCGTTGGAGAGCAGGTTGAGCATCACGTTGCGCAGGATCTTTTTATCCAGCCGCACGTCTTTCCCGCCGTTGTGGATGTAGTGGATGTCCTGCCCCGCCTTCCGCATCCCGCTTACCTCGTCGGCGATGTCGCGGAGCAATTCCTGCAGGTTGAATGGTTCCGGCTCGGTTTCCACTTTGCCCTGCTCGAGCTTGTCGAGCGAAAGAAAATCGTTCAGGATGTCGTTGAGCTGCTGCACCGACGATTTGATGCGCGTGAAATGTTTTTCGCGTTTTTCCTCCTGGCCCGGCGCGGTATATTTTTCCGCAAGCGACGTGCTCGAAAGAATGGCGCTCAGCGGCGTGCGGAATTCGTGGGAGGCCATGGAAACGAAAGCGCCTTTCATCTCGTGCAATTTCTTTTCCCGCTCGAGCGCCGCGCTCAGGGCTTTTGTGCGTTCCTCCACTTTTTCCTCGAGCATGTTCCGCACTGCGATGTTCTCCATCGAAACCGCCGTGATGTCCGCCAGCGCCTGCAGGAGCGAAACTTCTTCTTCCGTGGGCGTGCGTTTTTCCGCCCAATAATTCCCGATCGCGCCGAGCGGCTCCATCGTGCGGATGGGAACCATGGCCAGGCTTTTCACGAACGTGGGACGGTACGCATCGGCGGGGATGCGCTCGTCGGCGTAAATGTCGCCGATCACCGCCGGTTGTTTGTGCAGCATCACCCACCCGCTGATGCAGGTTTCCATCGGGAAGCGGCAGCCTTTCCAGAGCGGGCTGATGGCGTCTTCGTCGGCGTAGTAGCATTGGTCGCCGTCGCGCAGCACGAACGTTGCGCCGTCGGCCCCGGTCAGCTCGCGCGCCACCGTACGCACGATGCGCATCACGGATTCGAGGTCTCTGGCGAGAGAAAGCTCCT
Organism: uncultured Chryseobacterium sp.; assembly: GCA_966211705.1. GTDB lineage: Bacteria > Bacteroidota > Bacteroidia > Palsa-965 > Palsa-965. Next base: position 22,163 of record CBIHOC010000013.1, read on the forward strand.
GGACCGTGTTCACGAGGCGGTCCATCTTCAGCAGGGGAGAGTCGGGTAGTGCCATGGGAGGTTGTTTTGCACTGCGTGATGGGCGTGTCCTACTTTAAAGTTAGGAAGAAGATTGCGAAAGTGGGTATAGGTGGTGGTGGAAATGGGGTTGACTACAAAGGTCAGGGGTGGGAAATTGGGAGATTGGAACAAATGTTACAGAAGGGGGGAAATCAATCGCTTTCAAGCATTTTATCGATTGTCCAGGGGATATAGGCGCTGAATTCGACCTGCACCAGTTCTTTACGATCTTCGAAAAGGGTCAGCGAGAAATCCATGTGGAAACCGATGCTGAAATTTTCGGTAATTGCTGTCATGTCGAAAGTATGACCTCCGCCTTTTTGAGGAATTGCGCAATCCTTCCCGATGAATTTTCCTTTGAAATGAAACCAGCCTCCATAATAGTGCAAGCCATCACCCGTTTTAAAAAAGTGTGCGATCTCCGCTTCCTTCCGGTAGTCGACGCCGAGGGCGGCAAACAATTGCTTGATTTCTTCGGGGTAAACCTGTTCGCGGTAATTGACGAAGTTTAGGCAATGGTTACATCCGCAAAGCTCCGGCCTGCCTGTAACGTATTTAGCATACGTTTGTTCAGTAAGCTCTTTATCGACGATGAATTGCCAATCTCTGTACGTTATGATGTTCATTCCCGAAGCAATAATCGCAGGTTTCTATCGAACAGACTTTTTCAGCGTGGCTTCCTGTTGCGCGTAATGCTGCAATTTTCCATCCACTACCTTCCACGTCAGCGTTTCTTTTTCTGCGTCATAAATCAATTCCGCTTTACCAGTCTCGCCGGAATAGCAGCTGGTGAAAAACACGAACGCTTTATTTCCGTTAATTATTCCCCGTACAGGACAAACCGGGTCGCCGGTCTCTCCGCAATCGTATCTCATTCCGCCACGCTGGAACGCGCAGTACGCGCCGGTGATGCTGTCGCCGGATTGAATAAGATCGAGCCATAAAGCTGCCGAAGTATCGGCGGCGGACCAGCTCCACGAGCCGGAAAAGTTGATGGCGGGTTTGGGCGCAGGAATAATTTCTTCGATCACTTTCCCGGACTTGTCGAAATAAAGACGTGAGAACGTTGAATCGCTGGCCATTTGCGGCCCCGGACCGGCGTGATTGTAAAATTGCGTTATCGTGCCGACCTGGAATAATGTGTCTTTACTGAGAAAATGGCTTCGTGTTTCATACCGCGTGCCGGCTTCACCGCCACTTCCTGAAAGCTGCGTGTAAGACAACAAGCTGTCGTGTTTAGTAAAAACGAGATAGAACAGCTTTAAGCCTAACTCCCCGTCATCGAGAAGAACGGTGAATTCGTTTTTTGACGTGTCGCGCTCCTGCCAGGAATAGAGGTAAATGTTCTCGCGGGAAATGACGCTGTCTAAAAGACTGTTTTTGATCTTTGGATACGTTTTATAATTTGCCTCCAATGTGCTGTCGCTGGCGAATTTCTGCACATTTCTCAATGGGAAAGAATCTTTCATTGATTCCCAATAGGAAAGCCGGGCCGGTCTGGGATTGCTGCAGGCGCTTATCAACCATAAAAATGTAACTGCCGAAAATAACGTCTCAAATAACTTCATCAACAGTGATTTTAGCGTATGTTTTACCTATTCACGGCGTTGCACACTTCCGTAATCACTTCCTGCGTCTCCGTATCGTAAACGAGGATGCCTTCGCTGCGATCATCCAACTGCCCGGCGAGCTCGCCTTTTGTGTTCCACACCGAACTTTTTCCGCCGCCCGTGAAGTTGTGGCCAGACCCCACGCAGTTGGAGGCGACCACAATCATCGCCTGTTCTTTCGCCAACTCCTTGTAAAACGCGAGCGCCGTCTCCACGTCGCCCGCCGAACGTGCAGCGCTGGTGAGGTAAACGGTGGCGCCTGCACGGACGGCCTGCTCCACGCGCTCCGGCTGCTTCGATTCGTAACAGATGGCCGGGGCGATGACGTGGTCGCCGAACGTCAACAGCACTTGCTCATGCCCGCTGACGAAATACGGAAGCTCGGTTTTGTAGAGGAGCAGTTTGGAATACGTTTGCCGCGGCTGGTGCGGCTGAAAGATGAGCATGCTGATGTGTATGTCGTCGCCGGCGGGTGTGGGCATGCCTGCGCAGACGGTGATGCGGTGCGTGTCGCTGAGTGTTTGCAGTTCGCCGAAGCGAGGATCGTTCGCGTGCGTGGCGAGTTCTTTGGCGAGGGTGGGCTCGTAGCCGGTGAGGGAAAGCTCGGGGAAGACGATGAGACCGGCGCGGTGCGCGGCGGCCTGCGCGATGAGGCGCGCGTGAGCGGCGAGGTTGGCGGGGATATCGCCTTTGTGCGGGCGGGTTTGTGCGGCGGCGAGGAGCATGTGCAAAAATACTGAATCAATAAAAGGCGCTTTCTTCAGTAAGCCCATTCCCAATCTTTAAGAAGTTTGCCTCGGAACTGTAACGCATCTCCAAATTTAAAAATGCGCTCTTTAGTTCCATTAGAGAAGTAGAGTTTTGTCTTTATACCTGGTTCTTGGAACAGATGGAGATGATCTTGTTTAATGCGAACATTTCCTGAAATAATAGTAGTAAGCTCTTGTTGGAATAATGGACTTGAGTTGGGAACGGAAAAAACTACAAAATCCCCTTCATGCCGAACGAGGAACTTCGAAAGCGGGTTGAAATCTATGCGTGCTCTTAAGAAAGGCATTCGAGGAAGTGTGATTTCCAACTTATACCGTTCCTCTATGGTATTACTTGTGTTTTTAACTTGAAAATTAAATGTAAACTCTGCGTCAAGTAACTGATTGTTTCTAATTGCCCCACTCCCTCCTTGTATAATAGCGTCTTCAATAACCAAATCACTTTGAATAGTTCTGTTGTACAACTCACGCACTTCATATTGTTCCATTTGAACGGACTGAAAATTGAACCGCTTATAAAAGCGTTTATCCGAAGCCATATGAGGAGCATTATGACTTTTAGGGATTTTGATGAGATATACTGTTTGGTCGATGGATCCTCCAAATCGTATTGGGTGAATAATGATGCCATCTATTCTCTCCTGAATCCTCGAGTTAATGACTTGCTCTAACCATTCTTTCGAATAAACATTCCCATCAACGTAAGATATCGAGTCAGCTGTATGGTTTTGTTCGTTAATGCCATAAATAATGATTCCGCCATCGGAATTTGCAAACGCAGAAACATCCTTTGAAATTTCACTCTTTTTACCATCAGTATTTCCTAGGCCGTCACTTGCCTTGAAATCCAGGTTAATTGATTCTTCAGTAGCGGCAGCTATAAGATCGTTGATATCAATCTCAGTATAATTGTCTTTGTTGAACAAGTCCGGCATACTATTATTCTATAATAAACTAAATGTAGGAAAATAAAAAGAATGTTTTTGCGTGAGGGATGCGAAGGGCCGAAGGGTCCCGAGTACTCGGGACGGAACCCCGCAGCAGCCCGACCCCTCCCGAGTACCCGGGATCGGGGGCACGCCCACACCAACCGCCCCTGTTCTCGACTTCGCCCGAACCGACGGGGCGATCGACTGGCAGGGCTGGCAATTTCACGTTTCAATTTTCTCACGTCTCAAGTCTCACATCTCACGTCTATTCAGTAAGTTTGCACTCCCAAAATTGCCTAACAACCACACCACACTATGAACAAGATCAAAGTAGCCAACCCCGTAGTGGAGCTCGACGGTGACGAAATGACCCGCGTCATCTGGAAATTCATTAAAGACAGGCTCATCCTGCCTTACCTCGAAATCGACATCAAATATTACGATCTCGGCATCGAGTACCGCGACCAGACGAACGACCAGGTGACGATCGACGCGGCGGAGGCGATCAAAAAATACCAGGTGGGCATCAAGTGCGCCACGATCACGCCCGATGAAGCGCGTGTGAAGGAATTCAACCTGAAGCAGATGTGGAAGTCGCCCAACGGCACGATCCGCAATATTCTCGACGGCACCGTGTTCCGCGAGCCGATCGTTTGCCAGAACGTTCCGCGCCTCGTGCCGAACTGGACGAAACCGATCATCGTCGGCCGCCACGCGTTCGGCGACCAGTACCGTGCTACGGATACGGTGATCAAAGGCAAAGGCAAGCTCACGCTGACATTCACACCTGAAGGCGGCGGAGAACCGCAGACCTTCGATGTGTTCAACTTCAAAGGCGACGGCGTTGCGCTGGCGATGTACAACACGGACGAATCGATCCGCGGCTTTGCACATTCCTGCTTCAACATGGCGCTGAACAAAAAATGGCCGCTTTACCTTTCCACGAAGAATACGATCCTCAAAAAATACGACGGCCGCTTCAAGGACATTTTCCAGGAGATCTTCGAAAAAGATTACGCTGAAAAATTCAAAGCAGCCGGCATCGTGTACGAGCACCGTCTCATCGACGACATGGTCGCTTCCGCGCTGAAGTGGAACGGCGAATTCATCTGGGCCTGCAAGAACTACGACGGCGACGTGCAGTCGGACAGCGTGGCGCAGGGCTTCGGCTCACTCGGCCTGATGACGTCCGTGCTGGTGACGCCCGACGGCAAGATCATGGAAGCGGAAGCCGCGCACGGCACGGTGACCCGCCACTACCGCGATCACCAGTCCGGCAAGCCGACCTCGACGAACCCGATCGCTTCCATCTTCGCATGGACGCGCGGCCTGGAGTTCCGCGGCAAGCTCGACGGCAACCAGGAGCTGATCCGTTTCGCGAAAGCACTCGAAGAAGTGTGCGTGGAAACGGTGGAAAGCGGCAAGATGACGAAAGACCTCGCGGTATGCGTGCACGGGAATAAAGTGGAGCACGGAAAACATTATCTCTATACCGAAGAGTTCCTTGCTGCGCTGGATGAGAATTTGAAGAAGAAGCTTTCGTAATTGAGATGCTCATTGAAAAGGCCCTGTTCTGTATCGGAACGGGGCCTTTTTTATTCAACAATTCGAACGCATCTCTTTCGGCTCGCCGGTTGTGGCGGTTGATCAGAACGGCTTCAACGTTTTGTCGTACGCGCCGACGCCCATTGTTGTGCCGCCGGTGAGCGAAAAAATATAATACGGCTGCGTGTACGCCGGTTCGAAGATCGGCCAGTGCAGCGTAACCGCTGAAAACGGCTGCGTGTACCCGCCCGCCTGCAGGGCCTGCGCAGCGTCGACGATATCCACCTGGATTGGCCAGGGAATTGCGTTGCCGCCGGCTGCGCCGCCGTGGTAAACGGGGGATCCAAAATTGCCCCATTCACCCGCGGTCGCGATCGTGATGCTGGCGAACACTTTGCCGTCGCCGAAGATGAACGTCCAGTCGGTAACCGCATGAGGATCGGTGCTGCTGCCGCCCGGGACGGTCCCGGAAGCGCCACGGAAGCTGGCGTTGGGATAAGCCGCCGTTACGAGCTTGATCGCTGTCGTCGTGAGGCCGATAAAAGAAAGTGTAGCTGCATGTGCCATGATTGGAATGGTTTGGTTAGCGAACAAAAGACGTGCTTTGATTGCAGAAATACAAGTGCAGGCGGTATGGAAGCCGCACAACCGGCAGGAGACCATGCGGTCGCCGGACAGGAGCTTTTTTATTCGTTTCGCTATTCAAAGATGCTGCGTAATCGGTAAGAACATTCCGAATCTTTGAATTGTTGAATAGCCCCGAGTCCTCGGGGCGATTGAATCTTTAAATTGTTTGATGCGGATGCAATTATTAATGCGGGGAGAAATTTCATTAACTTTCTTGTGCATTAACCCTGCTTCCATGAAATCAAAAGTCCTGATCAAAAATCCCTGTACGCGCGACCTCGACCGGATGCCGCGTACAGCCACCGGCGTTTTCTGCACCGTCTGCAGCGAAAAAGTTGAGGACCTGACCCGTTTCACCGACGAGGAGCTGATCAAATGGCTTTCGGACAACAGGAAGGAAAAGCCGTGCGGCATTTACCGGCCCGACCAGGCGAGAATTCCTTTCCTGCAGCGCGTGTCGCTGCCTTTCCGGTACGCGGCGATCTCGCTGGTTTCTCTTTTCTCGCTGAAAGAAGCGCAGGCGCAGGCCCCGGCTGTTATTCCCGTGCAGGATGCCGGAAAAACAGTGCTGCCGGGCGATACGCAACAGAAACGGATCACCGGGCAAGCCGTTTTGAAAAAAGGCGGACCGGCGGGAGGCGTTACGGTTTTCGTTTCCGGCGCGGACAGTACGATCGTGACAATGCATACGAATGAAGACGGCAGGTTCGAGTGCGTGCTGCCTTACACTTCGGATACGACGTTTACCATCACGTTCAGCAAGAGAGGATATGATATTGAAACGGTTTACGGTTACGTTCCGTGCGACATGGAGCTGAAAGTAGCGATCAAAAAATCGGGACGGAAAACGAAGAACAGGCAAAGACGCATAGCTTCGAAATTCTGATGTTGTTGATTTTAGAAAGCGTTCACCGGCGCCGCTCAGTAGATTCCCGATCGCAGCTGTTCCATGTACTGCTGGGCGCGGGAAAAAAGCTCCGCATGCTTCCCGGATGGATCACGGAAGAATTCCGCTTCGAATTTTTTGTCAAAACCGGCATCGAGCAGCAGCTGCTTTGCTTCATCGTAAGCCAGGCTGCCGGCGTAGGTGCAGTCCTTCAGCTGTTCGAAATTCTCTGCCGTGCAAAATTCAGCGAGCAGCGGAAGCGACTGGTCGTCCAAATCGTTCAACCAGTTCATGAGGAACGGTTTCGCGCTGCCGGCGAGCTCCGCCAGAACGGGAAGATAAGCCACCGCTTTCCACGGGGAATAGCGAATGTCGTAGTGAAACCACGCATACATCCATTCTGTAATGGCCGCCTGCTCTTTTTCCGGCCAGCTCCGCCATTTCGCATACGGCAATTTTCCCAGGACCGTTTCCACCGGGTACCCGAAATCGTCATGGACCAGCACTTCGAACAGGCGGGGAAGATAGTGCCTGAAATCATTCTCATCACCCATTGTCGATATGGCGGAAAAGCCGTAGAACCCAAGCAATTTTACCGGCGCCGAACGCAACGTGTGCCGGTGCAGCTCTTCCGCCACGGCTTCCCGGTCGCCAACCGGGCTGGTGTGCATTTTTCCCGGGCGGTAATTTTGAAAAACCGAGTACAGCTTTTCAACGGCAAGGTCGAGCGGGAGGATTTGCGGGGCAGGCATGTTGCAAAGATACTTGAGCGCCGGTTTTCTGAAACCACACAATTTTATTACCACGGAATCACGGAGACACGGAGTTCTCGATATGGCTACACCTGCTCGAACTGGCACCTCCGTGCCCCCGTGTCTCCGTGGTTTTTCTTCCCGCGCGTTTTCGCCACAAGCTGCGTAACTTTGGAGCCAGAATCTTTGAATTGTTGAATCTTTGAATCATTCCCAGTGAACTGCTATCTCTACAAGCTTCCCGCCGGCGACAAAACGTTGCACCTGCTTTCCCCGCTCAGCGCGGAGGAGATCGGCAGCCAGCAATCCCGCTCCGAATTATTCCTCGGCCGCCTCGTCGACCCGGAGCTGGGGGCGACGCCTGAAAATATTTCCTACAACGCCGACTTCCTCGTTGTGCTGCACGAGCTGGTGCGCGACCTGATGGTGATCGACCCGGGGGTGATCGCGGAGGCGAAAAGCCAGCCGAACGGTTTCGTGTTCATCGTCGACCGGCGCGCGCAGGCGGGGGAAGGGGAGGAGAAAGTGGAGAAAGAAGACGTGATCGGTATTTTTCTCGTGAACGAATATGCAACCGATGCGTCGCGTTACCGCCCGAACCCGGATTACCGGCTGGTCTCGGCGCGCGGCATGGCGATGCTGCCGGATGTAGTGGAGGAAGAGTTGGTGAGGAAGTTGCTTTCCCGGGAATAGTTTCTATGTCAGGAATTCAAAGATTCAATCGCAGCGGCTGCGTCGCATGCTATTCAAAGATTCAATGATTAAGGAGATTTCTTTTTAATCTTTGAATAGTGCAGCGATCCGATAGCTATCGGATGAATTGTTGAACCTGGCGACTACACTTTCTCTCTCTTCACCTGCTTTTTCTTCGAAGCCACCCGTTCCTGCTTCAGCAAAATGCCCGACTGCGCATCTTTCTTTTTCGAGAAGATCTGTTTGAAGGGATAAACCATCTGCCCCGCGAAATTTTTCGGCACGTTGTTGTCCGGCACGCCCAGCTGGGGCTGCAGCTTCGGATCGGCAGGCAAATAGTACGAACCGAAGAGATGATCCCAGAGCGTGAGCACGGACGCATAGTTCACGCCTTTTTTTCGTGGAATGTTTTTCGCGTGGTGCCAGTAATGCGTATTCGGCGTAATGATGAGCTTGTTGAGGAAACCGAAATTCACCTTCACGTTGCAGTGCGAGAAGAACACGAAGAAGTATGCGATCCACATGTAGATGGCGACACACACGATGTATTTCCCGTTCGAAAAGCCGAGCACGCCGAAGGGGATCCACGCCAGCGGTTTCAGCACGAGGTATTCCATGAAATGAAAATGCCGCGTGGACGCGAATCCCAATGTTTCCTGCGCGTGATGGATCTTGTGGAAGGCCCAGAAAAAATTGCTCTGGTGCAGCAGGTAGTGGCCGAAGAACTGGAAAAAATCCATCACCACGAAGAAGATGAGGAACTGCGCGATGAACGGCAGCCCGCCGAAATCCGCCAGCGGAAGCGTTACGCCGATCGATCTCATCAGGCCCGTGAAAATAAACTCCACGGTATAGGTCAACGCAATGAAGCCGATAACGCCGAACAGGAAGTCGATGAAAAAAAGATAGAACAGGTCGAGCCAGAATCCTTTACGCCCGATCACGCCGTACGGTTTTTGTTTCGGCAGCAGCTGTTCGAAAATGAACGTGGAAACATAAACCACGATCAGCACCGTGTACGGGTTGGTCCAGCCCGGCTCCCGGATGGACTTCACAACGCCCGGCCAGGCCTGGCCGGCGATGGCGCTGAAATAATCAGCAATGGACTGGAAAGACAAGTCCATGTGTTTCTGCAGGGGTGGTTGCTCCTATAAAGTTAGGAAGAATAGTGGCAGGAATAATTCAACAATTCAAAGATTGAATGACCAATTTTTGAATTGTTGAATAGCCCCGAGTTCTCGGGGCGTTTGAATCTTTGAATTTTTTTTCAGGAAAGAAAACTTTTCGCCTTCTCGAGCGCTTTCTGGATGCCGGCCACGTTGCTTCCACCCGACGTTGCGAAGAAAGGCTGCCCGCCGCCGCCGCCCTGGATCTCTTTGGCAAGGTCGCGGATGATCTTTCCGGCGTCGAGGCCTTTTTCCTTCACCAGGTTGTCTGAAAGCATGAGCGTGAGCGAGGCTTTGCCGTTCACCTCTGCGCCGAGCACGAGGAACAGGCTGTCTACCTGGCCGCGGATCTCGTAGGCGAGGTCTTTGATCGCGTCGGCGGAGTTGAGCTCCACTTTGGCGGAGATGAAGTTTATGCCGTTCACTTTTTCCGCTTTGCCGATGAGCTCCGACCTGATGGCTTTCGCTTTTTCTTTCATGAAGCCTTCAAGCTGTTTTTCCAGCGCCGCTTTTTCGTCGAGGAGCTGCTGCACGCTCTTCACCACGTCTTTCGGGTTTTTGAGAATTTCCCGCAGCTCGCTGACGGTGCGCAGCTGGTCGTTGAAGAAATGTTCGGCTTTGAGCGCGGTGATCGCCTCGATGCGGCGCACGCCTGCCGCGATCGCGCTTTCGCTGACGATCTTGAACAGGCCGATCTGCCCGGTTGCGGGAACGTGCGTGCCCCCGCACAGCTCGATGGAATAATTGGAGTCGAACGTGACCACGCGCACCACGTCCCCGTATTTTTCGCCGAACAAGGCCATCGCGCCGCACTTCTTCGCTTCTTCGATTGCCATCTCGCGGATGTCGGCGGGGACGTTCTCACGTATTTTTTCGTTCACGATCTTTTCGATCTGCGCCAGCTCCTCTTCGCTCACTTTCTGGAAATGCGAAAAGTCGAAGCGGAGATATTCGTCGTTCACCAGCGAGCCTTTCTGCTCCACGTGTGTGCCGAGCACTTTGCGTAATGCAGCGTGTAATAAATGCGTCGCGCTGTGGTTGTTCTCCGTGCTTTTGCGTTTGGAAACGTCGACACGCGCGCGAAAAGTTTTCGTCAAATCTTCCGGCAGCTTGTCGCTGAAATGCACGGTGACGCCGTTCTCTTTCTTCGTATCGTAAATGCGGACCTTCTCGTTCGCGGATTCCAGCACGCCCGTATCGCCCACCTGTCCGCCGCTTTCCGCGTAGAACGGCGTAAGGTCGAGCACGAGCTGGTACGACTCTTTTCCTTTCGCTTTCACGCGGCGGTAGCGCAGAATTTTCGTGTCGCTTTCGAGCTGCGTGTAGCCGACGAACTTCGTGGTGCCGTGCGTCACTTCCACCCAGTCGTCGGTGTCGATGGCGGTGGCGGCGCGGGAACGGTCTTTCTGCTCTTTCAGGTGCCTGGTGAAGCCTTCCATGTCGACATCCACTTTCAGCTCGCGGGCGAGCAGTTGTGTAAGGTCGATCGGGAAGCCGAACGTGTCGTACAATTCGAACGCGAAAAATCCGTCGATCGTTTTGCCGGGATTGTTTTTGTAATGGTCTTCGAACCGCGCAATCCCTGCAGCCAGTGTGCGCAGGAAAGAACGTTCCTCTTCCTCGATCACCGACGTGATGAGCTGCTGCTGCTTGCGCAATTCCGGGAACTGTTCGCCCATTTCCGTGGCGAGCGTGTTTACCATGCGGCAGAGCAACGGCTCTTTCGTATCGAGGAAGGAATAGTAATAACGCGCTGCACGGCGGAGGATGCGGCGGATCACGTAACCCGCGCCGGTATTGGACGGCAGCTGCCCGTCGGCGATGGCGAAGGAGATCGTGCGGATGTGGTCGGACAATACGCGGATGGCGATGTCGCTCTTGCTGTCGGTGCCGCCGTACGTTTTGCCCGTGAGCTTTTCGATCGTGCGGATGAGCGGCATGAACACATCCGTGTCGTAGTTCGATTGTTTGTTCTGCAGCACACGCACCAGGCGTTCGAAACCCATGCCCGTGTCGACGTGTTGCGCCGGCAGTTTCTCCAGCGAGCCGTCGGCCTTTCTGTTGAACTCCATGAACACGTTGTTCCAGATCTCGATCACCTGGGGATGGTCGTTGTTCACCAGCGTGGCGCCGTTCACCTTCGCGCGTTCCTCGTCGCTGCGGCAGTCCACGTGAATTTCGGAGCAGGGCCCGCACGGGCCGGTGTCGCCCATTTCCCAGAAATTATCTTTCTTATTCCCGCGCAGGATGCGGTCTTCGGCGATGTACTGCTTCCAGCAATCGAACGCTTCCTGGTCGAAGTCGAGCTTGTCTTCCTTGCTGCCTTCGAACACGGTCACGTACAGGCGGTCTTTCGGAAGATTATAAACGTCCGTCAGCAATTCCCAGCTCCACGCGATGGCTTCTTTCTTGAAATAATCGCCGAAGCTCCAGTTGCCGAGCATCTCGAACATCGTGTGGTGATACGTGTCCACGCCCACTTCCTCGAGATCGTTGTGCTTTCCCGAAACGCGCAGGCATTTCTGCGTATCGGCCACGCGTTTCCACTTGATGGGCGCATTGCCGAGGAACCAGTCTTTGAACGGCGCCATGCCCGAGTTGATGAACATGAGCGTCGGGTCGTTCTTCACCACCATCGGGGCGGAGGGAACGATCTCGTGGCCTTTCGAGCGGAAAAATTCAAGGAAAGTGCGGCGTATTTCGTTGGCGTTCATCATAGTTTCGGAGCTCCCGGAAGATGGCGGGAAGGGCAGCAAATTTACGAGAAAAAGATGTGCTGATGTGAGGATGTGCGGATGGGTGGTCGTTGATTTGTCGAAATGCCGATGGGTTACACCAATGTAGCGCCACGAGGCCCTGTGACGCTACCACCAATCATTTCGACAAATCGCAAATTTTACCCATCTAAAAAAATAATCAGCATTTCAGCACATCAGCATTTCAGCACATCATACCCATTCCCATTTCCTATATTTGTTATCCACGGAACTGCCCCATGTCCAAGATCAAGTACCGCTATAACACGAAAACGCTGAGCTACGAGAAGGCCATCACGCCGCTCCGTACGCGCATTTTTCGTGTGATCTCGTTCCTGGGCACGGCTTCGGTGATCGGCGTTATTTCCGTCATTATCGCGTTCCGGTACATCGATTCGCCGAACGAGAAGCAGCTTCGCCGCGAGATCGAGCGCATGACGTTGCAGTACAAGCTGCTCGACCGCCGCCTCGACAACATGGATGCGGTGCTGGCCGATCTCGAGCAGCGCGACAACAACGCGTACCGTGTCATCTTCGAGGCCGAGCCGATCCCCAACGAGATCCGCACGGCCGGTTTCGGGGGCGTGGAGCGGTATAACGCGCTGGAAGGCTACGACAACTCGAAGCTGATGGTTTCCCTCACGCAGAAGCTCGACCGCGTGGCGAAGCAGATGTACATCCAGTCGAAATCATACGACGAGGTGATCAGGCTGGCGAAAGGGAAAGAGAAATTGCTCGCGGCAATTCCCGCCATCATGCCCATCTCCAACGCCGACCTGCGCCACCAGCCATCGGGTTTCGGCTGGCGCACGCACCCCATCTACAAATCCGCCGAGTTCCATCCCGGCATGGATTTCGCGGCCCCGCAGGGAACGGAGATCTACGCTACGGGCGACGGTATCGTTGCGGCGGCCGACAATAAATCGCAGGGCTACGGCAACCGCGTGGTGATCGATCACGGGTATAACTATGAAACGTTGTATGCGCACATGAGCAAGATACTTGTCGTGGCCGGCCAGAAAGTGGTGCGCGGGCAGGTCATCGGCCTTGTCGGCTCCACGGGACTTTCCACCGCGCCGCATTGTCACTACGAAGTGCACAAGAGCGGCGAGCTGATGAACCCGATCAATTATTACCAGGACCTCACGCCGGAACAATACCAGCGACTCATCGAACTCGCCTCGCAACCGACACAAGCCTTTGACTGAGTTCCGGGTTTGAAAAAAATTTCGGGTTCCGGATTGGTCAGATCAATATCAAATTCCAGCGGGAAACTCGAAACTCAAAACCCGAAACTGAAAAACCGGAACGCGAAATGCCATACAAGGAAAAAGAGACTGTCAAATTGTACTATTCGATCGGGGAGGTCGCGAAGATGTTCGACGTGAACGCTTCGCTGATCCGCTTCTGGGAGAAGGAGTTCGACATCATCAGGCCGAAGAAGAACAAAAAAGGCGACCGCATGTTCACGCAGGCGGACGTGGATAATTTCCGCATCATCTACCATCTTGTGAAGGAGCGCGGCTACACGCTGCAGGGCGCGAAGGAAAAGCTGAAAGCGAATAAGGAAGATACGTTCAACAACGTGGAGATGGTAAAGTCGCTGGAGAAGGTGAAGGCGTTTTTGCTCGAATTGAAGAAGGAACTATAACCCTAACCCCATCTCATGGCCGATCCCCGTGACCGCCGTTCTCCCGCCGCCCGCAAAGCCGCCGTCGCCACAGCTTCCGTCCGCACTGCTGAAAAACGTGCCGAAGAAGCGACGTACCGCAACAGCAAAGGCTATAAATTTTTCGTTTCGAAAGGCCTTTCTCGGGTCATCGGCGCTTTGTGCATCATCGTCGGCCTGTTCGCCGTGATCGATTACTGGGGGCCACGCACGCTGAGCCATGAAAAGATACAGGGCTACCCGAACGCGGGCAACTACAAGCTTATCCGCACGGATAAATCTTATTTCGCGATCGCGTACAACATCCGCCACGGCACGCTGGAAATGGGGCATTCGCCCATCGAAGTGTATCGCTCGCCGCTGACAAAAACGCCGCTTTCGTTCGCCGTGCCTTCCGTTTATCCCGGGCAGGTTTTCGTTCCGCTCGATACGCGTTACGGCTACATCAGCCTGCAGATCATCTGTCTCGCGATGGGCCTCGTGCTCCTGTTCTACCGCAAATATGACGACACGCGCATCATGATGGTGGTGCTCGGACTGATCAGCTTCTTTGCCGCGGTCATCCCCATGATCGCGTTTGAGATGACGATGAAGGCGATCTACGAGACGAAGACGAACCCGTATTGGTGATCTTCAATTGGCGGTTGTGAATTAATTTCAACGTATAGTCCCGTAGGGACGACCTGTTTATAACAGAAACATCTCTTCAACAAAAACCGGGCGGGGCGTCCTTAGTTGATCATCGATCAAGGTCGCCCCGCCCGGTTTTTATTTCACATGGAGCATTGAAATTATAAACAGGTCGTCCCTACGGGACTCGCAGATCGGAAATCGGAAATTGAAAGCGTTATTCTTTATAAAGAATAAAATGCTTGACCAGCTCGTATGTCCCGCCAACCTTGTCGGCGTCGAGCTTCACGGATTCTTTGACCGCTTTGTAGCCGGCTGATTCGATGTGCACTTCGTACGTTTTATCGCCTTCGAGCTTCAACTGGTAATTTCCTTCGCTGCTCGACGTGGTGGTGCCGACGAGCGTTCCGCCTGCGTCGTAAATTTTCACTTCGGTCGCAACGGGCTTGCCGTCGCCGTTAAAGACCGAGCCGGTCAGCAGCGACATGTAGGGGCCGGTGTGCGGCTTCGGCATCAGTTCGGTCATGTCCACCGCCCAGATGTCGCGCTCGCCCATGCCGCCTTCGCGGTCGCTGTCCACGTAAGCCGTGCGGCCGTCGGGGGAAAGCAGGAACATGCGCTCGTTGCTGATGGTGTTGATCGGGTAGCCGACGTTGACGGGCGTGGACCACTGGTTGTTTTCAAAACGCGTCATGAAGATGTCGTAGCCGCCCATGCTGTTGTGGCCGTTGGAGCAGAAGTAAAGCGTCTTGCCGTCGGGCGCGGGGAAAATTCCGCCTTCGTCGTATTCCGTGTTCACCGCCGGGCCGAGGTTCACCGGGTCGCCCCAGGTGTTTTTGTCAATTTTCTTCGACATCCAGATGTCGCTGCGGCCGTAGCCTTTCTGGCCTTTCCAGGGAAGGTCCTGCCCGCGCTCGCTCATGAAATAAAGCGTGTTGCCGTCGGGGGAAAGCACCGCGCCGTCTTCGAAATAGCTCGTGTTGATGCCTTTGCCGAGGTTTTTCGGCGTGCCCCATTTCCCGGAAGAGCTTTTCTTTGACACATAAATTTCACCGCCGCGCGCGTCTTCGGGATTGTTCAGGTAAAGGAACATCTGCTTGCCGTCGGGAGAAATGCTGCAGGCTGCGTCATGGCCGTCGGAGTTCACCGCTCCTTTGACGAGGTCGGCGTCGCCCCAGCCCATTTTGGTGGAATCCCACGCCACAAGGTAAACGTCTTCGAAATAACCGCCGTCGCCTTCGTTGTCCTGGTTCGCATTCTTGCCATCGGGGCGGCGGGAAGTGAAGATCATCGTCTTCATGTCGGTGGTCACCGACGGGCGTTTATCGTCGTACGGGCTGTTGACCGCGGCGCCGAGGTTGTTCACCTTTACCGGCTTGGGCGTGGCCATCATCGATTTGGCCGTCTGGCATTGCGCGAAATAATAGTTGATCTCTTTCAGCTTCACCGGGTTCATGGCGTTGATCGTACGTGCGGCGGAATATTCCGTCATCGCTTCGTCGAGACGGCCCTTCGCCTGGTAGCAGCGGCCCACCATGAACCGGATATCGGTATGCGCTTTGTCGTTGATGCCTTTTGCTTTTTCAAACTGCTCCTGCGCTTTGTCGAGCTCGGCCATGTTGAAATAGCAATCCCCGATGTGGAAGATGATCTCCGCGTCGTTGGGGCGGTTGGCCAGCACTTCCTTGTACAGGTTGACCGCCTTGACATAATCCCCGGCGTTGAAGGCCTGTGAAGCCTGGAACAGCTTCAGCTCGTCACCGCTTTTGTCGATGACGTTCTGCGCAGCGCCCGGTGCGGCGAACAGGAGAAGGAGAATTCCGGAAAGGAGAAGGAGTCGTTTCATAATGTGTTTGAAAAGATAGGTTAACAAATATAGTCAACGGCCGTGAATCTCAGGCGAGGGCGGGAAGCGCCTTCATTTTCTCCAAAAACAGGGCCAATGCCTCTTCCCCGCGCTCATCCAGTCTTAACTTAAGGGACTCCAGGAGGTAATTTTCCACATCAAAAGGCGCGTATTTCGGCGATTCTTCCGCAATTACTTCGGCGATGCGGCCCAGTCCCAGCTCCAGGGCGGCTGAAAAGCGGGCGATGAAGTCGGCCGGCAACGGCTTGTTGCTCACCCAGCAGGCGAACACGAAAGGCAGGCCCGTCAGCTTTTTCCATTCCTCCGCAAGGTCGAGCTCGTAGGGGAAAGTTGTGTTCAGCGAAAATGTCCGGTCGCCGATCACCACGCCCGCGGTGTCCCCGGAAAGCCCCGCTTCAAAGCCCGGCTCCGCCTTTTCCCAGCGCGGCGAGATCTTCCACAGCTCTTTCGCCAGCGCGCGGGCCAGCGTCACCGAAGTACGCGACTGGTAATCGAGGCGGATCGTTTTTATTTCATGCAGCGGAACGTGTGAGTAAAGTTTCACCGATTCCACCGCCCCGTCCGCCCCGATGCAATAACCGGGAAGAATGTGCGCTTCTTTCAGCAGCGGGATCACCGCCACCGGGATCAGCCCGAGGTCCGCTTCCCCTTCCAGCACTTTCCGCGCGCATTCCGAAGGCATGTCCACGCTGATCTGCGCATCCCGCATCCCGGAAAGTTCCAGTCCGCGCAGGAACGGTTTGGTGTTGAGGTAAGAAACGGCGGAAACTTTGAACATAAAAAAGATGTGCAGATATGTAAATGTGCAGATGCAAAGTTGGGAATAGTTGGAGAATTGCAATTCATTGATCTACATCTCCAATTTGCACATCTGCATATCTGCTGATTTGCACATTACCGCGCGCTGCCCTGCGGGCCGGATTTATCCAGCAGGTCCGTCGTGGCCAGCGTGCCGGCAACAACGGAAAGTACGGGGCCGATGGAAATGCCGACGAAAGGGATCATCAGCAGGAAAGAGAAGACCATGCCGTTGCCGATGGCGATGCCTTTGTGTTTGCGGGTGAGCTGTGCGCCCTGCGAAATGGCCAGCTTGCGGCGTTCGTAGGTGTAATCCATCATGCTGAAGCCGAGGAAATACCAGCCCACGATCCAGAGCAATGGAACCGTGAGCCAGTTGATGAGCGGGATCCAGAAAACGAGGAGGCAGGCCAGGATGATCAGCGTTTCGAGGAGCATGTTGCGGAGCGTGACGCCGATGCCGCGGAGCATGTCGTGGAGGAACTGCCCGAAATGAAAAGGGACTTTTGTGCCGGTGAGAATTTCATCCACCCGTTCGGAAAGCAGCGCCATGACCGGGGAGCAGATGATGAGCACGACGTACTTGAGGTATTTGCTGAAGATGACAAGGAGAAGGATCTTAAGGATCAACCCGATGAGCAGGCTGAGTATCCAGTTCACGTAATACATCCAGCCATCTTCCGCTCCGCCTAAGCCGATCCATTCGATGAAGTATTCCGCCAGCCAGTCGCCGAGCTGGAACGTCGACCAGAAGCCGAAGACGAACAGCAGCACGGTGATCACGATGGGGTAGAGGAAGTAGATCCACAGGCTGTGCTTAGCGATGAATTCAAACGCCTTGAGGTGCGAGGAAACGCCTTTGCCGAAATCGGACCAGAAACCCATAGAAAGAATTCAATGATTCAACAATTCAAAGATTGAAAAATTCGGGATTGAAAAAACCTGGTTTACAACGGGGAAGTTGATTTGTCGTTAATAAACGCAAAAAGATAGCCGCAGAGGCACGGAGGGCGCAGAGATCCCGCAAATCCTCCGCGCTCTCTGCGCCTCTGCGGCAAAGATTTTTTTGAGCCCCTGTAACCTTTCTTCTCCACCCTGACTCTAATCCTGCATAAACCAAATTTCTCCTCGACCGATGATGTACCTCGCAATTGCTTTGTTCGCGCTTTCCGCCGTGCTGGGAGTCGCTATTCTCTGGAAATGGATGTCGAAACAGGACGCGTCGAAAGGCGTGATCTATTCCCACGGCATCGTGGCCGCCGGCGGGCTTGGCGTGCTGGTTTTTTATGCGCTGCAAAACCCGGATGCTTTCCCGAAGGTTAGCTTGATCCTCTTTGCCGTGGCAGCTGTCGCCGGCTTCTACATGTTCTTCCGCGACCTGGCGAAGAAGACCAGCCCGATGACCCTTGCATTCACGCACGCGCTGGTTGCAGTGGCCGGTTTCGTGGCGCTGCTCGCGTTTGTATTCGCTTAATTCATTACGATGAAAGTTTTCGGACATCCACTTCACCTGCTGCTCATCCATTTTCCCGCGGCGCTTTTCCCGATGGATGTGGTGTGCGCGTTCCTCGGCTACCGTTACGGCGATCCGTCGTTCGTGTCCGCCTCGTTCTACGCCATGACCGGCGGGGCGCTGACCGGGATACTGGCTGTCATTACAGGCATGTGGGACCTTGCGGGCATGATGAATACGCATCCGCAGGCGATGAAAAAAGCGCTGATCCACGGCGGCATCAATTCGGCGGTGGTGATGGCGTATTGTTTCCTGGCATGGGGCGCATACAAAACTTATCCCGCGCTGGTGGCCGATAGCTTATCTCTTCTTATTTTTAAGGGAAGCATCGTCGCGTTTATGTTCGTGGGGAATTACCTCGGCGGAAGCCTGGTGTTGAAAGATAAGATCGGGATTGAAAAATAAATGACATGAGCGCAGTACCACATTATTCCGACACGGAGATCATCGCCAAAGTGCTGGACGGGGAAACGCAGCTGTACGAAATTCTCGTCCGGCGATACAACGGTTTTCTCTACAAGATCGGCCGCTCGTATTCCCTCACGCACCACGACACGGAAGACCTGATGCAGGAGACGTACGTCAGCGCTTTTTTCAGCCTGTCGAAGTTCGAGAACCGCTCTTCGTTCAAAACCTGGCTCGCGCGCATCATGCTCAACCAGTGTTACCGCAAGAAGCAGAAAGCCGCCTCACGTTATGAAACGGCAGAAGAAATCCACCCGGAAAATTCCTCACGCATGTCCAGCAACCAGCGCAACACAGAAAAAGTAATTCTCAACAAAGAGCTGGGCCGCGTGCTGGAAAACGCGCTCGTCCATATCCCCGACGATTACCGGGTGGTGTTCACCCTTCGCGAGCTGAACGGGCTGAGCGTGGCGGAAACGGCCGAAGCATTCAACATTTCCGAAAGCAACGTGAAGGTGCGGCTGAACCGTGCCAAAGCCATGCTGCGCACCGCCATCGGCAAAATGTACTCGCCGGACGAAATTTTCGAGTTCAACCTCGTGTATTGCGACCGGATGGTGGAACGGGTAATGGAACAAATTCACAAGTCAATCGATAACTGCGATGAAAAATAAAACGGATAAAACCGTACCTTTATCCTTCATGCGATCATTCGTTTTTTACCTCAAACGACTAGGTCTCGCCGCCTTTCTCTTCTTCCTCATCAAAGGGCTGGTCTGGATCGCTATTTTCCTCGGCGCGGGGAAATTGTTCCTGTGAAAAATGTGCTGGTTTGCAATGTGGCTCTCGTCGGAGATGACGAGACTTAATGTGCTAATACCCGCCTGATAGTTTCTGAATAAGGACAATCCCATTAGCACATCACTATTGTCCGGGAAAATTTTCGGGTCGACTCTATTTCGTCTTCGACATGAACCTCTGTCCTTTTCTTACAAGAAAAGGACCAAAAGAAGCGCGCCGGACGGGCCTTTGCTAAGAATTCCGGGGCAGAAAAATCGCGCGAAAACCAAGCCGCTCAGCCGCACATCCAGCCCGGGCTCGTGGTTTTCTTCGCGCAAGCCCATCGCTGATTTTCCCGCCCCGGAATTCTAAGCAAACGCCCTCAAGGCGCAATTTTCCATCGAATTCACGTTTGCTTTTTTGAGTTTATCCCCGACAACAGTGATCACATTAGCACATCATCGCTTTCCCCCGCGTTTTCATCATTCAACTTCTTCGAGGTGTACCAGCCGGTAATGAACCTGTTGTGTTTCCCCGGCTTCCTGCGTCCACGCAACCAGCACCGTGTTGTCGCCGACGGGAATGAGCACGGGATACGAAGCTTTCACGTTGTCCGCCGTTACGGGGTATCTTTTTTGTTTTCCGTCAGCGTTCGTCACCTGCAGCACGATCTTTGAAAACGAACCGGCATAGTTTTTCATCGATTCTTCCCAGGCGATCGCCACAGCGCCGCCGGGCAATTGCGCCAGCTGCGGATGCCGTGCGGCGGCGCTGACGAGCTGCCTCGCGGAAAACTCCGCGCCGTTCGTCGTGCTGCGGGAATAATAAACGCCGGCGCCGCCGCCTTCGGTGAACCAGGCAAAATGCAATCCCGATTCATTCTCCGCCATCGAAGGCCCCGTGTGCGGACAGCCGTCGATCACCCAGTTGTCCTCGCTGATGCGTTTGGGCGGGGAAAAACTTTTTCCGCCATCCACGGAAACGATGTGCACCATGTCGCGGATCGAGTCGAGGATATCGCGGTAAGCAGCGTGGATGTAGCCTTTGCTGTCGACGTACAAGTCGGTGCGGCAGCAGGGACAACAGGTTTCGCCGATGACTTTTTCATTCCCGAAGCCGTTTTTTCCGCTTGTCACGGCAAAATAAAGTGATGAGCCGTCGTCAGCTCCCGCCTTCGCGCGGTTGTCGAGCCAGATGATCGCGGCTTCCCCGTTCGGTAAAACGGCGAGGTCGAAGTAGCGCTGGTCGTAGCTGGCGGTGTCCTTTACAAGCGGGATCGCATCGCTCCACGTTTTTCCGTTGTCGAACGATTGGGAGTAAAAAACCAGGCCGGAACGCTTGTTCGCAGGATTCGGATTACTGACTCCCCACGCCGCGATCAGTTGTCCGCCGGGCCGGAGCAGCAGTTTCGGAAGGTTTTCCGCGTGCGGTGAAACGCCTTTGCCCGGAACAATTTCAACCGTGTCGCCGAATGAAATTCCGTTATTCTCCGAAACCGCGTAACACATCACCGTGCCGCCGTCTGCCGATTTTTTCACCCAGCTCAGCACGATCGTTCCGTCATTGCCGGCCGTGAGCCGTGGACAGGACGTTTCCGCGCCGGGGACGGGTGCAACAGCTTCCGCCGTGTTTATTTCTACAGGTTTGCCGTGCCCGCCCGGGCAGGAGGGCGACACGATCATCGCCCCCGCTGCTGCGAGCATCACCAACCAAGTGTTCAACTTCTTCGCGTTCATTTTTCTTCCTGCTCAAACGTGTACTTGAAACCGACCGCAATTGTCCTCGGCGCGCCCGCTGAGAACGTGTCCTTGTTGTTCGACCCGCGCGTGACGGCAGAAGCGTAAAGCTCGTCCGTAAGGTTGAGCACGTTGCAATACACTTCGATATTCCTGAATTCGTAGCCGCCGCGGAGATGCAGCAAGCTGACGCCTTTCAGCAGGAATGTTTTGTCGTCGTACCTGAATGTGTTCGCGTCATTTTTATACCACGGGCCGATCCCTTGCCATTCGAGGGAAGCGCGGAACCCTTTGATGAAACGGGGCTTCAGCGTGAGCTCGGCATTGGCGATGAAAGACGGCGCTTCGGGCATGAAATTTCCGCTGTAGGAAGTGATCTCCCCGCTCGCGTTTTGCTGCACGTCATACTCGATGTAGCGGTGGACCGCGTTGGTGCCGCCGATGCGGAAGAAAATATCTTCAACCGGTTTGTAAGCGAGGCTGTATTCAATTCCCTGGTGCAACGTTTTTCCCGAATTCCGGTTTTCGGTGGAATTATCGGGGAGCCGGAACGACACGATCTCGTTTGTTCCTTCCAGCCGGTAAAAACAAACGTCGAGGTAGAGCTTGTCTTCCAGGAGCGCTGTCCATCCGCCGGCTTCGTAGTTGTTGAAGGATGCCGGTTTCAGCTCAGGAACTTTTTTTCCGAAAAACAGGTCGGATGCCTGCGGAGGTGCGAAGCCCCTGCTGTAATTGGCGTACAACCCGCTGCGGTTTCCGAAGCTGTAAGTTAATCCTGCCCGCGGCGAAAATGCGGAATTGACGACCGTCGTGTCGGGGACGCCGGAATACGCCTGCGATGTAAGATGGTTGTCATATTTGTATTCCAGCCGGTCGTAACGGATGCCGAGCACCACTTTCAATCGTTTGACCGGGTTGATCTCGTACTGTACGTAACTGCCCATGTTTGTGAGCGTCGTCCGGTAATCGGCAAGGAAAGAATCGGGGTGGGCGAGGTAGCCGGCGTAATAACCTGTGAGCGTATCGCGGTTAATATCGAGATATGTCGCCCGGTAATTATCAGGCGCCGAATTCGCGGTGATCCCGCCGATGAGTTTCGACTGGAGAAAGCCGAACGACTGCGCATGCTGAACCACGATGCCGATGTTGCGGTAGCTGTCTTCGTTTTCTTCGCCTTTCGCGGAATACGTATTGATGTTTTTGATGCGGTAACGCGGAAGCTGCCCGATCGTATTCTGTCCGTAATAAGCCGAAACGTCCGTTTTGCTGTTGCTGTTCCAGTAATGGTTCCACGTCATCCGGCCCCGCATCGCGTCGACGTCGCGGTAGCAGAATGTGTTGTTGCTTAAATAATTCCGCGAATAAAATCCGATGCTGTCGATGCTTCCGCCGGTTTGCGTGCGCAGGTTGTTGGTCGTGAAATAAGCGGTGAGCATGTTCCTGTCATTCGCCAGGTACACCGTTTTGAACGAGAGCGAGAGCTTGTCGAAATCGCTGTACGTTTGCCACCCGTCGCGCTGCTTCGCCATGTAACCGCCTACGCTGAGGCCCAGCTTCGGGGTTAAATAATTTCCCGCGAAAAACTCCAGGCGCTGGTAGCCGTAATTGTTCGCCTGCAGCCCGATCTTCGCCGTCGGCAACAATGTCGGCGATTGCGTGATGAAGTTGATCGCGCCGCCCACCGCGTTGCTCCCGTAGATCGAAGAGGCCGGGCCTTTCGCCACTTCAATGGCGCGGATGCCGAGCATGTTCACTTCGATCAGCTGGTTGTGGTTGAAATTCCCGACCGGCGCGATCGGCAACCCGTCTTCCAGGTATAAAAAATAAGGACGCTTCGTCATCGGCTGGCGGATGCTCATGGCATGCTGCTCGTTGTTCAGGTCCTGCATCACCACGCCCGGCACTTTGTTCATCAGCTGTGCGAATTGCGTGGGATTGGTTTCCCCGATCAACTGCGACGAAAGCGTATTGATGGTCGCGGGAATTTCTTTGCGCTCCTGCCGGTCGCGGCTGGCGGTGACCACCACCGGTTGCAGGTTCTGCGCCGCAGGCACAAGGCCGATGTGCATGGTTTTCCCGGTTTCCGCTTTCAGCACAAGCGGCAGGTAGCCGGTAAAAGAAACACGAATACTGTCGACCGGAGAATCGGAACTGAGGGAAAAATTTCCGCTGATGCTTGTCACGGCGCCTTTTGCGGAGCTGGGAATGGTGACGATTGCCCCGGCCAGCGGTTCGCGGGTTTGCCGGTCGAACACTTTTCCCGTTACGGTGTTTTGAGCTGAGAGCATGGAGGCACACGCTACCAGCAGCGATAGAAATATCGTTTTCATAAAAAGTGAAGATGAAGGTTAATGACAGGACACACTTCCCCCTTATCGGATGAAAGAGGGATGCGGAAAATGTGTGCTAAACCTTCGGCGGATGGAAGACGGAGTGGAGGTGCCGGCCCGAAACAGGAGCTTCGTAAGGCGAAATTTCCTGGCCGGCGACCGATGCGGGGAAGAAATAGAGAATGTCTTTTTTCTCAGCGAAAAGCTGGATCTCGTGCTTGTCTTCTTTGGAGCTGAACGGGGCCTGCTCTTTTTTTTCTTCTTCTTCCAGCTGTTTTTTCAGGTGGCATTTCCCTTCGCAATGCAGGCTGGGCTTGTCTTTATTGATACAAAGCACATTCGCGATAAAATCCTTGTTGATGCAATAATCGGCAAGCACAATAACCTTGCCCGACATCTGGAAGATGAAGGCCGCCAACAGGCAGAAACCGGTAATGCGATGGACAGGGTTCACTGCTGCAAAGGTTCGCAACATTTCCTAAATGACCAATGAGAGAAATCATACTATCAACCGCAGAACCTGAAAAAGATCAGTTTATTAATGTGCTAATTTGCTAATGCCCACCTGCCGCGCTCTTTTTAAAGGAATATTCTGCCAGGATGAGTTTACGATCGCACCTGAAGTTCTCGAATACAAAGAAACCCTCATTAGCACATTAGCAAATTAGCACATTAGCAAATTATCCGCTCACCCGCCAATTTTTCCGCTCATCAAACGGCACACTTCAGCGCCCGGTAATCCTTGCGAAATGCCATTGATATAAATTCCGTTTCCTTCCATCCGCGGCATACGTACACTTGCGCAAACGCTTTCCCCATGCGCTACGCTTGTACGTTTATCTTGTTGCTCGCCGGTCCCGGGCTTTTCGCCGATGCCCCGGCGCGCATGTCCTACCTGGCCGGGCGCACAAGCGCCGCCCCGAAGATCGACGGCGTGATCGACGATTCCTGCTGGACGAACATTCCGGGGATGTCGGATTTCATCCAGTTCATGCCGGAAGCGGGGAAACCTTCGCATTTCACGTCGAACGTTTACGTCACCTACGACGATCGCGCCGTGTACATCGCCGCACAGCTCGACGATCCCGAGCCGCAGAAGATCGCCACCGTGCTCACGCCCCGCGACCAGCGCGCAGGAAATCTCGCCGATCATTTTATCGTCGGCTTCGATACGTACCTCGACGGGCTGAACGGGTATCGTTTCGAGATCACCGCAGCCGGCGTGCAGGCCGACGCGCGCCTCAGCCCGCAGAAATACGATCTCAACTGGGACGCCGTGTGGGAAAGCCGCGTGCAGGTGAACGAAAAAGGATGGGCGGTGGAAATGCGCATCCCGTATTCCGCCATCCGTTTTCCCAACCGGCCCGAACAGAAGTGGGGCATGCAGTTCACGCGCTCCGTGCAGCGCACCGGCGAGCTCAGCACCTGGACGCCCACCGATCCGAAAGTGGAGAACATCGTGCAGCAATGGGGCGTGCTCGAAGGATTGCGCGACATCAAGCCGCCCATGCGTTTGTCGTTCACGCCGTACATCGCCGGCTATGCCGAACATTTCCCGGACGGCGGAACGCCTCCCGGTTACACCACCACATATCGCGCGAGCGGCGGCATGGACATCAAGTACGGCATCAACGAAAGCTTCACGATCGACGCGACGCTGATCCCGGATTTCGGGCAGGTGCAGAGCGACAATACGATCCTCAACCTTTCGCCTTTCGAAGTGCGGTACGAGGAGCGCCGCCCGTTCTTCACCGAAGGCACGGAGCTGTTCGGCAAAAGCGATATTTTTTATTCGCGGAGAATAGGAGGAAGGCCGCTCGGTTATTACGACGTGTATGCGCAGCTCGGCGCGGACGAAGAAGTGAAAAGCAATCCCACGCAGACACGCCTGTACAACGCTACGAAATTTTCCGGGCGTACGAAAAAAGGGTTGGGCATCGGCGTGCTCAACGCGGTGGCTGCGCCGATGCATACGACCGTGAAGAACACGATTACGGGACAAGAGCGCCGTATCCAGACCGGCGCGCTTTCGAATTACAACGTGCTCGTGCTCGACCAGAACCTGCCGCACAATTCTTCGTTCACGTTCGTCAATACAAGTGTTGTGCGGAACGCTTCCGTGCGCGACGCCAACGTCAGCTCGGCGCAGCTGCAGCTCATCGATAAGCAGAAAAAATTCCGTTTGCGTACGGGCGGGAATTTCAGCTTCGTCAACGATCCTTATAATTCCGGCCCGTACCACGGCTTCACCTGGAACGCGGCGGTGGCGAAGATCTACGGAAAGTTCCAGGCCGAGGCGGGAAGCTTCGGGCTCAGCAAAGACTGGGATCCCAGCGACATGGGCCTGCTCAACGCGTACAACCTCATGGGCAATTTCCTCACGCTGCGCTGGCTCGATTTCGATCCCACGGAGCACCGGCAGAGCCTGTCCTTCTACCTCCGCAGCGAATATCTCCAGCAACTCGACCCGCTCGCGTACCAGACGGTGAAGATCAGCGCGTCGGGCGACATTTCCTTCCGGGATTTTTCCTCGCTCGGCATGTTTTTCCAGACCATGCCCGCGTGGTACATCGATTATTACGAAGCCCGCGTGCCCGGCATGAAGTTCTGGCGCGCGCCGTATGTGTATTTCCTGCCGTATTACAACACCGACCAGCGGAAGCCTGTGCAATGGTTCATCCAGCTCGAGCTCGCCGAATCGCCTTTGCCCGACGATCCGCTTTATGGCGGCGCGACAAGTTTGTACGTGCGGCTGAACGATCATTTCAACTTCACGCTCTTCACCGAGTCCACGCACGACAACCGCGCATACGGCTACGCAGGCCTCAACCCGGCCACGGGACAGGTGATGATCGGCCGCCGCGACGTGTTCGTGACGAACAATGAAATTTCGGTGGAGTACAACATCAACCCGCGCATGGGCGTGAACTTCCGCGCGCGGCATTACTGGAGCAAAGTGGTGTACGAAAATTTCTACAACCTGCAGGACGACGGCCGCCTCGAAGAGATCGCATATATCCCCGGCCGCGATTTCAACTTCAACGTGTTCAACATCGACCTCGTCTACAGCTGGCAGTTCGCCCCCGGAAGCTTCGTGAACGTGGTATGGAAGAACAGCATCGGCCAGGACGACAACCTCGGCGGCGACATGTACTTCGACAATTTCACAAAGACAATGCAAGCCCCGCAGGCGAATTCACTGATCGTGAAAATGATTTACTACCTGGATTACGAGACGGTCAGAAGGGTGGTGTAAGAGTGAAGATTGGCAATCAACCCGCAGAACAGATCGCCCCTACGGGGCTTTGATCTTTTCAAACGCATTTTTCAATAAACAGGTCGTCCCTACGGGACTCAAGTAATGTTGCGGATAGAAAAACTGAGCTCCGTAGGAGCGACCTGTTTATTGAAAAACAAAATCAGACCGGGGAAAGCCCCGTAGGGGCGACCTGTTGTGCGTGCAGCAGAAACGTTCGGGCCGGATGAACTTTCACCGTATTACAAGTAGCGGCTATATTGTGTTTACCCCAATCCATCCATACCCCGGGAGCATTCATCGTTACGATTGAACCCCATCATTCGTTTTCCTGTCAATATTCGTAAGACCCAGGCCTTTTTGGTAAATAGTAAACATTGAATTTCCCAGAGCTCATTAAAGTTTAAAATAGGATCAACGCCAGTTAGTTTTTCATATCGCGAGAGGATTTTAAAAGCTCTGTTATTATCAAGCCATTTTGGATTCGATGGCGATCCATAACTAAATCCTGCAAATCCATTATGCAAGCAAAATCTCCGGTCAGGAGACTTGTTTACAAATTCATCAAATGCTGCTCTGTTCATGCTGCACAAACTTATTAAATCGTTTTCAGCGGAGTAAATAGGAGCAGAGATTGCTTTTCCTGATCGCCGTGCCTCGTGGTTAATCTTCGTATTTTTACCCTCGTGCTGGAATTTCTGAACGAAATCGATCACGATCTTTTCCTCGCCATCCACAACTGGCGGAACGGTTTCCTCGACGCCGTGATGCCCGTCATCACCACGCGCTGGCTCTGGATCCCGCTGTACGTGCTGCTGCTGTTTCTGCTCTGGCGCCGTTTCGGCAAGCAGGTCATCATGATCGCGCTGACCATTACCGTTCTTATGGTCGCCAGCGATCAGTCGGCCAATCTTCTCAAGAACAACATCTGCCGCTTCCGCCCCAGCTACGATCCCGCGCTGGAAGCGCAGGTATGCACACCCACCGGCAAAGGCGGCCCATACGGTTTCGTTTCCGGTCACGCCGCGAATACGTTTGCGCTGGCTACGTTTTTGTGGCTGCTTTCCGGTGTAAAGACCGGTGTCGGCCCCGTGCGGAGGCGCTGGCCGTGGGCGTTGCTGTTCGTGTGGTCGCTGGTCGTGTGCTGGAGCCGCATCTACGTGGGCAAACACTTCCCGCTCGACGTGATCGGCGGTTGCATCCTTGGCGGGTTGTTGGCGGCGCTGCTGTTTTTCATTTACCGGAAATTCGTGCCGGTGCTGAAATAATGGAGGGTGCGTCCCGATAGCTATCGGGATACATATCAAATCGAATTTACGAATTACGAATCTTACGAATGGGAAAATGGAGTGCATCCGCCCCCGTAATTCGCAACATTCGTAACATTAGCATTATTCGTAATTCGTAAATTCGTAAAATTCGTATCCCGATAGCTATCGGGACGCACCCCCGCCCGTCTCATCAGAAAAATCCCATCCCGGAAACATGAAACCCCTGCTCTTCACCCTCCTGCTCGCTATCGTGCTGGTAGCCGGCACCCGCATTCCTTCCGCACACGCACAACGCACCGGCGAAGTCCCGACGTTATGGAGAGCCGATACGGCGAGAATCATTCCCCCGAAACAACTGAATGACACCATCGAAGTCAATGTCGGCGAGCTGCGCGCTTATGGCGGAACCAGCTACGTGGTCGAGCTCGAACCGAAATTTGAAATGCCGGATTCCATGCTCCCGGTAGTGATCGGCTCCTGCGAGATGAACGGGATCTATTCCGCAAAGAATAATGTGAAATCCTCACGACCGATGACCTACGACCTCATGACGAACATTTTCGACGCGACCAAAGTGAAGCTGTCGAAAATCGTCGTTCATAGTCTTATCGGTGGAACGTATTACGCCACCATCGTGCTCGACGACGCGGGAAAAAAGATCGAGCTCGATTCACGCCCGAGCGACGCGATCAACCTTGCGCTCCGGTCGAAAGCGCCGGTGTACGTGCTGCGCCGCGTGATGAAAGACGGCGGGGAGAAACGAAGGTAAGGTGCGAATTACAAATCGAAGAATGAATTTACGAATTACGAACCGGCGAATTTATTACGATATATTGCCAAACGATCCATAAGATTCGTAATTCGTAAATTCGTACTCCCGACATTTGTCGGGATAATCCGCACCCATGTTCCAATCTGCAATCTTGGTTTTCCTCGGCGGCGGCCTCGGCAGTCTTGCCCGCTTCGGCATTGCCGCAGGCGTAAGGCAATTCCCCGCCGTCAATTTCCCCGTGGCAACGTTGCTGGCCAACGTCCTGAGCTGCGCGATCATCGGCATTGCATTGCTGCTGTTCGCGGAAAGGATGCAGGATAATGCGATCCGCATGTTCGTCATCGCCGGGTTTTGCGGCGGCTTCAGCACCTTCTCCACGTTCAGCTTCGAAACACTCGAGCTGATCCGCCGCGGTCAAATGCTGATCGGAATTCTAAACATCGCTGCGAGTGTCGGTCTGTGCCTGCTCATTCTCGCCATCCTGGTCCGCAAATAATCCCGAAAAAACAATCTTTACATCCTTTCATCTTCACATTCCATCTGCACATTTGCACGTCGACACATCTGCACATCATGAGATACGCCTTCACTTTCTTCATCACCATCGCGCTCACTGCAGCGCTTCTTGCCCAAACCAATAAAGGCGGAAAAAAACCTGCCGCCGACATGACCATCCCGGCGCGCCCGAAGCTCATCGTGGGGATCGTTGTCGACCAGATGCGTTTCGATTACGTGTATCGATACTGGGACAAGCTCGGCAGCGACGGCTTCAAGCGTTTGCTTAGCCAGGGCTACAACTGCCGCAACGTCAACTTCAATTACGTTCCCACGTTCACCGGCCCGGGACATGCGTCCATTTACACCGGCACGACGCCGTCCGTTCATGGCATCATCGCCAACAACTGGTACGACCGAGATAAAGGGAAAACAATTTATTGCGTGCAGGACGGCGCTGTAAATGGCGTCGGCGCTTCGGCGGAGGAAGGAAAACGTTCCCCGCGGCGCATGCTCGGCACGAGCGTATGCGACCAGCTCCGGCTCAGCAACAACATGCAGTCGAAAGTGATCGGCGTTGCGCTGAAAGACCGGAGCTCCGTTCTTCCCGCCGGGCATACGGCCAGCGCGGCATACTGGTACGAAGGAGGCAGCGGGAAATTCATCAGCAGCACGTATTACATGCCGCAGCTTCCGCAGTGGGTGGCCGATTTCAACGCGAAAGAATTTCCGAAGCAATACCTCGCGCAGGACTGGAGCACGCTGCTGCCGGTGGAGCAATACACGGAAAGTTTGCCCGACGACAACAAGTACGAAGGATTGTTTACCGGTGAAACGAAACCTGTTTTTCCGCACAAGCTCTCCACGCTTTCCGAAACCAACGGCAAGCTCGGCATGATCCGCAGCACGCCGTCCGGGAACACATTGACCAAAGACTTCGCCGTGGCCGCCATCCAGGGCGAGCAGCTCGGCAAGGGCAGCGCCACCGATTTTCTCTGCGTCAGCTTTTCCTCGCCGGATTACATCGGGCACATGTACGGACCCCAAAGCGTGGAGATCGAAGATTGCTACCTGCGTCTCGACCAGGAGCTGGCCGCGTTTTTCCGCTTTCTCGATAATTATCTCGGCAAGAACAACGTGCTCGTTTTCCTCACCGCCGACCATGGCGCGGTGGAGGTTCCGCAATAC
Source organism: uncultured Chryseobacterium sp. (assembly GCA_966211705.1). Taxonomy (GTDB): domain Bacteria; phylum Bacteroidota; class Bacteroidia; order Palsa-965; family Palsa-965. The sequence continues at coordinate 52,667 of CBIHOC010000013.1, forward strand.
CTGCTCGACATCAAAGTGCCCGCCGGCTATTTCGATGAACGCATGGTGATCGATTCGCTCCAGCGCTCCCTCAAACGGAAATTCGGCGATTCACTCGTCGCCGCGTACGAGAACGACCAGGTGTTTTTCGACCGCAGGACGATCGCGGCAAAAGGACTGGACAAAAAAGAGATCGAAACGTACACCGTCGATTTCCTCATGCAGTTCAAAGGCGTGGCTGCCTGCATGACCGCTTCGGCGATTTCCGAAAACCAATATACAGAAGCCCCGAAAAGCCTCGTCCAGCGCGGGTACAACTTCCGCCGCTCCGGCGACGTTTGTTTGATCCTCGAACCCGGCTGGTTCGGCGAATGGTCGCGGAAAACCGGCACCACGCACGGCTCCCCGTGGAATTACGACACGCACGTCCCGCTGTATTGGTGGGGCTGGAAAGTGAAAACCGGCACCAGCGAAGAATTATACAACATCACCGACATCGCCCCGACGATCTGCATGATGATGAACATCCAGTTCCCGGACGGATGCACGGGGAAACCGATCACTGGCCTGCTGAAATAAAAAAGTACGAAGTACGAGTTTTGTAATCCTCGAAGGTTTGCCAGTGCGCATGCTTGCGCGCAAACCTTCGAGGATTACGCAGCATTCGTAATTCGTAATTCGTAATTCGTAAATTCGTACTATTCGTATCCCGATAGCTATCGGGACGTACCCGCTGTTCAATGAAGCCCAATCGCTCCGAACGCCACCGTCTCACCACCCTCCAGCGCCAGATACTGAAATGGCTGCGCATGGAAGGCGGAGGTGTTTTGCCTGCCGATAAGCTCTTCGCGACGATGGTGCACAACCACAGCACGCCCGGCGCGGACACGGCGCTGCTCGGGGAACGGCTTTCCGAAGCGGTGGAAAACCTCGTGGTGAAGGAATATGCGGAGATCCGCGTGGAAAGCGCGGTGAATGATCGCAGGCGCCTCTCCCTGTACGACTTCGGGCCGTTCGGGAAGAACGTGGAGCAGAAAGCGGGGAAATGGAAGTGGAAGAAGGGCGAATGCCCTGTTGTGGCGCTGACCGACGAAGGGTCGAAGTATGCTGACGGATTGTAGGTTTTCCCTGAAAAATCCCGTTGTTTTTTGTTAATTTCATGCTCCCCGGATCGGTGCGGGGGTGTAATCTTATTGTGCCTGTGAAAAAGTACAAATTCAAAGAGCTGAGAACATTCGCTTCCGATGAATGGATGGCGAACGCGACGAAGAAGTACCGGAAGGTGTTCGACAAAGCTGAGACAACCTACATACGGGTCGAATTTTCATTTTACAACAAGCTGTTCGACGAGGAGAACTGGTCGTGCACGGTGCTGCTCAAATGTTTCGACCTGGCCGACGGAGGAAAAAAGGAGCTGTGCTCGCTGGAAACGAAGCGCGAGGTGAAGATGGACGAGAATATCGTCTACCTGCGCGACGGCTGGGGGAATGCGACGGAAGGCGTTTACTGGAAAAAAGGAGAATATTCCTGGGAAGCTTACGTCGACAACGAGCTTGCGGGCGAAACGAAATTCTTTGTGAACGACGTGGCCAAAGTCACGCCCGAGGCCAATCCTTATTTCGAGGTCGAATACATCAAGCTGTTCTCCGGCGATTACAACGGTTGGGAAAAAAAGGAGCGCACGTACCTCAAGAAATTCAAACGCGAAACGACGCAATACATCTGGGTGGAAGCCCGCCTGCGCAATAAGGTCAAGGTCGACTGGCAATACGAGCTGTTCTTCAATTTCTTCGACGACGCGTACCAGCTGAAAGGCCAGGTCACGCGCGAAGGCAAGATCGTGGACGACAAGCTGGATTTCCGCTACACGTTCGACGTGGGCTGGGGCAATGATGTTCCCGGTTCCTGGAAAGACGAGAAATATGTGGTCGAGATGATCTTCATGGACACGATGGTGGCCATGGTGGAATTCGAATGCGGCGGAGCGGACGAAGAAGGGATTCCCACGCTCGTGCTCGGCGGGCAGCGACTTGTTTCCGCTGCGGGCGACCGCACGGCGCCGCAGGTGCAGAACGAAACGAAAGCGGCCGAAGAGACGATGGAAGAGCTCCTCGCCAAGCTCGACGCGCTGACGGGCCTTACGGAAGTGAAGAAAAACATCCGCGATCACATCAATTACCTCAACTTCATCAAGCTCCGCCAGGAGAAAGGATTTGAAGAGAGCGGGAAGATCAGCCTGCACAGCGTGTTCACGGGAAATCCCGGCACCGGGAAAACCACCGTGGTCAACATGCTCGGCAAGATCTACAAGAAAATGGGGCTGCTCACCAAAGGCCACGTCACCGAAGTCGACCGCGCCGACCTGGTGGGCGAATACATCGGCCAGACCGCGCCGAAAACGCGCAAAGCCATCGAGCAGGCCAAAGGCGGCATTCTTTTCGTCGATGAAGCGTATTCGCTCGCGCGCCTCGGCGACGATGCAAAAGATTTCGGGAAAGAAGTGATCGAGATCCTGCTGAAGGAAATGTCCGACGGCGACGGCGACATCGCGATCATGGTGGCCGGCTACCCGAAAGAGATGGATACGTTCATCGAATCCAATCCCGGCCTGAAGTCGCGCTTCTCCCATTATTATCACTTCGACGATTATCTCCCCGACGAGCTGTACGAGATCGCCTCGAAAGCAGCCGAAAAGAAAGGCGTGCACATGACGCCCGACGCGAGAAAATTCCTTGAGGAGCAGTTCATCGAGCTCTACCGCACGCGCGACCACTCTTTCGGCAATGCGCGGATGGCCATCGGCGTGGTGGAAGAAGCGAAAATGGAAATGGGCCTGCGCCTGATGAAGGTCCAGGATTTTTCCGCGCTGAATAAAGAAGCGTTGTCCACCATCGAGCTGCAGGACATGGAAAAAGCGTTCGGCGGCCGCAAGAAGAAACGCCCGAACCTCGGCATCAACGAAAAGATGCTGCGCGACGCGCTGGCCGAGCTGAACGCGCTCGTGGGCATGCAGAACATCAAAGATGAAGTGAACGAGCTCGTCAAGCTGGTGCGCTTTTACCGCGAGACCGGGAAAGAAGTGCTCAGCCGTTTTTCACTGCACGCCGTGTTCACCGGTAATCCCGGCACCGGCAAAACCACGCTGGCCCGCATCATGGCCAACATTTACAAAGGGCTCGGCCTGCTGGAAAAAGGACACATCGTGGAAGTCGACCGCCAGGGACTTGTGGCCGGTTTCGTCGGCCAGACGGCGATCAAAACGCAGTCGCGCATCGACGAGGCGATCGGCGGCATTCTTTTCATCGACGAAGCGTACGCGCTCGGCGAAGGCGGGGAAAATGATTTCGGCAAGGAAGCCATCGAGGTGGTGCTGAAACGGATGGAAGACCTGCGCGGCGAGTTCGCCGTGATCGTGGCCGGCTATCCCGACAACATGCACCGTTTCATCGAATCCAATCCCGGCCTGAAATCGCGTTTCGACCGCACGTATGATTTCAAGGATTATACCGCGGAAGAGCTGTTCTCCATCGCGCAGCGCCTTTTCGAAAAAGAGAAGCTTACGCCCACGGCCGAAGCGGAAGCCCACCTCAAAGGATATCTCGATCTGCTTTACGAGCACCGCGATAAATATTTCGGCAATGCGCGCGCAGTCCGCCAGGTCGTCAGCGAGTCGGTGAAGAACCAGCACCTGCGCATGGCCGCATTGCCCGCGGCCGAACGCACGGCGGCGATGCTGTCGACGCTGACCATCGATGACGTGAAAGAGTTCGAGATCAAAAAAGAAGGGCTGCGTTCCCAGCTCGGTTTCCGCTACGGAAGCTGACGAAAAAAATGTGCTAATGTGCTGATTTGCTAATGTGCTAATGGAATTTCTGTTTGAATAAAACGGCCACTCGCCTTCACATCTTCTATTCTCCTGCGGGTTGCGTTCCGCTCGCATCAGCACATTAGCAAATCAGCACATCACTGTTGTCCGGATAAACTCAAAAAAGTAAACGTGAATTCGAAGGAAACCTGCGACCTTAGGGCGTTTGCTTAGAATTCCGGGGCGGGAAAATCAGCGATGGGCTTGCGCGAAGAAAACCACGAGCACGGGCTGGATGTGCGGCGGGGCGGCTTGGTTTTCGCGAGATTTTTCTGCTCCGGAATTCTTAGCAAAGGCCCGTCCGGCGCGATTTTTTTGGTTCTTTTTTTGTAAAAAAAAGAACAAGAAGTATGATGGCGAAGCCAAACGCTGTCGCTACAGAGAAATTTCTCCGGACAAGCAGTGATCCCAAACGCTCAATGCCTGGGATATGTTTTTTTTGAAAATTTGAGATTTCAACTCACATTCCGCCGCCACCGCCGCCGCCCGCAAACCGGTAGCCGACCTGCAGGCTGAGACAGGAATTTTTCATCAGCAGCGTATTCGTGTTGACCTGCCCGCTGTAAATGAAACGGGACAGGTTATAGCGATAAATAAATTCGAAGCTGACGAATTTCTCCGAGAACCTGAGCCGTTTGTCGAACCCGAACCCCGCGATCAGCACGTTCCCCGTTTGCGGAGCGATGAACCAGTTTTCAAATTCCAGCTCCGTTCCGCCGCCCCACACGCCCCGGCCTGAGGAATTTTCCACGACGTTGGAGGAAGCACTGAGAAAAACTTTGGGTGCATAGCCGCCGATCACGTAAAAGATCGTACGCGCGCTCGATTCGTCGGGAGTGAGCCCGATGCGCGCCATGAGCGGGACGTACATTTCCACCGTGCGCAGCGTGTGCGTGTAGCCGAACGAGCGGTCGTAAAACTGCGAATGCCCCGGCGCGAAATAATACGTGTTGAACGCGCAGGCCTGGCTCATGATTTCAAGCCCGATGTGAATGTGCACGTTCTTCGACGGGTAGAACAGCATCCGCATCATGCCGCCCATTCCCGCGCGCGGCACAGCTTTCTCGCTGTGGCGTTGGTCGACGGAAAAAAAAGAGATCACGCCCGAAGCCGCGTAGCTGAAACCGTAACGCTTCGTCCTGTACTGCGGCGCAGACGGCGGACCGGCTTTCGCTGTGAACGACAGCAGCAGCAACGCGATCAATATGCAGGATGATCTCTTCACTTGCGTTCGTACACTTTTTGTCCGCCCACATACGTCGCCAGCACGCTGATCTTCGGGATGCTGTCCTCCGCGCACGTCATCGGGTCGGTGTCGACGATGATGAAGTCGGCGAACTTACCGGCTTCGATGCTTCCTTTTTCGTTTTCTTCAAAATTCGCGTACGCAGCCCAGCGTGTCATCGCCAGCAGCGCAGTTCGCCGGTCGACGGCATTTTCGGTTTGATAGCCGGCGGGTGGAAAATGGGCAAGGTCTTTCCGCGCGACAGCAGCATAGAACGTGTACATCGGGTTGATGTTCTCCACCGGCGCATCCGTCCCGAACGCCAGCATGCCCGACGATTTCAACAGATCGTTGTAAGCGTACGCATTTTTCACACGCGCTGCGCCGAGACGCTTGTCGGCCCAGTACATGTCGCTTGTCGCATGCACCGGCTGCACGGAAGCGATCACGCCATACGCGCCGAACAGCGGAACATCCTGCGCCGAAACGACCTGCGCGTGCTCGATGCGCCAGCGTTTCGACGAATCGGGCATCAGCCTGTGGTAAAGCGAAAGCATGAAACGGTTTGCCGAATCGCCGATGCAATGCGTGCAGACCTGGAAATTTTTCTGCGCGAGCAATTTCATCTTGTCTTCGTAATGCTGCGGCGTGCTCAGCAGGAAACCTTTCCACCCGGGCTTGTCTTCATACGGCTGCAACAGGCAGGCCCCGCGCGAGCCCAGCGATCCGTCGCCGTAAAATTTGAACGAGCGAACGTTGAGGTAATCGGTCTTGTACGGTCCGTGCGGCAGGTAATACAAATAGTTCGGCAGGCTGTCGCTCATCATCGCGTACACGCGCATCTTCAGCTCGCCGCGCCGCTGCAGCGTGTCGATGATGTCGACCTTGTCTTTCATCAGCCCCGCATCGTCGACGGTGGTGATGCCGACGGCGAAATAATTCTGCTGCGCAGTCAGCAGCGCATCGCGGGTAACGTTGAAATCAGGCTGGGGAATGACTTTTTCGACAAGATCGACGGCGTTGTCGATGAGAATTCCGGAAATAGAGGTCGTGATAATGATGCCGAGAGGACTTATAAATCCACCGGAATACCTGTTGGGATTATTGCGCACCTGTCGGATGCGAACTATTTCTCCGCCACTGACAGTCGTGCTGTCAGTAATGCCCGCTCTCCTTAAGGCTTCCGCGTTCGCCAGCGCCGCATGTCCGTCAATACGTTTCAAAACTACCGGCGTATTCGGAAAAAGACTGTCGAGCTTATCCTTCGTCGGGTATTCTTTCACCGCCCAGTCGTTCTGGTCCCACCCGCGGCCGAGAATCCATTCCCGCTTGTTCGTTTTCGCATATTCCTTCACGCGCGCGATGACTTCGTCGAACGATTTGGTTCCCGTAAGATTGCAATCCTGCAGTCCCAATCCGTAACCCACGAAATGGCAATGCGCATCGATCAGCCCGGGGAGTACGGTTTTTCCCTGCACGTCCAGCAAGCTGTCCGACTCGTACAGCGCGGCGATGCTTTCATTCGTTCCCACGGCAACGATCTTCCCGTCTTTCACCGCGAAACTTTCCAGCACCGCGAAACCGCCGTCGGCCGTGTACACTTTCCCGTGGTGAAGGATCATGTCCACACGCTTCTTGTCGTTTCCGCAGGATGCAAGAAGAAAAAGCATCAAAAACGCAAAACTCAAATTCCAGGAAGGAATTCCTTTTTTCCAAAGCGCCCGGGCTGCAGGTTTGGAGTTTGCCTGTTTGTTTTTTGTTTTTTCTCCTGTCATGCGTTCATGAATTCACAAATGAGACGATGGAAATGATGCGTGCCCTGCTCGCGGCTGGGTGAATAGCGGCCCGCGTTGTAAAAGGAGGAACGAATGCCGCGCTGCACATCTTCAACTACGGATTCATCTTCACGCTCCACCTTGTCGAGCTGCGATCCCGCGCCGCGCTCGAGCTTCGACGCGTCGTGCACGTACGTGATGAAGGAAACTTTCGTCAGCTCCGGCCCAAGCGGGCGGACAATGTTGATGGAAAGCCCCCACGGATAAAAATTGAACATGAGATTCGGAAAGATCCACCAGTAATATGCGGCAACGGCTTTCCCGTGATCGGGCGAACCGGCCGGCGGATGAAAAATTTCTTCTCCGCCTTTCGAGATGCCGAGCTGCAGGCTGGAATACCGGAACAGCTCTGTTGTGTATGCGCCGTAATCGATGGCGGCGTTGAGCGAATTGTGGATGAACGGGATATGAAATCCTTCGAGGTAATTTTCGCAGTACAACGCCCAGTTCGCTTTCACGAGATAGTCGCGCGACAAGACAGGATCGTGCCTGAACGCGTTCAGCGGCAGCCATGACAAGCGCTTTTTCATTTCGCCCAGCGTTTCTTCAAGTGCGACGGAAGGCCGGGTGGAAGCGAAGAGAAATTGCTCCCAGTTCCCGAACGGCACTTTCGCGAGATGATCTTTTTCAGAAGGGAAATTTTCCACGCCTTCGAATTCCGGCATGAAATGAAATTCGCCGTTCAGTTTGAAGCGTCGTCCGTGGTAGCGGCAGCGGATCTCGCGATCGGCGCAGGGGCTGTCGACGAGAATATTTCCGCGGTGCGTACAGACGTTCGACAGGCAACGCAGCTGGTCTTCTTTGTCACGCACCAGCAATATGGGCTCGTCGAGAAATCCTTCCAGGAGCGTATGCGGAACAAGTTGTCCCTGCAGGCGCGCCATTGTCGTGTCGCCGATGAATTGCCAGGTGGACGCGAATATTTTTTTCTTCGACAGCTCGAAATATTCTTTGCCGGTGTAGAACTCCGTCGGCAGCGTTTCCGCTTTGCGGATATCGGGATCGACAAAGAGCTTGCTGGCCATGGCGGATCAGTTCCTGGCGACGTTCGTGGAGTTGGCCTGGGCGGTGGGCATGATCACGATATCGTTGATGTTGACGTGCGGCGGCCGGTTCACCACCCACAGCGCGGTTTCGGCGATGTCTTCGGCACGCAGCGGCTCGAACCCTTTGTACGCCGCTTTCGCGCGCGCGTCGTCACCTTTGAAACGCACGACGGAGAATTCCGTTTCCGCCATGCCCGGCGCGATCTGCGTCACGCGGATGTTGTGCGGCAGCATGTCGAGGCGCATCGCTTTTGTCAGCGCGTCGACGGCGTGCTTCGTGGCGCAATACACGTTCCCGTTCGGGTAAACTTCTTTCCCCGCGATGGAGCCGATGTTGATGATGTGGCCCTGCTTCCGCGCGGTCATGAGCGGCGCGATGCTGCGTGTCATGTACAGCAGGCCTTTCACGTTCGTGTCGATCATCTGCTCCCAGTCGTCGAGCGAACCTTCCTGGATGGGGCCGAGTCCCGCGGCGAGTCCTGCATTGTTCACCAGCACGTCGACCTCCGCCCATTTTCCCTGCAGTGTTGCGACGGCTTTTTTCACTTCATCGTTGCTGCGGACGTCGAACGCGAGCGAAAGCACTTCGATGTTGTGCTTTTCTTTCAGCTGGCGCTCGAGCATTTCCAGCCGCACTTTCCGGCGGCCGGTGATGATAAGATCCCACCCGTTCGCGGCGAAGAGCTCGGCGATGGCTTTGCCGAAACCTGCGGTGGCGCCGGTGATCAGTGCGATTTTTTTCTGCGCGCTCATACGATTTTTGTTGCGGCGTTTTCCTTCGCCAGCTTGCTGTTGTACCTGCTGTACGTGAAATAAATGATAAGACCGACGACGAGCCAGCCCGTGAACAGCAGCCAGTTTTTGGAGCCGAGCTGCGCCATCATGTAGAGGCAGCTCACGAGCCCGAGTACGGGAATGAGCGAGAGGTTGCGGATCGCGCAGCGCACGGTCATCCACGCGGTGATGAGGAAGAACACCCACATCGGGATGTTGTGCTTGAACACGTTCCAGCCGCCTTCGAATTTCACGTCATCACCCACCGGCATGCCGCGTACAAGAGAAGAATACGTATCCGGTTCCATGCCCGACAACAATTTTTCCGTGGCAGTGGTGTCGAACTGCTCTTTCGCCAGCTTGATGTTCCCCGAGAGGTACTCCCGCGCCTGCTGGTCCATCGAGCCGTCACGGAAATTCGTGGCAAGCGCAGCAGGTTCTTTCAGCTCGCGCGAACGGAGGAAGTCGCCGACATTGTCCGCGTTAAAAACAGCCATCAGCACGATCGCGAGAACGATGATGGCCGGGAAGATAAAGCGCGAACCGATGAACGGAACGCGGAACTTTCCACGCGGCCCGAGCTTGTTGCGGTCGAGCTGGAGCACGCCCGCGCACACGAGCACGAAGGCGAAAAGCGTTCCGAGGCTGCACACGTCGACGACAATGTTCAGGTCGAAGAAGAATGCCGGGACAGCCACCATGAAACCGGTGACGACCGTTGCGAATGAAGGTGTGCGGAAGCGCGGGTGGATGCGCGAGAACGATTTCGGCAGCAGCCCGTCGCGGCTCATCGCGAGCCAGATGCGGGGCTGGCCCATCTGGAAGACCAGCAGCACGCTCGCCATGGCAACCACCGCGCTCACGGCGATGATGTTCTTCAGCCATTGCAGCTCGTTGATCTTTTCGAACACGTACGCCAGCGGGTCGCCGACGTTGAGCTCCTTGTAGCTCACCATGCCGGTAACGACAAGCGCCACCAGGATGTACAATACGGTGCAGATGACGATGGAGTAAAGGATGCCGCGCGGAAGGTCGCGCTGGGGATTTTTACATTCTTCCGCCGTGGTGGAAATGGCGTCGAAGCCGATGTACGCGAAGAAAACCGCCGAGACGCCGCCGAGAAGCCCGCCGACGCCGTTGGGCAGGAACGGCTGCCAGTTCTCCGTGTCGATGTACATCGCGCCGAAAATGATCACCATGAGTACGACCAGCACTTTTATAGCTACCATGATGTTGCTGGCGTTTCGCGTTTCTTTCATGCCCCGGTAAACGAGCGCGGTGATGAGTATGATGATACCGATGGCAGGAATGTCGAGCACGAAGTGAAAGCCCCCGAGCGTAGGCGCATCCTTCCATGCAAGGTATTTCGGCACTTCGTTGGCGTAATCGAGATTTTTTGAAACCGAATCGAGCGTCTCACCGGAAGCAAGCAGTCCCGACACCGTTTCAAATCCCGTCTGCGCGGTGAAATAATCCATCGTCATCCATTCCGGCATATGCCAGTGAACCCCATTGAAGTTGATGCTGTTGAACAGGCTGGTAAAATAATCGCTCCAGGAAATGGCGACGGTGATGTTGCCGATGGCATATTCCATGATCAGCGCCCAGCCGATGATCCACGCGAAGAGCTCGCCGAACGCGACGTAGGAATACGTGTACGCGCTCCCTGAAACGGGAACAAGGGAAGCGAACTCGGCATACGCAAGCGCTGCGAAGCTGCAGGCGATGGCTGTTCCCACGAAAAGCAGGATCACGCCCGGGCCGCCCATTGCGCTGGCTTTGCCGATCGTGCTGAAAATGCCCGCACCGATGATCGCCGCGATGCCGAAAGCGACCAGGTCGCGCACGCCGAGCGTTTTGGCAAGGGCGCCGCCACCGGGCGCACTGTCCAGCTCGGCATTTTTCAGGATCTGGTCGACTGACTTTTTCCGGAAGAGGTTGTTCAAAGACATGTAGGTAGTTTTATGCGGGCCGCGGATGCGTAAACCCCAACAGGGTCAGGCAAATGTAGGAAAAGAGTCGGGAGTTTGGAGGGAGGACTGAGGAGGGAGGAGTGGGGGAGTTGGGAGTTAGAGTGGAAGCGCTTTAGTTTTCCTTTCGGGGGCCGGGACCAAATATTCTTGACATGAACTCTGCTGTGCCGTGTTTCCTTCGGATGTATTCGGCAAAAAGAATTCCGCCGGCGAGCCCGAGCGCGGCAGTTGCAATCCCCGCGACTTCGCCTGCTGTGCCGGGAATGAGTTGCCACAGGAAAAAGCCAATGACAGCCCCCGGGAGGAACGGGCAGAGCATGATCTGCAGCCAGAAAAATGCGCTGATTAGTTTTTCGAAAAAGGACATGGCATCAGTTATCTTCTTACCCGGGTGAATTCTTCCGTGTCCGAAAATCCTTCCTGTTTGACGAATTTCCGGAATTCTTTTTTTGAAGGCTTGTAGCTCAATGTTGTCGTGTCTTTGGTTTCTACCAGCTCATTCAGCAGGTCGATATCTTCTTTTGAATTGACAGCGGCGAAACGCAGGACGCCTTTGTGCAGGGAAACCTTCTCCACTGTCCAGTTGTTTTCTGAATAACGTGAATTCAGGAAAAGGTAACCTTTCATTTTTCGCAACGCTGTGGCAGGCGAGATCATGAATAACGTGTCTGTAATTTGAGAATGATGGTAAATCGAATCGCCTGAAATTATAACCGGGAAGCTATCGTTAAATGTTTTGTCGTAAAGCAAACCGTTGCGCATTTCATAAACGCTGTCGAGATTTTTCAGCGAAGCGGTGAAATAAATTTCATACGTCCTCGTGATCATCGATCCGGAGATTGACAATACAGAACCGTCCTGCTTGCTTTGATATTCGCCGCGAAACGATTTGGGAAATGACTTCAGGTCCTTCACGCCGGCAGGTTGCGGCTCTTCGAAAGATACTTCCGGCCCGCAGGAAACGAGCAGGAGCGTGTGCAGGCAAGCCAACAACCGGAACTTCTTCATTTATTTTATTCTTATTCAAATGGATCGCCATGATCACCTCAGCGCCGGAACAACGCGCCCTCTCTCTCCGGAAGGTAGCGTGAAATCGGCCTTGCCGGATTTCAGGTCGTAACTTTTTGTGGTGATGCTGCCGCTGCTTTCCTCGCGGAATACGAGGCTGATCCCCACGTGCCCGTCCCATTCCCAGCCTTTCACGTCGGCCACGCGCGCCGAATCGCCCGGCCCCAGCAACACGGTGGCCGGTTGCGAGCCATGGGCAACTGCCGTTCCTTCTTCTTCGTCGACCGTGGTGAACGATTCGCTTTTCGCGGAAACGGAAAATGTTTGCTGCGTCATGTTCACGCAAAATATTTCCGCATCGACCGCATCCGGGTTGAAAACGGTTTGCGGAACGGCGACGCGTACGACAAGCGGATGCTCCATGTTATCCTGTTTCGAATCAACTGCGCTCAGCGCGCCATTTCCATCCGCACGAGGTCCATTCCCGGGCCCCAGAAATCGGCTTTCGTTTCCACGGTTACAAACCCGAACTTTTCGTAAAACCGGAACTGCAGCTGCGACGTGCTTACTTCGATCTTTTCCAGTCCCGGCATCTCCCGCAGCAATGCCAGCGCGTGTTTCACCTGTTTGCTTCCCAATCCTTTCCCCTGGAAATCCGGGTGGAACATGTACCAGGAGATCCGTCCCGTCGCCGGTCCGACCACGCGGTAGCCGCCGCCGCCCACAACTTTCCCGTCGTGCCCGGCAACAAAGTAGGTGCCGCCGTGCGTGTCGAGAAATTCCTCCAGGTCTTTCTGCTCGTGCAGAAAGAACCAGCGCGGCGTGTTGAGCCGGAAAATTTCGAGAAGCGCGGAACGATCGGAAGGACGATAAGGACGGATCATGGGATGTGCGTGCTGGCCGTTTGTCACGTTCTTTCGCCGTTTGGGGAATAAGACTATTCCGGCGCAGGAAAGAAACGTAACGTCGTGTAAAATTAATCCGTTAACTCCTTACGTATGACATCCAGGAAAACATTTATCCGTTCCGTGCTTGCTGGCGCTGCAGGACTTGCTCTTGTTCCTGCTCATGCGCATGCGTTGCAGCAGAAAGAAGAACGCGCCCGCATCGATGAAAAGCTGGTCAAGGATTTCGTCGGCAAAGCGCACAGGGACATGGACGGCGTGATCGCGCTGCACAAAGAGCACCCGACGCTGCTCAACGCGGCCTGGGACTGGGGCGGCGGTGATTTTGAAACGGCGCTCGGGGCGGCAAGCCACGTGGGCTATACGGAACTGGTGAATTACCTCGTCGAAAACGGCGCGCAGATGAATTTTCTCACGCTGTGCATGCTCGGGAAAACGGACATGGTAAAGGCCATGCTGACCGCTTATCCAAAGTTGCTGAACATGCGCGGGCCGCACGGTTTTACGCCGTTGCACCATGCGAACAAAGGCGGGGAAGCTGCACTCGAAGTGAAAAATTTTTTGGAAGAGCAGGGCGCCGTGGAAACTAAGATTCTTCTCTTTCCGGGATGATCGCCGGCTCTTGCGGTGAATTCCTGGTGCCCGGAAATTTCAGCTGCATGCGGTTGAGCTTGTCGCCGATGCGTTCGGGCAGTATGGGGTGAAGCATCTGCCCGACGTAATTTTCCGGGAACATTTCCCTGATGCCGAATTTTTCGGGCTCATGGTCCGGGCAGGTGTACGTGCCGAACAGTTTGTCCATGAGCGGTGAAATGTTTGCATAATTTCCGGCATCGCGGTCGAGGTCGTGGTGCCAGTGATGCAGCTCCGGCGCGCCGATCAGCACGCGCAGCGGACCGATGGGCAGGCGAACGTTGGAGTGGATGTAGATCGCCCAGATCCCGCGGAATGCAATAAGTCCCGCAATCGTCTCCAGCGGAAAGCCGAGGATGAACGCCGGCAGGTTGATGATCCCGACGGTATAGATCGTGTCGAGCGGGTGCTCCCGGTGCGCGGCCAGCCAGTCGAGGTGCGTGGCGCTGTGGTGCACCTTGTGAAACCGCCACAGGAAGCCCACTTTATGTTGCAGGCGATGCGCCCAGTAAATGAGAAAATCGCTCAGCACGATCACTTCGGCAGCCTGCAGCCACCATGATTGTCCCGCCACCGCCTGCCGGAAACCTTGCGGAAGGATCGCCGAAAGCCAGGAGCCGGAGTAGCTGAGCGCCCAGAAAACAAGACCGTTCCAGAGCAGGTATTGCCCGGCGAAGAAACAAAGGTCGAGTGTCCACGACGGACGGAAAAACGGCTGACGGTATTTTGCCGGGAACACTTTTTCCATCGGCACGAATACGAGAAGAAGGAAGAGCAGGCTTAACCCGGTTGCTTCCAGCATGCCGATGAGGTTCATGAACGATCGTTTTAGAAAGAAACAATTTTAAAAGCTCAAATTCCAAATGGGAATGTTCCCGGAAAAGTTTGGAACCTGGATTTTTTGGAATTTGAATTTTTCCGCCTTTTTCTTCACTGCGGTTTCGATGTATCAGGCTCGGAAGTGAAGATCTCTCCTGATTTGGAGCTGCCCATCATCGGGTCTCGTTTAGGTTGCTGCTGTTTTTGTTTCGGCTTGCCGGTATCCGGTTCGAGAAGGATGGTCGATTTGGAGCTGGACATGACCGGCCCCGACTTGGAACTGGGCATGATCTCGATCTTGCTTGTGTCGGCAAATGTGACCGGTGAATCGCCCGCGGGGAACGCGCTGCTGTTCGTGGCGGCTGCCAGCCCGCTGAACGAGCCTGCGCGGTAGGCCACGAAAACGGAAAGCAGCAATACGAAGCCGGTAACTGTGATCACTTTCAGGAGTATGCCCGGTTGTTTCATGATCTTGTCTTTCCTGCAAATTTAAGAGGGACCCGCAATAATTCCTCGCTCGCCGGTTGTGCAGTATTTAACAGCTAATACACGGCCGTATCGCCAAACCGCCCGTCGGGGTAACGAAAATTTTCCCGGAAGTGCGCTTCCTTCAGGAAGCCGTTCCGCTCAAGAAGTTTGATCGATGCAGCGTTCTCCGGCGCTACGTTTCCGGCCACAGTATGCAGTCGAATCGTGTTGAAACCGTAATCGAGCACCGCGGCGATCGCTTCCTGCATCAGCCCTTTGCCGTGCAGTCCAGGGAGCAGCTCGTAGCCGATCTCGGCGCGGGAATGTTCCTTCGCGATGTTCCGGAGGCAGATCGTTCCGATGATCTTGTTCTCATTTTTCAACGTAATTCCCCACAGGATCGATTCGTTCTTCGCGATGCCGCTGTTGCGCGATTCGATCAGCTCACGGGCTTCGTCCAGGTTCTTCAGCTTCGGCTTGCCGATGAATTTCAGCACGCGGTCGTCGGTGCGCAGCGCGAAAATTTCCGGCGCGTCGCTGAGTGTGATCAGGCGGAGCGAAAGGCGTTCGGTGGCGAGCAGCGGGTAAGGATCGAAGTTGAGCGTGAGCATTGCGGAATAAAATTTCGTTCAGATCCCAAATTTCTTAATCCACGGAAACTTCCGCAGCACTTTTTCCCGGTCGATGAACAGCAGCAGGCCGGCCAGCAGGAACGGTTGCGCGGCCATGCGGTAACGCACCAGCGCGCCGAGGATGGGCGTCGTCAGTCCCATGATGAGCAGCAGCAGCAGTGAGAAGCTCAGGAAGAAACCGGCCAGCCCGGGAGAAACGGGTTTGCGGTAAAAAGCGATCGCCAAAACGAGCAGGAGAAACACGAGCAAATTTTCCAGCGCCGGCAACAGCAGCAGCGGATTTTTTCCTTCCCACGGATACGGCCGCACGAACACGTGGAAGATCGCGCGCGGCGTTTCGTGCAGGAAAGAAAGGAGCGTCGGCTGCAAATAATCCGCTTCCATCAGGCTGCCCGCACGCGGGAAATCGGTGAGGATCGTGTACGTGGCTTTATCGCGACTGTTGCGCACGAACATCGTATCGCTGAAATCGGGATCGAAATACCAGTAGTAATAATCCGCGCCTTCACGGATCATGTACGTGCTGTCGCCGGTCTTCACAAGATCTTCCCGCTTGTCCGAAGCGATGAACGCTACCACCGAATCGCTCAATAAATATGTTCCGCCTCGTGCGAGCTTGAGAAAATCGTTTTGCTTGTACGCGAGCAATTTCAGCGGATCGTGCACCGGGCTCATCCAGCGGAGACTTAATCCCAGGCCGAAGAAAAGCAACAGCGCGATCGCGAATTTCAGGAATGTGAAATTTCCTTTTTCTCCGTGACTGAGCCTGTCCCGGGGCACGCGGGATGACTCCGTGGTTTTTCCCCGCATCGCCCACACCGCAGCCGGCAGCGACGGGATCAACGCCGCCAGCACATAAAATTTCGTAACGAACAGCAGCCACCCGCAGAGCAGCAGCCAGGGAATCCTCCACCATTTCCGGTCATTGAAAAAGCGGAAGAACTGGTACACGATCACGCCGAGCGCGAACACCATTAACCCTTCCTTCATCACGCCCGAGCTCCAGAAGAGCAACGACGGCAGCAGGAAAATAATTCCCGCAGCAGCCCCGCGCCATTCCTTTACTGCGGGATAAACCACTTTGTACATTGCGCACAGTCCGATGAACGCAAGGAAGCACATGAACAACGCATGGATGTGGTAATTCCCCATCGACACCAGCCGTACCGCGGCGTTGAAACGGATGATGATGTGCGCGTCGTTCAGCAGGTTGTTGTCGAACTGCTGGTACCAGTGCAGCATCGTATGATAATACGTCATGTCGATGCGCGGGTCTTCGTCGCCGATGCCGGTCAGCATGCTGAAATAATCGCCCGGCTTTTCCGCAAGCGCGTCGTACATCACCTTGCTGTCGTCGAAATATTTCCAGATGTCGGAATTTTCCCGGTCGGTGTAATAGAACGTATAGATCCACCAGAGCGCGAATGCTGCCACCAGCTTCAGCCCGAAGAAAATTGCCGGCGTATGGCGCTTCAGTCCTTCGAGGTGGAAAAATTTCACCCTGAGGATGACGTAAAAGAGAACGGCCGCGTAAAGGAGAAAAAGTAGCCAGCTCACGTCAGGGGATGTTTAGCTGTCGCAGCTTTAACGGCTTCGGGTCGAAAGCGGGATGCGTGGTACATAGGAGATCTGCTGTTAAAAATAGGCAAATCATCGTTCATCCCCCGCTTTATTCCTCATGCGTTTCTCAAGGTTTGGATATATTCGGGGCATAAAATGACCGCAGGTTCCGGGCAATTTCGCACAACGACATTCATTCATGAAAACAACAACGCTGCTTTTTATCCTGGCATTTTTCACGCTGCCTGTTTTTGCCCAAACCGGCCAGCCGGAACAAGCCGGCAAAAGCAAGCCGTTTGTGCTCGGGGTGATCGATGAAATTCAATCCACGCAGCTGAACGAAAAAAGGACGCTGAACATTTATCTCCCGGAAGGTTATCACGCGGACGACACGACAAGATATTCCGTCATTTACCTGCTCGACGGTTCTGCCGATGAAGATTTCATCCATGTTGTCGGGCTGGTCCAGTTCAATAATTTCCCGTGGATCGACCGTGTTCCGAAATCGATCGTCGTTGGGATCGCCACGGTAGACCGGAAAAGGGACTTTACCTACCCGACAACGGTGGAAGAGGATAAAAAGCGATTCCCGGCCACCGGGCATTCCGATAAATTCATCGCGTTCATCGAAAAAGAATTGCAGCCTTACGTCGATAAAAAATACAGGACGAACGCGTCGAAAACCATTATCGGCCAGTCGCTGGGCGGACTGCTCGCGACGGAGATCCTGCTGAAAAAACCGGGACTGTTCAGCAAGTACATCATCATCAGCCCGAGCCTGTGGTGGGACAATGGCTCCCTGCTGAATTTGCCGTCCGATACATTGCACGATCCATTCCCGCAAAAGACCGACGTTTATATCGGTGTAGGAAAAGAAGGACTTGCGCCGACCGCCGTTCCGCACGTCATGGAAGTGGACGCAAACGTGCTGGCGGAAAAGCTCCGGGGCATGAGCAAAAATGTGAACGTTCATTTTGATTATTTACCGGGCGAGGACCACGCAACGATTTCGCACCAGGCTATTTTTAATGCGTTCAGAATGTTGTACCCGGCACCCGCAGGCGATAAATAAAACGGGCCCGCCCGGCGGGATTCAAAACGGGCCGGGAGATTGGAAATCGAGGTCGTTGATTTTCAGCCAGATGTATTCATCGCCGCTGTCTATAAATTCTTAGGCACTTGGACAGGTTATGCGTAATTTTGTGGCCTCTTTTGAAGGAAGTCCTTCGAACAAAAAAAACATCTTCATATGTCCGCACCCACGGAAACGCTGACCACGGTTGAAACTGCAAAACAGCTCGGCCTTCTCCCCGAAGAATTCGAAAAGATCAAAGAAATCCTCGGCCGCACGCCGAACTTCACCGAGCTCAGCATCTATTCCGTGATGTGGTCGGAGCATTGCTCCTACAAAAATTCCATTTCCTGGCTCAAAACGCTTCCGAAAGACGGCCCGCACATGCTTGCGAAAGCAGGTGAAGAGAACGCCGGCCTCATCGACATCGGCGACGGGCTGGCCTGCGCGTTCAAGATCGAATCGCACAACCACCCGTCGGCGCTCGAGCCATACCAGGGCGCAGCAACCGGCGTGGGCGGCATCAACCGCGACATTTTCACCATGGGCGCGCGTCCCATTGCGCAGCTCAATTCCCTCCGCTTCGGCGACCCGAACCTGGAAAAAACAAAGTGGCTCGTGCGCGGCGTCGTGAAAGGCATCGGCGATTACGGCAACGCGTTCGGCATCCCGACCGTCGGCGGAGAAGTGTTCTTCGATGAATGCTACAACGTCAACCCGCTCGTCAACGCGATGTCGGTGGGCATGGTGAAAACGGGTGAAACGGTTTCCGCAACTTCGCATGGGGAAGGAAATCCCGTGTTCATCGTCGGCTCTTCCACCGGCAAGGACGGCATCCACGGCGCGGCGTTCGCGTCGAAAGACATTACGGAAGATTCCGCGAAAGACCTTCCCGCTGTGCAGGTGGGCGATCCGTTCCAGGAAAAGCTGCTGCTCGAAGCTTCGCTCGAAGTGATCAAAACCGGCGCGGTGATCGGCATGCAGGACATGGGCGCGGCGGGCATCACGTGCTCCACGTCGGAAATGTCGGCGAAAGGGGAGAGCGGCATGAAAGTGTGGCTCGACAAAGTTCCCACGCGACAGGCCAACATGAAAGACTGGGAAATTCTTCTTTCCGAATCGCAGGAGCGCATGCTCGTGGTGGTGAAGAAAGGCCAGGAAGATAAAGTGCAGCGCGTGTTCGACAAGTGGGACCTCAACTGCGTGCAGATCGGGGAAGTGACGAACACCGGCCGCCTCGAATATTACATGCACGGCAATCTCGTGGCCGACGTTCCCGCCGAATCGCTCGTGCTGGGCGGAGGCGCGCCGATCTACAAGCGCGATTACAAAGAGCCTGCCTACTTCGCCGAGTCGAAAAAATTCAACATCGATTCCGTTCCCGTTCCTTCCGACCTGAAAAGTGTGGCGAAACAGCTCGCCGGCCACCCGAACATCGCCTCGAAGCGTTGGGTGTACAACCAATACGATTCCATGGTCGGCACGGTGAACATGAGCACCAACGGACCTTCCGACGCGGCCATCGTCAACCTGAAAGGCACGGACAAAGCGCTTGCGCTGAAAGTGGATTGCAATTCCCGCTACGTGAACGCTGACCCGGAACAAGGCTGCGCGATCGCGGTTTCCGAAGCGGCCCGCAACATCGTCTGCTCCGGCGGCGAACCGTCGGCGATCACGAACTGCCTCAACTTCGGCAACCCGTACAACCCGGAAGTGTACTGGCAATTCGTCGGCTCCATCAAAGGAATGGGCAAAGCCTGCCTGAAGTTCAAAACACCGGTCACCGGCGGGAACGTCAGCTTCTACAACCAGTCGTCGTACGAAGGCCCCGTTTTCCCCACGCCCACGATCGGCATGCTCGGCATCGTCGAACACAAAAAACACGTCACCACGCTCGGCTTTAAGAGCGAAGGCGATTCCATTTACATGATCGGCCGTTCGCGCAACGACATCAACTCGTCGGAGTACGTGTATTCGATCTGCGGCGTGAAGAATACGCCCGCTCCCGATTTCGATCTCGAAGAAGAATTCAACGTGCAGCAGGTGACGAAGGCCGCCATCCGCACCGGGCTGCTCAATTCCGCCCACGACTGCGCCGACGGAGGTTTGTTCATCACGCTCCTCGAATCCGCGATGGTGAAAGGACTTGGTGTTGAAATTGAAACAAATCCTGTCCTGCGCAAAGACGCGTTCCTCTTCGGTGAAGCGCAGAGCCGCATCGTCGTCAGCATTTCCCCCGAAAAAGAAGCGGAATTCGATTCCCTCCTGAAACAATCGAACGTCGACTACTCGAAGCTCGGAACGGTGAAAGGGAACAGCATCGTGATCGACGGGGAAAATTTCGGAACGGTTGCGGAATACAAAGAGCCGTACGACACGACGATCGCGAAGCTGATGAATTACGAAATTTAAACCGAATAAAAAAAAGACCTCGACGGTCTCCGGCGCACGCGCGAGGAGACCTTCGAGGTCTTTTTTATTCTTTTATTTTTTTAAATCTATTTCCCCCTGATCAAATGTACAAACCCCGACACCTGGAACTCATCGTCCTGGTAATCGATCACCGTCGCCACCCAATAATATACGCCGTCCACAGCTTCCTTCCCTTGCGTCGTTTTTCCGTTCCAGCCGTTCGTAACGCCAATCCAGCTGTACACTTCCATGCCCCAGCGATCATAAACCGTGCATTTCACGTCCTTCACGCCGATCGTCGTCGGAATAAAAATGTCATTGCTGCCGTCGCCGTTCGGAGTGAACACATTCGGGAAGCTGAATACCGCTTCGCTCTGCACGCGCACGCATAGTGTGGCCGTGTCTGCGCAGTTGTTCGTGTCTGTCA
This sequence comes from uncultured Chryseobacterium sp., assembly GCA_966211705.1. Lineage (GTDB taxonomy): Bacteria > Bacteroidota > Bacteroidia > Palsa-965 > Palsa-965. The sequence continues at coordinate 73,300 of CBIHOC010000013.1, forward strand.
CGGCAAGCGTTACGCATACTAATCCCGAATCGCTTTCCGTGAAGCAGGGCGATTGCTGGCTGGACGTCTGCGTGCCGTCGTACACCCACGCCCAGGAATTCACCGAGCCGGGCGACGTGTTGCTGAAGCAGATCTGCACCTGCGCGCCGGGAGTGGGCTGGTTGATGATGCCGTTCAACGCGTTCGAGGTAATGACGGGGTTGACCGGCGTGCTTGTGCCGGGTACGATGACGGTATCCGTCGTTCCGCAACCGGTTCCGTCGATGATCGTCACGGTGTAAACGCCCGCGCTGAGGCCTGTTGCGGTCTGCGTGGTTTGCCCGCCGGGCTGCCACACATACGTATACGGTGGCTGACCGTTCGGCGTGGTGGTCGCTGTCCCGATGCCCGCCGCGCAGATGTCGGGAGTTGTCGTGCTCACCGTAGACAGCGTGCTCGTGCCGACAGTCACCGTCACCGTATCGGTCGCGATGATGTTGCCGGCGCAGGACGTATTGCTGATCACGGCGACGTAAGACGTTGTCGTCGGCGGACAAACCTGGTAGCTGGTCGAATTGCTCAGCAGGTTCCCGCTCATGTCGTACCAGCCGAACGTGTAATTCGACGCGCCCGTTGGGGTGAACCGCCAGCCTTCATTGGAAGCAGTCCATTGGGCCGGATAGTTGTACCCCGGCGGAAAATAAGCGGTGGTGCCTGTCGCATCCTGGATGCCGAGAATTGCAGCGCCCGCGTTCCAGGAAGAGCAGACGGGTTTTTCGTCGAGATACACGTCGATGATGTTCGTCGTTTCATGCAGCACGAGCTGCGACGATGCGATGATGTTGTTGCAGCTGAACATGGGAACGGAATCCCAGGAGATGACGAACTGGCGGCAGGGCGCGGTGCCGTAAACTTCCCAGTTGATGTCGGTGCCCGAATTGGGAACGGAAGGATCGATATCGTGGAACGGCGCCATGATGGAGTTCATCGGGTTCAGCGCAGACGGAATGGCGTTGTTGATGGGCCACTGGCAATAGCCGTTCGCCTGCGTAAGGTCGAACGTAACGATCGCGTTGGAGCCGATGAGAATGGAATTGTACGTCTGGCCGAAAAATTCGAAACAGAACGGCATCGGGATAACCCCGCTCCACACGTCGTCGATGTTGATGAGGATCTGGTTGCTGCCGTTGGTCGGAAATGGACTGAACGGGATCGAACTGACACCGTAACTCGTGGTGCCGACCGTTCCCTGCGGAACCGCTGTGATCGTCGCGCAACCTGTGCCGCACATCGTCGTATCGGGAGAAGCGGTCACGTCAGGGCAGGCTGTGGTCTGCGCTGTGAGCGGGAAAGCGATGGCTATGGCGGGGAGGATGAGCAGGAAAGATAAAATGCGTTTCATGTAAGCGGGTTGGAATACGAATATAATGAATCGTTACGAGTTTATAGTTTCAGCGTTTTGAGTTTGTGAATTCCGGGCAAGCAGGGAAACAATTTCTCCAACATAAACCAATTCAACCGAACTAATCCAACCCGAAACTAAAAACCCGGAACTGTTATGGCGTAAAAACAATCTTGCAGCGCGTACCTTTTTCCCGTTCACCGGAAATTTCAGCTTTCGTGTCGAGCTGTTCGGCGAGCGACTGGATGATCGTCATGCCGAGCGTTTCCTGGGTTTCCACGTTAAAGCCGGGCGGGAATCCTTTGCCGTTATCTTCCACGTCGAGACAATAGCGGTTGCCGAGTGCGTAGAAGCGGATGGCGATCGCGCCTTTGCGGCCTTGCGGGAAAGCGTGCTTGTAGCAATTGCTCAGGAGCTCGTTCAGGATCAATCCGCACGGCACGGCTTTGGTCAGTGAAAGCGCGAGCGGATCGGCTTCGAGCTTCACGGTGATGCGGGCCGGGTCGCCTGCGTAGGAGCGCCCGATCTCGCGGACGAGCTCACCGGCGTAAGAGCTGAAGTGGATGCGCTCCACGTTCGCATCCTGGTACAGCTTCTGGTGAATGAGCGCCATCGACGCCACGCGGTTCCGGCTTTCCTGCAGCACCTCGCGCGTGTACGGATTTTTCACCACGTTCATCTGGAGGTTCAGCAGGCCGGAGATCACCGCGAGATTGTTCTTTACACGGTGATGCACTTCCGCCAGCAGTGTCTCTTTTTCCCGGATCGCCAGCTTCATCGAATCCTCCGCGCGTTTCCGCTCGTCCATGCGCTCGCGAAAATCGTTGTACTGGTCGTAGCTCTGCCGCACCATGATGAGCGCAACCACCGCGATCATGAAGCTCGACAGCACGAGGTTGAAGAGGAACGAAGCTTCCTCGGATGCTGCAGGAAATTCTTTGTACAGGAAACGATGCCGCAGGAAGATCCCGGCGATGAGAAAGCCCATCGTGATGAAAATATGGATCCCGGCGTAAATGAATTTTTTAAAGTCGACCAGGAACGCGATGGCCAGCATCAGCACGAAATAATACAGGAACGACCCCGCCGCCGGCCCGTGACGGTTTTCAAAAACGAAAAGCGTGATGTTGACGATGATGAAAAAATACGTTTCGGCGATCCTCGTTTGTTTCGCAAGCAACAGCGCCAGCCCGAGAATGAACAGGAACGCAAACACGGAAATGAGCATGCCTTCCTCAGCGCCGTCGACAATGAACGTTTCGAACACAGCAGCGATAAAAGAAACAGAGCCGACCAGGTAAAAAATGTTGAGCAGGCGGATGCGGCGGACTTCCGGCCAGCTCATTTGCGGCGTGGTGCCGGTGGAAAGAAAACGAAGGAGAAAAGCGGGAAGCTTTGGTTTCACGTTGTGGGTGGTCAGTTGCCGGTGGTCAGAAAAGGTTGTCGGTTGTCCGGGGTTGTCGGTCGCGGCTGCGCCGCTTCGGCTGTCAGTCGCCTGTCGCCAGGAATGACCGCCGACTGACAACCGACAACCCCGGACAACCGATTACTGACAACGGACAACCTTTCTGACAACCGCTACCCAACCGTCGTACAATTTTACACAAACCAGTTGATTCCGCTTATTTTTGCACCTGATGAAACGTTTTTTTCGGTTCTGCTGGAAAGCCGGCCTGTTCTTCGTGCTGTTCAGCGTATTGCTGGTCGTTGTGCTGAGGTTCCTGCCGGTTTCCTACACGCCGCTCATGTTCATCCGCTGCGCGCAGAATGCCGGCAGCGCGGAGCATGAAGTCCGAATCAGCCACGACTGGATCCACGCCGACGAGATCCCCGACAATTTGCGCTTTGCAGTAGTGTGCAGCGAAGACCAGCGTTTCCTTACCCACCACGGTTTCGATTTCGAGTCCATTAAAAAGGCGATGGAAGAAGCCGAACAGGGCGGCCGCTCACGCGGGGCAAGCACGATCAGCCAGCAAACGGCGAAGAACGTTTTTCTCTGGCCCACGAGTTCCTTCCTGCGCAAAGGCTTCGAAGCGTGGTTCACCGTGCTCATCGAATTGTTCTGGGACAAGGAACGCATTCTCGAAGTGTACCTCAACAGCATCGAGTTCGGCGACGGCATTTACGGGTGCGAAGCGGCGGCGCAGCATTTTTTCAAAAAGCCCGCATCGGAGCTGACACGAACCGAATGCGCGCGGCTTGCCGCGGTTCTTCCGAATCCCATTCGCTACAACGCAGGCAAACCTTCACAACACATTATCCGCCGCCAGAACTGGGTGCTTGGCCAGATGAGGAACTACGGCACGATGAAGTTTCACGAAGGAGAGAAGCCAGGGAAATGATGTGCCGAAATGCCGATGTGCCGATGAGGCGCCAGGGCGTCGTATCAGGTATCAGGATAGCGCGCGAAGCCTGTGTGCATCGGCATTTCAGCACATCAGCACATAGGCACATCTTCACATATCGACGCAGGTCGCTTCCCGGAATTTTTCGAAATCTTCGCGGCTGTTCATGCGGGCGGTGATCTTTCCGTGCTGCACAAAAGCGCTTTCGCCGGTGCCGCCTGTTGTTGTGCCGAGCAGGATCATTTTCAGCGCGGGAGAAATTGTCGTGGCATCGCACAGGAAAATGCGGCGTGCAGGTTGCAGGCGTTTCAGGCGGTTGAGCAGGCTGCGCAGGTTCATGAGCGATACGCTGTTGCCGGGCGTGTGAAACAGGTAGATCGTTTCGGGCGCGGGAACGCGGGGCAATTCTTCTTCCGCAAGCAATACCGAAACATCGGGACCGGGAACGTTCAGCCACATGCCGAAAGCTTCCCGCATGCCGGCCAGCGCGCGCTCGCGGTTATACAGCGTCAGCACCGGGGCTGCGCCCGCTTCAACGTCGCCCTGCGGCAAACCGAGCTTTGAATACAGGTCGTTTGCCACGTTCAGCTTTTTTTGCGGATCACCAGCAGTCCGTCGCGCACGGGCAGCAATACCTGTTCGGCGCCCGGTTCCGCCAGCGCCGTCTTCGTGAATTCCACCAGCCCTCGCGTTTCTTCATCCTGCTTTTCTTCCGGGTCGAGCACTTTGCCGCTCCACAGCACGTTGTCGGCGATGATGATGCCGCCCGGCCGCAGCTTCGGGAAAAGGATTTTCCAGTACGCCGTATAATTTTCCTTGTCCGCGTCGATGAACACCATGTCGATCGTTTCGGTGATCGCGGGCAATAATGTCGCCGCGTCACCTGTCCGCACTTCGATACGGTCGTTCAATCCCGCGGCGGCAAAATGTTTTTGCGCGATGGGGACCATTTCGTCGTTCACCTCGAAAGTGATCATTTTCCCGCCCGGCGCGAGTCCTTCCGCGAGGCAAATGGCCGAATAGCCGGTGAATGTTCCCACTTCGACGATCAGTTTCGGCCGGATGAGCTTGCCCAAGAGCGAAAGGATGCGTCCCTGGAGATGCCCGGAAAGCATGCGCGGCATGTAGGTTCTCAGGTGCGTTTCCCGCGTGAGCTCTTGCAGGACGGCCGATTCCGGCGTGGTGGCGGCCAGCGCGTACGCTTCGATTTTCGGATCAATGAAGTTCATCAGGTTGAATTTTAGATCGGCCGTGCAGGCTTTACGCGGACAATTTCACCGGGGCAAAGGTAACCAGTACCGGCAGTTTCCGGGCGGCTGCGGAACGGTATTGCCCCTGCTTGTTAACGTTCGGCTGTTTAAAAGTATAGCACAAAGGCCGGCAGTCCCGTTTTCGTTTTTTTCACTTTAGCCGTATGATGCGACGTGCAACGTTGCTGCTTGTGGCTATTTTGTGCATTTCCGCCGTCGGTTTCGCCCAGGGAAAAGGCAAAAAAAACAAGCAGGAAGAGAAATGGCTGGAGGATGCAGATTATTTCTTCACCGAGAAGAATTACCTGCGCGCATTGCCCCTCTATAAAAAACTGGCCGACGCGCATCCCGACGATCCGTATTTTAATTACCAGGCCGGCATCTGCTTTCTCTACAAGAACGACGAAAAGGAACTGGCCGTTTTTTACCTCGAGCGAACGAAGAAGATCGCGCCGGACATCGACCGCATTGATTTTTACCTCGGCCGCGCCTATCACCTCAACTATCGTTTCGACGACGCCATTCACCAGTTCAACCTTGCGCTCGACAACGAGAATGCGGACGACAGGGAAAAGCTGGAGATCAACCGCTACATCGCTTACTGCGAAAGCGCCAAAAACCTCATCCGCGACACGATGGAGGTGGAGATCAAAAATGTCGGCGACCCGGTGAATACGCACAACGCGGAATATGTGCCGGTCATCACCATCGACGAAAGCACGCTGATCTTTACGTATCGCGGGGAGCGCAGCACAGGCGGGTTGCTCGACGTGAAATTCCGTCCCGACTCGACCGGCGAATATTATGAAGACATCATGGTGTCGTTGCGCATCGGCGATCACTGGCTGAGCCCGGAACCCATTTCCAACAACATCAACTCGCTCGGCCACGATGCATCCATCGCGCTTTCGAACGACGGGCAGATCCTTTTCATTTTCAAAAGCACGACCAAAGACGGCGGCGACATCTACATGAGCACGCTCAAAGGTGAAACCTGGTCCACGCCCGAACGCCTCGGCCCGAACATCAACACGCCGAAATATTGGGAAGGCAGCTGCTCGCTCTCCAGCGACGGAGAGATCCTCTATTTTGCCAGCGACCGTCCCGGCGGTTTAGGCGGACGTGACATTTACATGTCGCGCAAAATGTCCGACGGATCGTGGGGGCCTGCGGAAAACCTCGGGCCGACGATCAACACGCCGTACAACGATGACGCGCCGTACATTCACCCGGACGGCATCAACCTCTTCTTCAGCTCGGAAGGCCACAACAGCATGGGCGGCTACGACCTGTTCTACGCGCACCTCAAGAACGGCGCGTGGGGAACGCCGGTGAACATTGGCTACCCGGTGAACACGCCGGCCAACGAACGTTTCTACACGCTCACAGCCGACGGCGGAACCGGTTATTACTCCTCCGACCAGAAAGGCGGTTTCGGCTCACAGGACATTTACACGGTCGCTCCCGGTTTCCAGGGCGAGCCCCCGATCCTCGCGCTGGTCGTGGGTTTCGTGACGATGAACGGCAGCCCGGTAGACGCGGCGATCAACGTGACCGACTCGGCGAACGGGAACAAGTACGGAAATTATCATTCCAATGCGGCCAGCGGAAAATACCTCATTGCGCTCCGCCCCGGCAACACGTACAAAGTGGCGATCGAAGTGGAAGGCGCCGATCCGTATTTCGAATACGTGAACGTGAAAGGGCTGGATACATACGTGCAGGTGAACAAGGATTACAATTTCGTTTCCAACCCGTATCCGCCCGACAGCACCAGCACCACGTTACCGATCGTTGCGGATTCGAACGACGTGCTGCAGAAAAAAATAGACAACCAGCTGAAAGAAATAAAAGCCGAGCAAAATGACCAGGTGTACGAGCAGCGCGTGTATAAACAGGTGCTGAAAAAGCACGGCGATGTTTACGATCCGTCGGTAGAATACAGGGTGGAGCTGGGCACGTACCAGGATCCCGCCGATTTCGATTCCGCTGCGGTCGCAGTGCTCGGACCGGTCAAACGCGAGGTGACGCCTGAAGGCTACGTCCGTTATTCCATGGGGCCGTTCAAAACCATGCTGGATGCGGAGCTCATGCGCACGCGACTCGATTCGCGCGATTCGGCCGTGGCATCGAATTCTGAAGTCCTCGTTTATAAGAACGGCAAGCGTGAGACCATTCCGTCGTATTATCGCAGCGAGTACAAGCGCCGCGATTACGTTCCCCGCACCGACACGCGCGTTGTGCGCAGCAGCAAAGGCACGCTCGAAACGACGGTCGGCAGCAGCTACGGTTACGACGAGATCGTGAACGATTACGGCACGTTCCAGGCGGAAGGATTGACGTATAAACTCGAGATCGGCGCTGTGCGCGACAGCAATGATTTCCGTCTTTCCTATTTCTCCAAATTCGGAACGATCGAGAAAAAAGTTTATCCCGACGGCACCATCCGTTATTACCTCGGCCCGTGGAATACGCTGAAAGAAGCGGAAGATTTCAAAACCAACCTCATCGCCCAGGATTCGAACGCCGTTAAATCACTCGTCACCGTTTTCTATTTCGGCGAGCGTAAAACCGTTCCTGAATTCTTCGAAAACCTGCCCTGCGACAATAAGCCGGTGAACCTCGCATGGTTCAAGGGGAAATCGCTCAACGACACCGCCGTTTACCGCCGTTTCCTCAGCATGACGGGGAATTATTGCAACGAAGGATTGATCTATAAAGTCCAGATCGGCGCGTATCGTTTCCCCCAGAATTTCAAATATCCCCAGCTCGCCGAGTTCGGCGCCGCCGAGATCAAAGCTTATCCCGACGGCATCACGCGCTTCACGCTGAAGGAATTCAAAACCATCCGCGAAGCCGAAGCTTTCCGCCAGGTCTGCATCAAAAAAGGCATCAAAGATGCGTGGATCACCGCCGTCTACAAAGGCGAGCGCAAAACCCTGGAAGAGCTGATCGCGAATAATTTCTACGGGAAAGCGATACAGTAATGTGCAAATGTGCAGATATGCAAATGTGCAGATGCGCGCAAAGCCTCGCGCTGTTGCTATTGAAATGTGTGTGCGCGCTGCTATTCAGATCAACACATTTACATCCGCGATGCGCGCATCTAAGCTCATTTTAAAGAAAACTCCCCCCACAACCCAAATCTAATCCGCACATCTGCACATTTGCATTTGCACATCTGCACATTTGCATTTGCACATCTGCACATCTGCACATTTGCATTTGCATTTGCACATCTGCACATTATTTTTTCTGTATCAGCACAAAGCTCATCTCCTGCTTCTTCCTGTCGATGTTGATGATGAGGCGCATGCGCTTCGTGGAGCTGTCCATCTGCGTGCAGTCGCCGATGGGTTTGCCTTTGCAGCCGAGCTTCGGGAAGGTGGCCTTTAACGTCGTAAGCGCGCGGTCGATCTCGTCTTTGCCGGAAACGTAAACGAACACGTAGCCGAGCGCGCCGTCGCAGAATTCGTATTCGATGCGGGTGGCTTTGAAACCTTTGAGCTGCAATTCCTGCGCGGGGCGGAAATAGATCTGGCAGCGCGTGTTGCGCATGTAGGTGAGCGTGTCCTTGTATGCGGAAGTGGAGTCGAGGATGACGACTTTATCTTTCATTTCCGCCGACTTCATGCCGAAGTGAACGCCTTCCAGCCCGAGGAATTCAAGCGACTGAGCCTGGAGATACCCGGCGGGAAGGAAAAGCAGCAGGAGGATGGAAAGCGTAGTCCGCATAGGGGATTGACAGTAAAAATACGGAAATATGGGATTGGAGAATAAATTCAAAGATTCAATCGCTTCCGCTTCGCGGATCGCTATTCAACAATTCAAAGATTCGCTTTTCCCGGAGCTCCCGAATTTTGAATCTTTGAATAGCGAAGGCGAGCGCAGCGAGCCAGGCGATTGAATCTTTGAATTTATTTTTTCTCCAACCCGATCTGCTTCAGGAACGCCTTGTTGTCCGGTTCCCGCTCGAGGAAATTCCGCACGAGGACGATGGCATCGTCGCTGCCGCCGCGGGCGAGGACGTTGCTGCGGTAGCGCTGGCCGGTCTTCGGGGAAAGCACGCCGGTCTTTTCGAATTCGGAGAACATGTCGGACGCGTACACGAGCGACCAGAGGTAGCCGTAGTACTTGGAACCGTAGCCCGTGAGGTGACCGAACGTGCCGGCGAAATGGGTGTTCTCGACCCAGGGATACAGCGTGATGCTGTTCTGCAGCTCCTTCGTTTTCGCCACGATGTCATCTGCCGACTTGGGCGCGTAGCCGTCGTTGAGCGTGAAGTCGAGCGTGCCGTAATAGACTTGCTGGAGCATGTTCAGTCCGGAGTTCATGTTCCGCGCGGCGATCATGTTGTTCACGAGGGAATCGGGGATGACCTCGCCGGTCTTGTAATGTTTCGCGAAACGCGAGAGCACGTCTTTCTGCCACACCCAATTCTCCATGATCTGCGAAGGTGCCTCCACGAAGTCGATGGCGACATTGGTGCCGGCGAATGCGGCAAGCTCGGTCTCGCTGAGCAGCACGTGGATGAGGTGACCGAACTCGTGGAAGAACGTGGCCACCTGGTGGTGGGGCAGGAGCGAAGGTTTACCGGCCGTGGCGGGCGGGAAATTGCAAACGAGCGCAGCGCTTTTCAATTGCTTTTTTCCGCCGGGATACGTTTTCGATCCCGTCAACCCGAAGCAGCCGAAGTGATTGTATTTGTCGGCGCGGGGATAAAGGTCGAGGTAGAAATAACCGATGCGGTCGTTCGTGGCGTTGTCGTACACCGTGTAGGCGACGACTTCCTTGTGCCATGCCGAAGGATTCTTATCCTCGATGAAACGGATGTTGTAAAGCTCCTGGTACACCGTAAAAATTCCGTTCAACGCATTTTCCATGGAAAAATATTCCTTCACCTTTTCCTGGTCCACGTTGAATTTCTCTTTCAGCATCGCGTTCGAATAATACGCGGATTCGTAGGGGTAGATCACCGTTTCCTTTTTGCCCGTCTGCTTCGATTTGTATTCCAGCAGCAGCTCCAGGTCCTTCTCCGCTTTGGGGCGAAGGTCGGCGGCGAGCTTGCGTTCGAATTCCCAGACCGTTTTCGTATCCTGCGACATGATGTCGGCGGTGGCGTATTCGGAATAGGTCCTGAAGCCGAGCAGCTGCGCTTTCCGCGTACGCAGGCGAACGATCTCGACAAGCAGCTGCTCGTTCGCCGCTCCGCCGATGGACATTTTGGCCACGTACATTTTCTTCCGCGATTCCGTATTCGTGCATTGCACCATGAACGTCGAATACGTGGGCGTGGAAAGATCGAAGCCGTAGGTGCCGTCGTCATTTTTAAACGTGGCGATGAAATCTGCGGGAAGCCCGGCAAGTTCGTTTTCGTTGAACAGAACGCGGGCTTTGTGGCCGGAAATGTTCTTGTTGAACTGCACGCTCAGGTCGTTGAGGCGGCTGTTGAGCATTTTCAGCGTGTCGCGGTCCGGGGCTGTGAGGTCCATTCCGTTGAGGTCGAATGCGCGAATGGTTTTTTTGACAAAATAAGCGCGCTCGCCGGTCAGTTTTTTCGCCTCTGCGGAAAGCGAATACGTTTTCACCGCCTTGTACAACGGCTCGTTCTGCAGCAGCTCGTCGGTGATCGTCGTGAATTTCCCGAGCATTTCACCCGAGAGGTCGCGGATCGTTTTATCCGTCGACGTGTTGGTGAGCAGCTCGTACGCTGAAGCGGCTTTCTGGAGCTGGTTGTAGATCTCGTCCAGCTGCAGCATCGTATTGTCGAACGTGCGGTCCTTGTCCTCCACGGATTTGATGGCCGCAAGCAGCTGCGTGACGTTGTTTTCCGTGTACATCGCCGCCGTTTTGATCGCGGCAGCGTCGACCCGCGCGAAGTCGAACAGCTCGCCGGCTTCCGGCATGAGCGGGTTGTGCGAGGAACGCGGGGGATGTACGTCGACTTCGGCCGTCTTTGCGGCGAGGATGAAAACGAGGACGACGAGGGCGAGGAACTTGTGCAGGGAAATGCGCATGGGTGGGTGCTTTTCTGCAAGTTAGAAAAAAGGAGGATAGAAGAAAAGGATGGGAAATCGGGGAAAAGGATAGTAGATGGAAAAAGGGTCCACACACAGAAACGCACAATGCCAAACGCCCAATGTTCAACGAACAAGGAAATTCCCTGAACATTGTGCGTTGTTTATTTGGCATTGTTCATTCCTTCATTTCACCGGGGAAGAAAGTTTCCACCATAGGGCAAATTTCTTACACACAAAAAAACGCACAATGCCAAACGCCCAATGTTCAACGAACAAGGAAATTCCCTGAACATTGTGCGTTGTTTATTTGGCATTGTTCATTCCTTCATTTCACCGGGGAAGAAAGTTTCCACCATAGGCAAATTTCTTACACTCACCTGATCATCGGCCCTTGTTCATCTGTCCTTTTCGCGATCCTCTTTTTTCTGATAAATATCCCTCCTGACAATCTCCATCAACCGCGACGGATCGTCCGGGGCTTTGAAGCCGAACGGCTCGTACAGGCCGTGCGCGTCTTTCGTGGCGAGGGTGAAGCGGCGCAATCCCTGCAGGTCCGGGTGTTTCATGACGAACGCCATCAGCGCTTTGCCGACGTCTTTGCCGCGGTGAGCTTCCGTGACCACGACGTCGCAGAGGTAAGCGTACGTCGCTTTGTCGGTGATGACGCGCGCGAAGGCGACCTGCATGCTGCCGTGAAAAACGTTGAAGCAGAGCGAATTTTCTGCTGCGTGGCGCACGGTTTCAAAAGGGATGTCTTTCGCCCAGTAGCTGGCGGCCAGCTCGCGGTGCGCAAAGGCAAGATCGGTGGAATGAAAATCGTCGTTGATGCGGTATGCGCCGAAGTCTTCCTGCATAAAAACGGGTACGCTATTTTTTCGGATCCGCGGACGTGTCCACGAATGCGATGTGGTTGCCGTCGGGGCTGATCGTGATGCGGGTGATGTTGTGCAAACCCTGCCCGGAAAAGTCGGCGATCTCCGCCCATTCCGTGCCCGCCGCGATATTCCACGCATACAGCTTCGCGCCTTTGGCCATGAGGATGTTCCCGCTGCGGTCCACCACGAAATCCTGGCTGCCGGCGAGTCCTTTGATCGATTTGAATTCCGGGTCCTTCACGCCCGCCCCGTCCAGCGCGCTGATCCAGTGCGTGCCGCTGCTGTCGGGCTGCGTGTAGAGCAGCATTTTTTTCTTCGGCGAGCGGTACACCTGCATGCATCGCCCCACGTTGCTGACGCAGGTTTTTGTAAGCCCGGAGCGCACGTCGGCGATGACGAGCGTCGAAGGGTCCGTTACCTGGAAGAGGAAAACGGTGTAAGCGTCCCACCAGCAGCTGTAGCCCACGCCGAACGTTTTCGGCAGCAGCAGCTTCGACTCGCCGCTGATCTTGTTGTATTTCCAGAGGCGCTGCACGGAATCTTTTTCCACCACCACCGCCGAGATGAATTTGTTGCCGGGCATGTAGGTGGGCGAATACTCGCTGTACGCGGTTTGCGTGATGCGCGTCGTGTTGTGGTTGGCCACGTCGTAGCGGAAAATGTCCGTCTGGTTGCTGTCGCGCTGCGACGTCCAGAGCATGTACGAGCCGTTTTCCGAGAACGAAGGCTGGTTGTCGTAGCCCGGGTGGTTGCTCACGTTGAGCCCGCCGGTGAAGACGTACGAGCCCATGCGCAGGTTGTAGGAGAACAGCCAGACGTCCGTTTCCGGGAGCTGGGCGGGCAGGGCGGAAGCGGAAAGGAGCAACAGGGAGATTGTAGCGATGCGGTTCATGCGGGCGATTATTTTTTCATGTAAGGCGCGAGCGTGTCGTGCGCGGCGGCGATCTTCTCCCGCTCCGCGGCGGTTTTGTTCTGGCTGAGCTTGAACTTCCCTTCCAGCTGCGTCACTTCGATCTCGAAAGCGACGATGCCTTTCAGCATCCCGGAAACATACTGCGGCGAAAGCTGCTCGTATTGTTTCATAAACGCCGGCTCGAAGGAACCGATGGTCGCTTTCAGCACCGTTTCTTTTTCCGCGTCCGTTTCTTTCCGGTGAAATTTTCCGGACGCATGCACTGCGATGTAGTTCCACGTCGGCACGTTCTCCTGCTTTTCGTAGAAGGAAGGCGAGATGTACGCGTGCGGGCCGGTGAAGATCACGAGGGCGTCGGAGCCGTTCTGCAGTTGTTTTGCGTGGGGATTGGCGAATGCGAAATGGCTGACGAGGAAGAGGTTGTGGCCGTCTTCGCGGAGGATGAACGGGAGGTGTGTGGCGGTGGGAACGGTTTCCCCGTTGGAGCAGAGCACGGCGAACGGGTTGGCTTTTATGAAAGCGAGCAGCTCGGCTGTGTTTTTGTTCCGGAAGTGGGGAGGGATGTACATTATTCCAAATTTAGGGAATTATTGTGGGGAGTTTTGTGCATGACTTGATTGTTCCTCATTCAGCTCCTTTTCCGCTTTGTAAGAAATCCTTACAAGTTGCCTCCCATTCAATTCCCTTCCTCAGGTAGATTTTATTGTCCACCGATTATGCTTGGGTTGCATGCCCCAGGCAGCATGCATAAAAAAGGTAATGACTTGCTATAGTCCAGCTCTTCGTATTCTAATCCCAATACCCTGATGTTTTTGTAATAGGTTTGATGTTGTAGGTAATACATTTTTTCGCTTTGAACGAACCATGCTTTTCCGCCAAGTTTCTCTGCCAAAAACCATTTCTCCATCAGTCGTGCACTTCTGCCGTTACCGTCATTCCAGGGATGAATTTTTACAAAAACCAGGTGAATCATCGAAGCATAAAAAAATGCTTCGTCAACGGTCATTTCCTTATTTAGCAGCACCGCCAAGTCTGTGAAAAATTTCCTCATTTCATCAGGCACAGCTTCTGGCAGTGCAGCCACATACTCAATCCTTCCTTCTTCGGTAGCCACGTACATGTTTTGTATTCGATATCTGCCCTGCCAGGCGTCCGCTACAATATTCTTACTTAATAATTTATGGGCTTGCTTTACATTTTCCTCGTTCAGCGAATTGGCTTGTGCAAACTGGTAGGCATTATACAAGTCATCTATTTTTTTAGTGTAATCCGGCTGAAAAGAGATGCCGTCTCTTTTGTGCTTGACATAACTGTCCAATTCTATGCTTTCACCCTCAATCTTACTACTGAAAACAGATGCAACAGAGGTGTAAAAACTAAAGTTTGGTGTAGATAATTCGGCATCTTGTAAAGCATCGAATGCTTGTTGTAATCCTTTCGGTATTTTCAAAAGGTATTGACTCAACAATTCTGAGGAAATGATTTGTAACGGCATAACTACTGATAAAAGATAGCTGTGTGAATATTCGCTAATTTACGTTTTTACCTTGCTGCTACCTTGCTTCACCTGCCAAACCTACCCCCCAACCCGTTTACACCGGCAAAAATCCCTCCCTTCCCAATCGCTATTTGCTATTATCAATAGAGCAAGTCACTTCATTCAACACCTGCTGGGATAGTTCCTCTCCCAGTTTTTTTTCCGGTGAAAAAATTTCACCCGGAACGACACGCCGTGCCGGAAATTATTGGCGATTCCGTTCAGGTTAAACGAATAATTATAAAACACATCGAAACGAAATAGTGAGATTCCAACCGAAGGTCGCAGGTAGTGCGTATTGTCTGTGATGTTGTAAATGTACTCCGCTCTTACTCCTGCCGGCGGAAGTGGAAAGAAGGTGTATTCCCAGAATGCTTTGACGAGATGCTTTGTGTAGGAACCGTTTGTTGCAAGGCCATAGCCTAATCCCCACGAGCGTATGTTGAAATAACAGCCGCCTCCGCCGCACATGGAAGAGCCGTAAGTCCGCCCGATGTTGATGTCAAATTCGTTCGTTCTGCTCAAATTGTATGCAGCCGAAATGTGATACGAATTGCCCCACACTTTGCTTTTGGGGATGTTTTCATGAATAATGTAAAATGTGTCGCGCGTAATTCCTCCGATGGCCAGCGTGGAGTCGGTCCGTTGTGCGGATGCCTCTGTGAAAGCCAGGAAGACCAGGGCCGGTAAGCAGGTAAATCGTGTCATCGGGGTTGCGTCATTCGCCGGTACATCGCTTGCTTTTCCAAACGTAGCGGAATCCCGGGGCCTATCCAAACTTCTTATCTTTACACATGCAAAAACGCTTGCTGATCCTCCCCCTTTTCCTCCTCATTTTCACCGCCTGCAAAAAAGAAGCAGACGACATCCTCCCCGAGGTGGAATTCCTTTCCCCGGCCGACGGCATACAGGTGAACGTGTACGACACCCTGCACGTAAGCCTTCACCTCACCGACAACGTCGGTCTCGAGCACGTGGACGTGAAGCTGATCGACCAAAACCTTGTCCCGATGCTGCCGACATATTCGCTCAACCTCGACGATAAAGAGGCGGACGTGGAGTTCAACTACGCGATCGACAACATCCACCTCACGAGCGGGGTGTATTACCTCTCGGTGGAAGTGACCGACAGCCGCAACATCCGCCGCGTTTACCGCACGATCAACATCACCGAAACGCCGCGCCGCCTGCTGGGCTTTTTCGCCGCCACGCAATCTTCCGCCAACGTGCTGAACATCTACAAAAGCGACACGTCCTGGCTTCCTTCCTTGTGGAACTGGTACAGCAGCGATTTCACGGACATGGAAGTGAGCCCGTACTGGCAGCAGGTGTACGTCAACGGCAGCTATTCCGGCCCGCTCCGCGCGGTGAGCATCGACGGCAACACGACGGGATGGACGGTGAACCCGATCGTCGGCTCTTCGCCGTACTGGGGCCCGATGACAGTTTCCGGCTCGCGTCTCCTTGTGAGTTACCGCGGCCTCGGGCAGTTCAAGTCGCTCGATCAAACCGGGGCGAACACGTTTACGGGGAATGCGAACAGCGGTTTTTACCCGCGCGAATTGTTCCAGGTGGGAACGAGAATTTTTTCCGAGCAGAAGGACATTTCCTCTTCGGCCGTGCGCATGGTGGTGCACAGCACGTCGGGCGGCGCGATCCAGGAAACGCCGATGGCGGTGGATGCGCTGGCGATGTTCGAAAAAGACGCCGACAACATTTACATGGTGGGCAACAGCGCCGGGCAAGGCAAGCTGCTGATCTACGACGTGCCCGGCAACGGCTTCTGGGAACCCATCTCGCTTCCCGCCGGAACTGCCACGAGCGCCGCGCAGGTCGACGCGAACACGCTGCTGATCGGCATGAGCAACGGGACGGTGTACAAATTCACCTACAACCCCGTCGGCCTGCTCACCTGGTCAAGCGGCCTCAACCCCACGCACCTGCGCTATAGCGATGCCGACAGCACGGTCTTTTCCGCGGAAGGCATGAACGTAAAAGTCTACAATTTCAATCCGTTCGCCCTCGACCGCACGATCGCAATGCCGGATACGGTGCGGGATATGGAGCTTTGGTTTAACCGATAAAAGAAGGATAGAAAAAAAGGATAGGAAGGAAAAACGCCCAATGCCAAACGCCCAATGATCAATGTTCATCGGAATCACTTGATCATTGGGCGTTGTTCGTTTGGCATTGTGCGTTAATATGCAGGTGGAAATTTCGGTTCCTACGCATTCTATTCTTTTCCCTATCCTTTTTTCTATTCCTTTCCCTATCCATTTCCCCGTAACTTTGACCAAAATATTCTTTTATGCAGCCTATTCGTATCGCCATTAACGGCTTCGGCCGCATCGGGCGGATGTGTTTGCGGGTCATGACGCAGCGCCCGGGGATTGAAGTGGTGGCCATCAACGACCTTACCGACAGCCACACGCTCGCACATTTACTGAAATACGATTCCATCCACCGCCGTTTCCCGGGTGAAGTGCATGCGGACGGAAATGCGATCGTGGTCAACGGCAAGCGAATTCCTGTGACGGGCGAAAAAGATCCTGCGGGATTGAAGTGGGGCGAATACGGCACCGATCTTGTCATCGAATCGACCGGGAAGTTTCTCGACATGGAAAGCGCGAACCTTCACCTTCGTGCCGGCGCGAAAAAAGTATTGCTCTCCGCCCCGCCGAAAGGCAGCGACATCAAAACGATCGTGTTCGGCGTGAACGACCACACGATGACCGGCGACGAGATCGTGCTCTCGAACGCGTCCTGCACCACGAACTGCGCCGCGCCGATGATCAAGGTGCTCGACGACAACTGGGGCATCGACGACGGCTACATCACCACGGTGCATTCCTACACCGGCGACCAGCGCCTGCACGACGCGCCGCACAGGGACCTGCGCAGGGCACGCGCGGCGGCGGTTTCCATGGTGCCCACGTCGACCGGCGCGGCAAAAGCGATCACGAAAATTTTTCCGCACCTGGAAGGTCGCCTCGGCGGCTGCGGCATCCGCGTCCCCGTTCCCGACGGCTCGCTGACCGACATCACGTGCCAGCTCATCAAGTTGCCGACGGCGGAAGAGATCAGGGCGGCATTCAAAAAAGCGGCGGAAGGTGAAATGAAAGGCATCCTCGAATACACGGAAGACCCGATCGTTTCAGTCGACATCATCGGCAACCCGCACAGCTGCATCTACGACGCGGAATTCACGTCCATCGTGGGCAACATGGTGAAGGTGTTCGGGTGGTACGATAACGAGGTCGGGTATTCGAACCGGATGATCGACCTGGCGGTGAAGATGATGGCGGGAAATTCCAAAAAATAAAAAAACCAAAAACCAAATCCCAAACAGCCAAATTCCAAGTTCTACCGGTTTGGGATTTGATTTTTGGTTTTTTGAAATTTCCGGGGGTTATTGCCGGTTGTAGATCATCAATTTTTCTTTCTCCAGCACATACACCGCTGGTTTTTCCAGGCGCATGTCCAGCGCGGCCGTGTCGACGGGCTCTTCGAAGAACGCTTCTTCCGCCGTCAATAAATTCCATTGTTTCATCATGCCGTCGCGATAGTACACGATGTTGTCGTCGATCACCTGGAACGTTTTCAAATCTTTTACGGGAATGGTTTTCGAAAATGTTCCGAACACGTCGAACACGAGAATGCCGGTGGCGGGATCGTTCAGGAATAAGCGGTTGTCTTTTTCGATGAGGAAATTCGGCTGGATGTCGATGCCGGTGAGCTGGGAAATATTCCCCGTGCGCTGTTCCGGCTCCAGCGCGCGGTTGAGGCGGATGAGCTCGAAGTTCTGCTGGTCGTAGATCCACAGGCCGTTGTCGTGCGAAGACGCGGCGAGCGTGGCCATCGGGTAGCCGAGTGCTTCCAGCTTCACGGATTCCCCGTTCTGGCTCATCGTGTTGTCGAGGAAAACGACGCGGTTGAAATCCTTGTAGAATAAAACGATCCGCAACGCATTCGTCGCGTCGGCGGAAGTGATCGGCCCGAACGTTTTATCGCTGAACGTGCGTTGGACGACACCTTTCACGTCGCGCTTCGTGATCGATTCGTCTTTGATGAGGTAAACGTTCCCGAGGTTGTCCGTCACCATCCGTTCTTCCGTCACCGCCACGACATAGTCCGGCTGCTTTTCACCGGGAGCGAAGGAAGCGAGCGGGAGGAGGAGGAATAAAAAAAGGAAACGGGTCATTTACATAAAGTTACTTCAAAAATGAGACCAAAGGCAGTTGCCCTGCGTCCTCTGCGCCTCTGCGGCAAAGATTTTTAAAGAGATTTTTCGCCGCGGAGGCGCGGAGAGCGCAGAGGGTTCGCAATGGGATTACACGATCATTTCCACCCCCCGGCAATTTTCTCTATCTCCTCCACAAACTTTCTTTCATTCGCCAGCCTCGGGACTTTATGCTGGCCGCCGAGCTTTTCTTTTGATTTCAGCCAGTTGTAGAACGTTCCCTGCGGTACGTTTCGTATGATGGGCGGCTGCAGCACATAATTGTTGTAGCGTTTTGCTTCGTAGTCGCCGTTGATCGACTTCAGCGCGTTGTCGAGCATCTCGCCGAAGTAGCGGAGGTCGCCGGGCGTTTTGTTGAACTCGATCACCCATTCGTGCGCGCCCTGCTTGCCGTTTTTGTCCATGAACACCGGGGCGGCGGTGTATTCGGCAATGTCGGCGCCGGTTTTTTCGCAGGCGATCTTCAGCGCTTTTTCCGCGTTGGCGATCATCACTTCTTCGCCGAACACGTTGATGTGATGTTTCGTGCGGCCGGTGATGCGGAAGCGATAGGGGAGAAGGCTGGTGAATTCGATCGTGTCGCCGACGTCATAACGCCACAGGCCGCCCGTGGTGGAAATGATGAGGCCGTAGCTTTTCCCCGTTTCCACTTCGCCGAGCGTGAGCGTTTTCCCGTTCTCCTTTTCCCATTCTTCGGCGGGAAGGAATTCGTAGTAGATGCCGTAATCGAGCATGAGCAGCAGCTCCGTGGAATCGCGCTGGTCCTGGATGCCGAAGAAACCTTCCGACGCGTTGTACAGCTCGAGCAGGCGAATGTCGCCCCCGATGATCTCGCGCAGTTGCTGGCGGTACGGCGTCAGGCTCACGCCGCCGTGGAAATACACTTCGAGGTTCGGCCACACTTCTTTGATCGCCCGCTTGCCGGAAATGTCGAGCACGCGGCGCAGCAGCACGATCATCCAGGACGGAACGCCCGCAAGGCTGATCACGTTCTCTTCGATGGTCGACGTGGCGATCTTTTCGAGCTTCTCTTCCCATTCGCTGAGCAGCGCAATGCTGGCGCTCGGCGCGCGGAACATCTCCGCCCAGAGCGGGAGGTTCTGGATGATGATGGCGGAAACGTCGCCGTTGTACGATTCGTAATCTTCGAAAAGGTCGGTGTGGTGGCTTCCGCCGAGCGCGAGGTTTTTCCCGGTGAAGAGCTGGTGATCGGGATAATTGTGGCAATAGATCGACACCATGTCCTTGCCGCCTTTGTAGTGACACTCGTTCAGCGATTCTTCCGTCACCGGGATGAACTTGCTTTTGTCGCTCGTCGTGCCTGACGATTTGGCGAACCATTTTACTTCAGTGGGCCAGAGTAAATGCTGCTCCCCGCGCCGCGTACGCTCGATCAGCGGCTTCAGCGAATCGTAATTCTGGAGCGGAACTTCTTTGCGAAACTGCTCGACGTTGGTGATGCCGGCGAAACCGTGCGACTCCCCGAACTCGGTTTCTTTCCCCGATTCGATCAGCTTCAGGAACCATTCTTCCTGCACCTGGTGCGGGTAACGCATGAAGAGTTCGATCTGGTGAATGCGTTTCACCATGAGCCAGGATGCGATGGAATTCAGTAGCGCCATATTGAAAATTCAAAAAATCAATGATTCAAAAATTCTTCAGAGGAGTGGGGCGTGTCCCCCGAGTACTCGGGGGCCGGGCTGCTGCGGGCTACGGCCCCGGGTACCCGGGGCTAAACCCTGCGCATCCCTCACGCAAAAAAATGGTTAGTTCAGGATAGTCGTTTCTCCAGGTAATAACGTTTATGCCCGGGCGGAAAATTGCCTGTTGCTGAATCAAAGATACGAAGCATATCGCGGCGCCGTTTATTCGCCGGGCTGCTGGTCGCTGATCGACGTCATCAATAGCTTGTCGACACGGTTGCCGTCCATGTCGATCACTTCGATGGTATAACCGCGCCAGGTAATTTTATCGCCCTGTTTCGGCACGCGGTGCAGCTTGTCCATGATCAATCCGCCGATCGTATTGTACGATGTCGTTATCGCTCCGTCGATGTTAAAATGAAGCATCAGCTCATGCACCGGGTAATTCCCGTCGACCAGCCAGGAACCGTCTTCCCGTTTCTGAATGACATGGTCCGGGTGGAGATCGTCGATGGTGCCGACCAGCGCGGTGAGCAGGTCGTCGAGCGTAAGAAGTCCCTGCATCTGCCCGTATTCATCGACGACGAGCGCGTAATGTTTGCCCGACGTTTTGAATAATTCGAGCGCTTTATACGCAGGCAGGGTTTCCGAAAAATAATGCGGCGTAAGAATGTAATTGTTCACGTTGAAGCCGGCGTCGTCGAGATGCAGGAACAAATCCTTCAGGTGAATGATGCCGGTGACTTCGCCGTTCTTGTCTGTCACGGGATACACGGTGTGCAGCTCTTTGTTCACCACAGCTTTGATTTCCCGCGGTCCCGCCGATGCGCTGACGGTCACGATGTCCTGCCTGTACGTCATCAGCGATGCCGCTTTCCTGTCCCCGAGGCTGAAAACCCGTTCGACAATTTCCTGTTCGATCTCCTGGACTTCGCCGGTGGTCGTACCTTCCTGCACGATCGCTTTGATCTCCTCTTCGGTCACTTTATTGTCTGAAGACGGTTTGACGCGAAGCACCCAGATGATCAGGTCGGTGGACTTCGTGAGGAACCAGACGAACGGCGAGACGGCTTTGGAAATGAATTTCATCGGGAGCGCGACGCGTTTTGCGATGGCTTCCGGGTTGGCAAGGCCGATGCGTTTCGGCACAAGCTCGCCGATGACCAGCGAGACGTACGTGATGATGATAAGGACGGTTGTAATGGCGATGCTGTGCGCATAAGGCCGGAGCGCGTCGAACGTTTCGATCCACGCCATGAACGAAAGCGTGAGGCTTTCACCGCTATAGATACCGGTCAGGATGCCGATCAGCGTGATGCCGATCTGTACGGTCGAAAGAAAACGGCCGGGTGCATTGGAAAGTTCCAGCGCGGCTTTTGCGTTTGCACCTCCGCGGCGCGCCGCCTGCCGGAGACGTTGCGGGCGGGAAGAAACAAGCGCGATCTCCGACATGGAGAAAACGCCGTTAATAATTACCAGCAGAAGAATGATGAGTATTTCCATCAGGCGTGCTTTTAGTAAAACGGTACCGCAGTGCCGCGTGTTCCAGGTTTACTTTCCTGCAACAGTTAAGAGAAAACGATTACCGGTTTGATCCGTGCCATTGCGTTCGTTTTGCAGTCAGCGAATGTTCGGGTTCTTCTTCCTGAACCAACCTGTAATTTCGGAAAGGTTCTTTGCATTCAAACAATTTTCTTTCGTCAGCATTCCTTTCCGGGCGGCGAGCGTTCCCCAATGAATGTCAGGAAGGCTTTCCGTGTCGTGCGCGTCGGGGTTAATGCTGACGGGCACGCCTTTTTCCGTGCAGTACGGGATCCACGTCCAGTCGATATCGAGGCGGTAAGGATGTGCGTTGAGCTCGATAGCCACGCCGTTCGCCGCGCAGGCGTCGATCACTTTCCGGTGGTCGATGGGATAGCCGGAGCGCGACAAGAGCAGGCGGCCGGTGGGATGGCCGAGGATCGAGGTAAACGGATTTTCAATGGCTTTGATCAAACGCGCGGTGGCTTTTTCCTTGTCCATCTTCAGCCCCGAGTGAACAGACGCGACGATAAAATCGAACGTGGATAAAATTTCCGCCGGGTAATCGAGCGAGCCGTCGTGGAGGATGTCGGATTCGATGCCTTTGAAAATGCGGAACGGGGCGAGCTTCGCGTTCAGCGCGTCAATCTCCTGCTGCTGCGCGAGCACGCGGTCGGGTTTCAAACCATCGGCGTAAAAGGCGGACTGGGAGTGATCGCAGATGCCGAAATATTCTTTGCCGAGGCTTTGGCAGCGCAGCGCCATTTCTTCCACCGTGTTGATGCCGTCGCTCCACTTGCTGTGGTTGTGAAGGATGCCGCGCAGGTCGGTTTCTTCGATGAGCTCCGGTAATTTGTTTTGCTGCGCGAGCAGAATTTCCCCGCGTCCCTCGCGCAGCTCCGGCTCGATGTACGCCAGCCCGTGCGCTTTGTAAATTTCTTCTTCGGTGGCAAGCAGCGCGGAAGGTTGCTGCGGTAACGTTTTCAGCTGTTCGAGATGTTGCGGTGAAGCGGTCGTCCGGAACAAAACCTCCGCAAATTCTTTCGGCTCGCAGGTGATGACTTGCAACGCAACCTGGTGCGGGTTGTCGAAGCTGTCCAGCGAAATGTTTCCTTCCGGCGCAGCCACGACGACTTCAATCTCTTCGATGATGAGCGACCTGCGGCGCACGTGCCCGGTCAATTCCACGAGTTCCGTGTCGGTTTGTTTTTTAAGAAAACCGACGAGGCGCTGTGCCGTTTCCTCCACGACGTAATAGTGGAATTTCCCCAGGCACTGCATGGAAAATTCGATCGCCTGCTGGACCGACGACTGCGTTTTTTGCCCGAACCCTTTCAGGTCGATGAGGCGGTTTTCGTTGCACGCGTAAAGCAGCTCGCCGGGAGATTCCACGCCCAGCTCTTTCCACAGCTGCGCCACTTTTTTCGGGCCTATGCCTTTGATCGCAAGCAGCTCGACCACGCCCGGCGGGGTTTTTTCGAGCAGCGTGGAAAGCTCTTTCAGCGTACCGGTCAGCTGCAGCTCGTTGATTTTCCCGGCGATGCTCTTCCCGATGCCTTCGATGGCTTCAAGCTCGGCGACGGTTTTTCCTTCGAGGCTGATGCCGGTTTTGTCGAGACGGTAAGCGGCGCTCCCGAGGGCTTTCACCTTGAACGGGTTTTCCCCGTGAAGCTCCATGAGCTGGCTGGTGAGCTTGAGCGCGTCGGCGATGGCTTCGTTGGTCATGAAAGTTTCAGTTTGTACAAAAATCGGCATTAGTTTCGAGTTCTGAGTTCTGATATCTGGGTTCTGGGTCTGACTACAGTTCTCAGATCCCAGAACTCAGAACTATTATCTTTAACCGATGAAACGGCTTTCACTTTTCGCTGCAGCTTTCCTGCTCCACCTCACATCATTTTCACAAGTTCCTTTCACCGTCGAGATCGAACCCGTGATCTGTGGGCCGCTGCCGGGGATGCATTCCTTCGCGTTCGCGCAGTCGGGGAGCAAATGGCTGTTCGTCGGCGGGCGCACGAACGGGCTGCACGGATTTTCCACGAACAGCAGCTTCGACGTGATTTACGCCAGCGACGTGATCGCGGTGATCGATACAGCCACGTGGTCGTCGTGGTCGTCTTCGCTCGGGCAATTGCCGACCGCCACCGCCGACCCGCTGCGCTCGACGAACATGCAGTACACGCGCATCGGGGATTATCTTTACATGGCGGGCGGCTTCGGCTGGGACAGCACCGCCAACGGCTACCGCACGTTCCCCACGCTCACCGCGATCCACGTCGACAACATGATCAACGCGGTGATGACGGGGAGCAGCATCGCGCCGCACATCCGGCAGATCACCGACACGAACCTGCGCGTGTGCGGGGGAGAAATGACGAGCCTGAACGGGGAATGTTTTCTTTTCTTCGGGCATAACTTCTACGGGCGCTATTCCGATCCCCCGCAGCCCACGTTCACGCAGATCTACAACCACCAGCTGAAACGTTTCACGATCAACGACGACGGCGTGAACCTTTCCGTGTCGAATTATTCCACGCTCGTTGACACGAACAATTTTCACCGCCGCGATCTGAATGTCGGCCCGGTTGTGCTTCCCGACGGTTCTTTCGGCTGGTGCGCATACAGCGGGGTTTTCCGGAAAAACATCAACCTGCCGTATCTCTCGCCCATCAATTACGATCCCGTGAACGGCGCGCAGGTCGACTCCTCGTTCAGCCAGCTCATGAACAACTACACCTGCCCGATGGCCCCGCTGTTCGATTCCGTGCAGGGAACGATGTACACGGTAATGTTCGGCGGCATGAGCATGTACGATTACGATACGTCGAACGGCCAACTGGTGCTCGATACGCTCATTCCGTTCGTGGCCGACATTTCCGTGCTCGTGCACGACGCGGCGGGGCTGTGGGCGCAGGTTCCGCTCGAGGTGCAGATGCCGGGCATGCAAGGCTCCAACATGAAATTCGTTCCGCTTTCTTCTGTTCCGTCCTACAGCAACGAAGTGATCCGCCTGCGCGAGCTGAGCGGGCGCGTGCTTGCGGGCTATCTCGCCGGTGGAATTGTTTCCCCCGCGCCGAACCTGCCGCCGTCGACGTGGGCGAACGATACGGTTTATCGCGTGTGGATCACGCCGGACCAGGATTTGCTTTCGGTGTCACAGCCGGAAGCGGAAGGCGATGTGGATGTTTTCCCGAACCCCGCGCTTGAGCATGTCACCGTTCGCGTGCACGATGCAGGCGATGTGCGCGTGTGCCTGTATGATGCGCAGGGCAAGCTCGTCGCGAGTGAAGAACATTCGGGGCGGCAGGACGTGAGCTTCTCAACAACGGCGTTGGCGTGCGGTGTGTATTTCGTGGAAGTGATGACGGGCGGGAAAGTGACACGGAAGAAACTGGTGCTGGTCAACTAAGCTGGTTGATCTATACGCACACAGGTCGCCCCTGCGGGGCTTATCACTAGTCAGATGATGTGATTTATAAACAGGTCGCTCCTGCGGAGCTAAAAATGATGAATTGTAGCTGAACGTATTTCATAAAACCGGCCGCTTTTACTTCGCCAGATTCATAGCTCCGCAGGAGCGACCTGTTTATAAATATCCTGACGATATATGAGATAAGCCCCTATAGGCAATGTCATTAAGTTAAGGGAAAACAGACCTATCCCTAACCCTTCAACCATCCCGGCTTCCTAACCATTACCGCGTTCTTTGAACCGCGAAATGTCACTCTGCATCTTAACGTAATGACATTGCCCTATGGGGCTTTTATGTATCCGATATTCTTTTTTCTTATAAACAGGGCGTTCCTGCGGAGCTCTTTGTTCTGTTAAGCGGCAATTTTAAAGCTCCGTAGGAGCGACCTGTTTATAAAATCCGGACGATATATGAGATAAGCCCCGTAGGGGCGACCTGTTGTGCCTCTGCACGGCAAACACTCCGTGAGATTCAACCTCCCCACGCCGGCACCATTTTTCCGTGCGTATTCGAAATGATCCAGCGCTCGAATGCCGGAAGCGCGTGAATGCTGCGCAGGCTCAACTCCGAAAGGATCGGATTCGCGAAGCACGTTTGCAATATTTTCCCCCACAACAAACGCTGCCGAAAATTCCGGTTCCATGTTTTTGCGTAAGAACGCTCCAGCATTTCCCGGTCGCCGATCGTGATGTTCCTTTTCTCTGAAATTCCGGAAGCCAGGATCTGCCCGCACAGCAGCTTCGCCGCGTGAATGGCCATGCTCATGCCGTTCCCGCAAAGCGGCGCGATGAGCCCCGCAGTGTCGCCGCACATGAATACGTGTGATTCGGTTGCGCTTTTCGACGCGAAGGAAACCTGGCTGATGACTTCGGGTTCGGGGAACACACGTTCGGCGTTTGCAAAAATGGATTTGAGATAAGGGTTCCGGAACAGGATGTTTTCTTCCAGCTCCGCGATCGACGTGAAATGATCTTCTTTTTTCCGGCGATAGAGGTAGCACAGGTTGTAGCGGTCGTCCTCGATCTTCACGATGCCGGAATATCCTCCCGCAAAATTATCCAGCCCGATCTCGTCCGCGGGATAATCGATGCGCAGGTGATATTTCACGGCGAGATAGCCGGTGTGGCGTTGAATGAAATCGCGGTTGAGCTTTTTGTCGAGCGTGTCGCGTTTGCCGTAGCTGCCGATGACGAGCTTCGCGGAGAACTCGCCGCCTGCTGCGGTCCGCACGTTGAACTTTTCTCCGTCGAAGGAAACGTCCGTAACTCTTGTGCCGGTGAACAGGCAAGCGCCTTTTCCCGTTGCAATTCGCGCGAGCTCATTATCCATCGTGTAGCGGCTTAGCCCGAAACCGCCGGTGCCCAGCTCGGGGAAGATGTTTTTCCCGCGCGGCGTGGAGATGCGCAGCTTCGTGATGCGCGACGCGCCGTGATCGTAAGGAGAAAAACCGATGGAACGCAGGAACCCGAGCACTTCATTGCTCACGTATTCGCCGCACACTTTATGGAACGGGTACTGTTTCTTTTCGAACAGCAGCACTTTTTTCCCGGCGCCCGCAAGCAGGATGGCCGACGTAAGCCCGGCCAGTCCGCCACCGATGAGGATGACGTCGGCAGCATGGTCGTTATGCGTCCGCCCGGTCATGCTGTTGTTTTGAAATGATCAGCTGCCAGCGCCACGCCCACATCCAGCGCAGGCTGTAATTGTTGATCCCGGCCGAAGCGAGCGAGCTCTGCCATTCATCCCGCGTCAGTGAACGGGCCACGGAAAGCGGCGCATCATATTTTACAAGATACGTGCGCGAAAAAAGTGCAGTGATGACTTTGATGGAATAAAACGCGAACCAGTGCCGGTGAATGTCGTTCACGATCACCGCCTTTGTCGCCAGCTCATCCATTCGCCGGAGCAGCGTCACAAGACCGGGATCGTCGAAGTGATGGCAGAAGAGTGAATTCATCACCACGTCAGCCTTCCGTTCCATCAGCTGGTCGTCGAACACGCTCATCGTTTCGAAGCGGATGTTGGGAAATGACTTCGATCGCTCACGCGCGTAATCCGTCATCACCGGGTTCCAGTCTACGCCGACAAGCTCGACGTTGCGGTTCTTTTTCTCCGACCAGCGTGCGATTGCGCGCAGCAGGTCGCCGCCCCCGCAGCCGAGGTCCATGATGGTGCAGGTTTTCCCGTTCCACTCCAGCTTGTCGAGCGCGTTGAAGATGACGTTGTAGCCGCCCAGCCAGCGGTTGATGGTTTCCAGCTCGCGGAGCGCCTGGTGTGTTTCCTGTGCGGGAACATCCGGCTGGTCCATTTTTTCGGGGAGCAGGATGCGTGCGGATAAGTCGGGCATGGCTTTCTTTTTTTGCGTCAACAAACTGCGCCAAGCATGGATTCCATCGTCAGGCCCGGGCCGAACGCGCAGGCCAGCAATTTTTTTCCTTTGTCGGCCGGCGCAAAAGCGTCCAGGTGATTTTTCAGCACAAAAAGCACGGTTACCGCCGACATGTTTCCATATTGGCGAAGCACACGATAGGAAAATTCATTTTGCGATTTCGATATGCTGAGCGCATTTTCACACGCTTCGAGGATGCGCATACCGCCGGGATGAATGGCGTAGTAGCTGATGTCTTCCTTGCTGATCTCCGCGCGGTCGAAAAATTTCCGCAGCAGCGAATCGATGTTTTCCCGGATCAGCGCCGGAACGTACGCGCTCAGCTTCAGGTCAAAGCCATGATCACCGATGCGCCACACCATCTGCTCTTTTCCCGCCGGCTCGAACTCCGCGTAGAAATCGTCCAGGCGAAGCTGCGGCGTTTCACTCTCCAGCTCACCCGCGGAAACACAGCACGCCGCGGCGCCGTCGCCGAAGATCGCGTTCGCGACTACATGGTCCTGCTGGCTGCTTTTCCGGAAATGCAGCGTGCACAATTCGACACCCGCGACCAGCACGACAGCGCCGGGTTGCGAGCGGCTGATGTGCCACGCCGTTTTCAGCGCGTTGATCGCCGCATAACATCCCATAAAGTTGATGCAGGTGCGTTCCACGCTCCGCGCAAGTCCGAATTTTTCAACGAGGTACATGTCGATGCCGGGCGCGTGCATGCCGGTGCAGCTGAATGTGACGAGGTGCGTGATGCGCGAAGCGGCGCCGGCCGGGAGCTGTTGCAGGCAATCGGCGACGGCCTGCGCGCAAAGGTCCGGCGCATACGTTTCATACAGCTCCATGCGGCGTGAAACCGGGGGCGGCGGAACTTTTCCCGCAGGGTGGAAGAGCACATTTTCCGGGCGATCTTCCCCGAGGAATTCTTCCAGCACGCTGTAGCGCGAATCGATGCCGCTGTTGGTGTAAATTTTCCGGAGCAGCAATTTCTCCCCGCGGCTCATGCCGTTCGCATTCTGCAGGATCGAGCAAATCAGCTGTTGCGGGATCCGGTGAGGAGGCACGGCGGTGCCAATGGCGTGTATGACTGGCTGCTCAGGCAAGATTGTTGATTTATACTTTACGGAATGCGAATAACATGCCACAGGAATGCGCCGGGATACCAGCGGGGAAGGGCGCAGGCACCCTGCAGGCGCGTAAATTTCCATCCCGGTAATGAGGCAATTTTTCTACAGGAAACGCATGCAGCAGCACCAGGCCGCTTTTTTTGACCGCGATACGTTGCTTCACCTGAGGCTGCCGTTCTCTTTTTTCCTGCTCCCGGTTTTTTGCTTCGGGATCAGCGAGGCGGTTTATCTCAACGCGGGAAATGTTGCGATCGTTTTTGTCGCGCTTCATTTTTTCATTTACCCCGGGAGCAACATTTACAACAGCTATATGGACCGTGACAAAGGCAGCATCGGCGGGCTGAAAAATCCCCCGCCGGTGACACGCAAGCTCTACACGGTCAGCATCATTTTCGACAGCGTGGGTTTGCTGCTCAGCCTGCTGATCGGGTGGGAGATGGCGCTGCTGATGCTCGTTTACGTCGGCGTTTCAAAAGCGTACAGCTGGCGCGGCATCCGGCTGAAAAAATACGGGTGGACGGGATGGCTGGTGGTGATGCTGTTCCAGGGCGGTTATACGTTCCTGCTGGTGAACATGGCGGGCGAAAACATGTTCCGGCACGAATGGTTCAGCGAGCAGAAAATTCTTGCCATGCTGATCGCGTCATTGCTGATCGGCGGATTTTACCCGCTGACGCAGATTTACCAGCACGAAGAAGACAGCGGGCGGGGCGATCTTACGGTCAGCTACAAGCTGGGAATAAAAGGAACGTTTGTTTTTTCCGCGGCGCTTTTTCTCGTGGCGTGTGCGGCGGCGTGGTTTTACTTCCGGCAGTATTATACGACGAACCATTTCCTGGTGTTCATCGCCTGCCTGTTTCCCGTGGCCGTTTATTTCCTGTACTGGTTTTCAAAAGCGCTTCGCGACCGCTCGTTCGCCGATTACACGCACGCAATGCGGATGACGCTGGTCTCATCGACCTGCATGATCATTTGTTTCAGCGTGCTGTTCTTCCTGAACCATCCCATCAGTAAATGACGTAGCCAACCCGGAAACCCGCGGTGAAGCTGGCGTACCGGCCCGAGCGGTCAGACAGGTCGCGCGCGGCGAAAAAGCAGTCGATGCCGTCGCAGAGCTGTTGCACATCGCCTTCCTCTTCGCTGAACTCGAGCTCATGGTAAGTAACGGTCCGGTCAAGAAGCCCGATGCCGAGGTAGCCGTCGATGACGACACGTCCCCAATAAATTTCCTGGTAGCCGAAGATCAGGTTTCCCCCGAAGGCGGATTTTTCGAGCCAGAAATAATCGATGTATGTGGCGGTGTCGTTCTTCTGCGTGTAATTCACTGCCGAGTTATATTTCTCCGCGCGGTAAAAGAAATTCAGCCCCGTATAAAATCCTGTCATCGGATCTTTCGTGGGCGGGCTGTTGCGCAGGAATGCAAGAGGCTGGTAAAAACGGAATTCCCCTTTCAGCTTGTGTCCGCCGGAATTGATGAACGACGTATCGGGCGCGGTGAAACGGTAAAGCTGGTAACCGGCTTCCCCGGAAATGGAAAAACGCTTGCCGATGCGATGCTCCAGCGAAAGATCGATCGTGGGAAAATAAAACGCATCGAACGGCGTGGCGATGTTCAGCTTCGCGATCATGTGCGCGTTCGTGCTGTCGCCCTGGCTGAACGCGGCAAGCGGAAGCCACAACAGGATGAACAGGGAGATTCTCTTCATGTGCTGAAATTACGGGGAAGCGGAAGGGCAGTAACTGACGGGAGTCAGGTGGAGGGATGGAATTGGTCAGGTGGAGGATAGTGCCAAGATGTGACAGCACTAAACCTGTACACTCACTCAAGCAGGCATCTGATATTTTAAATCACTGTTGTCCGGGAAACTCTCTGTCAAGATGAAACTCTCCTTCCAGATTGAAATAATGAGGCCACGAAGGCACAAAGGCACGAAGAAAATATGCAGAGATTCTCTGTAAAACTTTGCGCCTTCGTGGCTTTGTGGCAATGAACCCTGATTCGTGCAGAAAGTCCAGAAAGGCTGCCCAAATCAGCATTCCAGCGTTATTCATGTTTTTTTTTCCAGACAACAATAATTTAAAATTTTCGAGAGTTGTTTCTTTGAGTTAAAAGAAAGTTCGCTACCTTTCGGTAAGTACAAATTCTTCTTTATAAAGCTGTTGTTTGATTAAAAAGAGTAATTTTTTTAATCTTACAATAGTAAGGCTATAAGCCGTGGGTGATAAACCCGTAGTCCGGCGTACTCCGTCGGACTTTTTTTGCGCTTATGTAAGGCACGTCACTTTGTTGCGGTCCCGCTTACTTTAAGGAAGGGCTGAAAGTGTCTTTTCCCTAATTACTTCACTACTTTTATCCCGATAAAGTAACTCCTCATGGAAAAAGTATTTCTCATCCACGGATGGTCGGTGACCTCTACCGACACGTACCAGGCGTTACACCTGCAGCTCGCGAAGAACGGTTTTAAGCTCGAAGAGATCTTCCTCGGGCGATATGTCTCGCTCGACGATACGGTCGAGGTGGTAGACATTGCGCGGGCGATGCAGTATGCGCTGGACGAGAAGCTCGGCGGTGATTACACGAAACCGTTTCACATGATCACGCACAGCACGGGCGCGCTGGTGGTGCGGACGTGGATCACGCAGCATTATACGGGGCTGCGCGCGGAGGGGAAAGGGCTGAAGAACGTCGTCTTCCTTGCGCCCCCGCACTTCGGCTCGCGCCTGGCGCACCACGGGAAATCCATGCTGGCGAACGCGGTGTATTTCGGCGACACGGGCGCGCGGGTGCTGAACTCGCTCGAGCTGGCCAGCGAATTTTCGTTCGACCTCAACGAGCAATGGCTCGATCCTTCAACGTGGAAAAATAAAGGCATGCGCGCCTACAGCCTCACCGGCGATCGCGTGGAGCAGGGCGTGGGCAGCTGGTTCAAATCGAAGATCATGCCGGCCAACTACGAGACCGGTTCGGACATGGTCGTGCGTGCCTGCGCGGGAAATCTCAACCACCGCCGTCTCCGCATCGAAGCGGTGCGCGACGGCGGAGCGTTCCATACGTCGTTCCGGGAGATCGGGCGCGTGGAAGGCGTGGCGTTCGGCGCGTTCAGCGACTACACGCATTCGGGGCCGGACAACGGCATTCTCAACAGCATCAAAACGGATTCCACGCCCGAAAACCACAAATCGTTCAGGTACATCCTGCAATGCCTGCGCGTGCAGTCGGATGCGGATTATGAAAAGGTGCGCGCTGCGCTGGACGACGAAACAAAAAAATCGCGCGAGCTGCTGCGGAAGGAACGCGACAAGGAAGTTTCATCCGCGTATGCGCAGCTGGATTTCCGCTTCATCGACCAGGACGGTTACCCGGTGGATGATTACGTGTTCAAGATGGGCGCGGTGGTGAAGGGAGAAAAAGTTCCTTCCGACACGGTGGTGTGTACGCACAAGAACACGTTCACGCCGAACCATTTCAATGCGTACGTCTGCCTGGACCCGCTCGAGCCGCAGTATGAATATTTCTTCGAGCTCGATTCCGAATCCGGCTCCTACCATTACCGCTTCATGCCCGATCCGCTCACGGCGATTGCGCCCCCGGGCACCATCACGGATATTATCATTCCCGATCAAACGACGCAGATCGAAGTGGTGCTGTACCGCGAGCCGAACCGGAAGCTGTTCGTGTTCCATCCCGGCAATGATCCGGACCTGCACCTCGACTGGGACCGCAAAGGGAATGTAGACCCGGATTCAACCGGGAAGAAGCCGTTGTAACGCGGAAATCAATTCACGAACTGGTAAATGAGGAAAACCACCAGGTTCACCGCTCCCGACACGATGAGCAGGGTCCGCGCGAGCTTGTTTGTCGTGAGTATGGCCAGCGCAATGGCGAGGAGCAGCGAAAGTATGTTCGTTACCCAGGAAGTGATGTTGTAAATGAAGCTCGTGGTTTCCCAGTTGTAGTCGTTTCCGCGATCTAAAGAAGGAATGATCAGCTTCTGGAGGAGCAGCCATACAAGGCTTACAAAAATGCCCCAGCCGGTATAGATGGCCAGCGCAACCACGCCGCGGTCGGAAGCGGGCTGCGCGGGCGTATAAGGAACATACGGAGTGGCAGGCTGGCCCTGCGGCGGATAATAGGAAAGCGGGCGGCGACAGTTTTTGCAGTAATAAGCGCCTGCTTCGTTCGGGGTCTGGCAATGAGGACAATTCATGGAGCGAGGTTAATCGTATTCCTCAAATTTAACCTGCTTTTTATCATATCCCATCGCGCCCAGTCTTTCCCGCGCTTCTTTCAGCATGGCCGACCAGCCGCAGAGGTAGAAGCAGCCCGGGCGTTTGTCCGCAAAAATTTCTTCGTAAACGGGATGCACGTATCCTTTTTTTCCTGCCCAGCTTTCATCCGCGCGCGACAAGGTGGGGATGAAATGAAATTCGGGATGCTGCTGCGCCATCCGTTCCAGTTCGGCGCGGTACACGATGTCTTCTTCTTTGCGATTGCCGAAGATCATGTATATGTTTTTGCGTGGAATGTCTTTCGCAAAAATGTCGAACAGCATCGAACGGAAAGGCGCAATACCCGCGCCGGTGCAGATGAAGCAGAGATCGTTTTCGATCGTTTCCGGCAGGAAAAATTTTCCGAGCGGTTTGGAAACTTTGATCGTCGAGCCGGGATTGACTTCCGAAAAAAGATGCGGCGTGCCGAGCCCATCGGGCTTGAGGGAAATGAGCAGCTCGAAAGGCTGCTGCCCCGGAGGCGATGCGATGGAATAACTGCGGTTGGTCACCTTGCTTGGAATGGGAAGGTCGAGCATGATGAACTGGCCGGCTTTGAAGCTGAACGGCACCTCATCCGGGACTTTAATGAAAAAGCGCCGGAGGATATCCGTTTCGCGGATCACGTCGGTCACTACGCAATCATGATATTGGTATGGCATGCGCGGCGGCAGGGGGCGTCTGCCGCATAAACGAAAGTTAAGGAATTCGCTCAATTTAATTGATCCCCACTTCACTTAACCTCCTTACCACCCCGGCCTCTTACCCCTACCCTGGAAAAGTGTGATTCGAAAAAGAAAATATGCGCCACAGCGATTTTCTTCAGCACGACGCGGTTATGGGTAGGACGCCGGGGTGGTGAGGAGGTTTAAGGTTAGGGCTTTCCAGGATTAAAATTTTCTATCCGCGATCGCCACACCTTCCGCTACTGTATCTTTAACCCATGTCCCGGATTGATTATTTCGCCGACGTCATTCTTCCCCTGGCGTTGCCGAATTTGTACACCTACCGCGTTCCCCAGGCGCTGAACGACGCGGTGCGGCCGGGCGTGCGGGTGGTGGTGCAGTTCGGGAAAAATAAATTGTATTCGGCCATCGTCAGCAAAGTGCATGAAACGCCGCCGCCGTACTCCACGAAGTTCATGGAATCGGTGCTGGATGCGGAACCGGTGGTGACGGCCACACAGCTGAATTTCTGGGAATGGATCTCGAAATATTACCTCTGCACGCGCGGGGAAGTGATGCTGGCGGCCCTGCCCTCGGGTTTGCGGCTGACGAGCGAAACGCGCGTGGTGCTGAACGCGGCGTGGGAAGGCGACCGGAAAACGCTCGACGACGAAGCGTTCGCATTATACGAAGCGCTGGACGTGCGGCAGACGCTGACGCTGGAAGACATCAGCGCGATCCTCGACCGGAAAAGCGTTTACCCGGTGATCCGCAGAATGCTGGATGAAGGCGTGGTGCTCGTGTACGAAGAGATCCAGCAACGCTACCAGCCGAAATATGAAACTTACGTGCGGCTGTCGGAGGAATTCAACGACGAAGAAAAACTGAAAGAAGCATTCGGCCAGCTCGAGAAACGCGCGTTCAAACAGCTGCAGTTGCTGATGGCGTACGTGCATCTTTCGGACCGCTATGGAAAAGATCCGAAAGCGGTGCGGAAAAGCGACCTGCTGAAAGCCTCCGGCGCGGGCGACGGAATTTTTTCTTCGCTCGTGAAGCGCGGAATTTTTGTGACGGAAGAGCTGGAAGTGTCGCGCCTGCTGCTGAAGGAAAGCTCGGTCAAAAACCTTGTATTGAGCCCGCACCAGGAAAAAGCGCTGGAAGATATCCGCGGGCATTTTGCGGAAAAAGACGTTTGCCTTTTACACGGCGTTACGTCGAGCGGGAAAACGGAAGTGTACATCCGCCTGATCACGGAGCAGCTCGACGCGGGGAAACAGGTGCTTTACCTGCTCCCGGAGATCGCGCTCACCACGCAGCTGATCGTTCGCCTGCAAAAACATTTCGGGGAAAAAGTGCTCGTGTACCATTCCCGCTTTAACGAGAACGAACGCGTGGAAGTGTGGCAGGCGGTGCTGAAAAACAAACCGCTTGTCGTGATCGGCGCGCGCTCGGCGATGTTCCTGCCATTCGGCCCGCTCGGGCTGGTGATCATCGACGAAGAGCATGATCCTTCGTTCAAGCAGCACGAGCCGGCGCCCCGCTACAACGCGCGCGAAGGAACGATCTGGCTGGCGAAGCTGCACGGGGCGAAAACGCTCATGGGTTCCGCAACGCCTTCGGTGGAAACGTTCCAGCTGGCGCAGCAGGGACGATACGGGCTGGCGATTCTCACGGAGCGTTATGGCGGAACGCTGCTGCCGGAGATCACCGTCGTCGACATCAAAGAACTTGCGCGCAAGCGATTGATGAAATCGCATTTTTCCCCGCAGCTGATCGGGCGCATCGAAAGCGCGCTGGAGGCGAAGGAGCAGGTCATCCTGTTCCAGAACCGCCGCGGCTTTGCGCCGTCCATCGAATGCCAGAGCTGCGGGCACATCCCGCATTGCGTGCGCTGCGACGTAAGCCTCACGTACCACAAGCATTCGAACCAGCTGCGTTGCCATTATTGCGGGTGGACCTCGGCGCCGCCTGCCCAGTGCGAGGCCTGCGGCAGCACGGAGCTGAAGATGCGCGGCTTCGGCACGGAAAAGATCGAGGAAGAGCTGGCGCTGATCTTTCCCGCAGCGAAGATTGCGCGCATGGACCTCGACACGACGCGGGGAAAATACAGCCTGCAGAATCTCGTGAACGATTTCGAATCGCACCGCATCGATATCCTCGTGGGCACGCAGATGGTGACGAAAGGACTGGACTTCGGCAACGTGTCGCTGGTGGGCATCCTCCACGCGGACCAGCTGATGAACTTTCCCGATTTCCGCGCATCAGAGCGCAGCTTCCAGCTCATGGCGCAGGTGGCGGGGCGCGCGGGACGGAGGGAAAAGCGCGGGGAAGTGATCATACAAACGTACAACCCGATGCACCCGATCATCCAGTTCGTGATCACGCACGACTACGCGTCGATGTACCGCAGCGAGCTTGCGGAGCGGAACCAGTTCCACTACCCGCCGTACCACCGCCTGGTGCGGCTGAGCTTAAAGAGCAAGGACCACGTGCTGCTGGACAACGGCGCGCATTACCTGGCGGAAAAGCTGCGCGAGCAATTCGGCGCGCGGGTGCTGGGCCCGGAATTCCCGCCGGTGTCGAAGATCAGGGATGAGTATGTGAAGAACATCCTGATCAAGATCGAGCGGGAAGCGAACAGCACGAAGCTGAAGGAAATGTTGGCGAAGGAGCTGCAGCTGTTCAGGACGAATCCCGATTTCAAAAAGCTGAAGGTGGTGCCGGATGTGGATCCAGTGTAGCCACAGATTGCCACAGATTTCACAGATTGAATCCGTGTAATCTGTGTAATCTGTGGCTTTTTTTTGCGTGAGGGATGCGAAGGGTTTAGTCTCGTCTTTTTCTGACGAGACCGGAGCCCGCAGCAGCCCGACCTGAACGCAGAGAAGGGCACGCCCAACTCTATTTAAATCTTGGCAAGATCTTTCTCATCGATTTCAACTGCCCCTGAATCTTCAATTTCCAATTTTGAATCGTTGAATTTTGAATTTTCCAATTCTCTTCTCAGCTGGTTCGATGTTTTCCTGCTGCCGTCGTGGCTCCAGCCGGGAGGGCCGAAGACGTACATGAACTTCGCTTTCAGCGGCGCGGGCTTGCGAAGGTCGCGGAGGATATCGGCCCACTCGTGGAAAACGGTTTTGACGGGGTGATACGGCTGTTCGAGATTTTTGGTGAGGCCGTATTTCACTTCCTCGGTTTCTTCCCGGAACGTTCCGAACATGCGGTCCCAGATGATGAGCACCATGCCCATGTTCTTGTCGAGGTAAGGCACGTTGGAGCCGTGATGCACGCGGTGGTGGGAAGGCGTGGACATGAACCACTCGAGGAAGCCGAGCTTGCCGACGAACTGCGTGTGAATGATGATGCCGTACACCTGCGTGGCGACGTACATCATGAGGATGTCGATGGGCTTGAAGCCGAGCAGGGCGAGCGGGATGAACCAGATGAAACGGTAGAGCGGCTGCAGCACGGAGGAACGGAAACCGACGGTGAGGTTGAACTCTTCGGAGGAGTGATGCGTGACGTGCACCGCCCAGAACAGCCGGCAATAATGATCGACACGGTGGAGCCAGTAAAAAATAAAATCTTCGGCAAGGAGCAGCATGGTCCAGTAGATCCACGGAGTCTCGATGGACGTGACGCGGAACTGGAAGAACCAGGCGAGGAAAATAAAAACAAACCCGCGCAGGAGAAGGTCGACGCCCATGTTGAGCATGGACATCCACACGTTCATCAGCGTTCCTTTCGTGGTGTAATACCGGCGATCGTGAATGTGGCTGAAGACGATCTCACCGCCGATCAGCAGCACGTAGATGGGGGTGGAGATGAAATAAAGGAATTGTTCGTAAACGAGGGCCATTTGCTGTAAAGATAGCCACAGATTACACAGATTACACGGATTTTTTCAGCGATGGTGCGGGTTACGGAGTGTAATGCGTGTATTCGTAGGTGAAGACTACCGGTTTTTCGTTGGACCAGCTTTCGGCGCGGGCGATTTTGTCTTCGATGATGTTGCCGTTCTTGTCGCGTTTCAGTTCGTGGGAGTAAACGGGGGCGGTGATGGGGAGGCCAGCCACAGATTGGCACAGATTGCACAGATTATAGAAGGGGCGCGGGTTAGCGGGTGTAATGAGTGTATTCGTAGGTGAAGACTACGGGTTTTTCGTTGGACCAGCTTTCGGCGCGGGCGACTTTGTCTTCGATGATGTTGCCGTTCTTGTCGCGTTTCAGTTCGTGGGCGTAGATCGGGTCGGCGGTGGGAAGGTCGTAGGCGGACTCATCTTCGTAAGTGCGCGGGAGGAGAAATTTCCAGGTGTTCAGCCATTCGTCGCGTTCTTTTTCGGAGGCGGTTTTGCCGTTGAGGGTCATACGTGCGAGGTTGTGCCGTGCATCGTATTCGAAAGCATAGACGTCCGTTTTTTTACCCGGGCGGATGTGAGAGGAAGAAGTGAGCACCTGCTCTTCATACCCGAACGTCCATGTTTCGACGAGTTGGTTGTCCGGGGAATAAACGCTTTGGCGGATGCATTTTCCGCTCCGGGTTTCTTTCACGTTGCTGCCGGGCACGGAGTCGACGAGATGGATGCAGTCGGAGCCGTTCCATTCCATTGTGCGGTGAAGCGTCATTTTGCCATTATGGTAATACGCTTCTTCGAGCACGCGGCCGTCGCGGTTCTGTGTGTATTTCCGGGAAGGATTGATGCTGTCGCCGCTTGCGAAAAAGACGACGTGAAAAGGTTTTCCGTCTTCGTACGTGTCATAGTTCCACCGCTGGATGAAATCTCCGTTCATGCTGCGCTGGGTGGAGGAAACAAGAAATCCTTTTTTGTTATACGTGTGCGCGTAATAATAGCCTGCATTCCCTTCACGTTCGAACACGCGATGGCCTTGCCTGTCGTAACGGTATTCCTTCGTGAGGTGATGCTCCACGCCGGTGCCGGTGTAATAGATCTTTACGGATTGCACCTGGTTTTTCCGGATGGCAGCCGTATCGGGCGGGGTGAATTCCTGTGCAGCGAGGGAACAGGGAAAGGTAAGGAGCAGGGCGTACACCTTTTTCATGGTAATGCTGTCGTTACAAAAATAGAGCCACAGATTACACAGATTACACGGATTCAATCTGTGAAATCTGTGGTAATCTGTGGCTTGTGTTGTCAGCCGAAAAAATCTTCCAGTGTAAACTTGTCTTTCACTCTTACGCCGCGTTCGGTTTCCGTCACCGTGCAGCATTCGTTCTTGCCGTCGTGCTCGAAGAAGAGGACGTATTCGTTTTTCGCCGCTTCGGGAAGAAATTTTTCTTTCTCCGACAAGGTTTCCAGCGGCCGCACGTCGTAGGCCATGATCCACGGCAGGGGAATGTGCGCGACGGAGGGCATCAGGTCGGCCATGTAGACGAGCGTTTTTCCCTTGTACGAAATTTTCGGGTGCATCATGGCGCCGGTGTGGCCGTACGTGATCATCGTTTCGAAGCCGGGGAAAAGCGCTTCGCCGGGTTTAAGGAATTTCAGCTGGCCGCTTTCTTTGATGGGCAGGATATTTTCTTTCAGGAAACTGGCTTTTTCGCGCGCGTTGGGTTTCGTGGCCCAGTTCCAGTGCTCTTCATTGCTCCAGTACGTAGCGTTCGGGAAAACTGTTTCCAGCTTCGTGCGGTCGCCGTTGTACCGGATGCTTCCCCCGCAATGATCGAAATGGAGGTGCGTGAGGAACATGTCGGTGATGTCTTCGAATCCGAAACCTTTCGCGCGCAGTGATTTTTCAAGCGATGCGTCGCCGTGGAGAAAATAATGGCCGAAAAATTTCGCGTCCTGCTTGTCGCCGATCCCGTTGTCGATGAGCACGAGGCGGTTGCCGTCTTCCACGAGCAGGCAGCGCATGGCCCAGTTGCACATGTTGTTCTCGTCGGGCACATTTTCCTTGCTCCACAAACTTTTCGGCACAACGCCGTGCATGGCCCCGCCGTCGAGCTTGAAGAAGCCGGTTTCTATGGTGTGTAGTTTCATGTGTGATCGGTTGTCGGTTGTCCGGGGGTGTCGGCTCTCGGTAATCGGTTGTCGGTTGTCAGGCGTCGGAAATCACCGCTGACTGACAACCGAAGCGGCGAAGCCGCGAACCGACAACCGAAAGCAGCGAAGCTGCGACCGACAACCCGGACAACCGTTTTATTTCGGTGCCCATGGGTTCGGCGGCGGCGGCGGCGGAGTTCCGGTGCCGGGCGTGGGCGGGTTTTGTGGCGGATTCTGCGGCGGGTTCTGCGGTGTGGCCGGGTTCTGGTACGGGTTCGGCTGCTGGTAGGGATTGGGTTGCGTGTACGGGTTCGGCTGCGTGTACGGGTTGGGCTGTGTGTACGGGTTCGGCTGGCCGTACTGGGGCGGGTAAGCGGGATACGGCTGGGGCGGATACGGGGTAGCCGGCGGGGGAGGCGTGTCGTTCTTTTTGCCGAAGCTGACGGCGGCCGATACGATGGAATACACGAGGAAGAAAATGAACAGCAGCATGGCGATGAGCGCACCGCCTATCACGTCATCGTCTGTCCTGTCGCTGCTGCCGTAGAGATAATCGTCGTCGCAGTAGCAGTAATAATCGGCCTCGCCCATGATGAAGATGCAGGTGAGAATACCGCCGAGGCTCATGATGATGCCGATGATCGATAAAGCGCGCATAGGGAAGTTTTTTGTAGGTGCTGCGGGTGCGAATTACGAATGGTACGAATATACGAATCTGTTGTTTTGGAAAGGAGGAAAAAAATGCCGCAGAGGCGCGGGGGACGCAACGGTTTCGCCGGAGGAATAACAAACCGTTCGTGGCACATTCGCGGTCATTCGTAATTCGTAAATTCGTATCCCGATAGCTATCGGGACGTAATTCGCACCCCTTTATGAGAATACATTTCATCGCGATCGGCGGGAGCGCCATGCACAATATGGCGATTGCCAT
Organism: uncultured Chryseobacterium sp.; assembly: GCA_966211705.1. Taxonomy (GTDB): domain Bacteria; phylum Bacteroidota; class Bacteroidia; order Palsa-965; family Palsa-965. The sequence goes on from CBIHOC010000013.1 coordinate 113,865, forward strand.
GAAGCTGAAAGGAAACGAAGTCACCGGTTCCGACGATGAAATTCTCGAGCCTTCGCGCAGCCGCCTGGAAAAGCACGGGCTGCTGCCTGCGCATTCCGGGTGGAACCCCGAAGCAATTACTGCAGGCATCGACGAAGTGATACTCGGCATGCACGCGCGTGCAGACAATCCGGAGCTGGTGCGCGCGCAGGAGCTGGGGCTGAAAATTTTCTCCTACCCGGAATACCTTTACGAGCAAAGCAAAAACAAAACGCGCATCGTCATCGGCGGGAGCCACGGGAAAACGTCGATCACCGCCATGGTGCTGCATGTGCTGAAGCAGTGCGGCATCGACACGGATTACATGGTCGGCGCGCAGCTTGCGGGGTTCGAGACGATGGTGAAAATTACGTCCGAAGCGAAATACATCGTGCTCGAAGGCGACGAATACCTCGCATCGCCGGTCGACCGCCGGCCGAAGTTTCACCTGTATCACCCGCACATTGCGCTGCTGAGCGGCATTGCGTGGGACCACATCAACGTGTTCCCGACGTTCGACAATTACGTGGAGCAGTTCCGCATTTTCGTCGGCCTCATCGAACCAAATGGAACGCTCGTGTACTGCGAAGCCGATCCCGTGCTTAAAGAGGTTGCATCCGGGGCGCTAAAAGACATTTCACAACAGCCGTACACGGTTCCCCCGCATGAAATTGTCGACGGCACGACATTCCTCATCCGCAACGGAAAGAAAATTCCCCTCCTCATTTTCGGCGACCACAACCTGATGAATGCCGAAGGCGCACGGCGCGTGTGCAAAGCGATCGGCGTAACGGATGAACAGTTCGACGAAGCGATTCAATCCTTCAAAGGCGCCGCGCGGAGGCTGGAAGTCGTGCTGAAAAAAGGAACGTTCAGCTGCTTCAAAGACTTCGCGCATTCCCCGTCCAAGCTCAAAGCCACCACCGCCGCCGTCAAGAAACAATTCCCTTCCCGCAAGCTCATCGCCTGCATGGAGCTGCACACCTTCAGCTCCCTCACCGCCGATTTCCTGAAGGAATACAAAGATTCGATGGCGATGGCCGATGAAGCGTTCGTCTATTTCAATCCCCACACCATCGCGCACAAAAAATTACCGCCGGTTACGGAAGCGCAAGTGAAAGAAGCGTTCGGCCGCGAAGACCTGCTTGTTTCCACCGATTCGAAAAAACTGGTTGAAGAATTGAAATCGCGCAACTGGGACAACAGTGTATTGCTCCTGATGACGTCCGGGAATTTTGATGGCGTGGATTTTGGGAAGCTGGCGGAAGAGTTGACTTCTCCATAATGATTCAAAGATTGAGAAAACAGGTGCTGATATTCAGCGTTTAGTTACACGATTGAATTAAAAAAACCGTGCCTGCTAATGACACGGTTTCCCAATCTTTGAATCTTTGAATAGTCCCGAGTACTCGGGACGTTTGAATCTTTGAATTTTCACTCTTCAATCACCACACCCATCTTACAGAACTTCTCGATCCGTTCCGCCACGCGGACGTCATCTTTCTTCGCTTTCAGCTCCGCAAGGTGTTTGAGGATCTCCGTTTTCACCGTCGCGAAAATTTCGTCCCAGTTCGAATGCGCGCCGCCCACCGGCTCGTTGATGATGCCGTCGATGAGGCCCTGGCCGAGCATGTCCTGCGGGGTGAGCTTCAGCGCTTCGGCCGCGCGTTCTTTGTGGTCCCAACTGCGCCAGAGGATGGACGAGCAGGATTCGGGAGAGATGACGGAATACCAGGTGTTCTCGAGCATGAGCACGCGGTCGCCGATGCCGATGCCGAGCGCGCCGCCGGATGCGCCTTCGCCGATGATGATGCAGATGACGGGCACTCTGAGCTGGGCCATTTCGAGCAGGTTGCGCGCGATGGCTTCTCCCTGCCCGCGTTCCTCCGCTTCGAGTCCGGGGAATGCGCCGGGCGTGTCGATGAGCGTAACGATGGGCTTGCCGAATTTCTCCGCCAGCTTCATCAGGCGGAGCGCCTTGCGATAGCCTTCCGGGTTGGGCATGCCGAAGTTGTGGAACTGGCGCAGCTTCGTGTTGCGGCCTTTCTGCTGGCCGATGAACATCACCGACTGGCCGTCGACCATGCCGAAGCCGCCCACCATGGCTTTGTCGTCCTTCACAGTGCGGTCGCCGTGAAGCTCCACGAACGTTTCGCCGCAAATGGTCTTGATATAATCGAGCGTGTAGGGCCGGTCGGGATGGCGCGAGAGCTGGACGCGCTGCCAGGGTGTGAGCTGGCTGAAAATCTCTTTCCGCCTGGACTCGATCTTTTCTTCAATCTCCGCGAGCGATTTGGAAACATCCACGCCGCTCTTTTCCGCCGTTTGCACCATTTTCTCGCGAAGCTCGATCAGCTCAGCGATGGGTTTCTCGAAATCGAGATAATTCATTGAGAACTCCGTTGGTTGAGGGGCAAAAGTACCTAAAAAGAAATTTCCAATTGCCGATTTCCAATTGCCGATTGTAAATCAGTGTGTTATGATAAAAAATACGGTGATTTTTGTCAATATGACAGGAAGAGCCGGTTCATGTGAATCAACTTTTGAATCTTTGTCCCGATGATCGTTTATCCCAACGCCAAGATCAACCTCGGGCTGCACGTCGTGGAAAAGCGGCCGGACGGGTACCACAACCTCGAAACGGTTTTTTATCCCATCGGGTGGAAAGATATTCTCGAAGTTTTGCCCGACGATTCGCAGGCAAGCGGCGTCACGTTTTCTTCTTCCGGCCTTGCCATTCCCGGCGATCCCCGGGACAATCTTTGCGTGAAAGCGTATCATCTTATTTCGAAAGATTACCCCATGCCGGCGGTCAAAGCGCACCTCCACAAGATCATTCCCATGGGCGCAGGATTAGGCGGAGGTTCTTCCGACGCCGCTTTTTTCATCCGCGCGCTGAACGAGCTGTTTGAATTGAACCTCGCATGGGGCGAACTGCATCATTACGCCAAACAGCTCGGCGCCGATTGCTCGTTCTTCATTACGAATAAACCCGTTTTCGCCGAAGGCCGCGGCGACCAGCTCGAATCGATCGACTTTTCGCTGAAAGGTTATCATGCCGTCGTTGTTTATCCCGGCATACACGTGAGCACGGCGGATGCGTTCGCGAATATTGTCCCGGGGAAACCGGCATTTTCGCTCGAAGAATATATTCCGTCGCACCCGATCGCGGAATGGAAAGACGTTGTCAAAAACGATTTCGAAGCGTCCGTTTTTCCGAAATTTCCTGCAATCGCCGAAGTGAAACAAAAGCTCTACAACGCAGGCGCGATCTTCGCAGGCATGAGCGGAAGCGGTTCTGCGGTGTACGGGATTTTTGCTGAAAAGAAAAAATTGGATTTCCCCGGAATGTTGATGTGGGAAGGGGAATTGTAGTTGCTACGATATTTTTTCAAAACCACAGCGTGCACAGGGGGATTTCACAGGGAAACACGGAGAAAACTCCTCAGTGTTTCTCTGTGTATACAAATAGCGGGCGTCCTCCGTGCCCTCCGTGGTTTTGATTTCACTTCGGCGCTCTCCGCAACATAAAAATGCAAACGACGAGGAAGATCGCGTTCGGTATCCACACCGCGATGTAGGCGGGGATTACGCCGGACTGCGCGTACGACATGAACACCTGCATGAACACGATGAAGATGAATCCCAGCGCGATGCCGGTGGCGAGGTGACGGCCTGTTCCGCCGCGTTCTTTCCGGCTCGAAACCGCCACGCCGATCAGCGTGAGGATGAACGTGGCGAAGGGAAACGCGATGCGCTTGTACTTCTCGATCTCGAAATACTGCACGTTGTCGGAGCCTTTCATCTTTTCATTTTCGATGAACCGGTTCAGCTCCGAAGAGGTCATGCTTTCCATGCGGTTCTGGGCGCGCTTGAAATCGTTCGGGTTCAGGTTCAGCACCGTGTCGATGCGGTCGCCGCGGATAAGCGTTTCCGTGCGGTCCTTGATGTGGCGCGCGTTGTAGTCGATGATCGACCAGCGGCTCTTCACGCTGTCCCAGCGGATCTCGCGGGCGGAAAGCTTGAATTCCATTTCGCGGCCGTTCATTTTTTCCAGCGTGAACCGTGAACCGACATTCTCCAGGTTGTTGTAATGCTCCATGTAGATGTACACACCCTGCGCGATCTGGCGGTGAATGTCGCGCTCGTTGAAAACGAACTGGCTGCCCACGTACTTCGATTCGAATTCGAGACGCACTTTGTTGGCTTCGGGAAGAATGATCGTGTTGAGCAGCAGGGAAGAGCCGGCGATGAGCGTGGCGCCGATGAGATAAGGCCGGAGAAAGCGGTTGAAGCTGACGCCCGCGCTCAGGATGGCGACGATCTCCGTGCGGGACGCCATGCGGGACGTGAAAAAGACGACAGCGATAAGCGTGAACTGCGGGCTGTAGAGGTTGATGAAATAGGGAAGAAAGTTCACGTAATAATCGAACACGATCTCCTTCAGCGGAACATCATGCGTCATGAAGTCTTCGATCTTCTCCGAAATGTCGAACACGATCACGATGACGGTGATGAGCAAAATGGAAAACACGAACGTGCCGAGGAATTTCCCCAGGATGTAACGGTCGAGCTTTGCCAGGAGTGTCATTTTCGGTTGTTGTCAGCCTTCGATACGCCCTTCGGGCTACTCAGTCTGACAGATTTTCGAACAAAAGCTGTCAGACTGAGTAGCGCAGCGTATCGAAGTCACAGTCTTCTTTCCAGTTCAGGTACTAATCCATTTTTCCATTGCGCGAATGTTCCGGCGATAATGTTTTCCCGTGCTTCTTTCACCAGCGAAAGATAGAACCCGAGGTTGTGCACCGAGGCGATCATCGGGCCGAGCATCTCATCGCTGTGGAACAGGTGGCGGAGATAGGCGCGGGAATAGCGTTCATCCACAAAAGCCGTGCCCTCCGGGTCGACCGGGCTGTGGTCGTTCTTCCATTTTTCGTTGCGGATGTTGATTATTCCTCTTCGCGTGAACAGCAGGCCGTGCCGGGCGTTGCGCGTGGGCAGCACGCAGTCGAACATGTCCACGCCCAGCGCGATGCATTCCAGGATGTTTGCCGGGGTGCCGACGCCCATCAGGTAGCGGGGCTTGTCTTTGGGCAGGATGCCGGTGACCAGCGCGGTGAGCTCGTACATCATTTCCGCCGGCTCGCCCACGGAAAGCCCGCCGATGGCGTTGCCTTCGCGCCCCTGCTCCGCGATGAATTCCGCCGAAGCTTTGCGCAGGTCGCTGTAGGTGCTTCCCTGCACGATGGGGAAAAGCGCCTGGCTGTAGCCGTATTTCTCAGGCGTGGAATCGAAACGGCCGGTGCAGCGTTTCAGCCAGCGGTGCGTCATCTCCATCGATTTTTTCGCCTCGCCGTATTCGCAGGGATACGCCGTGCACTCGTCAAACGCCATGATGATGTCGGCGCCGATCGTACGCTGGATGTCCATCACGCGTTCGGGCGTAAAGATGTGCTTCGAGCCGTCGATGTGCGAGGCGAATTCCACGCCTTCCTCGTTCAGCTTGCGGCGGTGGGAAAGTGAATACACCTGGAAGCCCCCGCTGTCGGTGAGAATGGGCTTGTGCCACCCGTTGAAGCGGTGCAGCCCGCCCGCGCTTTCCAGCACGTCGAGCCCGGGGCGCAGGTAGAGGTGGTACGTATTACCGAGAATGATCTGCGCCCGGATGTCGTCTTCCAGCTCGCGCTGGTGAACGGCTTTCACGGTGCCCGCCGTTCCGACAGGCATGAAGATCGGCGTTTCGATCGCGCCGTGGTCTGTAGTGATCAGCCCCGCGCGGGCGGAGGAGCGGGGATCGGTATGAAGGAGGTCAAATTTCAAGGAGGTAAAGATAGGGAGGATGGGGGATTAGGGGATTGGGGAGGGAATGAGTTGGGAGAATGGAGGGACGAGCTTCAACTTAATTGAGGATGATGCGCGCGGGGCCGGGAAATGGAAGCGAATGCCGGGCTGTTTTGCCTGCAGCACTTTACATGAGCTGCACGTGGCGGGGAATTGAAATTATTTCTTGTCAGGGCCGACGCAGATCTTCTCCAGCGCGGTTTCGGCAGTATTAAAAACAAAAAAAACATAAATACCGTTTTGGCTCATTCGAATATGGTGCTTTATGTTGCAATTGTCATTTTTCCAGCCTTTCAGCCCGGAGCGCACTGCGGCGGGCGACAGGTTTTTGCTGACGACAAGCTTGTCTATTTTCGCCGGGCCGGTAAAAAGGTGGCTGGGATTACCGCCAGACTCCCGTTCGGGTTCCGAAAAAAAGACCTGGAATTCCGTGAGCAGGCTTGTATCGCTCTTTAACCTGTAAACCAGGACACCACTATGTGTATAAGTACAACTGCTGTAATTGTGGAGCATTGGCTCGGGCCCAAGCGCAGCCCAGACATTTTTCATTTTCCAGTCGCCACTCACTAAAACGTTATTGATCCTGAACTCTCCTTTTTTAATCGAAAGTCTTTTCAGCCCGGGAGCTTCCGAAAAGAAGGAAGCATTCGCCAGTAAAAACAGGATGCAGGCCAATGTGCGGAATAAACGATGCATCGAAAGATGTTTAAAAAATAATCTTTCCCTCATCCGCCGGCGACTGCAATTACTTCTTATCCGGCCCGACGCTGATCTTCACCAGGCCGGTCTCGCTGGAATTGAACATGAAATAGATATAGATGCCGCTCTTTGCCATGCGGTAGCTGTTCTCCATGTAAGCGTCGGTTTCTTTCCAGCCTTTCAGCTTCTTGCGCATGACAGAGGGTGTAAGGCTTTTGCTGACCGTAAGCTTGTCGACTTTCGCCGTTCCCTTGTAAACACCCGTCGGTGTGACGTTGTTCTTTTCGGGCTCCAGGAAATAGACCTGGAATTCCTTGAGGTTGCCGGTACCTTTTTCCTCCACGAATTCTTCGAACAGCACCACGCCGCAGTTGTCGTAGGTATGCGTGCGGTTGTACCCGTCGCGGATGCGTTCCGCAGTTCCGATCGCCGCAACCACGTCTTTCAGCTGCCAGTCGTCGTTGACAACCGCGTTATTGGCTTTGAATATTCCTTTTTTAATGGAAAGCGAGGTCAGTCCCGTGGAATCGGAAACGAAAGCGACACTGACGAAGAAAAGTGTGATGCCGGCGAGGATGCGTGAAAAACGGTGCATGTGATTTTTTTTAAGATGGGTGCTGCAAATATAGACCATTCTGCGGATGGTGAAATTATTTCCGCCTGTCCGGCCCGATGCTCACGTCCGTCAGCTCGTTCTCGTCCGCGTTGAACTGGAAGAAGATGTAGATGCCTTTGTTTGCAAAGCGGTAGCAATGGTCGATGTGGCATCCCGTATTCCTCCATTTTTCCAGCTTGTCCTCCAGCGCCGCAGGCTTGAGGGCGGGAGTGATCTCTACGTTGTCGATGACGATCTTTCCTTTGAAACCGCTGCCTTTCGGCGTGAGGTCGTCCGGCTCGAGCACGCGGAAATGCGCCTGGATCTCCGTCAGCGCTCCGGGGCTGGCGCCGGTTTCGTACAGGAGGATGGAAAGGGAATCATACGTGTACACGTTATTGTTGTCTTTGTCCACCCGGTTCGCCTTCCCCAGTATTTTTTCGCAGTGTTTCCGCTTCCAGGAGGGCGTGATGGCCTTGCCGTTGATGCTCAGCGTCCCGTCGCTGATGGTGATGGTTACCTCGGAAGGTTTGGGCGTATTAAACGACGTGAGCATCATGCCGGCCGTTGCTGCAACCAGCAAAACAAGAATGGGCTTGATCATGTGGAACCAGGTTTTATCCTATAAAGATAAGGTTTGGCTTTCTTCACAGGATGTTAATTTCTTTGTTCATATCCGGCGTAAAGCCCGAAGCCGCACCGCTTGCCCGTACCTACCTTTGTTAGCGATGCTGGATATTCTTATCAGTGACGTCACTACGCTGTCGGCCGGGATGATCGTGTTCTGGGTGCTCCTGTTCGCGCTGCTCGTCCAGCTGTTCTATTACCTCTTTTTCTTTGCCCGCCTCGCCCGCCACCAGCGCCCCGCCGTGGCAGAAACGCTCCCGCCGGTTTCCGTGGTGATCTGCGCGCGCAATGAAGAACGCAACCTCACGCAATACCTCACGCTCGTCCTCGAACAGGATTATCCCGAGTTCGAAGTGGTCGTCGTCAACGATTGCTCTTACGATCTCACCGGCGACGTGCTGGAAGAATTCGCGAAGAAGCACAAGCGACTGAAGATCGTTACGATCAAGGAGGACGAATATTACCAGCACGGAAAAAAGGTGGCGGTGATGATGGGCATCAAAGGCTCGAAGTACGATCTCCTCGTGATGACGGACGCCGACTGCCGCCCGGCCAGCAACCAGTGGCTGCGGAGCAAGGCCCAGCATTTCACGGATAAAACGGAGATCGTGCTCGGCTATGGACCGTATGAGCGGGGAAAAGGCTGGCTGAACAAGCTCATCCGTTTCGACACGTTCTTCATCGGCATGCAATACTTGTCGTACTCGCTGGCCGGCGTGACGTACATGGGCGTGGGACGAAACCTCTCGTACCGCAAAGAATTGTTTTACCGCAACAAAGGTTTTGCTTCGCATTACCATATTCCCTCCGGCGACGACGATTTGTTCGTGAACGAAGTGGCCGCGCGCGGCAACACGCGCATCGAGATCGGTACCGAAAGTTTTTGTTATTCCCGCACGAAGCGCACGCTGCGCGAATGGTGGTTCCAGAAAAGGCGTCACCTCGAAACGGGGAAGCGTTACCGTGCCGGGCATAAGCTGTCGCTGGGGCTTTACGTGGCGAGCCAGTGGCTTTTTTTCGGCTGTTTTATTGCGGCGCTGGTCTTAAACTTTCAGCCATACGTCGTACTCGGCGCGTTCCTGCTGCGTTTCTCAGTTCAAATGATTACCTTTAATTTTACGATGAAACGCCTGGGTGAGCGCGACCTGCTGCTGCTGGCCCCGCCGATGGAAATACTCCTTATGCTGTTCTACCCGGTCATCACTTTTTCACGCATGTTTCAACGCAAGCGCAGATGGAATTGAGCGAAAACGAAAACCTCTCGGACAAAGCTTTGTACGATTATAAGCTTGTGCGCCGTGCGCTCGAAGAAGCCGACCAGCGCGCTTATGCCGAGCTGATGGGCCGTTACCGCGATTCGGTGTATTACATGCTGCTCAAAATGGTGAACAACAAGGACGACGCCGAAGACCTGACCGTGGAAGCATTCGGCAAAGCCTTCAAGCGTCTCAGCCAGTACACGCCCAACTTCGCGTTCAGCACCTGGCTCTTCCGCATCGCCACGAACAATTGCATCGACTTCATCCGCCGCAAGCGGAAAAACACGTTCTCCATCGACCAGCCCATCGAAGACGACGAAGGCGGTGAAATGGTGATGGACCTGCGTTCCGAAGCGCTCGATCCCGAAGAGCACATCATGAAGAAGCAGAAGATCATCATGCTCCGCGAGCTCGTCGACAAAATGAAGCCGCGCTACCGCACGCTCATCGAGATGCGCTACTTCCAGGAACTCTCCTACGAAGAGATCGCCGACCAGCTCGAGCTTCCGCTGGGAACCGTGAAAGCGCAGCTTTTCCGCGCACGGGAATTTCTCTTCAACGTATTAAAAAATACCCAGGGGAAAATCTAATTGGGGTCGGATAGTATCCGACCCCAATAATCTTCTTTTTCCCCAGGAATTTCCGATCCGACTTTTTTTCGATGCTTACTGACTCCCTTCTCCAATCCTACTTCCCCGACCTCACTTCCGATCAGCAGGCGAAATTTTCCGCACTGCAGCCGCTTTACGAAGAATGGAACGCACAGATCAACGTGATCTCCCGGAAGGACATGGAAAATTTCATGATGCACCACGTGCTGCACAGCCTGGGCATTGCGAAGGTGATGCGTTTCAAAGCGGGATCGGAAATTCTCGACGTGGGCACGGGCGGCGGCTTCCCGGGAATTCCGCTGGCGATCCTGTTCCCGGATGTGAAATTTCACCTTGTCGATTCGATCGGGAAGAAGATCAAGGTGGTGAACGAAGTGGCGGCTGCGCTGAAGCTGGAGAATGTGAAAGCGGAGCAGAAGCGGGCGGAAGAGCTGAAAGGACAATACGATTTCGTGGTGTCGCGCGCGGTGGCGCAATGGAGCGACCTGAACCGGTGGACGACGAAGCTCATCAAAAGAAAGGGACAGAACGCGCTGCCGAACGGGTGGCTGCTGCTGAAAGGCGGGGAGCTGGCGGATGAATTCAGGTTCGTGGCGAAACGCATGGTGGAATACCCGCTGAGCAAGTATTACAAAGAAGAATTTTTCGAAACGAAGAAAGTGATCTACGTGCCGGCTTGAGATTTTGGGTTGTAGGTAGTCATCTTGAGCAGGATCAAGGAGACGTATTCAGGGTGTGCTTTGTCATTTATCGTTTGTCATTTTATCGTTTGTCATTGTTAATTATCATTTGTTGAAGCCTGTTAATAACTTATCCGTTTAAAAACGGCTTAATTGGGTTGAATGGTTTTAATTGCGTCACCAACCAACCCTCTTTACTTTATGGAACAAATCAACTACACTGCAACAGCACAAAAGCTAAGCGTGAAAGTTTTGATAACGGGTATTCTCAACGCTACCGCTCGCATCGAGTATGATGAAACTGATCAGGTAACGATTTTGTGGGGGCCAAATCCGGTTGTGAATGGAGAGGAATATCCACTTGAAAAAAATGTCAATGAAACCGCTTCCCAACAAAACGGGCGGAGCACCTATATACTTGGTAACCTCAGGAATTATACTGATTCGCCTATTGAGGCAAGCATTGTCGTTGAATTTTACCAGACGGCTAACGGTGTGCAAACGCTGGTGAAAAGTTCTACGTTGTTCAGCGGGACTGTGGCGGCAAATTCAGAAAAAAAGCCCGGCCAGGTATATATGCTAACCCTCAACAATAATCCCGTATGAAAAAGTTCACTTTTTCCCTTTTAGCTGCGGCTCTGACCTCAACTGCATTTGCCCAGTCGGACGGTAATGTGCTGGATACGGTATTCGAATATAAAGTACCGTTCCAGGTGCCGGACAATCCCGCGTTTAAGTCGCTCGACATTGATCCCAGCAATGTGTTGCGCCCCACCGACCTGAAAACATTCGCGTTTACATTAGCGCCGTACGTGACCAGCCAGGGGCTCGCGCTACCCCGGAATTTCGCATTGGAATTTTCGCCTGGAAGAATTGCTTCGAAATATTGGACAATCGACGAATATGGCAGCAGCAAGTGGAAAAGGTTCGCCTATGGTTTGTCTTTTAACATGGCTACGAAATTTGAAGACAATGTGGAGCAAGACCCTTTCCGTATCGCGCTTGGGGTGCGTTACCAATACACACGAAAAGAAGACAACCCGGCACTCAATAAATACCTCAACCGCACTGCGGAAGCTCACTCGGATGCTAGTCGCAAACTGACCAGCGCTTATCTTATTTCTGTAAACCAAACTCCGACGACTTCGATCATTCTGAGGATTGAAAGTCCGCAGAATAAAGAGGATTCTGCTCTTGCTGCGAACTTCGAGGCATGGCTCGCAAAACGGGACCTTCCCGATTCACTTAAGAAGTACAAAGATGTATACAATCTGGGACGCTTTGAAACCATGCTGGCGAAATACGAAGCCGAGCACTGGAATGATTTCCGTTGGGATTTCGCCGCCGCATGGGTCGGCCAGTCGGGAGATACTGTAGTCAAAGATGTACGTTACAATATGGTAAACGCATGGGTTACGTTAGCATTCCGTCCCGGTAAAAAGTCTACCCATTCTCAAATTTTGCTCGGGGGATTCGGTCGGGTTTCAGCGAATCCTGATTCACTTGGATTGGTGTCAACACTCTCTTTCAGCGCTCGTTATTATTACGGCGATGCGAAAGTGCGGGGTTTTGCAGAAACGCAGTATAAATGGAATGGCTATAAGGAGCGTAGCCCTGCTCCTGACCAATCACTGCTCATCAATTTCGGTCTTGAGGCGAAACTGGGTGGAAAGCTCGGCGTGTTCGCTTCCGCCGGAGTGGAGAATTTCTTCGATCCGGGCGATCCCTGGTCGAGGCTGCGGTCAAGCCTCAATCTCCGTTATTTCCTGGAGTGATTTCGGTCAGGATTTTACGCGGAGGAAAGGCGGATATTTGTAGCGCATGATGCGCTGGCTTTTCTTGCTCCTGCTGTTTCCCGCGGTTTCCACGCACGGCGCGACGGCAGAAGCTTTTTATTACGCAGGAACGATCGGGAAGATGAACGTGGAAATGACGTTGTGGACGAACGATACGTCGAACACGCTCACAGGCTTTTATCATTACGTGAACCGCCGCGGGCATTTCGGTGTGTACGGGCAGCGAACGGAGAACGGGAATTTTTTCCTCGAAGAATTTGCGATCGCGCCCGAACGTTTTCCACCCGACACGACAGGAACATTTTTCGGAAAGCTTGCCGCAACCTCGCTCGAGGGAACATGGACGAGCGCCGGCGGGAAACGAAAGCTTCCTTTCCGCCTCTGGCGCGCGTGCGGGATGAACGGTGTCGACCTGCTGGTCAAAGAGGTCGTGCACGATTCCGCATTGATCAACATGCACGGCGATACGGTTGGCGGCGTGCGCTGCGTTCTCGAAACCATGCGTGTGGCATGCACGGATCCTTCCATCGCGCAAAAGATCAACAGCTCTGTCTTTCACAACCTTTCCATGTCGGGCTACGCGGAAGATTCGACGCGGGTGTATCGCTCGCCTGCGGACATGGACCGGCTTGCCTGCCACTGCGTCACCTATTCCTGCGGCCTCCTCACCGGCTACGAGGCGATCGATAGCATGTACCGTTCGCGCGACCAGTTCTGGACCTTCGATGCCGCCTGCAACGTCACCTGGAACGGGAACGGCGTGCTTTCCGTCAGCTTCCGGTACACGCAAAATTCCGGCGGGGAAGACGCGTCCGGGGCCGTCAACCGTTCCTACGACCTGGCCACCGGCGATTCGCTGACGCTCGAAGATATTTTTATCCCCGGCTACCGCCTCGCGCTCAGCAAAGCCGCTTACCGCCATTACAGCAACGAGCTCGCCGCCGAAGACGATTCCGACACGTCGATGATCCCGCCCGGCTTTTCGAATTTCTACGTCACACCGTACGGCATCGAGCTGTATTACGGCTATACGTTCCACAATACAAACCCCGGCCCCGCCGACGCTTCCATCCCCTGGAACGAAATCGCCATCTGGGTCGATCCCAAAGGACCGATGGGGTGGGTGAAATAAATTTTCTTTTTAAACCTCGAAGGTTTGCGCACAGGCAGCGCGCCGGCAAACCTTCGAGGTTTAAAAAGAAAATTTACATCACCTCGCTTCCCTGGAACTGCAACCGGCTCAGGCTGCGGTAAAGGCCATTGTCGACCTGGATGAGCTCTTCGTGCGTGCCGCTTTCCACCACTTTCCCTTTTTCGATGACGAGGATGCGGTCGGCGGTGCGGACGGTGGAGAGGCGGTGGGCGATGACGAAAGACGTGCGGCCGATCATGAGCTGGTCGAGGGCTTCCTGCACCACGCGCTCGCTTTCCGAGTCGAGGGAGCTGGTGGCTTCGTCGAGGATGAGGATGGCGGGATTTTTCAGCACGGCGCGGGCGATGGCGATGCGCTGGCGCTGCCCGCCGGAAAGCTGGATGCCGCGGTCGCCGACCTTCGTTTCGAATTTATCGGGGAAGCTTTCGATGAACGTCAGCGCGTTGGATTTGCGGGCGGCGTCGACGATCTCTTCTTCGGTGGCGCCGGGTTTTCCGTACGCGATGTTCTCGCGGATCGTTCCGCCGAAGAGCAGCACGTCCTGCGGAACGATGGCCATATTTTCGCGCAGCTCGGTGAGGTCGTAGGATTTCGCGTCTTTGCCGTCGAACAGGATCGTTCCGCTGCCGGGATCGTAAAAGCGCAGGAGCAATTGCGCGATGGTGGATTTCCCCGAGCCGCTGGGGCCGACGATGGCGATCGTTTCCCCCGGTTTCACTTCGAAGCCGACATCGTAAAGCACGGTGAACTCTTTTCGCGTGGGGTAGGAGAAGGCGACATTTTTAAATTGCACTTCACCCTTCAGCTTCAATCGCCCGCGCTCGCGTTCCTCTTTATCGTTCACCGTTTCCACCTCATCGTCGAGCAATTCGAAAATGCGTTCCGAAGCGCCCACCGCGCGCTGGATCTGCGCATATTGTTCCGGCAAACCACCGAGGGACGCGGCAATGAACAGCGTGAAGAACATGAACGACATCATGTCGCCCGCGGAAATGTCGCCTGCGGCTGTCATCGTCACGCCGATGTACACCATGAGCATGATGGAACCGAAGAGGCAGAAAATGATGAACGAAAAAAACGAGCCGCGTGAAATGGCATAACGGATCGCTTCTTTGATTACCACGAGATTGCTTTTCCGGTAACGGCCGATCTCGTAGCCTTCGTTGGTGAACGATTTCACGTTCGTAATTCCCTGCAGGCTTTCCCCCACGATGATGTTCGACTCCGCGATCTTGTCCTGCACGTTGCGTGAATGCTTGCGGATCTTTCTTCCGAAGATCACGGTGATGATCGCGACCGGGGGAATGACGGCGAGCATGATCAGCGCCATCTTGAACGAGATCGTGAAGATCCAGATCAATCCGCCGACCACGATGATGAACTGCCGGAGAAATTCCGCAACGCCCGTCGTGAGCGTATCGCCGATCTGCGTGATGTCGGAGCTGATGCGGCTGTTGAGCTCGGAAGCCTGGTTCTTCGAAAAGAACGACATGGGCATGCGCACGAGCCTTGCGAACGTAACCTGGCGTAATGTGGCGAGCATGTTCTCCGTGGCCTGTGAGAACATGTACACGCGGAAGAACGAAAAGACGGCCTGCAGGCTGAACAGGATGATGAGCTGGATGCCCACGATCTTCGCCGCGGCCAGCAGTTTCTGCCCGGCTTCGGAGGTGAGATACGTGTTCTCCAGCTTTTCCATCAGCTCCAGCGAAGGCGCTTTCAGCTCAGGATCGTTCCCGATGAGACCGATGAGCTGGCCGAGCAGGTACGGGAAGATCAACGCCGTGGCCGCGGTGAGCCCGAGAAAAAGCAAGCCGACGTAAAATTTCCACCGGTGTTTTCCCATGAAGCTGAACAGCCGGCCCGAGCGCTTCAGCGCCTTACCGGTGAGCTTTGCTTTGGGCATTCCGTCTTTTGCAGGATGTTCCTGCGCGAATCCGCGTCGTTGCTTGGCCATTATTCGGAATTGAGGGTCAAAAATACATGGAAAAGGAATGCCGTTCCTTTCTTTTCAAAAGAAGCAGGCAAGCGCTGAAATGAAACAGGATACGGGGTTTTATACATATCAGCCGTGAGAGGTTTTTGCCGGGAGCATCGCCTGGCGGCCCAATTCCTTAAGCATGCGGATGTGCGACATGAGCGCATCGCCGAAGGAAGGCTTCTGGTTGTATGGCAGGCCGAATTCTTTTGCAGTCTGCTCCACGATGTGCGAGATCTTTTTGTAATGGATGTGACAGATGTGCGGGAACAAATGGTGCTCGATCTGGAAATTCAGTCCGCCGATGTACCAGCCTAAAAGCTTGTTGTTCTTCGAAAAGTTCGCCGTCGTCAGCAGCTCGTGCACCGCCCATTCGTTGTCGATGTTGCCTTCCCTGTTCAGCGGCGGCTGGTCGGCGCCTTCCACCACGTGCGCCAGCTGGAAGATCACGCTCATGATCGCGCCCGCCGTTGCATGCACCACGAGGAAACCCAGCAGGATCATCCACCAGGGAAAGTCGGTGACGAGGATCGGCAGGCCGATGGCGACGAACATGTAGATGATCTTGGCGGTGGTCATTTTGATGAACTCGCGTCGCGGGATGGCTTTCTGCGCGCGCGTGATGCCTCTCTTGTTATAGCCCCAAAGCTGGCCGAAGTCGCCGAACAGCTTCGACAAGGTCATGAAGCCGTAAAGGAGAAAAACGTACAGGTACTGGAAGCGGTGGATCTTCCGCAGCGGCGCGTGCCGGGAAAGGCGAACGACTTTTGCTTTCGTGTTGATGTCTTCGTCCAGCCCTTCCAGGTTGGTGTACGTGTGGTGAAAAAGGTTGTGCTGGATCTTCCAGTTCAGCAAGTTGCTCCCGATGAGGTAGATCGTTCCCCCGGCGAGATCGTTCAGCCAGCCTTTGTCCGAAAAGGAGCCGTGCGCCGCATCGTGCATCACCGACATGCCCACACCCGCCATGCCTACGCCCATGATGAACGCAAGCGGGAAGATCATCCAGATGGGCAACGGCACCGACAG